>JANQGJ010000022.1 GCA_028277395.1 Bacteroidales bacterium | reverse complement strand
CCGGAATTTTCTTCGTTTTATCGTGCATTTTATGGTTGCAGCAATCTAACAGCCCTTCCAGCCGTATCCATTCCGGCCGCTTCTGTAACTGATTTCAGTTATTGTTTCAGTAGATGTTCTTCTTTGTCCCCTATCTCCGACGGCCTGTTTGACTATTGTACCGCTGTAACTGATTTTGGTGGTTGTTTCTATTATTGTACCTCCTTGTCCTCTATCCCCACCAGCCTGTTTGACAATTGCCCCAATGTAACTAATTTCCGTAATTGTTTCAGTTTGTGTTCCTCCTTGTCTTCTATCCCTGACAACTTGTTTGACTATTGCACTGCTGTAACTGAACTCAGTTCTTGTTTCAGTATGTGTTCCTCCTTGTCCACTATCCCCACCGGTCTGTTTGACAATTGCACCGCTGTAACTGATTTCAGTTGGTGTTTCAATCAGTGTTCTTCCTTGTCCACTATCCCCACCGGTCTGTTTGACAATTGCACCGTTGTAACTAATTTCAGTTCTTGTTTCAGTAGATGTACCTCCTTGTCCTCTATTCCTTCAGGTTTGTTCAACAATTGCCCCGATGTAACTAATTTCAGTAATTGTTTCTATTATTGTTCTCCCTTGTCCTCTATCCCTGACAACTTGTTTGACAATTGCACCGCTGTAACTGATTTCAGTTATTGTTTCCGTTATACATCTATAACCTCTATTCCTGCCGGCTTGTTCAACAATTGCATTAATGTAACTGATTTCACAGAGTGTTTCGGTAATTGTACCTCCTTGTCCTCTATCCCTGACAACTTGTTTGACAATTGCACCGCTGTAACTGATTTCAGTTTTTGTTTCCGTAATACATCTATAACCTCTATTCCTGACGGCTTGTTCAACAATTGCATTAATGTAACTGATTTCAGTTATTGTTTCAGTAATGATACAGATTTAACAGGTAATGCGCCGGAACTGTGGAATACACACTCTTCGGCAACAGGAACAGGTTGTTTTTATAATTGTACTGGACTAAATAACTATTACAACATACCGTCAGCCTGGGGAGGGGGAGGACCATAAGGTATGATCGGATAAGGGCTAAAGATGATGGAAATAAAGATGAAGATAACCATTTTTTGGAAAAGGTCAATAATAGCAAAACTATCAAATTCAGGTAGTAAATATAAGTTTTGTCCTGTTCTTGATAATTTCTATCAAAGAACGAAATTTTGAAACGCCCGAAATATAGTTTGCAACGTTTAAAAACCCGTAAAATCGAAATTACCTTACCATATTGCAACCACAAATAAATTGTAGCTTATGTTATATGACAATAATATTGAGGAATTGTACAATCTGATTAAACTTCTAAATCATGAAATTCGGACTCAGCTTCAAACTATATCAGGAAGTATAAACTTATTTTCAAAAGATACTTATCAGGATAATCAGGAAAAAATCAAGTTTATGAATCATGCTGCATATAAATTATCACACCTGATGAATGTTATTTCTTGTTTATCAAGGTTTAAAGCAGGTTATAACAACACTTATACAAACCTGGTTGATGTAATACCTTTTGTCAAAAAACTCGAACTGGAAGTTAATAATTCGATTGGAATACCCTGGGATTCAAAAGTCAGGTTACGTCTTTCTTCGCACAGTTCAAAAATAATGAAATTTGACTATGAATCTGTCTTTAATTTACTCCATGTACTGTTTAATAATATTAGGTATATCATAGATGAACCGGATATTGAACTGACTTTTCTGATTCAGGATTCAATGTCAATTATAAATGTAAAAGAAACTGCAAAGGGTATTCCGTACTCAAAAACACCATTAATTCACAATCCATTCAGGTTAATGAGTACTCTGAAGGATAAAATGTATCTTGGTGAAATACGGATTATTTATCATGTTTTTATCAATGAAATCCTAAATCAGCTTAATGCAGATATTGAGATTGTTAGTGATGGAAAGGAAGGAGTTACTCTTCAGATTATACTTCCGGAAGGGTATGATCGTATTAATGAAATACAAAGAATCAAATAAACCTATAATTGAATTTAATGAAATCATACTTATTAACGGTAGTTTATTTAATTATAATAATTGGTGATATCAGCGGCCAGGTTATTAAAGAGTCTGTCTATAAGATGATGAAACGCACTGACTATATTGTAGGAATAGATGAAACTAAACACCTTGCTTTGAATGACTCAATATCAGTTGATATATTTTGTGTTACATATTTAAGGTACTGTGTTGCCGGATTTAATGAAACTCATGGAGTATCTGATTTTGAGTTGTATGTAACAACACTTGATGGTAGAATGGTTGCAAGAGAAGACAGGGTTTCCGGTTATGCAATCTTAAATTTCTCACCAAAAGAAGATGGTGGCTACAGGGTTATACTTAAAAATTCAGCAGGTAGCCGCCCCAACGACAAAATAAAATGCAGATTGGTTATAGGGGCGAAGTGACGAAACAGGCGTTCCTGATTGTAGAGGAAAGTATCCCTCTCCTAAACTGGATAACTAGTTATTGATGTATAGATCTGCCATCAGCTAGCCGACAGGCAGGCCTGACTCCTAAAATAAACCTCAACTATAGTTGCCCGAAACAACCAATCCTCAATCATCAGTATACCTGGCAATAGTTGATCTGTAAACAGAAGGATAAGCTGAAAAATAACCCGTACCATCATTGCTGATGTTGCTCCTTACGTTTGCCGGAGGGCCGCTGAACATTGGATCATGAGGCTGGATCTCCACCTGGACATCCATCATGAAGTTTGCATATTTTTCAGTAATATTTGATAATATCAAAGTAAATGTATCACCATCTTCAATATCTTCTTCATTTATCACAAGAACAACAGCGCCGGCAGTGTAGTTTCCGTTAAATAGTCTGTCATCACTGATACTCTTGCTTGATACAGTATCAGTGATCAGAACCCCGTTTACCATGCCGTTGAACATATAAAAATCAGTTGTTGGAGGTTCCCATGCATATAGTTTAACCATCCACATCTCCCACAGATCATTATATTCCAATGCAATTGAGTCAACCCTGTCGGCTGGAAAAGGCATAGTTTCTTCAGCCCTGTAATTGAGGCTTCCATTTATTTCTTCTTCAAGATCAATATTCAGTTTGTATGTGGTTCCCGGAACACCAAGGTAATCCGATGGTGCATAGTAGTATCCTGGCTTGGTACTGTCTTCGATAAACTCAATATGGGATATGCCATCATCAACCGTAACGCTTGCACCTGTTACAGCAGGGGATGGTTTATTTGCAAAATAATCCGAAGTTTTGGTTAATCTTACAAATTGTGCATTTTCTTCGGGAGTTATATAACCTTCAACTGTTAACCTTGTATAGGTCGTGCCAAGATCAATGTCTATTTTTTCCGTACAGGAATTAAATATAATTGCTGACAAAATTACCACTATTGCCATCCTTGATATCCTTAACATCATAGAAAGCTTAATATCCTTACAGTTTTTATTGACGCTATGTTTATTGATGTTCATGATATCAAAATTTAAAGTTATAGGTGAATGCTGGTACAATTCCAAATAAATAAGTCATCTCAGCATAAGTTATATTCAGATTATCTTCACTGCTCTGGAAACTGATCAGGTAGGGATTTTTCCTGCTGTATGCATTGTATAGCGATATGTTGAACTCACTATGCCATTTCTTCTCAGGGTTATTGTTAATTATATATGTGAATGATAAGTCTAATCTGTGATAATCAGCCATTCTGTAACTGTTTCTTTCAGAGTACACAGGAACTATTGTATTGTTGTATTCAAATCTTCCTACCGGGAAGGTAACAGGTTGGCCGGTTGAATACACCCATGTAAATCCCAGGCTTATTTTTTTGTTTAGCTGATAGTTTGCTACAATTGAAATATCGTGGGGACGATCATATGGGGCAGGGTAGGGGTCGTTGAAATTAATACCATCAATCTTACGCAATGTTTTAGATATGGTATAACTTGCCCAACCTGAGAGTTTTCCTGTTTTTTTTTTTAGCATAAACTCCAATCCGTAACTCCAGCCTTTTCCACGGAGCAGTTCGCCTTCAAAATGTTTATTAAGGAGTAATTCTGCATGGTCTCGAAAGTCTATTGCATCGTTGGTTAACTTGTAATATCCTTCAACAGAAGTTTCAATGGTACCTTCTTTGAAATTCCTGAAATAACCCAATGCAAACTGATGCCCTGTTTGTGGTAATACATTAGGACTTGCAGGAAACCAAATGTGTAATGGTGATCCTGCTGTCGAATTTTGAGCCTGCTGGATATATTGAATATTTTTTGAATAACCTGCCTTTATTGATGATATTTCATTTAGCAGGAACACTACACCTACGCGAGGTTCAAACCCTGAATAAGTATTGTAAAAATCATTATTTGAGTAATTCGTTGAATCCACAACATTTCCTTCATCATCAAACCCAAAAGAAGTACCCGGACCAATATTATTAAAAATACTATAGCGTAATCCGTATTTCAGAACAACCAGTGATCCGATTTTCTGTTCATTACCAATGTAAATACCACTCTCAAGCGCATAATTATTAGGTACAGAATACCCGGTAATAAAAGAGTCTTCTCCATAACCCTCTATTTTTCCCGGGTAAAAAGTGTGATGCAGGACTGAAAAACCAAAAGTAATTGTATTGTTAGTATTGTAGTACCAGTTGAAATCACTTTTCAGGTTATAATCTGTAAGAGAAGAGCCCCAGTTGAACGCACTTTCATTTCCTTCCGGGATACCAAGATTATAGTTGAACTTACTTGCAACAAAAGTAAAGTTTGAAAATAGTTTCTCATGAAAAATGTGGTTCCATCTCAAAGTTCCGGTTGTATTTCCCCATTTCATTTCAAAACCACCATTTTTAAAAACATCTTTCCCGGTATATCCTGACAGGAATATATGATTCTTATTATCAATAGAATAGTTTATCTTAGCATTTAGATCATAAAAATATAATATATTGTTTCGTATGTTTTCATCACTTGAAAGTCTGAGAAACAGGTCGGCATAAGATCTTCGCCCTGAAACCATAAATGACGCTTTATCTTTAATAACAGGACCTTCAAGTAATAATCGGCTGGATATAAGTCCAATACCTCCGTTACCATGAAATCCTTTTGCATTTCCGTCTTTCATTCTGACATCGATCAATGATGCAAGCCTGCCGCCATATTTTGCAGGCAGGTCACCTTTAAACAGCTCAACACTTTTTACGGCATCATTGTTAAAGACAGAAAAGAAGCCCATTAAATGGCCTGCATTATAAACGGTTGCTTCATCAAGAAGGATCAGATTCTGGTCGGGACTACCACCACGAATACTTAAACCTGAAGATCCTTCAGCTACAAACTTAACTCCGGGAAGTAATTGTAATGCTTTTATTAAATCAACTTCTCCCATTAAAGCAGGAATAGACTGAATGGTTTTACCTGATATCTTGTTCACACTCATCTGTGAACTTGTTATATTAGCATTTATTGATTGATCCATAACCTCTACTTCCGTAAGCTCATGACTTGATACAAACAATTCAATATTGATTGTTGTATCAGACTTTAGGTTGATGGTGAAGGATTTATCAGCATATCCAAGATAGGAACACACAACAGTATATTCATCTTTTGGTAAACTTATGGAATAAAAACCGTAATTGTTGGTAACGGTTCCTATTTTCAATTCTTTAATAATAACTGTTGCTCCCGGTAATGACTCTCCATTGGATGCATCTGTAACATAGCCACTTAGTGTAGTCGCCTTAAGTGTTTCCGGTAGTGCAACTCTGCAAGATAGTATGATTATAAAGAATGTAATTAATATAGTAATGCTTTTCAATTTGTTCAATTTTAGGGTTTATCATGACACAATGACAAATAATAATCATAAGGGTCACTATTTACTAAAAAATTAATAAAATTCTATTTCAAAAAGAATTATATCTGATGTACCGTCGTCATTATCACAAACAGATATTATTTCATTTCTGTTTTTAATTGAAAGACCTTCAATCTTTTTTTCCAGCGGTACACCATTGGTTGTTAGCAGTGTTGCTGTGAATTTTCCTTCTGACATGGATGTCAGTGGTATTACTCCTATGTAGCTACCCAGTACTTTCCCGTCATTGATTTCATCACCGGTATCTTCCATTGATGCTGAAAAAACTATCCCGGAATTACCAGGTAACATACATGCACCGGAAAACCCGGATGATACACCATTTAAAACGGGCAGATTAAATCTGAAAATTTCGAAATCCGGTACCGGAACATCATTTTTTAGATAATCAATAGTTTCTTTTAATGATAATCTGATAATAATGTTCTCACTAACGTTCCCTCTGTGCAACAAATATGCATAATTGCTACAAAAGGTCAAACCTTCTATGTTTATCTCATTTTTAGTATCAAGATTTGACTTTTTCCTGATCTGTTCGAATAGTGGTCGAAGATTTTTACGGTGTGGGGCGGTTTTGTTGTTGAGATTTAGTATGTATGCTGTATCTCGTGATCCTGTTTTTGAACCTGAAGAAACAACTACGATTGATGTATCATGATCAAGTAATTCAGCACACTCAAAATCAGCTTTTATCATTTTTGGAACCCTGCCATTAACCGTTGAATCAATACCTGATAGTTTTACACTCCTGGTAATCCGATAGTCGCTTGTACTTGAATATAGCCATGGTGAATCATCACCCACAATGAATATGTGATTGTCAAAAATAGCTATTCCGGATGCAGAAGGTAAAGTTTCGAGATGTATTGATTTTGGTTCAGAAATAGTTATGTCCATCACATTTTTTTCAGCACATGAAACAGAAATCAATGTAATAAGTACAATAGTAAAAATGTTTTTATACACTTTGATAGAATTTAAGTTAGTAACTTCTTATCAGCAAAGTTAGTATTTGATTTTATCCAATTAACAATTTCTTAATAAAGGCACGCTATTTGAGGATGGAAATCTATAATAATTCAGTTTAAGAGCATATTACAACATGAAATGACCATAAACTTATTTAAGCCTGTATGCCGAACAGGCAGGCATACCATACCGAATATGATTAAAAAAGTTTATGGGAAATCGAAGATTCATGAAATCATATAAGGTAGAATAGTTTGTGAATAAAGCGAAGCGGTTCCATCTGTCAGGAATTTTGGAATTGCTTTTATTTCAGTAAATTACAAAATTTTAAACACATGAAAGAAGAAAAAAGAAAGTTAGTTTATTCGGTTTTAATCCCATTTTCGTTGATTGTAGTTATGTGGGCTGTTAAGCTGATAGAATATAGTTTTGATATAAAATTTACAACATTTGGAAACTATCCGTTAGAACTAAAAGGTATTCAGGGTATTTTCCTTATGCCGTTTATTCATGGGAGCTGGGACCATTTAATTGCTAACACTGCACCCACTATTGTACTTGCGACAGCACTTTTTTATTTTTATCGGAGTATCGCATTCAGAGTTCTTCTGGGAATCTGGTTTTTATCAGGAATCTGGGTTTGGTTCAGTGGTCGGCCATCATGGCATATTGGTGCCAGTGGTATAATATATGGACTGTCAGGCTTTCTGTTTGTAAGTGGTATTATAAGGAAAGATACCAGGTTGGCAGCCCTGGCTCTGATTGTAACATTTTTGTATGGCAGTCTGATATGGGGAGTTTTTCCTGATTTCTATCCAAAGGAAAAAAATGTTAGCTGGGAGGGCCACCTTGGAGGAGCTGTTTCAGGATTAATTATGGCAATTTACTATCGTAAATCCGGGCCACAACCTAAGAAATATTCCTGGGAACTTGAAGAGGAGCAACATGATGATGATGAGAATGCTTACTGGAAAATTAAACAATAAAAAAGCGTTACAATGATCAATCCTGTAACGCTTTTTAGTTGATTGTATTCCTTTTAGTTTAACCGTGACAGTAATTCATCTATAACATTTTCGTATTTCCTTAATACTCTGTCCCATTCACGGTACAATTCATCTCTTTTAACACTTGTTCCTGCCATCCTTGATTCTTCACTTACCAGTTTAATTTTATAGGTAAGAGGGTCTGTATCACCAAGTTTCACAATCATTCTGGTTCTTATTGTGTTCTGATTAAACGCCTGCACTACCCAGGAGGTTCTGAGGTATCCTGTTTCACGGTCAGTAACTTCAATTACATCAAAATAAGAAGTAATGATCATGCTGATCAGTTTCCAGGCATCCACTTCACTTTTAGTTGTTTTAAGTTCGATATCAATGTTTGCAATATCAGTTTGGATCGAAGCATCATATGCATCATCTCTTTTCATCTCAAGGTAATATGTTTTAGGAGGTGTTGCACTATGTTTTTTATTGCAGAAAGTTATAGTTTCAACCAGAAATCCTATTTTCTCAACTTTAACAGTAACGCAACTGTTGTTTAAAATAAGTACCTCAGCCTGACCTTTTCCCATCAGTTTTCCATCGATATATATTTCTGCATCAGGCTCGGATGTGCTTAGCTGAACCTTTTTTTTACCTGCAAAGGCATCAACAGATATCAATGAACTAAAAATGAATACCAAAACAATACTCAAAAAGGTGTAATTTCTTTTCATTTACTTTTGTTTTACAGTTTTAAATTGAAGGAGGAAATACAGACATTGAAATTGTATTCTTCCTTCCCGGATCAATGTTTTTATTTACATAATTTCTATTGTGGTTTCCTTTAACAGGAATTATTTAAATCGATTTTAAATTACAAAGATATTAAAAATACACCGCTCTTCATTTAACATCACGGATTAGTTATACTAAATTAAATATCTATGATAGATTGAACTGATCAGGATATTTAGCTTTTCTTCCCCTGTAAAAATCTTCAATCTTCTTAAAATCCTCTTCAACGTTACCTGTGGGGTAGAATGGAGGACCTATACCGGCTATTTTTTTTTCATAATCAATATACGATAAAAGTATTGGAACATTAGCCTGAACTGCTATATGGTAGAATCCCATTTTCCATCTGTCAGATCTCTTTCGGGTACCTTCTGGGGTAATTGCCAGCAGCATGGGATCACGTTCGTTGAACATTTTCACTATTTGCACAACTTTACTGGTTGCTTTGCTTCTGTCAACCGGTATTCCTCCGGCTTGTTTTAAAAACCAGCCAACGGGCCATTTAAATGCTTCTTTTTTAATTAAAAGGTTTATTGGCAATCTGTGCATCCAACAATATAATCTGCCAATGTAAAAATCCCAGTTACTGGTATGAGGGGCAATAATAAAAATGGCTTTTGTAATACCTTCAGGAACATTTCCTTCTGCTTTCCAACCAAATATATAGTATATTAATTTTGAAATTAATTTCATAGATTTTGATTTATAATGATCGCTGCGGTAAACTGTCATTATGAATAAACTAATAGTTTCTCAACTTTTTGGATAAGGTCTGAAATAACTACCGGTTTTTCCATAGCATAACTGGCACCTAGTTTAACAGCATTGTCAAGATAATAATTGGCGCTTCCCATACCTCCTCCTGATATCGCAATGATTTTAACGTTTGAATCGAAGGCTTTGAGGTTTAAAATTGTTTCAATTCCTTCCTGATCCGGCATGAGTATGTCAAGTATAATAACATCAGGTCTGTCCTGTTTGTATAATTGTTCACCTATTACTCCGTTTTCTGCAACAATCGCTTCATGATTAGCTTTTTCAAGTGCTCTTTTAAATATGTTTCTTATGTTTTCTTCATCGTCAATAACTAATACTTTTCCCATTACTTGTTATTCGTTTTTGTGTGGTTTTATGGTTGATATTATTCATGCGATAAATATAGAAAAATATTAACAAACATGTAAGTTGAAAAGGATTTGGAATCATTCTACAGAGTGTACACAGGATACGATGATCCTGTACAATGACGTTATAGCCTTTTAACAGGTAAGCAACAACATATGTGACCTTACCTGTTTGACTTATATGTTATTATTCATCAGATTAACAGTTGTTTAGGTGGGGGGGGGGAAGTGTGTTTCATCAGTTGTTTCAATACCGTTCTGTGAATCCTGTCAGATAAGCTACAATTATGAAGGTGAGATCCTGTCTTGTGGTTTTTGATAAAAAATTCTTATAAAGGTAGAAATATCTCAAAAGTAGTACCTATATGCTTTTTACTTTTAACATTGAACATCCCATTGTGTTGAGAAATAATACCAAATGCTGTTGATAAGCCAAGTCCTGTTCCCTTATCGAAATCTTTTGTTGTAAAATACGGCTCAAATATTCTTCTTTTTGTATCACTATCCATACCATGCCCGGTATCGGATACGCTGATTTTTACATAATCTCCCGGTTTTGCCCACCCGTTATTATTACAAAAATCCTTGTCGAGATGTACCTTAGATGTTACTACAGTTATTTTACCTCCATCAGGCATAGCATCCCTGGCATTAATAAACAAATTCATTATTACCTGGTCTATTTGACCTCCGTCTGCTTCAACTACCGGAAGTTCAGGTTCTTCATCAAATTCAACACTAATATTATCCTTGTTATATCTGTTGGTAAGTTCAACAATAGGTCTGATGATATCATTAACATCAATCTCATTTTTATGCATAAACTGCTCTTTACCAACGGCTAACAGGTTTTTGGTAAGCATTGTTGCCCGTTTTACATGTTGTTCAATCTGGTCTATATCAGCAAAGCGTTGCGATTTTTCATCCAGTCCTTCTTTTGCAAAATCAATATATCCCACAATTGCTTGTAATATATTATTAAAATTATGCGCAATTCCACTGGCCATCAGGCCGATAGCTTCCATTTTTTGTGAGTGTAAAAGCTGTGTTTCAAGCCCTTTGCGTTTGGTAATATCCCTTCCGATTACTACCAGTGCTTTTCTGTCTCCATTACCGGAAAAGATTGGAACTTTGATAATCTCAAATATTCTGACTTTACCTTTTTGTAGTTTGACAGATTCCTCATATGTAGTTGCTTTCCTTTTTAACCAGGTGGCCTCATCAGTGTCATTGCAATTATTGTAGTATGTACTGTAGATTTTGCTTATTCCGGCAATTTCAAGATTTGTCTTACCGTGAAAATCTTTGTTTTTAAGTTTGAACAGGTTTAGTATTGCTCTGTTTGCCATTTGCCATCTACCGGCGCTATCCTTGAAGCAGATTATATCGGGGCTTGAATTAATAAGTGTGGATAACTGCTCTTCCCGTTCAATTAACTCCAACTGGTTTTTTTTATGATCGGTAATATTGTAAATATGTATAATAGCTCCGGAATAAACACCATTACTGTCTTGTTGGGCTGATGCGCTACACCTGGTAACTAAAGAATGATCATTGTTTGTGTGAAGGTGAAGTTCTCTTTCAATTATGTTTGATTTTTCAAAAGTATTTGCATTTAGCTCCAGATCACCACTGCTGTTCAGGAATAAATAATCACCAATGGATGATTCCAGTAATTTATCTTTTTTATTGTTTGTAAGGTTGCAAAAGGCTTTGTTGCAGTCAGTTATTATCCCGTTCGCATCACATTGCAGTATACCATCAGGGGCCTGGGTAAATAATGTTCTGAACTTCTTTTCGCTTTGAATTAATCTGTCAGATATTTGTTTTGATTCAGTAATATCAGTTAAAGCTCCAACAATCCCGGTTGTTTTTCCATTTTTCGTAATAGGGACTTCATTAACTTCAACCCAAACAATTCGTCTTTCTTTACCAATTAATTCCAATTCAAATGATGGCTGTGGTATCCCTGTTTCTATAGCCATCTGAGTTTTTTTTCTGCCCGATTCATTTATGGGATTATCTGTAAAAATATTTGCTGTTAACTTGTTAAAGTCGTCCGGATTACAATCGAATAGCTCCCTGGCTTTTGGGCTGACATAAGTGAATTTTCCGTTGACATCGTGTGCGTAAAACAAATTCGCAGAATGTTCAACAATATCAAGTAGTTGATACTGGGTTATTTTTTTGTTCCTGAGTAGTTTGCTTCCGGCGGCAATTTTATTAATAATGCAATAACAGCTTCTGTCATCTATCTTTTTAAGAGTAAGCTCTACTTTTAATACTTTACCGGATTTGGTGATGAAACTTTGTTCGCTTTTAATGTTATTGGTATTTCTAAACCTGTTTTCAAGAATAACAAATATGGTTAACTCACTGTTAACGATTAACTCACTGATATTTTTCGTTTTTAATTCTTCGGATGAATAACCTGACAATCTACACACTGAACTATTGGCATCAGTAATTGCTCCTGATGTAGTTATCTTTAAAACGGGTTCATCATTTATTTCGTTTAATATATGATTTGATCTTTTGTAATTCTCAATTTCCTGATTTGCAAAATTCATTCTGGAAATCAGAATCTTTTTTTCCAATGCAGAATCGATAACTACCCCTATTTTTTCAATATCAGAACATTTTAGGTAATCGTGTGCCCCCTGCTTAATGTATTTAATACCTCTTTCATTGTTTATTGTTTCTGAGATAATGATCACCGGTACTCCATTGAAATCCTTTGTTATATTTGATCCGGTATCTGAGTATCTGCTCAAAAATTCAGGATCTGTTACAATTATTTGTGGGCGTGTCGTTTCAATTACATTTAATACGTTGTTACTATTTTCAGTAATATTAAAGTCGAATATTATATTCTGATTATGAAGAGTTTCAGAAACAAGATTTATTAACTCACTGTTCACTGAAAGAAAAAGAATATGTAAATGTGCCATGGTCGGGTTTGTTTCCATATGGTATTAAACTATTTTACAGGTATTTACTAAGGGTGTCGTAAAGTTTTTCCCGTTGAACCGGTTTTGCAATATAATCGTTGCAACCTACTTCGATTATTTTTTCTTTGTCTCCAACCTGGGCATAGGCAGTTTGAGCAATTATAGGTACCTTTTTGTTAATCTTTCTAATCTCACGGGTTGCGTCTATACCGTTTCGTTTTGGCATTTTAATATCCATAAGGATCAGGTCAGTGGTTTTATTATTTTTAAACAGGTTGATTGCCTCATCTCCATTTCTGGCTTTCAGAATTTTAGCACCGGTTTGAGATAGCAGGATTTCCAGAAGCTGGAAGTTGTATTCTTCATCTTCAGCTATAATTATGGTCTTACCTGAAAAATCAGGAACAAAATAAATTATGTCAGTATTGTTATCGCTAACAACATTACTATTTTTTATCACTGCGGGAATTGTAAATCTGAACTCAGCTCCGTCACCTTTTTTACGTTCAACCCAAATATCTCCTCCAAGTTTATTTACTATAGCCTGTGAGATACTCAGTCCAATTCCTGTCCCTCCGTAAATAACTTCATTATCTTTATGTGCCTGCATGAAGCGCTCAAATATTATTTTTTCATCGGATTCGTTGATGCCAATTCCGGTATCGCTTACAAAAAATTCCAGATTTTCATTTACAAGTGAACATCCAAAACTAACAGAACCTTTTGATGTGAATTTGAAGGCATTGCTAAGTAGGTTTATTAAAACCTGTTGAATTCTTCTTGGGTCAGTAGAGATTGTAATATAATCGTTTGGAAGCTTATTGTCATAATTAAATTCGATTCCTTTTTGACCTGCCAGAAGGGTAAACAGCTTGTAAACAGATTTTAAAAGATAGCTTACCGAAGTGTCTTCGTATTTAATATCAATTATACCGGCTTCAATCTGTGATATGCTGATTATATCATCAATTAATCGTAGTAATTGCCTGCCGGAGTTTGTTATGGTTTCAACATAACTTGTGAGCTGATCTTTGCTTAGCTCCTGCATTGCGAGGAGTTGGGAAAACCCCAAAATAGCATTCATGGGAGTTCGTATTTCATGCGACATATTAGCAAGAAAAGCTGTTTTTAATCTGTCACTTTCCTCAGCTTTCTCTTTGGCAATTATAAGTTCCTTACTGTTTCTAACTTTTTCAGTAATATCATGAATAACTGAAAGAATCATCTCACTTTCCCCAAATAATACCTTCCCTGCATATATTTCTACATCTCTGACTCCTCCATTTGACAGAGTGTGTTTATAAACAAAATAGTTTTGTTTGCCATCAAGAATACTTAATATCTCTTTGTCAATTTCCTTTTTACTTAGAACATTAATTTCATAGATCTTCATTTTGAGCATTTCATCTCTTGAATATCCATAAAAATCACAACAGGCATTATTAATTTCAACAATTTCACCGTTTTCGGGATCAAAAACCATTATTATTGACAGGTTATCTTCCAAAAGCGAGCGATATCTTTTTTCGCTTTCAACCAACTTTTTTTGTGTATTTACACGAATGCTTATGTCTGTTAAAGATGTAATCCTGACTGGTCTTCCCTTATAAACTGACATACTTCCTTTTATTTCACAGGGAAATACAGTTCCATCTTTTTTTAAAGCTCTTACCATATATGGTTTGGTATAACCGCTAAGTATATTTTTTTTGACAATTTCCCTGTCTTCATGATAAATCCAATCAGTGGCTGGTTTTCCCTGAGCTTCTTCCTGAGTATAACCAAACATCATTTCAGCAGTTTTATTTTGCGATATACAAATGCCCTTTTCCGATATAAATATGCATTCAAATGATGCTTCTGATAAGGTTTTAAACAGGTCCTGACTTTCAAGCAATGATTCTGTTCTAACCTCTAATTCCTGCTCTGTCTTTTTCTGACGACTTATATCCTGCTTCAGTGCAATGTAATTGGTTATTTTACCATTTGTATCAACAACAGGTGCAATAATTGCCGACTCCCAATAGCTCTCGCCATTTTTCCTGATGTTTAAAAACTCACCCTGCCAGGTATTACCTTTGGAAATTGTTTCCCATAATACTTTATATTCTTCATCGGTTGTATTACCGGATTTGAATATATTTGGTGATTTTGACATCACTTCAGATTCAGAATATCCGGTTATCTCACTAAAATATGGATTTACATATTCAATCTTTCCTTCTGTGTCTGTTATTACTATCGAAGTTGAAATCTGTTCAATAGCCGTGGAAAGCTTGTGCATTTCTTTTTCGGCCAGTACTTTGTCGGTAATATCTAATATTATTCCTTTGAAGTCGGTAACTCTACCTGCTTTATTACGTGTTAAAACAATCCTTTCATCAACCCACATAATTTCACCTTTTTTATTAAAAATCCGGAATGGCTTATGAGTAAAGTCATTTCGTTCTGTATTTTTAATAAATCCGATCAGTTCGGATGTTACCCGGTTCTTATCATCCGGATGAACTATGTTTGTTAGTTGAATGTTACCGGATATTAACTCTTCAACTGTATAACCTGCAATTTCTTTTACATTTTCCGAAACATACTCAATCGATGTATCATACAGATTTTTCCATCTGAATGCAATAACAGGACTTGAATTCAGAATATCTGTAGCAGCTTTCCTTTCCTGCTTCTCTTTTGTCAGTTGCGTGTTCTTTATTTTAAGCTCCTGAGTTCTGTCATCAACCATTTTCAGAAGGTCCTGCTTATATGTTTCCAGTTCCTGTTCAATCCTTTTTCTAAAAAAAGCCTCACCTATTACAGCTGATAATATTTCAATATTTTCAACATCTTTTGTGCAATATCCACCAGGTTTGTCAGCCAATAATAAAATACCACTAAGTTCTTTCTTGCTCATTACAGGTACAGCAACATATGAAGCTAATGATCTTATATTCAGCAGATCCTCTTTTGCGGAACCCTTGTTGTAAACAATTGATGTTCTGTTCTTAATTATTTGACTTATATCGTTTCTGGTTATAAACCCGTTCAGAAGTTTAACTAAAGAACCTGTATTTAATTCACATTCTCCTGACCAGTAATCATAAGTTGCTATTGGTTCAATTGAATTGTTTTTATTAAACTCGCCAAGAAAACCATATTTGCTGTTGGTTATGTTTTGTAAAGTCTTTAGTATGAATTCGGCTTCACTTTGTACAGAGGTTGCGTTGTTTATATTTTGAAAGATTGAATTTGCAGCATTAAGTATCAGGTTCTCATTTTCAATTATTTCTGCCATTTTTACTTTAGATGACATATTGGATATCTCCTTATCCTGCTGCTTTCTGAAATTATAAAGTTCGAGAAATGTTTTTACTTTGGCAACCAGTATATCCTGAACTACAGGTTTTATTATAAAATCAATAGCACCGAGCTCTAAACCCTTGATCTGGTAAAAGTCAGCTTTATATACTGCAGAAATCAGTATTACCGGAATATTCTTCCAGTTTTTATTTTTTCTGACTTCGATCAAAGTATCAAAACCATCAATCTCAGGCATTTGGACATCCAATAGTATAAGATCAATGCTCTGGTTCTTAAGAATCCTGAAAGCCTGGGTGGCTGATGTTGCTTTTAAACAAACGACATTAATCCCGGAAAGAATCTCTTCAAATACCAATAAATTTGAAGTATTATCGTCAACCAATAAAACGTGGTTCGTCATGATAAAGCCTTGTTTTCCATGCAGTTTTGCAGAGTGTGTTCACAATGTAAACAGCAACATATAGTGATTTCCGCATAAAAATATAAAAAAAATGTGTGAATTGCCAGTATTTACAGGTAATAATAAATTGTAATTATTGTTTTAACAATTCTCCCATATTATATACCAGCTCTTTTTCAAGTTTTCCTTCAGGAGTGTACCATTTTTCAGTACCATGTTTCAGATTTTTTGTATAAGGTATTTCTCTCATTAACTTACCATTAGGATACCAGGCTTTTTGGATACCATTACCATCTTCATAATTTCCAGTACCAATAATATCACCTGCAGCGTTGTAATACAACCAACGTCCGGAAAATAATCCATTGGAATAATTGCCGGTAATTTTAGCTACACCATTTGGATACCAGGCAGTGTATGGACCATGTAATGTGTCGTTTCGATATGTTTCTTCCGATACTTTCTTCCCCTGTGGACTGAATGTATGTGCTTTACCTTCCAGTTCCCCGTTTACATAGAATGACCTGGATTCCATGTTGCCATTTGGATACCATCGGAACTGATGACCATCAAGAACATTGTTTTTATAATGAACCTCCTGTTCTTTATTCCCGTTTTCATAATACCAGGTAGCGAGACCGTTTAATTTGTTGTCCTTATAATTTAGTTCTGATTGCAAATTCCCGTTTTCCCAATATTTCTTGCGGTTATCGTTACAACCTGAAATTAAGATAACAAGTCCGATTATATATAATATTCCTCTATTTGAAGCTATTTTCTTCATTTTCATTGATACTGTTTTGTAGCAAGTAATCAGGTATCTTGATTTTTGTCATTTGTCTAATTTGCAGCAAGTTCCAGTAATTATTCTCAAAATTGTCAGTATTGCCAACTCTGTTAAACTTATATTGTCCCTGAAGTAACTCCATTGGAAAATTTTCAAGACACCTGTTAAAATTATTACCTAAATATAAGAGCGCATTAATGAAATAATATGTTATGTCGAAACCAGAGTATGCATATGCATCAGGTTCCGTATTATATGATGATCTGAAATTGTCAATGAAGTTTTGAGTTTTGTCTAACTCATAATCAATAAACGACGATGAAAAATATGTAAGGTTTAGATTATTCATCTTATTATTATTGAGATTATTGATCCTCTCCCATGTAGGCATTCCAATTAATTCAATGTCAAATGTATCCCTGGTTTCGTTCAGTCTGTTTAGAACATCCAATATGAAAGATTTTTTTGATCCATATAATATGACCAGGTTTTTTCTTAATGGTGATGCAAGGTTTTTAAACGGATACAGACTGTCAACGGAATAATTTATCCTGGTCACAAAATTATTTATAACAGTGCTGTCAGAAAATGAATTTTCCAGTATGTTTGGATATATTTCTGTCCCTTCAAGTTGAAAAGGAGGAGGAATGTCACTATCATCATACAGGCTATCTCTTTTAGCCACAGAGTATGATAATTCCAATAATTCGTTATTATCAACTTTTATTTGATTCTTCTGAATTGATTTAATCTCATTGTTTATATCTGTAATTATATCTGCATTTAAGTACGATGTTTGCGAAATCAGAAAAGTTTTACAGTTTGGGGCATGTGTTTTAATATATTGTTTTAGCATCTCCTTTTGCGAATAAACTCCCGGTTTTACCTTGATTACTGTTTTGTAGTTATTAACTACAGCTTCCCTGTAAGACAAAGGATTAACAATAGGGATATTAAAATTACCTGCAAAAAAAGCAACCTGGTTAAAACTATTATTAAAAAATGGGCCGATTATCAGGTCCATTGAACGAAGTTCCCTCTGTTTAAGTACCTTGATTGTTTTGGTAATATTTTTATCAACATCATAAACATACAATTCAACTTTTATACCTTGTTTTGATAATGAATCAAGAGCCAGCAAAGCTCCTTCATAAAACTGTATGAACCGGAATGGTTTAAAGTATGGTTGCGGTTCAAGCAGGAACTGTTCTCTGTTTAAACTATCTGCTTCTTCAAGTGATAACGGTATCAACAATGCTACTTTGTAAGTTTTGTTATAATCAGGAGTAAAATCGCAGTTTTGATAATAATTTCTGTAGGATTCAGGTAAATCTTCAGGTTCTTCTTCTTCTTTAACCGTTTCATCCAGCCCGGTGAAAGGAACAATAGTTGCCATGGATCCAACAGGAATTTTAATTTCCTGATCTCTGTAAACACGGTTTCCAATATTGGGGTTAAAATCCTTTATCTGATAAACAGGTATTCTATATAGTTTAGCAATTTTACTTGCTTTTGTATTGGAGGTTACTTTATGAACAATATACGGATTACTTATTTTTTTTTTTGGAACAATTATTTCTTGTCCCGGTTTTATACTGCTTGTTAAACCTTTGTTTGCTTTTATTAGTTCATCGACCGTAACACCATATTCACGGCCAATGCTGTATAGAGTCTCTTTTCTCTTTACTATATGTATTGTTGTTTCCTGCTTCTTTGTAACATCACTTAATTTAACAGTATCTACATTAGTATTAACAGGATTTTGTATTTCGGGAAGAGTTTCTGAAGTTTCTTTTAATTGTTCTTCTTCAGGTTCCTTCTTCATTTTCGTTTTGTCCGGTACCCGTAATCGGTCTCCTTTATTCACTGTATTTCCCAATCCTGGATTTGCTGCTTTTAACAGATCTACGGGGATGTCATATTTTTTAGCAATACTTTGTGTTGTTTCGCCCAGAATCACAACATGACGATAGTCTTGAATTACAGGAATTTCAGGATCAAAACTTATGGTCTCTGATACAGGTTTGGATGGCTTCCGGTATGATGTTTTTGGTTTAGCTGGTTTACTTACAGTATTGCCAGTTGCAGCATTGTTAAAATTATTTGATGTATTGCCTGATGTTGATGTATTGCCTGATTTAGGCTTTATGAGGGTAGTTGAAGGTTTGGTTTTAGGTTTGTTCGGGCTTTGATAGTTGCCTGCCGAATACTGTGAAGTTGGGGTTTTACCATCAAGAATGTCGAATGCATCTTCAACAGGTACCTTTACGTACTCACCTTCTCTTAGCGGAGAACTGAGGTTTGGATTAGCCTTTTCAATATATTTTTTTGGTATAATATATATCGAGCTAATTTCATCAAAGGTTTCATTATTGGCAGCAACATGATAAAAGAAATCGAAGTTTGTTGCAACAACCTCTTTTTTAAGTTCAGTTTCTTTGTTAATAGTAGGTATGATCAATATCTCATTTACAGATATGCCGTCTTTGGATCCCGGGTTCTCAAAATAAATTTCATCGGGTGTAACATTATAGGCCCTGGAAATTGAATATACAGTCTGTCCTTTCTGTACAGTGTGGATATAGTAATTCCTGCCATTTCGTTCTTCAATTATATCCGATTTGGTGACGATAACCGATTGGGCATTAGTAAATGATGCCAGTACAACCAGCATAAATATTAAAACTACTTTCTTTAAATCCATAAAAAACAGTGATATTCCAACTACCAAAAATATAAAACAATACCAAATTATTAACGTAAAACAAATTAATTTATGATGATTGTTTTATATTAAAAGCTAAAACCAATATCTGACAGAGTTTTACCTTTGAATGTTATGCCGGTGACTTTAAAACAAGCTGCATTAACATACACTTTTCTATATCAGTACCCTTTTTACACAATTAGTGCAACTATTCCCATTCAATTGTTGCAGGTGGTTTGGAACTAATATCATATACAACTCTGTTAACACCTGATACTTTGTTAATGATCTCACTGGATACTTTCGACAGATATTCATATGGTAATTGTGACCAATCTGCTGTCATCCCGTCGGTTGATTCTACAGCCCTTAAAGCAACTACATTTTCATAAGTCCTTTCATCACCCATTACCCCGACTGACTGGACCGGAAGTAATATGGCTGCTGCCTGCCAAACTTCATTATATAGTCCAAAGGATTTCATATTGCTGATATAAATATCATCCACGTCCTGTAAAATTTTAACCCGTTCACGGGTAACTTCTCCAAGTATTCTGATTCCTAGTCCCGGACCCGGGAATGGATGTCTGTCAATTATAAATGAAGGCATTCCCAATGCTTTACCTATGCGGCGAACTTCATCTTTAAACAGTGAGTTTAAAGGTTCAACAACTTTTAATTTCATGAAATCGGGCAAACCTCCAACATTATGATGGGATTTTATGGTTGCTGACGGTCCCTTTACTGATACAGATTCAATAACATCGGGATAAATTGTACCCTGTGCCAACCAAACTACATCCTTTATTTTGTGAGCCTCGTCATCAAAAACTTCAATAAATGAGTTACCTATAGCCTTTCTTTTTTTCTCAGGATCAGAAACACCTGAAAGGGCATCTATGAATTTATCAGTAGCATCAACACCCCTTACGTTCAGTCCCATGTCTTTATATGAATGTAGTACATCCTTGAATTCATTTTTTCGAAGCAGGCCGTTATCAACAAAAATGCAATAAAGATTTTCTCCAATAGCTTTGTTTAGCAGAACTGCTGCAACCGAAGAATCAACACCACCGGATAATCCCAGTACAACTTTATCATTACCAAGTTTATTCTTTAAAGAAGTAACCGTTGATTCGATAAATGAATCAGGAGTCCAGGTTTGAGAACAGTTGCAAATATCTACTAAGAAGTTCTTTAATAGTACTTTGCCTTCTGTAGTATGATATACCTCCGGATGAAACTGGATACCATATGTGTCTTCACCATTAATTTTGAAACCAGCAATTTTAACGCTTTCAGTACTAGTTGTAACCTTAAAGTTATCCGGTGCTTTCAGTATTGTATCGCCATGAGACATCCAGACTTGTGTATTGTTACTCATCCCGTTTAACAATATACACGATTGATCAATATAGTTTAGATTCGCTCTTCCATATTCCCGGATTTTTGACGGTAGAACTTCACCTCCCGAAGACTGTGCCAGGAATTGTGCACCATAACAAACTCCAAGAATTGGTATTTTTCCTCTAATTTGATCTAACTCGGGAATAGGGGCTTCTTCGTCACGAACTGAAAACGGACTACCTGACAAAATAACTCCTTTTATATCAGATAGTGATCCTGGGATCTTGTTGTAAGGGTATATTTCACAGTATACGTTTTGTTCTCTAACGCGTCGGGCGATGAGCTGGGTATATTGTGATCCGAAGTCTAAAATTAATATTGTTTCTTTCATGGTGCAAAGGTAGATAAGATTTATAATTTACTACCTTTGAATTGACATTATTATTATTTTATAAACTCGGATATTTGAATTTAGCAATGGCGAAAAGGAAATACAATAAGAAAAAAAAGCAGAGTAAAAATTCATTTGTGATTTTTTTTACAATAGTTATTGTTTTGGCAATACTATCTTACGTAATCACTTACCTGGTCATAGATACCGATTCCAACAGTGAGGTAGTGAATACTGTTGAACCTGAGAAAGTTGATAAAACGGAGATTGTTCAACCTAAAGTATCGCTTGATGGTACTTGGGTGAGTTATGATGATGGCGCAATGCTAACTATCACCGGTCGTAAATATACGATTGAATTACCAAATGTTGAAAGTTCAGTTGTAGCATCTGGTTCAATAGTAATAGGTAATGATAAAATTACTTTTGTTAATACAAATCAGGATTCGGAATGTAGTATTACGCCGGGAGTTTACAATTTCAAACTTGATGTAAAAGAGGAACTTACTTTGAAAAAGGAGTCTGACAATTGTAAAGGAAGAAGTGAAAGGATGGAGGCTACCTGGTTCAAAGTTTAATAATTCAGAATCAGTAATATAGAATGCATTTGTACTCTGCTGAATTACCAACCATATCTTCAACAATTATGTGAAATGAGTTCTTACCGGCAGTCATTCTGCTGTCAAAATTGTATGTCAAAAGGTCTTTTTTTGGATCATATTCCATAAGAATCCACTTGTCGTTTAACATTGCCCTGTAGTTTTTTACCCCTGTCTTACTATCACTGATCTTTAATTTTAGATTATTCTGATTTGAAACAGATTTTTTATCACTGAAATTTAATGGTACTATTTGTGGTAAAACTGTATCTGCCAGTATTTTATAGTATCCCAGTTTTCTGGATCTTGAGGTCAATAATTGATTATCGAATTCAGAGTTAACATAGCTGAAGTCCTTATTATCAGCAGAATAGCCAATATATAATTTCTCTGACAGACTATCATGGTGTTGACGGGTTACCATTTTGATCTTAAAATATTTATGAACCGGGATGGATTGGTGATGGAGCATGTAAACCTTTGAAAACAAACAACTGTCACAATCTGTTTCATCAAATCTAAACATGAAAGACTGATAAAATGAGTTAGCAGGGAAAACTACATTAAAACTATCTCGTTTAATATCATTCTTAACAGAATATTTGAAAAAGCCGGTAAAACTACTGTCAGATGGAACATTATTATTAGGTATGGTTTTACTGGTATCAGCAACAATTTTAAATGATAGCTTTGATACATTGTTATATATATCCCTTATTTCGTAATTTACGGTATGCAATAATGTGTCTGTAAGCTCTATTATTCCATTTTTTTGTACATGTACATAATTACCCAGCATATTATTCGTGTCTATCTGAGTCCTTATAAGCCTTTTTTTAGACCTGGTGTAGTATGGATAGTCAATTAAACTATTTATATATCTTGTTGTGTTGAAAGAAAGCCTGTCCATGTAAAGTTCAAAAATCAGGGTTGTGTCAAGAAACATCTTAACACCGGCAACACCATTCTTATTTGATACATTATTCATTAGGTCATACGTTCCAATACCAAAGGATACCCTTCCTGAGATCTTAATAACAGAATCACCTTTGATCTTATGTCCTTCTCCCCACCCTGATAAATCAAAAAAACTTGTGTCATTTGCTCCGTTAATTGTTGAAGTTTCGTCAACAGGATAAACAGCCATCTGAGTTATTTTCGGACGATAGAAGTCCTTTACTTTCACAAAATCAAACAATAAGGGATTAAGAGGATGCTGGGTTTTTTCATCACGGATCTCAAAATGCAGATGTGGTCCAAGAGATCCTCCGGTATTACCTGAATATGCAATTATTTCTCCTTTTTGTACAGGCCATTCACCTTTGTCGAAGAACATTTGAGTTTTGAAGCTTTCTTTTTCATATTGATCTTCAACAACTACTCTTTGAATTGAATCACTAAACCTTTGTAAATGTCCGTAAACCGATACATACCCTCCCGGATGAGTAATGTAAATAGCCTTTCCATATCCAGATGTTGAGATTCTAATTCTGCTTATCCAGCCATCACCTATCGATCTGATTACTTTTCCTTCTGTTCCCTGAGTTTTAATATCAATACCTGAATGGAAATGATTGGACCGTAGTTCACCGAATGTACCCGATAAATAAACCGGAATATCTACCGGTAAAACAAAATCTACGTCCTTAAGATCGTTATTCTGAGATATCAGTGTATTAAAAAACAGGGTAATAAATATAAAAGACAGGTGAATTCCTCTCAACATATTATGTGTAATTAAGTTTATGTATGGCAAAAATAACCAGAAATAAGGTATAAAAATGGTTAACTAACTGTTAAAACAACTGTATCAAAGACTTTTTAGGTTGACTACATTGTATTGGTCTTATGATATTTTTTGACACCATTACATCTGAAATTGCTTAAATTTGCGTTATTCATTAACCATCAAATAAAATTTGAATATGAGAAAAAGCATTTTCTTTACCTTACTAACATCCCTTGTCGTTTTTATGATATTGTCCGCTTGTAAAAAAGATGATACTGGTGATGGAACAGTACCTGAGATAGTATTATTAGGTTTTAATCCTGCTTACTGGGCCAAGGATGTTCCTTATGAAGATGCCGGGGTAATAGCTTTCGATGTTACTCCTGCAGGGGATACAATTGATCTTACAGCCTCAATTGTGGTGACAGATAATGTGGATGTTGCTAATATTGGTGAATATAACGTTGTTTACAACGTGACCGATGAAAGTGGTGTTTCTGCTGAAGAAAAGGTTAGGGTAGTTAAAGTAGTTGCCGGAAAGTAGTTATTGTTGAAATCTCTTACCTCAGGTTATGAAGAGGATACTGTTTATCATTAATCCAAATTCCGGTAAAAAGAAAACCGAAAATATCAGAAAAGCTATCAGCAAACAGATCGATTTGCAAAATCATGATGTTTCGATTATGTATAGTAAATATGCCGGTCATGCCATAGAACTTAGCAAAGAAGCTGTTGTTGATAATATGGATGTTGTAGTTGCCGTTGGAGGTGATGGAACAGTTAATGAGATTGCATCTCAACTGGTAAATACCAATACGATCCTTGGAATAGTTCCTCTGGGATCTGGTAATGGACTTGCCCGTCATCTGGGTATCCCCAGAAATATTAAAAAGTCAGTTGAAATTATTAGTAATTCCATTGTTACCAAAATTGACACTGCAACAATTAACAACAAATTTTTTACCAGTATAGCAGGCATAGGATTCGATGCCATGATCGCTGATAAGTTCGCAAAGGGTAAAACACGAGGTTTTACAGGTTACTTTAATCTTATTATTAACGAGTATTTCAGGTATAATTTAGGGAATTATACATTATCTTTTAATGATAAACCAAAATCAGATCATAAGGCTTTGTTTATTGCTTTTGCTAATTCGAATCAATTTGGATATAGTACCACCATTGCCCCATCAGCCTGTTTAACAGATGGTTTATTGGATGTATGTATTGTTAGAAAACCAAAATTTCTCAGTTTACCACGGATTGCTATGTTATTGTTTTCCAAAAAAATTGGTAAGTCATCAGATATTCAAATTGTTAAGGCTGGAAGGATAAGTGTTACAAGAGAAAATGAGGATATGGTAAATATTGATGGAGAACCGATATTAATGGAAAACAAACTTGATATAAGGGTAAACCCATTATCTTTGAAAATAATTTTAGATAAAAAAAATGTCGGCAAAATTTAAAAGATCGAATATAGTCTATTCTACTAATCCTGATTTTAATGATTGGGAGGAGTATGATGATGAAGCTCTGACTCCTGAGCCAAAAGATCAGAGTTTGTATGTTAGTCTGGATAAAAAGCAAAGAAAGGGTAAAAAAGTTACCCTTATTACAGGTTTTGTAGGATCAGATGATGCAATAAAGGAACTTGGAAAAGTTTTAAAATCCAAATGTGGTGTAGGTGGATCGGTAAAAAACGGAGAAATCCTTATCCAGGGAGATTTCAAGGCAAAAGTTGCTGATATTCTGGCAGGTATGGGTTATCAATATAAATTGAAAGGTTGAAAAAAATTATAGAATGAAAAGATTATTAACATTAGTTTTAAGTTTATTAGTAACAGGAACATCATTTATTTATGCTCAGGATGTAAAGGGTAAGTTAAGCGAAAAAGATATCAAAACTATAATGTCATCTTTTAAAAAGACGCCTACAGATGTAGCATTGATGAATGCTATAACTCACAATGATATTAAAAAACTTGCTGAATCTAGAAGCAATGATGGCGCAATAAATCATTATTTTTCGAATAAAGTTGAGGTTAATGGTATCACAAATCAGAAATCATCAGGAAGATGTTGGTTATACACAGGATTGAACACAATCCGACCTATGGTACAGGAAAAATACAATCTTTCCGATTTCGAGTTTTCACAAACATATAACTTCTTTTGGGACCAGTTTGAGAAGGCAAATCTGTTCCTTGAGATAGCAAGAGCTACAGCAAATAAACCACTTAATGACAGGGAGGTAGAATGGTTGTTTAAAAATCCGATCGGAGATGGAGGCCAGTGGACAACTTTTGCTGATAATGTTATGAAATACGGACTGGTTCCTTCAACTGCTATGCCTGATACCTATCAAAGTGAAAAAACATCAATGATGTCGCGACTACTACGCAGAAAATTGCGTGAAGATGGTTTACGAATGAGGGCAATTGCCAATTCAAGGATGAATGAAGAGGCCAAGCAAAAAGCCAAACTGGAGATGCTAAGTGAGATTTACAGAATACTCGTTCTCAGTCTAGGCGAACCTCCAACAGAGTTTGTATGGCAAACAAAGGATAAAGATGGAAATATTAGTGATGCAGTAATATATACTCCGAAACAGTTTTATGAGGAGCTTATCGGGATTGACTTAAATGAATATATAATGTTCATGAATGATCCTGCCAGGGAGTATAACAAATTGTATGAAGTGCAATATGACAGGAACCTGGTAGAAGGTGCTAACTGGAAGTATATAAATCTTCCAAACGAAAGAATAAAAGAGTTTGCAAAGAAATCAATCCTTGGAAACGAAGGAATGTATTTTTCATGTGATGTAGGCAAACAGTTAAATGTTAAGAGCGGAATTCTGGATCTGGATAATTATAATTATGATGATCTGATGGGAGTTGAATTTGGTATGGACAAAACACAGCGAATTGAAACATTTGAAAGCGGTTCAACCCATGGAATGGCACTCGTTGGTGTAAATATATTGCCAGACGGGTCAGTTGATAAATGGTTATTGGAAAATAGCTGGGGAGCAGATAAAGGTAATAAGGGTTACCTCACAATGACTGACCGCTGGTTTGATGAATATATGTTCAGACTTGTAATTCATAAGAAGTATGTTGATAGTGATGTAATTAAAATACTTGATCAGGAACCTCTGCTGTTGCCACCCTGGGACCCAATGTTTGCTCCTGAGAATTAACGGTAAAAAATATTCAGGTATGCCAGACAGGCAATATTGGAATGAACGTTACTTTGCTAAGCAAACCGGTTGGGATATTGGACATGTTTCAACTCCCATAAAAGAGTATTTTGATAAAGTAACTGACAAAAGCATTAAAATACTTATACCGGGTTCAGGTAAAGGCTGGGAAGCAGAATACCTGTATAATTCAGGATTTAGGAATGTATATATTCTTGATTATTCAGAAAATGCCATAAAGGAGTTTAAAGTAAGATGTCCATGGTTTCCCACGGAACAAATTATTATAGAAGATTTTTTTGATCATTTCAATAAGTATGACCTTATAGTTGAACAAACTTTTTTTAGTTCATTACTACGGCCTCTTCGAATACAATATGCCAAACAGATATGCAACCTACTGATCGACAGCGGTAAACTTGTGGGCTTGCTGTTTAATCATGAGTTTGAATTTACGGGACCTCCTTTTGGAGGGACAAGTGAAGAATATATGGAGCTGTTCAAACCTTATTTTGATTTCCTGGTTTTTGAAACAGCCCGAAATTCAATTGTCCCACGTATGGGAAGGGAATTATTCATCGTATTTCAGAGAAATGGTAGTTAAATAACAATTTATTTTTATATTAGCCCATTATCCATTTAATCAAAATACAACTATGAGTAACGACATTATCAGGTCAGTTGGAACTATTGTTAAGAAGGAAAAACTGGCTTCTATTGAAAATGCTACTAACAGCAAGGTACTTATCCTTGAATCACTATTACCATACCCTGGATATCATGGCACTACAATTCCTGACAAACTCGAACCGGAATCATTATTTGCAGTAACTAAAGTTGTTTATCAGGACGAGCAAATAATCAGAGCCATTCAGAAAGTTAAGAAAATGCATAAAGTTACTTTTGATGCAGTTCCCGGAACTATTTTTCTAAAGAATAATCCTGTAAATATTATAAGGTTTAAAGATGTTGGTTATAATATGATATCGGAAATTATTAAGTATTTTATGGATGCCGGTATTGCTTTTGAAAAGGTTAGAAAGATAGCACCTTATGAAAGTATTATTCGTATTCGGAAGTTTTTTACCATGCATATGCTTAGTGAAGGAATATATGAGGATATGGATGTGAAAGAGTTCTTCTACTTACAGGTTTCAAAGTCCCCTGATTGGGATACATTTGATAAAATTACCCGAAACATCAGGTATAATATTGAGGACCTGATTTTTGACGGTGCTCAAACCAGCGTATATAACGCCCAGGGTCTGGTTGATTTTGTACGTATTTATGATAGAAACAGATACATTGATAAGCTATCTTATATTAGAAAATGCTATCAGGATGCTTATGAAAAATTGTAGGGAAATAAAGATTTAGTACTACCATGATAATTGATGAAATTGGAAAGAAAGTACCTGAATTCATTCAGAGTTTAGGTGCTTCTGAGCAAATGTCAATCATAATTTATCAGATATTTGCCTATCTGATTCTGATATTACTTGCTTACGGAGTTTATAAGTTAACGGTACTTATTTTAAGGAATGTTGTTAAGCCCTTTACCAGCCGTTCCAAGACTTATTTTGATGACCTTCTGATTAAGAACAGATTTTTCAGAAGACTTTCTTTTCTTGCACCGGCATTATTGATATACTATGCTCTTGAAAGTAGTTTATTTATAAACCAACCCTTTTCAAACTTTATTGTAAGTATTGTTACTGTATTTTTTTATTTCATTGCAGCTCTGGCTTTTCAAAGCCTGTTGTCGACAGTAAACGATTATTATAACAGGTTTCATATTGCAAAAGATCACCCGATCTCAGGAATAATACAGGTACTAAAGATCATTGTATATATAATTGCACTACTTGGAGTAATTGGTTATGTATTTGATCGTGATATAAGTTCAATTCTTGTAGGTTTAGGGACATTATCTGCTGTATTGATGTTGATCTTTCGCGATCCCATTCTTGGGTTTGTTGGTGGACTTCAGCTTATCTTTAACAAAATGATTGCGATTGGTGACTGGATCACCATGCCTAAATATGGAGCGGATGGTACAGTACTGGAAATCAATTTAACTACAGTTAAGGTTCAGAATTTTGATAAAACGATAATCACCTTACCTACCTATAGTCTTATTTCCGATTCATTTCAAAATTGGCGCGGAATGGAGGATTCGGGTGGTCGTCGAATTAAACGATCCATTAATATTGATATGGATAGTGTGCACTTTTGTAATGAAGAAATGCTTGAAAAGTACAAAAAAATTACAGTACTTAATGATTATATTACCCGTAAGGAGAACGAAATAAATCAGTATAATACAGATAATGAAATAGATCCATCGGTAACTGTAAATGGACGTCGTCAAACAAACCTTGGTGTATTCAGACAATATTTAAAAGCCTATCTAAGGAAAAGAGAGGATATTCATAACGACATGACCTTTCTGGTCAGACAATTACAACCTACAGAAAAAGGGATACCTATTCAGTTGTACGTTTTTACTACAACAACCGACTGGGTTAAATACGAAGATATTCAGGCAGATATTTTTGATCATGTTCTTGCGGTTATACCGGAATTTGATTTAAAAGTATTTCAATTTCCTGCAAATGGTAATATGTCTGGAGCTTTATCACAGGAATAAGAAAGCTTTCAGTCCTGGTGGTTTACTTGATTTAATACTTGCATTATGAAAAAACGAAAATCTTACCTTGATGAGAATGGTAAACTCAAGGTTGATATTTACGAGAAACATCTGGCCAGATACCAGGTTGAACTTGCTAAATTACAAGCCTGGATACAAATGAAAGGATTAAAGGTAGTTGTAATTTTTGAGGGTCGTGATGCAGCTGGTAAAGGAGGTGTGATAAAAAGAATAACAGAGTCTCTGAATCCTAGAATATGCAGAGTTGCAGCTCTTGCAAAGCCTACTGAGAGAGAAACAACCCAGTGGTATTTTCAACGATATGTGAAACATCTTCCCGCAGCCGGTGAAATGGTGTTGTTTGACAGATCATGGTATAACAGGGCAGGAGTGGAGTACGTAATGGGCTTTTGTAGTAATGATGAATACTGGGAATTCCTGCGATCATGTCCAAACTTCGAACAAATGTTAATACGGTCAGGAATAATTCTTGTTAAATACTGGTTTTCGGTTAGTGCTGAGGAACAGGAGAGGAGATTCCAGTCAAGACTTAAAAACCCTGTAAAACGATGGAAGTTAAGTGAGATGGATTTAAAATCACGACAATTATGGGTAGAGTATTCAAAGGCAAAAGATACTATGTTCGATTATACAGATACCAAAATAGCACCATGGTATGATGTACCTGCCGATGACAAAAGAAAAGCACGACTAAATACTATACGTCATCTGCTTAGCAAAATAAATTATAATGAAATTCCTGATAAAAAGATTGTGCTTGAGCCCCGTGTTGTTGATAATAGTTATATAAGACCACCTATTGAGGATAATAATACAGTTAAAGATCATTATAAAAGTTAACTTCTGATTATCCCTTTGAATTCATAACCCAGTTCCTTAACTCTTTTCTTTATGAGTTCGGGTGAAAGTTTTGTGCCATAGACTTTTATTGTATCATTGTTGTTATCAGCTACAACAGAAGATATACCGTCGAGCTCTATTATTCCATTTTCAACTTTGTTTTTACATTTTATACATGTCATTCCTTCAACACCAAATTCCAGCTCTTCAAACATTAATGATTTATTTCTTATGATGTTTTTACTCCTAAAAGATTTAATCTTTTGTTTCATATTATTAAGGAAGCTATACAAAAGTGCTATAACCAAAGTTATTGTTGAAAAATAAACGAGCCAGTCAGGAAGAAGTTCATGTTGATGATCTCCACTCATTAAGTTTAAAGGAAGAAACCAGTTTGCCGGTAAAAAGGTGTCGATAAAAAATCCAAATACCAAAGATCCGATAATCAATGATGCCATATAAGCGATAAGGGTTTTACGCCCCAGATTCTTACCGATTACTGTAATGGTTGCAGCATTAGTTGCTGGACCGGCCATTAAAAAAACTAACAATGCACCTGGAGACAGGCCTTTTAAAAGAAGTACAGCGGCTATTGGTACAGATGAAGTCGCACATATATATAGTGGTATTGAAACAACAAGAATCAGTAACATGCCACTAATTCCTGTCAAATGAAAATCAGTAAAAAAGTTATCAGGAATTATTACTGTAATAAGTGCTGCTATCAGAAGGCCTATAACAAGCCATTTTGCAATATCATCAACCATTTCAATAAAGGCATACCTGAATATTTCTTTGATACCTCCTGAGGTTTTTTTTCTACCAATAGAGTCTGAAGATACAGATTCTTTCGTTTTGATGGTACTTGTATCGTTATTCTCAATCTTGTTGGTTATTAATCCTCCGGTAATTCCGGTTATAAATGCAACAACAGGACGGAGAACAGCAAAAGGAAGACCCAGCATTGACCATGTTACAAGTATTGAATCGACACCGGTTTGAGGTGTGCTTATTAAAAATGAAACCGAAGATCCCTTTGAAGCACCGTTTTTATATAGTGATATTCCGGCAGGCAATACTCCACACGAACATAATGGCAATGGAATGCCAAACAAGCTGGCATTTATAACTGATGAAGTATTACTTTTACCAAGATACCTGGACATTAAATCTGGTGGTACAACAACTTTTAGAATTCCAGCAAAAAGAAATCCCAGTAGCAGATAAGGAGCCATATCTGCTGTAAGGCTGTAAACGGCTTCAATATAATCAATTAAATACTGCATGATAGATACACATTGATTTGCAAAACTAGAAAGAATGTTGCAATTAGTTATTAATAAATAACTCTTATGAATTATTTAACAATATGGCTGTTTATGAAACTATTGATTACTTTCAGATCAATTTTGTTATTTGCGTTTACAAGAAGGGCATCTGCAGGTTTGTTCCTCTTCATATACTTTTTATGACAATCCCATATATGATCAATATACCAGGTAGGTTCTTTTCCCCATCTCAGGTCATTTACTTTTCTTTTTACAAATGTTTCTCTGTCCAGGGTTAAATATATCTTTTTGTCAATAAGCTTATTAGCCTCCATGTTATGAAATGCAAATATACCTTCGGTAATTACAATTTCATTTGATGATATTTGCATGGTCAGTTCTCTACTATATCTGTCAAAGTCAATAGACTCAGGGATTTCCCAGTTAATATGACCATTAATTTCGGGAATCAGATTCTTAGGAAAAACAAAATCGTCCTGGCATAGTATGATCACTTCTTCATGCAAGAATTGTTTTTTGATCTCTTTCGCAAGGGATGATTTACCTGCATTACTTATTCCTCCAATACCTATTACCATTTATTGTTTTTTAAACAAAATAAAGGATAAATAACCAAATATTTATTTAATAGACGGGTAATATTGTTTTCTAAGTATAGATTTCCTGCTAAGATGTTTTCTGCCGGGTATTGGTATGAATATTTTATCCTCACCGCTATCCTGACCAGGTACAAACTGGTATGCTCCTATATCAGGCGATGGAATTCTAGGATTATCAAGTATATCATCAGGAACAGTTTCAGCGATGGCAAGATCAGCTTTACCTACAGCCGGTGATAAAGAATCAATTCGATAGTCATTATTTTCGATGTCGAGAAACAACGGATCTTCATTTTTCAGAACATCTGTATAGACATCCTCATTACTTAAATCAAATGAAGTTTTAAGTATACTGTTTTTAAAATAGTACAATGAGTCAGCATTTCCGTCCATCTCAGTTTCGAACTCATCTTTATTATACCCGTAAAGAATACTGTTGTTGAAATTAAAGTTAATTGGTACCGGTATTGGATTGTCTGCAGTATCAACCAGGAAGTTATTTAAGAAAAGCGCAGGTGTGTTCCGAACAGAAAATGGCCAGTACCCGGCTATCGTAGAATGGGTAAACTCATAATAACCACCACCTGTTAATGCCACATTATATAACCCACAATTTGAAACAACAGTATTTGTTGCCTGAATAACAAATACCCGTGAAAAAATTCCAATACCATTCATGTTTTCAATGGTAACATTGTGGAGTTTAATTTTATTCTCTGTAACTCTGTTAAATGACTCTGCCTGTATTCCGATAAAACCATTCTTAATGATAGCGTTTTCAATAATATGGTCATGACCGGCCCTGCTTTCCATTAACCATATCCTGTCCCATTGTCCCGGTACATTTTGATATTCCTGTTCGAGTCTATCCCCCTGGAAAATAACCGGATTATCTATTGTGCCATTTACATTTAACTCACCATCAACATATGACCATAGTCCTCCATCACTATGAAAATAAACTCTGGTGCCCTCATTAATTACAAGTTTTCCATATGAGTCAATTACTGCATAACCATAAACAACATATGGTTTTTCATTTGTCCATGTTGTTGTTTCCAAACTATCAGCAACTACCTTAAAAGGAGGTAATCCGGCAATGTAAGTATCAGGTACAATATAAACAGCATCCTGTCCCCAGGCAACTAATTTTACACTTTGTTCATTGCCATTGGTGAGAAAATGTATATCATCTTCCACAACATATGGATTGTTTTTATCCTGCGGATCAATTGTAACTCTTACGAATATGTATAAGCTATCTCCACCGGCAATTTCAATGTCACTAAAAATATTACCTGCTTCACCATCAACATTAATTCTGAAAGCTGATTGCTCTCCCATTCCCAATCTTAAATCTGATATTTTAATCTTATTATTTGATGAATTATAAACTCTTAATTGCTTTGTAGCAGAACCTATTGAGGTAAATACTGTGTCGAAAATTACAGAATCAGCTGAAAACCCTAGTTTTAAGGAAGGATTATCACTTATTTCATCTTCTTTTTTGCAAGAAACGGTGATTAACAGTCCTGCGATAGCAATGATTAAAACTAATCTAATATTTCGCATTAATAATTTCATACAAATGATTATGTTTATTGTGCACAAAGATATGCTATTAGGAACGATATTTGCTACTAATATCATAGATACGAAAAAGATCTATTTTTATTGTATTTTTACAGTTTTACCTATAAACATTGTCATTTATGAAGAGTTTAAACAAAATATTTTTTCCGGTTCTTATATCTTTTATGTTCTTTTCCTCAACAGCATATTCTCAGTATCAGAACCTTGGGAATGTACAAAGGTCAGAAACCCGGCCGAATCCCTGGTTTGTAGGAGGTATGATTGGTGGTAGTTTTTCAAATACAGGTGGAAGTTTTGAAATTTCACCATTGGTTGGATATAAAGTTACCGATGATTTTCATGTGGGGTCAAGGCTCACATATATATACAGCAGCTATGATTATGGAGGGTACATTGGTAAGAAGAGTTTCAATGACTATGGCGGAAGCCTGTTTGCACGACATAAGTTTTTGAATATGTTGTTTGCCCATGTTGAATATGAGGTATTAAGTGTAGAGTATTTTGTTGATCAGTCCCAAACGTCAAGGAGGACGATTAATAATTTATTTGTTGGAGGAGGATTATTTCAACAAATGGGAGGGAGAGGTTTCGCAACAGTTGCCATATTATATAATGTTCTTGAGTCAGAGTATTCACCATACTCAAATCCGGTAATCAGAATTGGCTTTGGAGTAGGATTGTAATATTAACCTGATTCTGTTGACCTTTAGTTAATATTTGTCTTGTATTGAGTTTTAAGAAAAATGCATTATGACGAAAAAGGAACGATATTATCATGTAATTGAGTATTTTAAAAAGCACAAGCCTGTGGCAGAGACGGAACTGGATTATGGTTCTCCCTATGAACTGTTGGTTGCAGTTATTCTTTCAGCTCAATGTACAGACAAAAGAGTTAACTTAATTACCCCTGAGTTTTTCAAATCGTTTCCAACGGAAAATGAACTTGCTGATGCAGAATTCGAGCATGTACTTGAACTTATAAAAAGCTGTTCCTATCCCAATAACAAAGCGAAACACCTATTGGGAATGGCAAAAATGTTGTCCGCTGATTTTAACGGAATAGTGCCCTCGGATATTAGTGAGTTACAAAAGCTGCCTGGAGTGGGTAGGAAAACTGCCAATGTGATTGCATCTGTAATATTTGACAAACCTGCAATGGCTGTAGATACTCATGTCTTTAGAGTTTCAGCACGTATTGGATTAACAACCAATTCCAAAACTCCATTGGATACTGAAATGCAGCTTGTTAAAAATATTCCCGAAGAACTCATTCCACTTGCCCACCATTGGCTAATATTACATGGAAGATATGTTTGCGTTGCCAGGAGTCCAAAATGTTATGAATGTGGACTGAAAGATTACTGCAAGTACTACATGGAAAATAATTAAGATCCTGTAAGAAGATACTGGCTTTCCGCATCTTTTGACTTAACTACCAATTGTAAGGTATTATAGTTTGGGTCAGGAAACTAAGTTGACTCATTGAAAGGTAATCTGTTGATAATTGACCGTCCAAGAGTTACTTCATCAGTGTATTCAAGTTCATCTCCTATGGCAACACCTCTGGCTATACTTGTCACCTTAATATCAAAGGGAGAAACCAACTTGTATATGTAATAATTTGTAGTGTCTCCTTCAACAGTTGCAGGTAAGGCAAGTATAATTTCATTTATCAATTCACTATTTATCCTTTTTACCAAATGAGCGATATTTATATCGTTTGGGCCGATTCCTTCTATGGGATTGATTATTCCTCCAAGTACATGGTATAAACCATTGAATTGTGAAGTTTTCTCAATTGCCAGTACATCTCTTATGTCTTCAACTATACATATTGTATTTTCATCCCTTTTCGGATTTGAGCATATTTCACAAAGAGCAGAGTCGCTGATATTATTACACTTCTGACAGAACTTTATTTCACTGCGCATCTTTATGATAGAATTACCAAGATTGTCGGCAAATACAGTATCCTCTTTAAGAATATATAAAGCCAGCCTTAGTGCGGTTTTTTTTCCAATACCCGGTAATCTGGACAACTCTGAAACAGCTGATTCAAGTAATTTTGATGAATAATCGTTCAATTTGTTAAATTTTATTTGACTTGCAAAGTTAGCATGTTCATAAAATAAATAATTTTATTGCTTCAAAAATTTAAGAAAAATGAAAAACCTGTGTGTTTCACTTATTATCATTTTGACAGGACTATCATCCACATTAGCTCAATCTGTAAATAACTACGATGAGCAAGGGCGTAAAGAAGGTAAGTGGATAAAATATTTTGAAAATACAAAGATGAAATACCAGGGGCAGTTTCATAAGGATAAACCGGTTGGTAAGTTTATATATTATTACAATACAGGTGAGGTCAGGGCCGAAGTTGAGTTTTCGGATGATGGGAAAACAGGAAACAATACTACGTACTACAAGAGCGGTAATAAAATGGCGCAGGGAGTTTATATTGATAAGCTAAAGGATGGAACATGGAATTATTTTCTGGATGAGCCTCCAACCCCTGTAATTTCAGTGGAAGAGTATAGTAATGGTAAACTTAACGGTAAAAGTATAACTTATTACCCTGAAAGTGGTGAACCTGCAGAAGTTGTAATGTTTGTTGATGGCAGAAAGAATGGTAAACTAATGAAATATTTTCCGGATGGTACTGTAATGACGGAAAGTTCATATAAAAATGATATGCCTGATGGAGATTTTAAACATTATCATCCCGACGGAAAGATACAGATCATAGGTAAATATAAAGATGGGTTGCAGTATGGTAACTGGCAATATTTTGATGAAGATGGTACCCAAGTTGATGAAGATGACTTTTTGAAACAGGAAGAAGTTAAAGAGATAAAGTAATTTTCATTAGCTATTGAAAATGGTCACTAAACTTTCAAGGTCAGGCACAATTTTATTGCTTACTGTAGATAATCTTTCGGCAGATTGATGTCCGTTGGAAACAAGGATACAATCAATACCCATTCCGGTTGCGACCTCGAAATCATGAATTGTGTCACCAATCATAACAAAATCATCTTTGTTTGCACCTACATCTTCCAACAGTTGCTTACCAATTTCCAGTTTGCTGTTCGCAAAGTGATTATTTATCCCCCTAATTTCATCAAAAAACTGAATAATTCCCTTACTGGTAAGTGAATTCAATAACTCGCTGTGCTCCATTGCTGATAGCGCTAATTGTTTGACACCTTTGTTTTTAATGAACGTTAGAGTTGAGACAGCATTGTTATGAAGGTCCACATCATTTAAATATTTGTAATAAATTTTAATAAATTCCATTGCCGGAATTTCAAAATCAACCTTGTTAAAATCAAAGCCGATTGCCTGATAATAGTCCTTTACAGGAAAAGTAAATGTGTCCTTATATTTTTTAAGGTCAATATTCTCAAGATGATGTTTATTAAGAACATCATTCATACAACGTACACAATACTCCGCATCGTTTAATAAAGTTCCGTTCCAGTCCCAAATGAGATATTTTTTATTTTTCACAACCAGATGATCTTGTAGCATAAATTATAGCAATTGATTCCTGTTTATTACTGTGAAGTAATAGGAACAATGAAATTATGATCAGATAAATGAACCCAATTCAGGTTATCTGAATGAGCTATTTTTCCTTTGGTTCTTCTTTGTCAGCAGCCTTTTTTGCGGTAGTTTTTTTAGTTCCGGCAGTTGTGGATTTAGTTGTTTTTTTAGCTGTAGTTTTTACTTCTTTAGTTTCTTCTTTTTTTTCTGTAGTCTTCTTTGTTGTAGTTGCTTTTTTCTCAGCAGGTTTTTTTGCAGCAGCCTTTTTCGGTTCAGTTTTTTTCGTAGTCTTCTTAACAGGAGTTTCAACTACTTCTTCAGTTTTAACATCAGCTTTCTCATCAACGGGAGGTGCTTTTTTTGTCACTTTCTTCTTTGCCGGGGGAACGTAAAGCGGTGTTCTTTTTTTCTGTCTTTTATTGCCGTAAGATCCTATTATTATCTTTCCTCTTTTAGTTTTTTTATCACCTTTTCCCATATTTTAATAGTTTAATGTTAAAAATAAACCGTAAAATTAGGAAAAAACATTTATAGAGCAAAATTACGAATTCATATCCCTGAAGTGCTTTTCAACAACTTCACTTCTGCTTACAGAGTTTCTTGACCATTCAAGTAATATATCCGTTTTATCACTTTCATTTAACCTCCAGTTAATTTCTGATGAACGAAGTCTTTGTGATAAAGTATAAAGTGTGAGCGCTGCCGAAACAGAAATATTATAACTTTCTGTGAACCCATACATTGGAATGCGTAAAAAACTGTCTGATTCGTTAATAGCTATATCAGAAATACCTGTTAATTCTGTTCCGAATATAATTGCCAATTTGTTGTCAAGAGGAATATCTGTCAGATCATAAGATTGTTTATGTGGTGTTGTGGCAACAATTTTATAACCATTGTCTTTAAGGGCATTAATAGCGGATATGGTATTGTTTTCACCATCATTATACTTTTTTAGGCTTAACCATTTCGATGAACCCAGCGCAACTTCAGGGTTTATATTATACTCATTCTTATTCTCAATTATATGTACATCCTGGATTCCGGTTAAATCACAGGTTCGAAGCACTGCACTGGCATTATGTGGCTGGTAAATATCTTCCAGTACAATACTTATGTGTCTCGTTCTGTTTTGTATTACTTCAGAAAACCTTGTTTTTCGTTCTTCAGTAATAAATCCCATCAGGTGTTTAAGAAGTCTTTTTTTGTAACCAGCACCGTATTCCATACTTAATGACTTTTACAGGCGGCTAAAGTATGAAATTTATAAAAAAACAGGACCAGCATTATTGCCGGTCCCGCTTACATTGCAGTATGATAACGAAAAAATTATTTTATAGAGTATTTAACACCCAGTTCGAAAACACGTCCTTTGGTATATTGACGTGAGATATATTCTTCACCCCTGTAGGTATAAGTTTGCTTATTCTCGGGGTTCAGTAAATTAGTTGCTTTGAAAGACAACACCCATCTTTTGGATATCGATTTACTTGCAACAAGGTTTAAGGAGTTAAAAGGTTGTTGGTAGATATCCGGTGTTCCTCCTTTAGTATTAATTATTAGTTTGGGACCAGCAACATTATATACAAGGTTAACATCAAGGCCGTTTTCGTAATTACTATAACCTATTGATGCATTAACGATATAAGGCGATTGTCCTGACATTGGACGGGTATCTTTTGCATCCGGATCTGTAGCTCTGATTAACTCCAGCTCAATAGAATCAATACTTACCTCAGAGTAAACATATGTAAAATTTAATCCAACTTTTACATGTTGCAGAGCTTCAATAAAATTTAACTTCTTTCTTACATCCAGTTCAAAGCCATAAACTGATGCCTGTTCCATGTTTTCCCATGTGAGCTCTGCATTTTGTGCACTTGGATTGTCAACAACCTCAATTGGATTGTTGAAGTTTTTATAAAATATACCAAATGATGCAATTTCTCCGGGACTTATGAAATACTCATATTTTATGTCAATATTGTCGATAAGAGTCCTTACCAGGTCTTCATTACCAATATAAACACGGCCATCCTCAAAATCTTCAGAAGCATAAGGTGCAAGTTCCCTAAAACTTGGTCGTGCTAAAGTTCTGGACATATTTAACCTAAGGTTCGTTTTTTCATTTGCAAACCATGTAAGGTTTAATGCCGGAAGAACATCACTATTATTCAAATAACCGGTTTCAAGAGATGTATCTTTACTGGCTGAATTAATCAAAGTATGTTCAAACCTTAGTCCTGTAACGATCCTAAGCTGGCTTATAGGTTTTATATCAATCATTGCAAATCCCGCAGTTATCGACTGGTCTGCAGTATAACTGTTTTTTAGATCGTCATCCGGATTTCCCTGAATATACAATCCAAAATTTGATCCGGTAACAGGGTTATAATCGGGAAAATTCAGTCCAATGTTTTCATCGGCAAGAAATTCTTCTACATTACCGTTATAGGTATTTGATGGAAACTGGAATTTATAATCCACTCTATTCTCATTGAAATCCCTGTCTTTGTATGAATATGCTCCTCCAAACTGAAGTTTGGGGGCATTCTCTTTATTACCCAGATCAATACTTGCATCTGCTTTGAAGTTATAATTATCTTCCTGCATTGAACGATAGTACCTTGCAGGAACTTTATAAATGGAAGGGTCAATTGCATATTGGTATTTGCCTTCATTGTCAGGATAGTAAGTGTTTGTAAAAAACCTCATGTCCGGCTCATCCTGTTTAGACATTGTTAAAGATCCAATCCAGTTTATTTTCAGTTTTGATATATTTTCGAAATAATGTTCACCTCTTATTTGTGTAGAAGTAAATCCACGTTGCAACCATAGTAGTTTACGTTCTTCGATTAAAAGGTTGTCTATGTCATCAGAAGGTTTTGGACCAATCTTATACCTTGCTTGTGATTTACCACTTTGGTTTTTAAATGCATTTAAACTTATTTTATGATTTAATCCAATTTTATAGGATATATTGGCCAAAGCTCCCCATAACGATTCTTTTACACCCTGGGTTGCTCTGAAATCTTCCTGTAGATTTAATCTTTCATCATTTGCACCTGTTAATTTGTACTTTCCGAAAATACCATCTTCGAAGAATTCTTCATGATATTTATATGATAAACCGAATATATAACCAATTGAATTCTTACCTGTTTTATACTGATTACCAATGGAGAATGAATAGCTACTATTCATGGCCGATGGCATAACTGATGGTGCCATTATTTTATTAAAGTCCATTGTAATATCTGTTAGTCCCTGTTTGTCGGAAGGGTAAACAGGAATATCACCGGATGCACTCTGTGGAATGTCTCTGAAACCGTTATCATATCCAAATATATCTGTATTACTACCTTCATAAGAAATAAAGTTGCTGTTAAAGCTGGCCTGTGAGTTAATTCCTGCTTTAACACTAAAACCAAGTGTAAAAGTTTCGGGAAAATCAAGAGTAACTATATCAATTAGTCCACCTGTAAAATCTGCCGGTAGATTTGGAGTATATGATTTATACACTATCATATTCTCAATCAGGTTTGTAGGAAATATATCCATTTGAACCGTATTCCTGTTAGGATCAAGTCCTGGTATATCTGCTGTATTTAAGGTTGTTTTACTGTATCTGTCAGAAAGCCCGCGAACAAAAACATATTTCCCGCCTTCTACATTAATACCGGAAACCCTTTTTAAAGCTCCCGCAGCATCACTGTCGCCGGCACGCTTCATTTGTTGAGCCGACAAACCATCAACAACATTTGCTGATTTTTTTTGAATTGTTAACATAGCAGTTTCCGAACGTTGTACAGCTTTTGCACTGATAACAACTTCGTCAAGTCCCATACTAACTGAGTTTAAAGTGAAGTTCAGTATTGTAACTTCATCGGCTTTAATTTCAACATCTTTAATAACAGTAGGGTCATAGGAAATAAACTGACATGTGAACTCATATGTGCCTGGTTCAAGGAAGCTTATTGTGTAATTACCATCTAAATCCGATGCTGCACCTATAGATGTACCAGCAATCATTACTGTTGCCCCGATTAATTCTTCACCAGTACTTCCATCAATAATCTTACCTCGCAATGTTCCTGTTTGAGCAGTTACCAACATTGAGATTGTTGCCAGCAGAAATGTAAAAAAGTATTTCCGATACATATTTGTAAGAGGTTATTATTAATTAAACAGCTAAAGTGACCATCGGATGAAAGTCACTTTAGCTTTAGAATTAAATGATTGTTTTATGTTGATATGAGAGTCTAATTGCTCATGTATTTTGAAACAAGTGTCCAACCTTCTGCCCAGTTTTTACCAGGTTCGAATGCACCTTTATAGTTAACACTCTGGAAGAAACTGTCTGCTGGTACAGATGCCATATTTGCACTTACATCATTTGTAGGAATAATGTTAAATACGCTTTCAGTAACTGTAAAACCAGGATCATAGATTTCATTCATGGCAGTTGTGAAATATTCGGCAACAACTCCGTTTGCTTCTTCAGCAACAATTGGGTCAACATCGTCAGCAGCAGAAACTATAAATATCGGATCAGCTGTTATGTGATAGAAAAGATTGTTTTTCAATGTTAAATCTTCTTCACCAAATCTTGTGTAGCTACACTCACCAGTTAGCAATTCAATGTCAATACCTTTTTCCTGGCTGTAGAAAATAGAGTTTGCATAATGTCCACCAGCGTTATCTCTAAAAGTAATAACTCTTTTACCGGCACCATCACCACGGCCTAAGTATGTTACATTGTATATCATCGGTGTTGCATATGGTTCGCCTGTTTCAGGATCTGTACCACCGTCATGCTCACCTAAACGGTCACCGCGATCAAATCCCTGGATAGCAGCCCAGAATTGTCCGTTACCTCTGTATCCCTGGTCATAATCATAAGAATCATCACCACAGAATGCTACGATTATATTATTAAGTTGTGGCGTGCCACCGAAGAACTCAACACCATCATCTTTATTTGAAATAACTTCGATGTATTCGATAACAGTTTTGCTACCAACACCACCTAAAGTAAGACCGTTGATTTCGTTTCCTTCACCAATATCGGTACCACCATGACGGATTGAGATGTAACGCAGGATTCCTGAATCATCTTCATCGTTTGTACCACCATAAAAACCACGCTCTTCTGTTTGTGGAATTCCTTCGATTTGTTGTTCACCTGGTACTGTATTTAATTTAGCAGCACCAAGAACTATAACACCACCCCATAGTCCATCATCAAGGTCAGCAACTGAACCTGCAAGATCATCTGCTTCAGCGGTAAAAATAATTGGTAATTCAGCAGTACCTTCAGCCATAATTTTACCTCCGCGGGCTACTATTAATGCAGATGCATTTTCTCCCTGACCGGCACGGCCTTTAATTATTGTTCCTGCTTCTATTGTTAATGTTTGTCCGTCATTTACAAATACTAAACCGTCAAGTATATAAGTATTGTTTGAAGTCCAGGTTGTTGTTCCTGTTCCGTCTCCATTATCAGTAATAATAAGTGTGTTTCCGTCGAGAGCACCTTCTTGTCTTTGGTCAGTACTCATTGGTTTTGCAGCAGCGTTGTAAATACTTGTTGCAGTAGCTGGTGAAACAGCTAATGTTTCATCACCTGAAATATAATCTGACATTTCAACATTTATTTTCGCTGAAGATTCACCTGCAGTATGAGCAACAGTATAATCAACCATAGTTGCACTTCCGCCATCAACAGTAACAGTAAATGATTCTTTGGTGAGATCACCTGTTTTGTCATTGTTACTATACACTCCTTCACTAAAAGAAATGGTAGCTTCATAAGCTTTTTCATCACCGGTTATTGTTATACCGGTCATAGTAGGTGGTGCTGGTTCCGGATCGTCTTTATCGTTACAAGCACTTACTCCTAACAAGATAATTGCTACCATTGCAGCTAAAAGATTAAATTTTTTCATTTTCATTCGTTTAATTAATGTAAGTATCATATAAGTTTGATTCATGATTGCGGCAAAAATATGTTTGTAATAAGAACTTATTATTACCCTAATATTAAGTATATGTTAAGTGTATTGAGGTTCCATGCTTAATATGGTTAAAACTGTAATGTGCTGATAAACAGGGGTAAGTCAATGGCTGGCTTGGGTTGAGATATCATAAGAGGCTAAATCACTTTGATAATTTGAATAAAAAACATAAATTTGTTTTCAAAACATAATAAGTGTGAATTTCCATAAGTATTATGTTTGATTCCTATCCGATCTATGTTTGTATTAGCACGTAATGTAGTGCTGATGGATTTATTATGCAATTGCTGACAAAGATGTTGTGATATGGTACTACCTGACAGTCCTGCCTGCCAAAGAAATAACAGAAAAAGGACAAATGTATTTTATCTGATTTTAATTATCTCTTTAACATTATTAGTTTTTAGTCGTATTATTTCATTCGATTTTGTTAACTGGGATGACAATTTACAGGTTACCGAAAACAGAGATATTGTCGAATTCAAGTTAGAAGCAATGTTCTCATCATATTATGTGGGTATGTACCAGCCTGTCACTTCTCTGTTGTTTTCAATTGTATATAATCTTTTCGGTAGCAATGCTTCTTATTTTCATGCAACTTCACTGATTTTTCATTTATTAAATATTCTCCTGGTATACAAGTTGTTGAAGCTGATAGGTGTAAAATCAGAATATGTTCTCTTATCTGTTTTTGCATTTTCAATTCATCCGCTCCAGGTTGAGCCGGTATCATGGATATCTTCATTTAGCACCCTGCTGTTTTCTTTCTTTTTGTTGCAATCATTGATAAGTTTTATATTATTCCGGGAAAACGGTAAATATAGGAATGCGATACTAATGATTTTGTTTTTTACTCTTAGCATTTTGTCAAAAGTACAGGCTGTGATAGCTATACCCATGGTAATTTTAATTAACAGGCAAATTACAGATAGATGGTATGACAGAAAGATGTTATATCTTTTGCTGCCGGTAACTTTAATATCAGTCACCTTATTTTTTGTAGCAATATCAGGAAGAGGTGCTACCGATGCTGCGGAAGTTACAATCTTCAATCAATTGATGTTTGCACTTTATAAAATCTCATTTGGTTTTTCGAGGGTAATTGTTCCTTTAGAGTTAAGTTCGTTGTATCCAATTCCTGATGGCTTTGATTTATTAATCTTATATGGTGTACTTATAGTAGTATTAACTGTTCTGTTAATTATTAGGAATAGAAAATCAGGGAGTACTCTAACCAGTTTCTTAATGTGTATTTCAGTATTGATTAGTGTTCTTCCAACCTTTTCCTCATACATAACTGCCGACAGATACTATTACCTGTTTGTTCCTTTCGCAATTATTCTGTTTTTAGAATTGTTTAAATCAATAGGGTTGACACCGGGAAAGTACTTTATCATTATGATTGGATTGTTTTGGGGTATTTTATCTTTCCATCAGACAGGTATCTGGAAAAACGGAGAAAAACTCTGGAGCAATGTAGTTTCTGATCAACCCTTTTTACCACGAGGATATGATGGCTTAGGTCTTTATTATCTTAGTAATAGGAAATACGATAAAGCCATTGAGCAGTTCATAAAATCAGTTGAAGCAGATTCAACTTATGTAGATGGCTGGTATAATATTGGTAATTACTACGATGGATCAGGGAAAATGGAACTGGCAAATAAATACTATACGATTGCCCTAAGTTACGATAGTTGTCATTTGGCAAGTCTTTTTAACAGGGGTAGCAACTATATTAGGGTTAACACATTTGATTTGGGAATCAGGGATCTTTCTGCTGTAATACTGGAAAATCCTGATTATGAGAATGCCTATACAAACAGGGGAATAGCCTTTTTTCAAATGAATAACTATGAGCCTGCACTTGAGGACTTTAATAGTTCACTGAAACTGAAACCTGATAAAGTAATATCTCTTTATTACAGGTCACTGATTAATCTTAATCTGGGAAATATTAGTGATGCCCTGATTGATGTAAATACTGCACTAAAATACGATCCGGAAAATAACAGGTTGATAGATTTGAGATCTCAAATCTATCAACAATAAACTTAATGTCGAACTACAAACACAAGCGTTTTAATAATTCTTTTCAGATACCAGATTACCTTTTTCATCCCACATATACCAGCTACCCACTTTTTTACCGTGGTCATAGTTCATTTCATAACGCTTATTTCCGTCATCGTCGTAGATCAACCATTTACCATGTTTTAGATCCTTAACATAGTGGGCCTCAGCAGTTTTTTGTCCTTTTAGGTTCCATGTCAGCCAGGTGCCTGACTTAAATCCATTTGTATATTCCCGTTGTTCTTTCTTGCTTTTAAGAGGGTAGTAATAAATTGATCTCCCATCTTCCAGACCTTCTTTGAAATTTCTTTCAGATTCAAGGTTGCCGTCTTCGAAGTAGTTTTTATGAGTACCGGTAAACAGCTTACCATCTTTATAGTATTTACCGTCATCTTTTTTAACAAGTTCCTGGGATAATCCCTGAAATGAAATAACAAGTGTTATTAGTAATATTAAATTTCTCATCAGTTTTGATTTGTTACAAAAATAGTAATTGCCCGGCTATTGCCAAAATTGGAGAATAAAAAAAGACAAACTCAAATGAATTTGTCTCTATCTAATTCCTAAGCTTTAGTTGCATTACTTGTTATCGAGGGCGATCTCTAAATCTTTATTTTTCAGTTTGCAATCTACCTCAACACTTTCGGAGTTATATGAGATAAGGCTTGTGTTAATTTTATAGTTACCAGGTACAATATTGTTTATCTCAAAATTGCCATCCAGATCAGAATAAACAACTTTGTCTTCCAGTTCAATCTTTACACCAGCTAGTGATTCTCCGGTTTCTTTATCGATAACCACACCTGAAATTGAAGTCGTAGCGACCGCAGGTACTTTTTCATTTGCTGCTAAAAGAACTGTTGAAATAAACAAAACTGCTACTATAAGATTAATTGTTTTCATTTTCTTCTTTATTAAAAGTTACGATGCAAAATAACATATAAAGCTGCCGATTTTGTTTAAGTGAAAGTTACCTTTATGTTAACTTAATGTTAAGCAATAAATATCTTGTTATTTATTGTAAGATAAATTACCGGGTTTTGTATGTTATTTTCTTGTCAGATATTTCTCAAAAAGTGTCCAGCCTTCTATCCAATTTTTATCAGGGCTGATAGCTCCTTTGTAGTTTACATCAGTAAACCATGGATCGGTTGGAGTATCTGCCATATTCTGGGAAACATCATTCATTGGTGTTATGTTAAAAGTTGTTCCCCTGATACTAAATCCAGGATCCAGTACCTCGTTTTCAGCAAAAGTAAAATAATGTTCCAGTTCATTATTAGCATTGTCTACATCATCGGGAGATACATCACTACTTGCTGAAACAGATATATATGGTTCGGTTGTGCTGTAAAATATATTATTGATAATGGTAAGATCCTCTTCAGTAAATCTTGTATAGGAACTTTCAGTAGATAACATTTCTATATCAATGGATTTCTGTTGATTATAGAAAATAGAATTTGCGTAATGCCCGCCTGCATTATCTCTAAATGTCATAATTCTTTTTCCTGCATCAATGCCTCTTCCGAAGTATGTTACATTATAAATTATGGGAGTTGAGTAAGGTGTACCTGTTTCAGGATCAGTACCTCCATCATGTTCTGCCAGCCTGTCACCTCTGTCAAAACCCTGTATCCCAACCCAAAACTGACCTGTACCATGATATCCCTGGTCGTAATCAAAAGAATCATCACCACAAAAAGCGACAAGTATATTTTTTAATCTTGGTGCACCACCAAAAATCTCAACACCGTCATCGCGATTTGCAAATACTTCAATAAACTCAATTGTTGTAAGGCTACCAACAGCTCCCAGTGTTAGGCCGTTAATCTCATTACCTTCACCAATATCGGTACCACCATGACGAATAGAGACGTATCTTATTATACCTGAATTGTCATTATCATCATTACCTCCATATTTACCTCTTGGTTCTGTTTGTGGAATACCTTCGATTTGTTGTTCACCAGGTACAGTATTTATAGTAGCTTTTCCTAAAATAATTACACCACCCCAAAGACCATCATCCAGGTTAGCAACTGATCCGTTCAGATCATCTGCTTCAGCAGTAAAAATAATAGGATCGTCGATTGTACCTTTGGCAATTATCATTCCTCCTCTTGCTACTATAAGCGCTGATGCACTTTCACCTTGTCCTGCTTTACCTTTAATAATTGTACCGGGCTCAATTGTTAGTGTTTGACCATCATTAACAAAAACAAAACCATCAAGAATATAGATATTATTTGATGTCCAGGTTGTGGTTCCCGTACCTTCTCCATTGTCTTTTATTGTTATGATCTCATGAGAAGTGCCGTCAATAGCAATCGATCTTTCTTCTGTAATACTCATTGCAATGCCTTCATAATTATAAATACTTACATTGCTTCTTGGTTTTACAGTTATAACATCAAAATCGGACGGTTCATCAGCAAATGTTATTCTTATTGATGCTGTTTTTTGTGATGCGGAATGAGTTACAAGGTAATTATTTGAAGATATAGTTTCGTTATTTACAAGAACTGTAAAACTCTCCCTTGTTAAATCTCCTGTTCTGTTTGTATTCCTGTAAACACCTTCATTAAATGTAACTACTACATCATATGTTAATTCACTTCCTGAAATAGAAATAGAATTCATAACCGGTGCTGATACTTCCGGTGATGGGTTATCATCTTTATTACAAGCTACACCAATTAGCATTGCTAATATAGCAAGCATAGTTACTTTGCTCAATACTCTCATTTAACTCAATCAATTTTTTGCAAAAAAAGACAAAGAGTGTTAAACCAACATTATCCCAATATTAATAAATGGTTAATTGTTTTATTCCGGCTGATGTTGTGGACGTAATAGATCGTTTATTGTTTTAACAGGGTTAAAAGTAATGATTGGTGTTTCGACAAAAACTGTTATCCAGTCTGCCATGGCCCCATTCCATAGTCCCGGTAGTTCTTGAGCCTTAAGGGTTTTTCCTCCCTGAGATTTTGTTGATATGAAACCTGTAGCAGGATCAACATAATCTTTCAGATCAAAATTTTCACCTTTGTAGTTTTTCACCCCACAAACCAAATCAACAGGGTTAAAATGTGTTGCTCCTGAAACTATCTCTTTTTGATGTTTATCTTCCATATTCATTTGGGATGATTCCACGATCTGTAATGATATATTATCGTCATTACCAATTACCCAAAAAGGTCCTCCACCGGGTTCTCCTTCATTTTTAACCATCCCACATATTCTGATTGGCCTGTTCAGTTTGTTGTAAAGAAAATCAATTTTCTCAATATCATCGTAACCACCGTAAGCATCCGGGATACTGATATTCAAATCATTTCTGGCGAAATCTTCAATGCTTTTCAATTCATCAGGCAGGATATTACCATCATTTAACATATCAAGGAACCTGAATGTTCTGTTCTGCAGTTTAAACAGTAATCCACCAATTAATTTCTTGTATGTATATGTTGTTTCCCGTAGTCTGTCAGGAACTATATTATCAATATTCTTAATAAAGACTATTTCACCATTGAGGTCGTTCAGGTTTTCAATTAATGCACCATGACCTCCGGGTCTGAATAGTAATGTGCCATCGTTATTTCTAACCGGAGTATTGTCAGGTGTTACAGCAATTATATCTGTTGATTCTTTTTGTTGAGAAAATTCAATGTTGAATTTCACACCAAACATGTTCTCATACTTGCTTCTTTTTTCTTCACATTTATTTTCAAATCTTGACTGGTGCTCTTTGGAAACGGTTAGGTGTACTCTGGAAATTTTGTTTTTGTCAGTAGAGTATTTGGCTCCCTCAACCATGTGTTCTTCTACTGATGTTCTGGGTTCATCAGGATAATCATGGAACAGTAATAATCCTTTTGGCAGACTGGCATAGTTTAAACCTTTATCTGTAATGAAATAGTCGAGAATTGGAATAAAATCGTAATTAGAAAGCAGATCGTCAATATTTAATCCATCTTCGGCCATTATTTTTTTTAGTTTGCCAAAGAAGGGAAACCTGCTGATATTGTTAAAAAAATTGTAAACAGAATTGAAACTTTGATCATCTTTATATTTATCAATCTCATTATCGGATCTGTCATACGAGTATTTAAATTCAAACAGGTGCTTGAACATCCGGCTTGCCGCACCTGATGCCGGAACAAATTTTAATATTTCATAGTTCTGATAGTTATTATCAAAATGGTTACATAACTCAATAACTTCCTCTTCGGAGTAACAATTAATACCATTGCCTGGTGTTGCAGGTTCAGACAGGTTAATATACGGAAATCCGTTTTCAAAGTTGTTGATTTGTTTTTCAATTTTATCTGGAGACAGTCCTTTTGATACAATTTGTTGTAAGTCCTTTTCTGTAAACATCTGTTATAAATTTTGGCTAAAATTAAATATTTCATCTTATAAAAACAGTTGTTAACCATAATTTAATTTACACAGATCATCCCATAATGCTGTTTTATGGCTTAGGATATTATTTTTTCATTTATGTCTCTGTGAATTTCAAATTTATTATTTTTGCAAACCGTTTTGATTTAGCCCAGATGGCGGAAATGGTAGACGCGCATGGTTGAGGGCCATGTTCCCGTTAGGGAGTGCAAGTTCGATTCTTGTTCTGGGCACGAGAATAGAGTGAGTGTGAGAGTGGGTGAAGAGAGTATCTGAGAAACCACTTTTGATCTTACACTGTGTTTGCCCAAGTGGCGGAATTGGTAGACGCGCTACATTCAGGGTGTAGTGACCGCACGGTCGTGAAAGTTCGAGTCTTTTCTTGGGCACTTTTTATAGTTCGTATGTAGAAGGCTAAGCCAACACTATGTCAGGTAGGAGTCTATCTCACCGACTATTTTTTCGATCAAGTCAGATACCTCGAATCCACCTCTTTTTGCAATCATTTTTAAGGTAGCGATATTACCCATTGTTTTGAACACAACCGGATTATTTAGTAATTTGAATTTTGGATTTAGTGTTATAAAAAATTCTTTAAGGAAAGGATATTCTTTTAACAGGGCAGCAATTACTACATTGGGACTAATATTATATTTATTAAACTTTACTGAATTATGTTCACCTTTGTTTTCATATTCGCTTATTTTACTATCATCTGAATCAATTGAATCAAAAGTTCTGTTTATCATATCCCAGGCTTCTCCCGGAGATGATTCACTACGGATTGCCTTTAGTTTAATATCAAGTATCTTGTTGATATCTTCGTTATTTAGATTCATACTGTCAATAGCTCCCGGTTCAAATAATTCACTTTTATTAATGAACCACGCATGATATTCATTATCCGACTTTTTGTCAACTGTCTTAATAAACCCATGATTCTCCATTAAAGCATAAAGTGGAAGAGGTTCAAACTCCTTTATTATGTGGATTCCTTCACCAGGCTTTAACTTGCTTATGGCGTTAAGGATTTCCGTTTTAAAAGTAATGTCTTTTCCACGTCCATCCAGTAATATAAATTTTAGATTATCTTTCATTTATCGTTTGTTTTATTAGATAGAGGTTATAGAAGTCCTGATAACATAGTTTGACCAATATCACGATCAAAAACACAAAAAAAGCTTTTCTTGAAATAGAATTGTTCTGATGCCACTTCTCCGGCTTTTTCAATTTCTATTTCATATTCAATCATTTGATCATATTTCATGTTCCAAAGTAGCCTCTGTACCTCCATGTTTCGGAACAATATTTCAGCAGAATCGACATTCCTGAATTTCTTATATTCAGGTTTTGCACTGGATATGACTGAACCCTTGTCTTCTGCATAACAGGTAAATGTGAGAAGCAGAATGGTGTATGTTATTACCAGTTTTTTCAAAAACCTTATATTTTCAGGATTGAGAAATATATTGCAATGATATATTAATAAAAATGGTACAACAATACCAAAATGTAATGATTTTACAATTGTTCTTTTTTGCTAATTATTTAGGTGATAATTATGTCCTGGCTACATTAATCAGGGTATTGTAAATAGTGCTAACGCTTGATTTTCTTAACATATGAAATTCTTTACCCGATTCTTTACATGTTTTTTTTACCTGTAAACATGCAGCATGACTGTTTACATCAACAGGGCATATCACAATGTCGGATTGTTTTACCAAATTGCTTAAAACTACCTCACCACTTTTGCAATAACCATCATGGTATTGGAATTGACCACCCAGTTCAGTTACCAGTTTGCGGTAATAAGCTTCCATTTTTGTTATTCCTCCTACAATAAGAACTCTTTGCTGACATAGGTCAATTTTATCGCAATCATTACATCTGGTAGCCTGCGCTTTAATATTATTTAGGATTATCTCAAATTCATGTTCCATTTCATTAAGTAAAAATGATTGAGAACTAACCTTTTTATTTAATTGTTTGTTAATAGTTTTTAGGTTTATTATTGCTGATTCCTTAAGATTGATTTGCTTTTCAAGGGTTTTTATTTTTTCGATGAAATTAACATCAGAATTATTATCTGATTTCACTCTTTCAATTTCTCTCTTTAATTGCGTATTCTGATTAAGAAGTTGAGTATTTTCTGATTTTAACGTGGCTAGATTACTTTCAAGTTCTTTATGTCTTGCTCGTATGTTTTTATACTTGTTACTAAGAGTACCATATTGTATTTCAGTATTTTGAACCTGTGTCTTGGCATCCTGAAATTCAAAGAACATGTAATGAGTGTACATATGAATCCTACCCATTATACGTTCAATTTCGTTGTCCTTCAGGTTTTTACAGGTTGCCGACACCCATATAAAAGCATCAAAATCATCAACATTTAAAAATGAATCTGCCTGCGATGCCCACTTCTCATCAGATATTTCCGACCATTCCTGAATTTTTGAACTATACTTCTTATCAAGTAATTTTTGCACATGTTTTGAAAGTGGTGATTCAATGGATATGTTAGAGATCATAAAATCATGCATTCTTCGAAATGCTGATCTCCTTTTGTGTTTTGGACAGTATTTTCTGATTATCTGGATTTGATCAGAGATAGAAAGACAAAACCCGGTAACTGGGCAGAGGTATTTCTCATTGATTTCCCAAATTCTTCTACTCATTATATTTTCGGTATTAAGAATATTAATGATTTTACTCGTTGTACTTTATGTGCGAACTAATAACATTTATCTGCTGAGATTTACAGAAGCAATTAATGTTGCACTTTTTTGTACATATGTTTGATCATAAAATTGATCGGATTTCTTTAAATCAGAAAAAAGATTTATGATTTATTGCCATACTAGCTACTTTTAAAGAAAGTGCCAACATCAGGATTATTTTCCCCAAATCTTTCCAATAGTTTTTTCAATATTTCACTTCTTTCTGTACCCTTTTCTTCCTGTGATTTTGCATAACTATAAACTGCAAATAATGAAGACGGGCCAATTTCAGATGCAAAATGCCCGATTCCCTGATTCCATGCAAATAACGCAAACAATTCATCAAATTCGGCAATGGTTACACCAATTGAATAGGCTTTAATAAACTCACGTGTTGCCTGTCGCATACGCCCGGCACCAACACCGTTTGCCAATGACAGAAGCAAACGGGTTTGGGTACTAATTGCCGGACTTCCCTTTCCCCAAATATAGTTCCAGAAATTAACCACATTGTCAGCCAGTTTCGGATCTATTTTATTAAAATTAACTATAGCAGTTGGCTTTAAAGGAATATCTAATCCTCCGGGGAAGGTAGAATCAATTTTTTTTATCCGATAGAAGTATACATGGTATTCAACATCTGATATTTTGTCAGTAATATATTCAAAACCCAATTCTTTTAATGTTGAATACAAAGGAATTGGTTCAAAACTCTGGATAATATGTAGTCCCATTCCTTCCTCAAGATCCTGGGCCTTTTTTAATATCCCGGGAAGAAAGTTCCCGGTAAGCTTTCGCACATCCAGTTTATCGAATTGATTTTTAAGTTTATACCAATTTTCCATCTTTATATAGAGCTAATTATTAACTGCTAATTCATTTATTATAACTATATCCTGATCGATACATTTGCGTTTGATATATCTGTTACATTGTTGCATGCGGTCATATCCTAACATTATCCCAAGTATAAAATCTTCTTCAACTGTAAAATCTGAAAGTGACTTATCTCCGAAAGACTCAATTATCTTTACACATTGTTTATTTCCAAAAAAGACATTGATCTTCTTTGAATTTACTCTAACCATAAAGTAGCTGATCCCTTTTCGGGTAAGAAGTTCTTCTGTTTTATATTGTTCATTTGTGCTCATTGTGTGCAATACAAGGTTTCTCAACCCTTTTTTGTATTCATACACATGGTGTAGCAGTACCTGCATTTCTGCCGTTTTATAGTCGTTACAAGTTATTTGCATAGTTTTCGTCTTATAGTTTGGTTCTATCAGATAATTACAGGTATTTCTTTTCAGGTTTCTAAACATCTTTGAGTCGGGTATTTAATAGTTATTTGTGTTCGAATAGCTCTTTGAGGTTTAAAAGTTGTTATTACCAGTTGATCAATAAATAATATCAGGCAGGTCACTTTTGTTTTGAATCTATTTTTCCATATACTTACTAACATGCGATGTCAAAAACTAAATTAAAATGGATGAAAAAATAATTTTACCGATTCTTTCTTTGATCTTGCATATGGGTAATCTATTCATAATTAACAGTTTGTAACAAAAGGACTCTGCCTGATTAAGTGATAATAGATATTTGTTAAAATCGATTTTGTAATCGCTAAACAAATTGTTCCTTTAATTTACCGGTCCATTCAATGATTCTGTCATTTGTTAAACCACTTTGGTTTTCCTCATCCAGAGCTAAACCGGCAAATTGTCCTTCAATTTCTGCTTTTGATTCATCATATTCATAACCATCTGTAGATACGAAACCAATAATTTCACATCCCTTATCCACTAATTCATTGTAAATATCCCCAATTGCATCAACAAAAGTATCAGGATAAGTTTCCTGATCGCCATATCCATATAGTGCAATCTTTTTACCCTCAAGGTTTTCATTACTCAAATCAGATAAAAACTCTTCAAAATCTTCCTGCATATCTCCCAGTCCCCACGTAGAGGCTCCGAAAATCAGATTGTTATAATTAGCAGTTTCGTCCGAACTGGTATTTGCAACATCAAAAATTTGTACATTTTCTTTACCAAGAGCCTCTTGAATAAGTTTGGCTGCTGATTCGGTATTACCGGTTGATGAACCGTAAAAAATTCCTACACTTTGCATTTTTAATTTATTTAGACTAATTTAAATTGCAAAAATGTATTGTTTATATAACACCTACAATACCTAATTGTAATGATTTCGGAAGTTGGATCAGAGTTTCGTTTTTTCAGATTAAAAACAATACCTGGCTTTTATCCAGAATTCTGAATTATTATTGTAGTAACCAAATATACCTTTCTCACCATTGAACCAATCGTACCCTAACATTATATTTATTTCGTCAGAAAGGGAATAGTTCAGACTACTACGATCATAAAAGCCATTGTTTGTGAGGTCGATGTATGCAAATGTGGATATTGTTAAGGTGCTGCGAAATATTTTTTTTGTTATTCCAACTGTTGATAGAACAGTATTTTCGTTTTCAACCAATACGTCCACATAGTTTGGAATAAATTTATGAGAATATTGCGATGTTATTGTCCATTCATTTCCCGGGTACCAGTCGATTCCCAAAAGCCAGTTAGCCGAGCTCTTGTTAACGGGATCTGCTGAGTTGTTAACTTCATGAAATTCATTAAAATAATATGCAATTTCACCTCTGAATACAAACTCTCCTTTTGGTAATGAGAAATCAGATCCAAGCATATTTAATCTGTAATAATGTGCATCAACAAAAAGAGTATCTTTTTCGGATGACAGAGTTCGGGTAAATACAGGTGTTTTGTTCCATGTGTTTAGTGCTGAGAAGGAAAAATCTATACCTGCTAAAAAAAATGATATCCTTGTACCATACTCGCTGTTATCCAGTGTGTAATCAGGCTTATTGTCCATATTTATATCATATACAGGATTTTCGTTTGAAGGAAATATGGACCATGGGTTTTCATTACTATGTGGAATTATTGAGAATGTTGGGATCGGTACAAATATTATTTCAATATTAACCTTTGTATTGATCCAGGTAAGCTTTATACCATTTACAGGCATTAATATATCATCATAATCCTGGGCCAGGAATTCGGTCATGTCCATAGCTGAGATTATATTTGTAATTCTCATTCCATCAGCAACACCCCAGTTAACAAGTTGTCGGCCGGCTTTTAAGCTAAATGATTTTCCGGAATAATCAAAAAAGGCTTCCCGCAAATCCACTCCTGTCAGAGATTCAATTATACTATTGTGAACTACATTAAATGAGGTAAACAGATACGAAGAACCTTTATGCATTTTAATCTCTCCCCGGAATCGTGAGCGGGAGCTTAGAAAATCATTGGGGGAACTACTTCTAACGGCATGATATGTATCAATGAACCCTGTAAAACTCAGATCATTATTTAAGTTTTGTGAGTATGAACATATTGCCCATAATACAAATAGCATTGAAAATATGAAACGATTCACATCTGTATTATTTAGTGCTTATACTTTATTATAGTAATAATAAGTTATGAGTAAAACCATATACTTATTTGACCAGTTTTTATATATCTCCCCTTTCCAAATTGGAAACTGTAAATTGTTCTTCATTGACATCTACATTAAATCTGGAATTTGACAATGTAATTATAGTTTGATGGTTATCTTGAACATTAGTCATATGCAATTTATTGGCCTGCCAAAAACCATCTACCTTTTTTATATCTGATAGTATTAGTTCCCTGTGTAGCTTATTAAGTTTGTCATAATATTCAACTTTTAAAGCGACCAGACAGTCCTTTCGTATCCATGATATCTTTTTTGAGAACAGGCTTTGTTTGTCTTTTGAAACAGATTCAATAACCCAGCAATTATGTCCTTCAAATTCTTCTTCCCTTAGTAGTTTATGATCATCTTCGTCGACATTTCGACTTCCCATATCATCATATGTGAAATCGGTACCCATAAAGTAATCTTTTTTTGCCGAAGAACCACTTATACGCCTGGTTTTCTTCATTGCCGGAAGGTATAACCATTTATCGTCATCTTTTCCAATTTCATCATAGTCCCAGGTCAAAAAACCGGTCCCTTTAACATCACCGGGATAAAGAAAAAACATTATTGTCTTTTTATCTTCTCCTATGTCAATGGAATATGATTTAACTTCCCTTACTCTTTTTTTGTTCCTTTTATTTATCAATTCCATTTTCATTTCAGAATAACGTGATTCCCCGTCAGGCCTGTCCTTAACGTTCTGCATTATTTGTCTTCCTGTTAGGGTTTGAGCGTTAATGTTAATATTTAATCCGGCAATTACAAAAATCATTGCCCATACCATTTTATTACTATTAATATTTTTCATTATTATTTTGATTTGTTTTTAGTTCTTTATCTTTTTTCTTTACCGAATATTTCAAACCATTTGAACAAAACGGGTGTTACAAAAAAATCAGCAAAAAGTGCTGCAAACATTCCAATTACTGCCAGCATTCCAAGATTTACAAAATTATTTGCAGTTGAAGTAGTATAAACCAGGAAATTTGCTGAAATAATTACTGTTGCCAGAAATAGAGCTACTCCCACTGTTCTAAATGTGTTACGTATTGATATGTTGTAGCTTAATGTTCTGTTAAATTCCAATTTTCCGTGGTTAATGAAATGAATTGTATCATCAACGGCAAGTCCGAGTATCATTGGTATAATGGTAGCGGTCATCATATCCAAAGGAATACCCAGCCAACCCATAACCCCACCAACAGCAATGGCCGGTGCTATGTTTGGGATTAGTCCGATCAGTCCGATTCTAATGCTTCCAAATACTAACATTAATAATAACATGATAACAACAAGAGCAATGGCAAATGATTTAACCTGTCCTCTCACAACGTATTGCATCATTGTTGTGAATTGTGGTAGATTACCTACAACAGTTACCTGTGCATCCGAAAATAATTCTCCGGCCATTTTCTGTATGTCGGCCAGCTCTCTTTCTGCTTCTCCTGAGTTGAATGTACTTAATTCAACCATCAATCTAAGGCGTTTGTAATCATAATCCATCCAATATTCAGATTCTGTCCCACCTGAGTTCTCATATAACAACAGCATCTGGGCAACCTGATTCTCGTTTTCAGGTATCGAATAATATTCCTCTTTATTTTCATTAAGTGTTTGATTAAGATCCTTAATTATATTAAGTATGGAAGTTGTTCTTTTGGTAAGTACAAAACCTTCAGCATAAGTAGCTACCTGATCAAGTTTTTTCAGATTATCCGGTAATTTTGCTTTGTCGTTTTCATCAAACTCAATTAGCACATCATATGAATAAAGTGATCCTAATTCTGATTCACTTATGTCGAGAAGGTCAGCAACATATGGTATGTTTCGTCCCATTGTTTTCTCAACATCAAACGCAGCTTCTACTTTTGTGGCCCCAATAATCAGAAAAACCACCAATACTACTGATGTAATAATAATTGATTTGGGGTACTTTAAAACAAAACTCCCAAGTTTAACCAGTTTTAAATCAAGCCATCTTCCACCTTTTTTCTCAAATGAGTGATGTGGTTTCCTGTTTTTTCCAAAGCTTAATAATGCCGGCATTAAAAAAATTACTATCAATAATGTTACGAGTACACAACCTGAAGTTGCGAATCCAACGAATTGTAGTGGTTTCATCGGAATAATTAAAAATGTGAGTAAAGCGCCCATAGTTGTTAATGCTGAGAATAATATCGGCCAGCCCATTTCACTAAGAGCCTCGGTTACTGCTTTTTTTCTTTGACCATGAATTAGAAAACTTCTCCTGAAGAAACTGAAGATGTGAATATTATATGCAATGGCAATTGCCAGGGCAAGCAAAATCGGAATACTTAACATCGAGCTGTCAATTAGATATCCGATATATCCCAGAATTCCATATACAATTACAATTGAGCTTATTGAAGTAATAAGAGGAACCAATACTCCCCGAAGTGACTTAGTTGCGAATATTAATACTAAAATTGCGAAAACTAACGCCAGACTCATTACTTTTCCCGCCTCTCTGCCAAAATAGTTTTGTTTCTTGTACGTCAGGTATGGCATCCCGGTGGCCTTTGGAGATATGGGCCTGTATTTTTCTTTGGTAATTATATTCTCAACTTCACTACCTGTTAAGTATTCGGGAACAACAGGATTCGGTTCGTTTTTCCAAACTTCTTTTTCAGGAAATGTACGAAGTTTAAGAATAATCCATGATAATTTCCCATCTTTAGATATCAGACGCTCAGCAATTTTGGGTTTACTGTAAGCTTTAATCCTGATACTGTCAAGAAGATTCTGATCATGTGGGATAATATCTGGAACAATTTGATCAATTTGCATGCCGAATTCTGTCCCTGTAAGAAATTCTATATCAGTAAGAGAAGTAATTTTGTCGGCATAAGAGATACTGTCCATGAGCTCATTCGTTAGCTCCCGTATCAGATTAAGTGATCTATTTGTAAATGAATTGTCGCAGCTCGTTAATACAGCAACAAAATAATCATTACCAAATATTTCTTTAAACTCTTCTGATTTAACAAGTACAGGATCATCTTCCAAAAAGTAGTTTTCAGAGGAAGATTCTACATTTAAGAATTTTAATCCATTAAATCCAATGGCTAAAGTAATAACAAACAGTATTATGATCAACCATCGTTTTTTTATGATTTCATCTGCTCTTTCCTGAAACCAGCTATTTATTTTCTGTATATTCATTTTAATTTGATTTGATTTTCTTTGCTTATAATTTACAGCATCTGTAACCCATTTGCAGGGTTGTATGGCTAATGTTGAACCTGGTTGTAAGTAGATCTTCAATCGATCTCTTTACCTCCATCATCTTAATCATATTAATATTGTCATCTAAGTTTACATGTGCCTCTAAATGAATTTGCAAGTCATTTAATTTCCAAATATGGATATGATGCATATTGTCAACATGATCAATTGTTTTTACTGACTCTGAAATTTCGCTCAGCTTTATTTCACCAGGTGTCGATTGCATAAGAATATCAATGGACTGTTTGATAACATCCCAGGTGTGATAGATAATGTAAATTCCTACGAAAACAGTGATTACAGGATCTATCCAGTATATGTTGAATTTCCAAATGATCAATCCACCTGCAATTACTGCCACAGATGAAAACGTATCACCCATAAGGTGAAGATAGGCTGCTTTTATGTTTAAATTATGGTCTTTATCTCTCTTTAGTACAATAACAGATATAAGGTTGGCAATTAATCCAAAAGAAGCTACTATCAATACTGTTTTTCCTTTTATTGGTTCAGGTGATACAAATCTTTGGAAGGCTTCATAAAATAATAATAAACATATTGAAATGAGGATCATGCCATTAAGCAACGCAGCTAATATTTCAGCTCTCTGGTATCCGTAAGTTTTATGATCATCTGGTTTCTTTCGACTAATTTTACCGGCAATAAAAGCGAGGAAAATAGCTGAAGAATCTGCCAGGTTATGGATAGCATCAGATAATAACGAAAGACTGTTGGACACCAGACCTCCAATAATCTGAATTATTGTTATACCAAGATTTAATAAGGTAACCCATAACAATTTTTTTCCTTCAAGATATTCGTTATGATGGTGATGTTTGTGATTATCTGCCATTTCAATTTATCATTTATCAACTGTACCGGTAAATATGGTATATGTAAGAAAACCGGTGTAATCTGAGTTTAAAACAGATTCAGAAGATCTGGCATTAGTTATCCTTTTGTAAACACTCCAAACCTCCTTGTTCACTTCTTTTTCTGCTGATCCCCAGAACATATCAAATAAAGTTTTCATGTTTACTTTTGAGTATTGGTCCGGAGATACCTTGATGTCTGCAGTAAATGTTCTTGATCTGATATTTTTTAATCCTGCTTTTCTCAACCAGGCAGATGTATTCATAAAGTGCAACTCAGGATTTGATTGCGGAGTAAGTGGCCTGTTTGCAGTAAGAGTAGCTGCAAGTTCGGCTTCAATATACGGGTGTCCGGGTAAAAGTTTTTGAGATGACCAGAACAGGATTGCAATGGTTCCTTTATTTTTAGTAGTTCTTATCATTTCATCAAGAATACCATATGGTTTTTCTGCTGCACAACCTGATTTTTTAGGCCCGGGCCATAACCCATCACAGCACCAAACAATATCGAAGGAGTTATTGGCAAATTCCAGCTTGTTTAGGTCGCCTGTTTTTAGCTTACATGATTTGATCTTATCATCTGAGGCAAGTTTATTTATTGCTGTGGCAACATGTTCCGGGTCAATATCTATACCCGTTAGGCGAACTCCGGGATATTGATCAAGGAACCATTTCATATGATTACCTGTCCCACACGGAGCATCAAGTATTTCAGCATCATTGGGAACATCCAACGACTCCATTGCCTTTATTATTGCAGGTTTGCTAAACTGTGCAGCCGTTTCTAGAGTTTTTATATATAAATTCTCTTTCATAATATCAGTTTTTCTTAGCTATTATATAATTTAGTGGTATTATATCATCTATAACTTTTGATTTTGTAATTGTAAAACCATTTTTCATTAAGTTGTCGTTTATTCATGTGAGCCAGAGGATAATTAAGTTGGTGCTTATCGATTTGGATTAACTCATGATAAGATCATAAATCTGTCGATCATGCTGTTTCCATTTGCCTTTTTAACATTTTAGAGTATTCACCATTAATATATTTTAATCCTTCAGGATTCCCACTCTCCGCGACCGAGCCATCTTTAATAACGATAATTTTATCAGCGCTGGCTACCGTTCGCATCCGATGTGCGATTATTAACACTGTTTTATCTCTTACTAATTCTGAGATACCTGTTTGAATTTTTGTCTCGTTTTCTACATCAAGTGATGCAGTTGCCTCATCTAACAATACTATTGGTGCATTTTTCAGTAAAGCACGGGCAATACTTATTCTCTGCCGTTCACCACCTGAAAGAGTTTCCCCATTTTCACCAATTACAGTATTATATCCGTTTGGCATTTTGTTAACAAAATCATCACAACATGCCAGGCTGGCTGCATGAAGTACTTCTTCGTCAGAAGCATTACGATTACCTATTCGAATGTTTTCCATTACCGATGTATTAAACAGAACTACATCCTGAAATACTATTGAATAGTGTTCCAACAATATTTCCGGATCAATTTTACTAATATCCTGACCTCCAACTGTTATTGTACCGGATTCAATATCCCAGAATCTTGCCGCCAGTTTTGCTGCTGTGCTTTTTCCTCCACCGGAAGGTCCAACCAAGGCAGTTATTTCACCTTGTTTTGCGGTAAATGAAATATTGTTCAATACCTGTTTTCCGTCTTCATAAGAAAAATCAACATTTTTGAATTCGATATCGTAATGTAATAACTGAAAACGGGTAGCACCTTTTTGTATTGGCAATGATTCCATCTCATTCATTCGGTTTATTCTAATATCCAGATAAAAAAGAGCTGCAAGATTATTAAACACATCATTAATAGGATCATATATTCTGGATGCAATTACTAAAAAGATCAAGTAGGTAAACAAATCAATTGATGATGTTGACAAAAGAATTGATCCGGTGATTATTACACTTGCCAATCCTAATTTCAGAATACTTTGAGATGTATTTACAAAAGCTCCTGAGAGAAGTTCACTTTTCGTCAGATGTTTTTCGAATGTTTTAAGCTTGGATCTTAACTCTGAAAGATATTCATGCTGTATATTATATGATTTAATTTCCTGAATTGTTTCTAATCCTTCCTGTATGTGGTCAGTTACAACTCTTTTATTATCATAAATATCCTGATTACCATCGCGCATTTTTTTCTTAGCAATAAAAATGACCAACCCGGCTATCGGAACTACCCATAGTAATGCTATAGTCATTTGCCAATTATAGAACATTAACCCAATCGAAATCAAGAATATCGAAATCAGTGAGGCAAATAGCTGTGGAACTGCATGTGAAAATGTATGTTCAAGCTGAGTACTATCATCCATTATTGTTGATGTCAGGTCAGAGAGGTTCTTTTCTCCAAAGAATGCAAGTGGTAGCTTTCTTAACTTCTCAGCTAATGAAATACGTCTGGTTGCACTTTCATCATATACTGTAGTGAATGTACTTCTGTATTGTAACCTTGCAATTATCCACATTATCAGCATAAATATTATTCCACCGGTTATGTAATACAAAATACTATGAGCACCGACCTGCCCAGGATTTGTTATCGGTTTGAGATAATCTTTAAGAAAGAAATAAATATACAATGCCGGTAACATCAGGCTAATATTGAGAAGTGTTGTATAAATCACTCCTTTACGGAAATCTTTAGCTCCTTTTTCAGATAAGGCGAATCGTTTTTGTATTTTATTAAGCATAGTTAACCTCCTTTCCTATTGTCCATTTAACTGATTTCTGAAATTCATTCCACATACCTGAATAAATTCCATTTTTATTCAATAATTCTGTATGCGATCCTTGTTCTGCTATTTTACCATCATTAATTACTAATATTTTATCCACATTTTTAATGCTGTTTAAACGATGGGCGATTGTTAATACAGTTTTACCCTCTGTAAGTTTATCAAGTGCAATTCTTATAAGATCTTCATTCTCAGGATCAGTAAAAGCCGTAGCTTCATCCATTACAATAATTGGTGCATCTTTCAATATTGCTCTGGCCAGAGCAATTCGTTGTTGTTCTCCACCGGAAAGATAGGTACCATCAATGCCAATTTTTGTATCAAGTCCATCAGGTAATTTGTCAATAATTTCCCGGCATTGTGCCATATCCACAGCTTTATAAATTTCATCGATTGATGAGTCGGGATTACCTAAGCGAATGTTCTCCAGAAGGCTTTTTTTAAAAAGATGTGTGTTTTGAAATACGAAAGATATATGCTGCATTAAATCATAGGATGAAAGTTTTTTCACGTTTATTCCTCCAATACGTACTTCTCCCTGATCAGTGTCCCAAAAACGGGGAACCAGTCTGGCCAAAGTGGTTTTACCGCCACCTGAAGGGCCAACAAGAGCAACAGTGCTTCCTGCAGGAATAGAAAAATTTATACCATCAATGGCATTCTTATCTGAACCGGGGTACCTAAAACTGACATTGTTAAAACTGATATCGAACCTGGTAATTGGCTCTGGTTTTGCAGGTTCAGTTAATGGTTTTGTTTTAACTAAATTTTCAATTCGCTTAATGGCTTCATCTGCCTGACCGAAAGCGTGATTCAGGTACATGCTTTTCATTATGTTTTGTGCAAATACCGGTGTAATAAGAATATAAAAGAAGAAATTCAGGATAATCCCGATATGGTTCTGTGAACTATCCATAAAAATAATAGCAGCAGGAGCAAGGAAGAACACAATCCCGTTAATCAAGACAGTATATGTTGACATTGGTTTCTCCCAAATGTTTGTATATTTTATAACCATGTTTTTATACTTCACTATACTGTTATAGAAGTTTTTAAATGAAAAAACTGTTTGTTGAAAAACCTTAACAACAGGGATACCACGTACATATTCAACAGCTTCAGTATTCATTTCTTCCAGTGAGTTCATATAGGTTGTCATGAATTGTTTACTGTTGTTTCCCATCATATAACCCAGAATAACCATTGCTGCAATTATCGGGATCAATGTGGTTATTCCCATGCGCCAGTCAAACACAAAAATAAGTATAAGAGTTAGAAATGGCATCAGTATAGTTCCAACAAGATCAGGTAGTTGGTGGGCCATAAAACCATGTGTTATAGAGGCATTGTCATCAATGATCTTGCGAACGCGCCCGCTGGTATTATTATCAAAAAATCCCAGGGGCATCCCGATAATATTTTCCATTGCATTTTGACGAATATTATTTTCGGCCCTGAACGCTGCAAGGTGTGATAGTACTAACGTTGTAAAGTATAATACTACACCTCCAACTGCAGTGCCTAAAGCCAACCAGGCATATGTGGTTATAACTGAATTGGTGGAGGTAGGAGAGGAAGAGGTTAACTCTCTTATAATAAGCCATATGAAAATGTATGGCAGCATGCCAAAAAGACTACTTATTGCAGACATAAGTAGTGAAAGAGGCAACATAATCTTTCTGCCCGTTGTATAAGATTGTAGTTTTTTAAGTAAATTCATTTTGAAATTAATAGGTTATTTATTCATTTATTGTAACAATAGTTTATTTTTAAAAAAGAACAGTGTTCATATTTGTTCAAAAAATTATACGTTCATGAGTTTTTTCCAGCCTGCTGTTCCAAAGGCAACGTAATCGGTTAAAAATTCTTCAATTTCATGATGATCTAATTCATGTGAAACAACCTCTCCCAGGATACTTAACCACCATGAGCTCATAGTATGTATAAAAAAGTCAGATACCTTTATGTTGATATGTGGATATTTACTTTTCATTTTCATCATGTATTCCAATCCTATCTTCGTGTGCTGATCTGTATAGGTTTCTCTGAAATTTTCAAAGGAAGATCCATGTGCATTAAAAAGCAACAGCTTAAGCTCCTCTCTGTACTTTATTAACAGATCAACATATATCCTTGTATGTTCCTTTAAATATAGAGAAGAGGTAAAAATGTCAGTATTTATGTATTCAGGAGAATTATGTGTTTCAGTAATTTCATCCATCGCATTAATTAAAGGACTTAATACTTCCTTCATAATTTCATCTTTGTTTTTAAAGTAATTGTAAATATTACTTAGTCCAACTCCTGACTTCACTGCAATATCACGCATTGATGCTCCTTTGTACCCATTTTTAAAGAATTCATTTCTAGCAATATCAGTGATTCTAAATTTTATATCCGATTTTTGAGTTTGCATATAATTCTTTTTCAGGCAAAAAAAGAACATTGTTCAATGCAAGTCAATACTAAAAAATAGTGATTTGTTTTGTAATAATGAAGTCAGGATACAATTACATTCACAATTACTCAGGAGCAGGTTAACGGGTTACTTCATCTGGTGATATGAATTTATTCATTATTGCATAAACTGTGAGTCCTGCGATAGTTTTTATTCCAAGTTTCTCAGTTATATTCTTTCTGTGTGTAATAACTGTGTTTATACTTATGAACAACATATCTGCAATTTCTTTATTCGAAGCACCCGTTGCTACTGCCTTAAGAACATCTATTTCCCGAAAACTTAATACTGATTTATCTGTGGTACTATTTGCTTCATCAGATTGGTTGTTGAAAAAGAAATGTTGAAACCTTTCAATAATATCTTTTTTGTTCTCGGTATCTAAAGATAAGCAAGGATAATCTGCTTCTTCACTTGATCCATCATTAATTATCATAATGCTGCAGTTTTCATCAGAACACTTTAAACTTTCCAGATGCTGTAGCTTTGGGTCAGGTAGTATTTCTTCACTGATGATAACAAACTCATAATCTGATTTTTCCTGTAAAGATTTTATCATATCCCATGAGTCGGCTTCAATTAATTCAGGTTCAATACCAATTACATTAAGTATTGTTTTTATACCCAAACGATATAATATATGCCTCGCAGCAATTATTACATGTATTTTATCTTTGCTATTATCCACAAGACTCTAATACTTTTTGTTCTAATAATTTAACTCTGGGAACAAGAACTTTTTCTTCTATCCGTGTGTGATTTTCCAGATCTGATTCCAGACGAAATAATTCGGTAAGCAAATGTTGACATATTTCTGTACTAACAACCGGAGGCAGGAATTTTATTAACAGATTTTTAAGATCACTAAGTTTTTCTTCCAGATTACCGTGATTTCTCTCGTATTTTTCTATTGAATCATTCCTGATATGGTCAATCAGATCTGCATTAAAATCCATTGTCTCCAGTGCTTCTTCAAGAGACATTATGTACGGAAAAACTCTGCTGTCTTCATTTGCAAGATGTTTCTCAAGTTCATTCTTATACTCTCTGAAAAAGTTATCAATCAGTTCAATGTTCTTAAGGTTGTCATCTGAGGCAAGTTCCTTCATTTTGTTTATATATCCGATTATTTCGGGAACTTTTGATTTTAAATAGTACTTATGAGTGTTTGATAAATATTGAATAATAAGTGCTGACGGAAAAGTTTGTAATTGTTTTTTCGGAAAATACTGGGGATTATGAAATGAGTTTACAATTTCCAGAAAAAATCTTACATTTATATTATTCTCCGCACAAACTTCATATATAGTTTTGTTTCCAAACCCAAAGTTTATACCAAACCTGCTAATTATAGGTATTAGTCCATAATTACGATGAATTACATCAGCCATCTGGGTGTTAAGAGAAAACAGCAAATCTTTATTTATCAATCTTGATGTAAGTTCCATTTATTAGTTATTTAATGCAATAATATTTGTGTTAATCAAGTATTAAATCGCATTGAGTATTATTTTGTATGTATTATTTATTGTTCACAATTGTTCATCACTTTATGCTAATAAGAAATTACCATAATTAACACATAAGTATGTTATTAACATGCGAAGTTAGAGCTTTTTTAAATTCGTAGTATCATAAGTAATTATGATTTAGGATTATTCGAATTTATAACTTAAAGTTTGAATTAATTCATGATAATCTTAACATAAATGTCATTGAATATAAGAAATATACTTTTTACTCATTATCATGAGTTTTTGACATATTTTATTTTTTAAACAGTAATTGTACGTGTTGGATTAATATATTTATTTATAATGATTAAAACTAACTCAGATAGATATTAACGATTTGCATAATTTCTTGTTATGTATTCTGAAATAATTTACTTTTTGACGAATAAATAATGAACAAAGCAAAAATATTTTCAGCCGAAATACGCATTAACAGTGATGATGTCAGAATAGCAGTTAAATTGCAATAATATGTTATGTATATGAACTAACCGGATTCAAAATGATCAAATTTCAAACTTATTTTATGTGATTGAGATGTAAAGTTTAGATTTTGATCAGTTTTCGTTGAAGGATCCGATAACACTCTACGCTATATTTCAAAACCTGAATAACCGAAAATACTGATAACATGTTTCATTTTATTTGTGTTTTACAGATCGTTCTGATAAACAGGGTAATATAAAATCACTGTCATTACTGCTATAAATTACATTTCTGTTAAAATAAAAATACAAATCGAAAGTATTCCGAAATCATTTTTCACCTGTTTTTCTAACAAGCCTATAAGATATAGTGCTCTTCCAAATTCATATTATTTAGGTATTGTGTGGGTGAATTAGTCAATCTAATTTTGCTCCGGATATTGGGATAATAACAGAGTATTTTGAAAGTGACACATATTCATATGCGAAAAACAATCAGCCAGACTGAAAATGGAATAATATTTAAGTGTGCCTCCTGTAGTAAGATTCATATTGTGTACAAAAATCTGAATTTTAATTTTGATAAAGAGGAATACGAGAAGTTTGCCAAATATTTTGAAGAGCTTAACGGACACTATTGGGAATACTTAAACAAGAAAAGTCCATACCAACGTAAAATTCAGTTACCGATTGGGTTAAAGAACTTTAATATTCTATTAAACAACGACGAGTTACGTGAAATAAAACAATTATTCGCAGATGCGAATGTAGATCAGCCGGAAATTATAGCAAATTTTAAGTTTAATATAAATAACAACTAGGGAATACTTTAAAAAATGAATCGCAATGATTTTTTTGAAATGCTCATTTTACGTTTACAATAGACAACTTAATAGTTTTTCTGAAAATGTAATTGTTGGTTAGTGTTTAATATCTGATAACCAGAACAATATAAATGAAAGAATAAGAATTAATTATAACAATAATATCTAAATTAAAAACGACAACAATGAAAATTATCATTACTCTCTTAATCGCAGTTTTTTTTACCTTTTCAGGTATTGCCCAAACCACCGTGGATGTTATAACCGGTGCTTCGTATGCAAATGATGCATATTATAGTTTTAACGATGGTACAGTTTCAACATCATCACGATATAACTGGGAGCTTGCTTTCGCTACCAACCGCTATAATATAAGTATTATGGCAAATAACGGAGGTATGGTTGAATTGTACACATATCCGGATGGTGATACTTCGGCATGGCATACAGTTGATATTTCAAATATTGGTAGTTGGCCACAAATGTACAATTCAATTGAAAATTGGTACGATGGTGCTTTTTTACAGAATATTGTTGAAGATGACATGTTCGATTATGGGTGGGGTAGATACAGTATGACTAATCATCACATTGTTGGAGATAGCTTATACGTAATAAAAACTGCTGCAGGAGCATACAAGAAACTATGGATAATTGAGAAAAATCCAAATATGGGAGTTAATTCCTGGAGCTTCAGGTATGCTGATATAGATGGTTCAAACGAGCAAACAGTACTTCTCGAAGCGGATCCCTATACTGCGAAAAATTATGTGCATTATTCTATAACAAGTAATCAAATTGTAGATAAGGAGCCAGACAATATCATGTGGGATTTATTGTTCACAAAATACTATGATTATAATATACCTTATTACGTAACAGGTGTGTTGGCAAATTCACCACGCGTAACCGTACAGGAAGTAGATGGAGTTGATCAAGCTACTTATGAAGAATATGATGAAGACTCATTTACCAATATGATTAGTACTATTGGTTCCGATTGGAAAGAGTTTAATATGTCAACCATGGAGTATGAAATAGATGATGACAGGGTTTATTTTGTAAAAGTGTTGGAAAATGATGGAACTGACTCTACTTATTGGAAGATGTATTTTACCGCTTTCACAGGAACATCCGAAGGTAAATATACATTTGTGCAAAAGAAGTTATTAAGTACGGTGTTTGTTGATGAGAATAACGAAGATAACGCATTAACAATTTATCCTAATCCTGCAACTAATCAATTAAACCTTATTGCAGATGTTAATGGAACCATGGAAATTGTCGTTTCAGATATTACAGGAAATATTGTAATTAAACAGTTAGTTGTTAATAATGGTTTTGATAAGCAGATTATTAACATCGATAACCTTGCCGGAGGCATTTATGTTGTTTCTGCTTCACATAAAGGCAAAATAATTCAGAGTAAGTTCGTTAAGCAATAGATTTATTTAGTTACCTTACCTGTTATTACCTGCAATTATGTAGGTAATAGCAGGTTCTTTTTATAACCGGGATAGAGATGGTAAGAAGGATTCTTATTATTATTGTTGTGTTTGGAACAACATCATTATTTGCTCAGGAAAGAATCATAAATATTTTTGTATTAGATGAAGGTTCCGGTCAGCCTGTACCTAATTGTCATATTACATTTACAAAATTATCGGATGGTACAGGTTCAACTACATCAACTGATTATGATGGTGCAGCCAGCGTAGTTTTTTCCGGGAAATCAACTATTTTGATATCGTATGTGGGTTATAGACCAATTATTGATACCATAGCGAATTATACTTCTGAACTATCGTACAGGCTTTCATCAGGACTGGAACTGGGGGAGGTTGTTGTTACAGGTCAAAATAAACCAATTCCTGTTGATAAATCAATATATAATATAAAGCTGATAGGTGACGACAGAATTTCACAAACAGCCTCAAATAATCTCGCAGAACTATTAAATAATGAGCTGAACATCAGCATTAATAACGATCCGTCAACCGGGTCTTCACTTAAATTACAGGGCATTTCCGGCGAGAATATTAAAATCCTGGTAGATGGTGTTCCTGTTATTGGCCGTATGAATGGAAATATTGATTTGAGTCAGTTAAATCTGAATCAGGTTGATCATGTTGAAATTGTTGAAGGCCCAATGTCGGTTCTTTATGGTAGTAATGCATTGGGAGGTGTAGTAAATATAATTACTAAACAGAATGAGTATGCTAAACTTAAAGCAGGCGTAAATGCATATTATGAATCCGTTGGTGTGTACAACTTTGATGGTAACCTGTATTTAAAAAATAATGATCATGATGTAGGTGTAACTTTTGGCAGAGATTTTTTTGGAGGGTATTCGTCTGATGAAAATTCGAGAAGGCAGGAATGGAAACCCAAAGAACAATATTTTGCAGGGATGCAATACAAGTACTCTAAAGACAATTTCTCTCTCCGTAACAAGATTGATTATTTTAGGGAAACGCTTCTCAGCAGGAGTGAACTGCTTCCTGTATACAATACAGAAGGATATGATTCATGGTACTATACAACACGTTTTAATGCCAGCGCAAATGGGAAATACTGCTACTCAGATGATAATAGCATTGATGTGATAGTTGCCTATTCTTATTATTCTCGCATAAAAAATAAATACTTAAAGGACCTGACGGATTTAAGTGAAATACTTACAACAAATGCAGATGATCATGATACATCAGTATTTAATAGTATTGTTGCTAAAGGTGTGTGGGATTTTACTACAAATTATAAATTAAGTTTCCAGACAGGTCTGGATATTAATTACGAAAATGCTCATGGTAAGCGTATTGAAAATGAATATCAGGAAATAGGTGATTATGCACTTTTTGGAAGTATGCAATGGGATATATCAAGTAAACTGGTTGTTCAACCTTCCTTAAGAGTAGCTTATAACACTAAATATAATGCACCATTAGTGCCTTCGTTAAACGTTAAGTATAGACTAAACAACACAAGTTTCCGTGTTTCGTATGCTCGTGGTTTCAGAGCACCTTCCTTAAAAGAACTTTATTTACACTTTTTCGATAGTAATCATCAAATCGAAGGTAATACCGAACTAAAAGCTGAGAGTTCTCACAATTTTAATCTGGCAGTAAATCATAATTTTAAATTGTTTATGAAGCAATCAGGATTGAAAATTACAGGTTTTTATAATAATATTTTCAATAAAATTACTTTGGTACAGGTTGATCCTGACAATCCCATACATTACCGCAATGAAAACATTGGTAAATATGAATCAATTGGTGGAACATTAAGTTTGACCTATATCCCGGTTAATAGAATCAATATCCAGCTTGGAGTCTCAGAAATTGGCAGAAGAGATAATTATTACGATAAAGATGAATTTGTTTTTAGTAATAATGTTACCTCAAATGTTACTGTTAATCTGTTCAGAAATACGGGTACATTGGCAATAATCTATAAGTATTTTGGAGAGTATCCGCAATACGGATTCGATGATAGTGATGAAGTTGTAATAAGGTTTGTTGAGGGTTATCACAACCTCGACATCACATTTATGAAAGCTTTCTGGAAAAATCAGATCACCGTCTCCACCGGGGTTAAGAATATTTTCGATAATACAGAAATACAAGGAGTTGGTTCAGGTGGTGGAGCACATGGTAGTAGCTATTCATCTCTTGTTGGCTGGGGTCGAACAGTTTTCTTTAGTATAAAATATAGTTTAGTAAGAAATGAAAAATAGGTATTTAATATTAGTGTCTTTCACTATTATAATTTTCTTGTTTACATCATGTTTTAAAGAAGAAGATATTGTAGTTCCTCCGGAGCCTGGTGATATTGAAACTTCGATTATCGTTTTGGGTAAAGATTATGAAAATCAGGCATTCTATAATTTTACCGGAAACAGTGTAGAAGCAGAAAACCCTATAGTTGATTGGGATTTGGCATTTGATTGTAAAGAAGACAGATTTTATGTTCTGTTAAATTCGGCAAAAATGATGTATGCCGGTAACACTTATGATACTGTATTTTCAAATGTAACTTCTTCGGCAGGGGTTGATATGATCTTTGATAAATCGGATGGAGATATGGATAGCACAGCAATCGGACAGTGGTATTATTCTGAAGATGATATTTTTCACTCCTACAATAATATTTACATAATCGATAGGGGCAACGGAGTTAATCAACAGAAACTGGGTGAAAAGAAAATCGGCCTTGATGTAGTAGATAATGGTTATATGATCCGATACGCTGATCTGGATGGTTCTAATGAACATACCGTAATAATTGAAAAGAATACAACTTATAATTTTACATATTTTTCTTTTGATACCGGTGAGTTAACTATTGCACCACCTAAAGATCAATGGTCATTGAAGTTTTCCCGTTACCTTACGATGCTCACAGCTGGTGATGATACACAGGTTCCATATCTTGTTACAGGCGTTTTGTTAAACCCTAATGGTGTAGTAGCAGCTCTGGACACCAATGACTTCTTTAATATATGTCTGAGCGATACAGTGTTTCATGAGTTTAGTTCCGGGCTTGATTTCATAGGTTATGATTGGAAATACTATGATTTCGACAGCGGAGTATATACAATGGTACCTGATAAAAATTTTATTGTGAAGAATAATGATGGTTTCTTTTATAAACTAAGGTTTATTGACTTTTATAACGATGATGGAGTTAAGGGAACTATTACTATGGAAGTTGTAAAGTTGTAATAATGATATTGTGAGAAGGTTTTGGATTATTCTTTTTTTGTCGGTTATATTTTGCAGGTTCGTTGTTGCGCAGAATTCTGTTGTTACTGTTCTTGATTACAATACCCAACAACCCCTGCCATCTTCAACAGTTATATTGAAGGGATTAAATTCAGGTCATCAGTATTCTGTAATTTGTTCAATTGAAGGTAGATTTGATAATGCCTTGAATGAGTGCTCGGAAATTTTAATTTCATATATCGGATATAAAAGCATTAAAGATACCTTATGCCCCAATGAGTCCAGGACCTTTTATCTTCAACCTGATGTTTTTAATATGGATCAGGTAGTTGTAACGGCTACTCGAACTGAAAAGCTTTTAAAAAATGCCCCGGTTATAACACAGCTTATAACTGCCAAACAAATTGAATCAGTTGGTTATGAGTCGGTTGAGAGTGTATTGGAACTTCAGGTACCAGGTATTGAGTTCAACAGAAGGGGAGTAAGTACTGATATTTCGATGCAGGGTCTGGAAGCAGAGAATATTTTGATTTTGGTTGATGGTGAAAGGTTAGCTGGTGAAACGAGAGGTAATATTGATTATTCCAGACTTAATATCAATGACATAGAACGAATTGAGGTTATTAAAGGGGCATCTTCGGCATTGTATGGTTCACAGGCAATGGGTGCAGTGATTAATGTAATTACTAAATCTTCAAAAGAAAAGGTATTTACCAGCATCCTTGCTCAATATTCCGGTTATTATCAGAAAAATTATCCAGATTTGGAAACAGATGATGAATATTATGACTGGAAGAAGAACCTGGACAAACCAAATCTGAATATCGGAACTGTGTTTGGTTTTAATATTAATAAATTCAGTTCGAAAACCAATTTTAATTATAGAACCTCAGATGCCTATCTTTTATATGATAGAGATTCTTTAAAAAAGGAGTATATAGATATTGATACTATTGTTTACGAAGCTCTTAATCATGATCCTGTTGGGATTGAAGGAACTCAGAATCTAACCATTGGTCAGAGGTTTGGGTATCGATTCAATAAAAACTATAAACTGGATATTTATGGTTCGTATTACATGAAAAACAAATACGATTTCTATAGAGAGGATAAAAGACGCGACGCATTTGATGACTATACCTACGGATTAAAATTTACATACCTTTCTGATAATGAGAATAAGATACTGTTTTCTTTAAACAGTGATACATACAATAAATACGACTACCTTGAAAAACTAGGTGAAAAAAGGTTAAATTATCGTGATAAATATATCAATCCCCGAATTCTTGCAGATTACAGATTTGGGACCAAACACCAATTCACTGTTGGATTTGAATATCTATATGAATCACTTCTGACTGACATGTTTATTTATGGTGAGTTAATTGATAAAAAGGTGTCAACATATATATCATTTATTCAGGACGAAATACAGCTTAATACGAAACTGAGTATAGTTGCCGGTTTAAGGGCTGAATACAATACTGCATTTGGACCACATTTTACACCTAAGATGTCTGTTATGTACAGGTGGGTTCCATTTACGCTACGTATGAACTATGCAGCCGGATATCGTTCACCGGGACTTAAGGAATTATATATGGATTGGGATCATTTGGGTATGTTTATGATTAAGGGCAATCCAGATCTAAAACCTGAAACAAATGATTATTTCTCGTTATCTGCTGAGTTTTCTAAATCATGGATAAACACTTCTATAACAACCTACTATAATTATTTTTCGGATAAGATCGAAGGCCAATGGAGTAATGATCAAACAGAATATCAATATCATAACATAAGTAATTCCGCACTTTTTGGTACAGATTTGCTATTTCAACTAAAAATCTCTAAATCATTTATGTTGAAAGGGGGGTATTCATATGTTAACGATAAAAATTATGACGAAGGTGTTCGGCTTTCTGCAATTAGTCCACATACAACTAATATCCAGTTTGAATATTCTTTGTCGAAAAAAAATTATGGAATTCGGGCAAATATTTCAGGTAAATATGTTGGACCAAAAGATTTCAGTGTATTGGATGAGTTGGAATACCAGGGAGAAATAGTAGAAGAATACTACAATGTTCACTATGATGGTTATTGGATATGGAGACTATCATTGAGCCAACGTTTTTACAATTCGCTGAACCTTGTTTTTGGCGTTGAAAACCTGTTCGATTACACAGCTCCAATGGTAACATTTAATTCTTCAATTAGTCCCGGAAGTAATTTTCTCATAAGTCTTAATATAGAACTGGACAAATTCATAAAAAAAATAAAATCGAAATAATTTTAAATTTAAATAATTGTGATATGAAACATACTAAAAAATGGATAATCCCTGTATTTGTTAGTTTAACTTTAATATTTGTATCGTGTAATGATGATGAAACAGAACAACCAACACCTCCCCCTGAAAATGTTGTAGAAGGGACAATAACTATTGATGCCACATCATATGAGGATTGGGTATATTTTGCATTTCATGAGGACACTATTGTAGAGATTGAAAATTTCAGTACATCAATGGACTGGGATATTGGATTTCACAGATTTGATGTTCGTACTAACTGTGGTACATCCGGACCAGGTCAGGGAGGTACACATGATGCCGGTGTTGTTGATTTTGATGATGTAATAATGGCTCCTGAAAGTGGCTATTCCCTTAATGATACAATTCAGGTAATAATGGAACAGGGAGTTTGGGAATATCAGAATGTACCTGGTGATACAGCTCTGGCTAACTGGCTTACTTTTACTGGTCCACCACCAACATATACTATCAATGATAATATTTATATCGTAAAAACTGCAGATGAGAAATTTGCTAAGATCTGGTTGAAAGATTACTACAATGATAACTCTGAAGCGGGTTATGTTACAATGAAGTACGCATATCAACCTGATGGAAGCAGAAGTTTTGAGTAATTCTATGATTTAATTAAAGGAGTGTCAGATAAATCCTGATTCAATTGTCAGGAAATTAAACTTAAAACAGATGAAGAAGACCCTCTTCATTATGTTTTTATTCCTGACAATTGTTCGAAAAGCACTGGAAAGTACATTAATCAATGCTATGAAATGTGATATGAGTAAGTATAAACTGTTAAAGGAACTAAATCTGCAGCTTAGTATGATTGATTTGAACAGGAATATAATATTATTAATGACAATTTTATTATGTGGATATTAGTGGTGTTTTTGGGGATAATAGGTTTTTTTCAATTTGTGATAAGTGTAACATTACTTGACAAGGTTAGGAATGCAATACTTGTAACATTTGCAATGGCTTGTGTTCCCTTTGTCTATCATTTCTTTGCACTTAAAACAAATTTTAATGTGATAACGGGTCAACTGGGAAACCTTGGATTCATTTCCGGAATGGTAGCACTTGAAATAGCTGTAATGTTTCTGACAACGTATTTTAGCGCTGATATTATCCATAGTCACTTCAGTAATAAAATAACATTCAAGCGTTTTTTTGCACTTATCCCACCTGTCTTTTTCATAATAGGTATTATACTTGGGCAGTTGTGGATTTTCAATGAAGTCTCCGGTTATTCTTACCTGGGATTGACCTCAGCAATTTCAATGTTTTTATTCATTATTGTATTTGGCTTGGCTATGTTGGCTAAGCTAATGCTTAGAGATTGGAATCTACGACTGGAGCTGAAAATATTACTTTCAATATTGTTGATCATGGGAGCAATGCTATTACCGGTTTTCTTTCAAAATGTGACAATTATAGAACTAAATACAGCAACAATTAATATTGACGAATCAATTACAATTATTGGAGTAGTAATAATATTCACAATAACTGGATATGTAAATTATAAATTAGGAGTAACAAAAACTATATGGAATCGCTTTATCAAATTCTCAACCTGATTGCTACAGCCTTGTTGATACCTACAATAATTGCACTGATCTTCTTGTTTATCAGGGCATTGCTGTTGATTGGAACTTTTTATGGTACTTATGCTGACCGGGCAAAATTCAGAAAGAACATTTTGCCTGTTTTTAAAGATATTCAGATAGGACCAGGAGACTATACGGTTAAAACACAGAAGCGTCATATTATGAGTGTATATCTTCAGAAGATGAATGCAATTGAATGGAAAGGTGTTCAGGCTCTAAAACTGCTTTCTGAGATGCAAATGGAATATAAGAAGCAGTTGGAACCTCTGAAGATTTTAATGCGTTCAGGGCCAATGCTGGGTTTGATGGGAACATTGATACCAATGGGGCCAGCACTTGCAGGACTGGCATCAGGTGATATATCATCAATGGCACTTAATATGCAACTGGCATTTTCAACAACTGTTTTGGGTATTTTTATTGGACTGACTTCGTTTATCTTACTTGAGGTTCAAAAACGTTGGGCAAACGAAGATTGTGCAGAACTAGAGTATCTCTACGAATTAATTCAGGAAAATGAGAAGTTTCACAAAGATGCTGAGCATCAAAATGAAGGTTATAAATGAGATATAAGAATAAAATAACTGATCTTTTTGATCATGATGAAGATAATGATCCTATCTCAAGCCTGGCAAACCTGTTCGATATTTCTATGGTATTTGCAGTGGCTTTAATGGTGGCATTGGTTTCTTTTTGGCAAATGGATGATATGCTGACCAAAGAAAAAACGACAGTTATTAAAAATCCAGGTGAGGAGAACATGGAAATAATTGTAAAAGATGGGAAGAAAATAGAAAAATACAAAGCTTCTGATGTAACCTCTGATGGAAAAGGAAAAGGGAAAAAGGTGGGAACAGCTTACCAGCTGGAAAACGGAGAAATCATTTATGTGCCCGAATAAGGAGCTCAAAATGATATATGCAGAGACCACTTATTGTTGAATTACAGAGTAATAAATAAATGAAAAAATTACTAAAAATAGTAATGGCGATCGCAATAATTGCCATTATTCTGCTTGGATACAGGTATTATCAAAATAATATTAAACCTACGAAAATTGCATTTGTTAACTTCCCTGGGTATATGTATGCCGATTATAGTAAAGTTAGTGCAAGTAGTTTTATCAAAATTAAAAATTATTCGAAAAAGGATAAACTGAATAACCTGGAAGATTTTGATATTGTTTATATTTTTGGAATGGGTTTCACACCTTCAGTAGAACAAAATGAGAATCTGAAAAAAATAGTCGAAGCAGATAAACCTGTATATGTTTATCTTGCTACTACTCCTGAAGCCGATATTACAACTTTGAGTAAGAAAGAACTGGAGATTGTGGAAAAATATTTTAAGAATCCTAACAAGCAAAATAACGAGAATCTGTTGAATTATTCACGTAACGTTCTGGATGCTAAGTCACTATTTGCCCCTGAAGCTATTGTGCCAAAAGAGTATCCTAAAAACTACTATTTTCATCCTTCAACAGAAGATTCGTTTGAAACTCTTACCTCATACAATAATTATTATAAAGATAACGGGTTCTATATTGAATATGCTCCAAAAGTTCTGGTTATTACGTCTAATTTACAGCCTTCAATTCAAAGTGCACGCGGGCCATATTACGATCTGATAAATGAATTGGAAACCCGTAACTTAAATGTGTATGCAGCAACCGGCTTTTCTAACAGACTTGATTTTATCAGGGACGTAGCTCCTGATATCGTTGTTTTTATACCTCATGGCAGGCTTGCTCCTGGGAGATCGAAAGAATTGCAAGCTATCCTGTCAGAGTTAAACATACCCGTAATATCACCCCAGGTAATGTTCGAATCTTATGATGAATGGATAAACAATCAGATGGGGTTGGGAGGCGGATTGCTTGCTCAAAATATTATTGCCCCTGAACTTGATGGTGTTGTAAACTCATTAGTAATAGGAGCACAATTTCCCCGGGAAGATGGTGTAATGGAGTTTAGAGGTATTCCTGATAGGATCGAACAATTCTCAGGCCTGGTAGAAAATATTCTGACTTTACAAAAAAAAGAGAATAAGAATAAAAAGGTTGCAATATTTTACTATAAAGGACCCGGACAAAATGCGTTGGCATCTGAGGGACTTGAAATTGTCCCCTCACTGTTAAACCTGTTAAACCGACTTCATAGTGAAGGTTATTCGACAGGAAAAGTTCCTGAATCATCACAGCAGCTTTATGCTAAAATCCAGAAAGAAGGAAAACTGCTTGGTCCATACGCCAAGGGAAGTTTTGAGAATTTTATTAAAGAAGGACAGCCGGAGTTGATCCCTTCAGATACTCTTAAATACTGGATGGAAAAGCATTTGCAACCAAAACTGATTGCTGATATGACTGATCAGTATGGAGAACTGCCAGGTGAATATATGACCACGGAAGTTGACAATATCCCTCATCTTGCTGTTGCACGTGTTGAGTTTGGTAATATAGTTTTAATGCCTCAACCCATGCCAGCCACAGGTGATAACGAATTTAAACTGATACACGGTACTAAAAAAGCAGCACCATACCCTTATGTTGGGGCTTATCTTTGGGCTAGAGAAGGTTTTAAAGCAGATGCTATTATACACTTTGGCACTCATGGAAGCCTCGAGTTTACGCCATTCAAGCAGACCGGTCTTTCACCACATGATTGGAGTGATGCACTTATTGGGTACACACCACATTACTATATTTATACAATTGGTAATGTAGGTGAAGGTATGATTGCAAAACGTAGAAGTTATGCCGCTTTGCTTTCACATCTGACACCACCATTTGCTGTGAGTGGCTTGAATAATGATCTGAAAAAAGTATATGATGTTTATCATGCCTATTTGTCAGTTCAAAACAATGATGAGCTAAAAAAACAGTACAAATCAAGACTTAAAGAACTGGTTTTGAAAACCAGACTTAAAAAGCAGCTTAACCTTACAATTAGTGAAAATACAGAATTGACAGATAGTGATTTTGAGAAGATTGCTGCTTATATACATAGTATTGAAAGTGAAAAAATCACACTTGGACTACATACGTTAGGAAAACAGTTTGATGATGAAAAAATAGTTTCCACTGTAAAAATGATGTCAGTTGATCCAATTGCATATAGCAGAGCCCAACTTGACTTCTTAAATAATAGAATTACTGAGAAACAAAAAAGCGATGCGGTATTCTTCGATAATGAATATCGATTACCTGCTATGGAGTTGATTGATAGATTGATATTTATGAAAGGTGAAATTAAATTGGAAAATTTCATTGATAAGAAAGATCTTGACTTTTTACACGAATGGGAACAAAAGAAGCCCAAAGGCGATTTTGGTGATGCAATGGCTGTTATGATGTCGATGTTTGAATCAATTGATAGTCCAGCTTCGAAAGAAAATGATTTCAATGAAAAAAGGATTGAAGAATTAATGACACTCCTTCTACCTGATCCAAAGAACAGACCTGCCTTTGAAAAACTTAGGGATCCGGTACAATTTGAAAAAGCATCTCTGCTACTTGACAGGAAAACAATAAAAAAACTGAAACCGGTTGCACAAATGGTACCGAACTTAAAAAAAATGTTGGACATAATGCTACAACCTGATATGTTTGAGTTACTTGAACTTATGCAGAATGATAAAAATTATGATCTTGTATTTAGTATAATGGAAGATCAGAAATTTCTTGAGAGTATTGAGGAGAAGGAAAAGGAATTTCATAAAGAGATCATCGCTCAGTTAAGTAATTCTGAGAATACTGATATATTATTTACTGCAATTGATAATAAACAATTCTCAAATAAAATAAAGAACCGGAATAAATCGGAGTTACTGAAAACCGATAGTATTCTATCTTTTTGCTTGACAAGATATGACATGGCATCTGAAATAAATCCTGCAAATAAGGATGAAGATGTGCTTAAAAAAATTCTTATGAGTGATGCATCAATAAAAGCATTGAAGCATTCTCATGCAATCCTTAAAATTTCCATTGAAAAAATAAATGAAAAAGAAAAAGAATATGCAACTGCAGTAAAGGAACTAAAACAAGCCATACTCAGAGTTGGGATTAATTATGAAAACCTGAAACGATCTCCTGAAATGGAATTACAGGCTATTATCAATTCATTGGATGGTGGATTTACCTCTCCTTCATCAGCAGGTGATGCTGTAAGAAATCCTGATGCGTTGCCTACCGGTAAAAACTTTTATTCAATAAATGCTGAAAACACTCCTACAGAAGAAGCATGGAAATTTGGAGTGAGTATGGCAAACAAACTGATTGAAACACATAAAACGAAATATGGTGAATATCCTAAGAAGGTTGCCTATACACTTTGGGGAGGTGAGTTTATTCGTGGAGAGGGAGCGAATCTGGCTCTTATATTTTATTTACTTGGTGTAGAACCTGTAAGAAGCTCAAGTGGCAGGGTGAAGGATATAAAGATAATACCGAATGAACAACTTAAAAGACCTCGTATTGATGTAATAGTTCAAACTTCAGGACAATTCAGGGACTTTGCATCATCACGAATATTTCTAATAAATAAGGCTGTTAGTATGGCTGCTGAAGTAGAATTTGATAATACTTATCCTAATTTTGTAAAACAAGGTGTATTGCAAATGGAGAAAGATCTTAAATCAAATGGATTTACACCTGAAGAGGCAAGAGAATTTTCAACAGCCAGAGTATTTGGCGCAGTGAACGGTAATTATGGCTCAGCTATTATGGGAATGGTTGAAAAAGGCGATTCCTGGGAAACAGATGAAGAAATTGCCGATCAGTATATACAAAATATGGGAGCAATTTATACCAAAGATAATTGGGGTGAATTCAAGCCGGGATTGTTCGAATCAGGAATGAAAAATACTGATCTGGTTGTTCAGCCGCGTAGCTCCAATACATGGGGGCCGTTATCTCTCGACCATGTTTACGAGTTTATGGGAGGTTTCTCAAATGCTATCAGAAATACAACGGGAAAGGATCCTGACGGATATTTTGCTGATATGAGAAGTCATCAGAATACTTATATTCAAAGTGTGGATGAGGCAATCTGGGTTGAGTCTCAAAGCACACTTCTAAATCCAAAATACATAAGAGAACTAACAAATGGTGAAGCCTCATCAGCGGAAGTATTTGCAGAAACTACCAGAGATATGTTTGGATGGAATGTAATGAAACCTGATGCAATTGATAGTGAGTTATGGGATAAAATGCACAAGGTTTATGTTCAGGATGAATACGATCTGAATGTTAAATCATTTTTTGAAAAAGAAAATCCCTATGCTTTGCAGGAACTAACGGCCGTAATGCTTGAAACTGTTCGAAAGGGTTATTGGAGTCCAGCCAATGAAGTTGTCAGGGAAATATCCGAATTACATGCCGAACTGGTGAAAGATCATAATGCCGGTTGTAGTGGCTTTGTATGTGATAATGGTAAACTAAAGGATTTTATTTCGGAGAATATCTCTTCTGAGCTGAAACAACAATATCAGGAAAAAGTATCATCTGTGAGAGAAACTGGTGGCAAACAACAAAAAAAGAACATTGAACTTAAGAAAGTGGTGGAAGACAGGTCTTTACAGCAATTGATTGCAGATAACAGTACAGTAAGTTTTATGGTGTTGGTGATTTTCTTCCTGCTAATTGCTGTCTTTATTTATGGAAGGATTCGTCGACAGTAGCAACACTAATTCAAAGTGCACTATGAGCAAATTAATCAATAGATTAAAAAATAAATGGGAAGTCACCAGTACTGGTCAGGTGATCATTATTCTGATTGTTTTCTCAATCACTGGTTTTTCCACATTATATGCTCATATGTTGATCGACCGTTTACTAGGTATTGGTGAAAATGATCCATTTTGGCTAAAATTACTTGTTTTTATCCTGATAGTTTTACCGGTTTACACTGTTTTACTCTATTTGTGGGGAATTATTTTCGGTCAGAGAAAATTTTTTACCAGGTTTATAAAATTAAAACTCAGGATAATATCTGGAAACAGACTTTTTAAAGATAAATGTTAAAATGGAACTATTAAACTTTACCGGAATTTGTGTAGCAGCAATTACCCTGATCTTTATTGGTATTGGATTTATATGGGTTATTAAATTGGAATATTATTTTGGTGCCTGTCTGAAACGTATTATCCTATTCGTTGGAATATTATTACTGGTGATATCGCTATTTATTGAAAACTTTACCTGGGCTGCAATCACAGGGTTAATGGCTGGAACAGTCATATGGGGAGCAACTGAAATGGAAGACCAGGAATCCAGGTCGGAAAAGGGTATGTTTCCTCAAAATCCTGACAAATTCTGTAACAAACGAAAAAATGGATTAGTATTCAATTCAAATAAATTAAAACAAAATGAAAATAGATGATTATGTTGGGCCAATATTGGCTATAATTGTATTTATAACAATAGGATTTGGACATATAATTGTACGTTCATTAAATTTTCATTTTGGTACCAAACCTGGAATACCGCTTCTGATAATTGGATGTGGAATAATGATCTGGTCCGTTTTTATAATGAGTGATCTGTTGTCAGCAATTATGGGTATTATTGGTATTACTATATTATGGGATGGAATTGAAATATACCGACAGGAGAAAAGAATTATAAAGGGACATGCTCCTGAAAACCCCAATCGACCTGTAAAGAATATGAAAGATTAATATGTAAATTATATTGCTTAAATTTAATAATAATAAACAACTTATAGTATGAAACAAGTTCATGGACATGAGTTAATCAATCTCATAATTGAAACCAGGAAAGCCTTATCTCTTGACGAAATTAGAGAATTGGCTGAGAATAACATTGGAAAGGAAGTTAGCTATTATACCTGTTCAGCTGATTCTATGAATACAGACGAGATGATCTCATTTTTACTAAACAAACAAAAGTTGATAGGACGTAATGGTGCATATATGATCGATACAGGAGAGGTTTGTGATCATGACCATTAGTGTGTCTTAACAGGTAGTTACAACTTACATTTTGTAACAACTTTTTTTTTTAAATAAATTTGAAATAAATCGGGAATTCAGAAATTATGGCAATAAGTGTTAGAGGATGTTTTTTGGATTATTGTACCATCATTGTTAGTTGTGTACCAGATATTTAATTAACTTTTGTTACTATGAAATATTACATTACCAAAACAATCAATTATCCTTTTGAAGAAGCTTCAGTATTGATAACAGAAGCACTAAAGGTACAGGAGTTTGGAGTTATTACCAAAATCGAAATGCATGAAAAACTTGCAGAAAAAATTGAAAATACGGATGTAAAACCATACAGGATACTTGGTGCCTGTAATCCTGAGTTTGCTTACAAAACGCTAAAAGCCGAGGATAATATCGGATTATTTTTACCGTGTAAAGTTCTGGTGAAATATATTGATGAAAATACTACAGAAGTAGTAATGGTTGATCCTTCGGTACTTATGAATATGTTAGGTAACAAAGATCTGGAAAGTGTTGCAGAAGAGGTTACCACAAGGTTTAAAAATGCAATTGAATCATTATAATCAGGTGAAATATTGAATCCCGGTGGTTTGATATTAAAACGGGACACCAATATTAACAGACCAAACATACTCTTTGCGTTCGGGACTTTTCGATACAATTAATCGCATTGGACCAAAGTTCGATTGATAGCCAACACCGGCACTCCAGCCTCCAAAACTATTATCTTCAAACTCAACTTCGGTTTCAGAATCAAATTCAGCATAATCTGCGAATAGTAGTCCCTGAATACCAAACTGAAAATACCAGTTGCTTTGCACTTTATATTGAGCACCAATACCAACAACCGCAAAATTATCAGTAGCTATGTAATTTGATCGTATTCCAACACAATTGTAAACATTTGGTCTGTTATTATATGTAAAACCTCCCAGGAAATATTTTTCAGTAAGAAATGCTTTGCCCGACATAAAACCAAGTGTAAACTGAGGTATGATTGAGAAACGCTTCCTGATACAGAAATAACGTTTAAATTCGATGGTCAGCGTAGAATTGTTTACCGATACATTTCCGAAAAAAACAGTAGTATCTGATATGTCCGTCTGAACATCATTAATATACTTGGATGACAGCTTAAAACGCGTTCCTTTAGTTGGAAAGAATGGATCATCAAGGGTTACAATACTAAACTCGAATTCGGTGAAATTAATATTGTAGTTAATATCTTTGATCTCATAAAATATTTCCATACCCTCTTTGAGCTGTACATTATTTAATTGTCTGCCGGTAGTCAGTTTTAATAATGCATTTTTAAAAGGAGACCATGATATTCCAATATTAAAGTCTGCATGAGAGTATAAATAATGCCCCAGGCTAAATGTGAGACTATCCTGTGTGATAATGTCTGGCATTTTACTGACTTGCATATACGTATTTAAAGATAACTCGAGTCTTCGTCTTTTTGTGGGATAGAATTTATAACCTAATCTCATTTGTGGGTTTAATGAAACTGAGAGGTTCATATCAAATCTGGTTGACCTTAAAAATAAGTCATTGTATGAAATTCTAAAGAGTGCATTTGGACCATATGAATTATCATAATGTAAACCAAGTTCCATAATTCCCCTGTTTCTTTCTTCAACCCTTAAAACCAGTATATTTTTCAACCCAGTTTTATGTATCTCATAGGTAACCTTGTTAAATTGCCATGATGAATATATCCTGCTGACTCCCATGTCAATATCTTTAGCATTCAGGTATGAATTTTCGGTTAACCTGCTCATCTTAATTATCGTCAGACTATCGATACGATAACTTCCTTCAACAATTATTTGATTGATTTTAATGGCAGAAGTGTCAACAGTAACGTGATGAAATTTGCATTTGGTTATAAGAGCAATTTCTCTTAATTTTTTAATAACCTCCGACTCTCGGGCCGATTCTTCACCTGCTTTTATGATTTCGACTGCTTTATTGAAATTCTCAGGCCCAAATCCTGACAGGTCCGGGACAATCATCAGGTCAGTTTTTTTTGCCTGTTCCGAAGCATCAACAATACCCTGAAATGCTGAGCTACGGGCAAGTATTTTAACCATTGATTTAAGATCTTCCGGTTTTGGATTCTCTTCAAAACCTGTGTAAACACCAATAACTATATCAGCACCCATGTTGATACATTCCTGTACCGGGAAGTTTTTAACAACCCCTCCATCAACCAGCATCATACTATCATTAATAATTGGAGTAAAAACAGTAGGTATCGACATGCTGGCTCTCATGGCATCAGCCAGATTACCATCTTTAAAAACAACTGCTCTTCCCGATATTATATCCGTTGCTACACATCTGTATGGTATAGGAAATGAGTCAAAAACAGGATATTGATGTGATGGCCATATTAGTTCTGAAAAAATCGATTGAATTTTTTGACCTTTGATCATGCCCGAAGGTAAAGTAAGCTTTCCTTTCTCACCAATTGATAACTGTATGGGGTAACCGGGATAATCCTCTTTTTCAAAAACGGGAATATCCCTGAGTGTGATTTTATCAGTTAATATATCATTCCAGTCAGCATTGGTTATTATCGTTTCAAGTTGTTCTGCCGAATATCCCAGCGCATAAAGGCCTGCAACTATTGAACCCATGCTTGTGCCGGTTATATAATCTGGTTTGATGTTTTGTTCTTCAAGTACCTTTAATACTCCAATATGAGCAAATCCTTTTGCTCCACCACCACTTAATACGAGTCCGATTTTTGGTTTTGTTGTTGAGATTGAATCATACCTTGTGATAGCAAATAAATCCGTAAATGCGAATTGACAGATTACAAGGAAAATATGAGCAGTATATTTCGGCATACTGTGAAACATTTTTCAGGGTAAAAACTACTTTTAATAACTACTAATGAACAGACAATTTAAAAGTTGCAGGGTTGTAATATTTGAGTCTCAACTTTTCAAATTTAACGAATAATTGATTATGTTATTATTTCGTTGGTAGATTAAATATCTTTCATTTCCTGTTGTAATCTTTTAAAATGTTTATCTGAAACTGTTTGTCATATCAGATGCAATGAAGGCTACTTTGACAACTTTAGCTGCATCATCATTTGTCAGTTTGCTGATTATTAGCTCATCATGCAATACTAACAGATAAAGCAATGATATTGTTGTTGATAATTAATTATTGTTCATCGAATTTCATAATGATTTCAATCAAAATGAGAAAGTAAGTATAAAAAACAAAAAATAGATTTACCTTTGGTTTATGGATAAAATAACATGGAAAGATTTCGAGAAAGTAATGATCTGTTCAGGTACAATTCTTGACGTGGAGGAATTCCCAAAAGCAAAAAAACCGGCATATATTATTACTGTTGATTTTGGAGAGAAATATGGGATAAAAAAAACCAGTGCCCAGGTTACGGATCTCTATGAAAAAGACGATCTGATTGGTAAACAAATACTGGGGGTGATAAATTTTCCTCCAAAGCAAATTGGGCCATTTGTATCGGAGTTTTTAATTACCGGATTAATACAGGATAATGGTAGCGTTGTACTTGCAGTACCTGATAAAGCTGTAACTAACGGATTGAGACTGGCCTAAAAATGATCATTTCTTCAATTTATCTTTAAACACCTTCTCGAATTTCTCAATTTTTGGAGTTATCACAAATGAACAATATGAGTTGTTAGGATTATTTTTATAATAATCATTATGATAATCTTCGGCAGGGTAAAATTTATCAAACGCTACAATCTCTGTTACAATTGGATCCGGCCATATTTCGGCATCTGTAAGTTCTTTCATATATTTTCCGGCAAGCCTTTCCTGCTCACTGTCATGATAAAAAATAACTGATCTATATTGAGTACCAATATCAGCACCCTGCCTGTTGAGGGTCGTCGGATCATGTGTTTGCCAAAATACTTCCAGGAGGAAGTCGTAAGTTACCTTATCAGGATCGTAGGTGATTTGAGTTACTTCAGCATGGCCTGTAGTACCTGAAACTACTTCTTTATAAGTTGGGTTTTCGGTGAATCCTCCCGAGAAACCAGGTTTAACATCAATAACGCCCTCAACTCTGTTAAAGATAGCCTCGGTGCACCAAAAACACCCTGAACCAAAAGTAGCTACTTTAATACTCTTCATGTCATTTTTATTTTGTGAATAATTGTGTTGCGAAGCAATAATTGTTATGAATGATAGCAACACACCTGTAATAAATGTTGTTTTCATAGTGCAAATATATTAGTTGAAAACCAGGATATCCGCCTTTAACAATATTTTAACTTGTATGGTGCTAATTTCTATATGATCAGGAGTTTCTTACCATAGATCAGTTCTTCAATCTCAGGTGAAGGTCCTAAAAACTTGTCTTTGAATCCATTCATTTCATCAGTGGTTTTCTCAGACAATAATTCTGACATATGCTTCATCGCAACTTCACCAATTATAATAGGAGGTGTATTCATAATTAACTGAGAACCTTTAAACTGCCCGACAATCTGATATTCTTTCATGTTTTCAATTTCATTTCCTTCAAAAAAACAAGCGGAAAGCCAGTTGTTAAGGTCGAAGTTGTTCATATCAATAACAATAGGTTGCTGACCTTTTTTAGTTATTACATCATTATAATACTTCTGAAGGTTTTGAACTGATTCTTTTGACATTGCTTTCTGCATTTCAAAATGACAATCCTGACAGATGGCAAATTCGTATATCGTTGATGAAAAATCATGCCCTTCATAATTTCTTACAGCTTTTTCAATAGCGTAAGGTACATCATTATCAAGAAGGTATTTGCCGCATACATTACAGTTTTCAAATGGTTCGTCTGTAACGTCTGAAAAGAAACGCTTAGGTATTTCTATTGAAAATTCTTCCCGGTTCATCTTCCTATTAAGTAATTGTGTTACAAAAATAAAGGTTTTATTAATATTTAAAAAGCTCTGTTTTGCATATTAATTAACTATTGGGATTTGATTTTTAAATTTTCATTATTTTACCTGCAGCCATATTGGTTAATAGAATTTCATTAATTTTGATCTTTAAATAATGAATAACGATATGAGTTTACAGGTAAAAGGAAAGTTAATACAAAAGCTTGGTGTTGAGAGTGGTGAAGGAAGAAACGGAAGATGGGAAAAACAACAGTTTATCATTGAAACGGACGAACAGTTTCCAAAAAAGATATGTATTGTATTATGGGGAGATAAAGTTTCAATGTTGGAAAAAGTAGCTGAAGGTGATGTATTAAATGTTTCTATTAACATAGAGTCAAGAGAATATAACTCCAGATGGTACACTGATGTTAAAGCCTGGCGAATAGAAAAAGAAGCGGATACAGGAAGTCCTGCTCCAATGCCAACAGAACCACCGGCTGACCTGGGTTTGCCAGATGATGATCTTCCGTTCTAATTTGTCCGCAAGACTTGTAAAAGCCCACCTTGCTTTACTTGGGGCAAACATGATTTTTGGAGTTAATTATGTGATTGCCAAAGGTATAATGCCAGATTATCTGGAGCCACGTGCAATTATTTTATTAAGGGTACTTTTTGCTACTGCAATATTCTGGATTGTTGATATCTTTTCACCTACCGAGAAAGTTGCTAAAAAAGATCTGTTAAGACTGGCTTTTATTTCTTTTTTTGGTGTGGCTTTAAACCAAATCCTTTTTTTTGAAGGATTAAATCTTACAACTCCCATTAATGCATCTATTATAATGGTTGGAGTTCCGATTTTAGTACTGGTATTCTCGCATATAATAATTCGGGATAAACTTACAGGTAATAAGATAATTGGAATTATTCTGGGATTTGTCGGAGCAGCATATTTGATATTGCAGGGAGGAAGTTTTTCACTATCATCAGATACACTTCTGGGTAACACATTTGTTTTCATTAATGCTTCATCTTATGGACTTTTTCTGGTATTGGTGAAGCCTCTGATGAAAAAATACAAGCCAATCACTATAATGAAGTGGGTATTTCTGTTTGGATTATTATATGTAACCCCGGTTTCTCTAAACGTGTCTATGCAGGCGAATTATAATGCTATACCCATAAAAATATGGTTTTCAATTGGGTATGTCATTCTTTTTACAACGGTTTTTGCTTATTTCCTTAACAACTTTTCTCTAAAAGTAATTTCACCAACTGTAAACAGTGCTTATATTTACCTGCAACCGGTAATCGCCTCAATAGTTGCTTTATGGTTTGGAAAAGATCAGCTCTTACTGGAAGAAATTGTAGCTGCAGCGTTTATCTTTACCGGAGTTTACTTTGTTAGTTTCAGAAGAAACAAAACGATTATCGACCAAAAACCATCCACGAGCCGGGATTTATAATTTGATATTTTAATCCTGTCTGAGTACTTTTCCATATTTTTGAAGTTTAATTTAATGATATGTTACCTGGTTTAAAAAATATAAAACACACTGATTCGGGAAACTTCTTCCTGATGGCCGGACCTTGCGTTATAGAAGATGAAGTAATGGCTTTTCCAATAGCTGAAAAAGTTGTTTCAATTGCTGAAAAGCTTAAAATTCCTGTAGTTTTTAAAGCATCTTTTAAGAAAGCTAATCGTACCCGCCTTGACTCTTTCACCGGTATAGGTGATGAAATGGCTTTGAATATATTACGTGAGATATCTGAGAAATTTAATGTACCGGTTGTTACAGATATACATACTGCTGATGATGCAATGCGAGCCTCACAATATGTAGATATTCTTCAAATACCTGCGTTTTTGAGTCGTCAAACCGATTTGCTTGTAGCTGCTGGTGAAACAGGAAGGTTTGTAAATATTAAGAAAGGTCAGTTTTTATCTGGAGAATCAATGAAGTATGCGGTCAGGAAAGTGAAGAATACCGGAAATAATAATGTTATGCTTACCGAGAGAGGTACTATGTTTGGATACGGAGACCTTGTTGTTGATTATCGCAACATTGTTGAGATGAAGAAGTTTGAAGTTCCGGTAATCCTTGATATTACACATTCATTGCAGCAACCTAATCAATCAAAAGGAGTCACCGGTGGACAACCTGAATTAATTGAGACTATCGCAAAAGCAGGTATCTCCGTTGGAGTTGATGGCATTTTTGTTGAAACTCATCCGGATCCAAAGAAAGCACAATCAGATGGTGAGAACATGCTGAAATTAGACCGACTTGAGAGTCTTCTTACCAAATTAGTAACTATAAGAAAGGCAGTTAACGGTTTTTCTTAGTTTGAAAGAAACTACAGAAACAAATTAATTAATCGCGTACTACTTTTAACAGATTTCCTGTTTCACTGTCAAATAACAATTTTGTATTTACCAAAGGAGCTGTTGTAACAACACCCAATTGATTTACATTAAATCTTCCACTGAAATAGTTAATATTACCAGATGTTATATTGACCATTGCGTTTGCCGGGATCCTGTAAAAAATACTGTTTAATATGGTGCCTGATTCTTCAGCAATATCATTTGTTATATTATCGTAAGTGATTTTAAGAATTACACTTCTACCATCTTTAAATCTAAGAATATCATCATTGAGGTTTTCTGGAGAAGGAATGTAATAAATGGTTTCCTTCTCAATCGTTTTTATTTTTTTCCCCAGAAATAACTCAAGGTATTGATTTTCCATCTTTAGCAGCTGTTGATCCATGTATATCATACTTGAGCCGTAATCCACTTCATGGTAGCCGGTTATCAAATTAAATCTGCTTTCCCTGATCTTGCTTATTTGCATTGCTGCGTCTCTGGCTTTGTCATCAGTACTTTTATCAACCCAGGATGTATTAAATACAAATCTGTCGATCACAACAGTGTCAATATTTATTTTACGGATTATAGTATCTGTTTCTTTTCTTTTATTGTATTGCGACATATATCGAAAAGAATCCTCACCTTCATTAAAAATATAAGTCTGGTCGTTCAGGTATTCTACCTCCTGATAAACATCATCCGGATCAGAGTTAAATGCACTAATCCCTCCGGTTTCCGTTAATCTAAAAAAGTTACTTTTTGCATCTTTCAGCCTCTCGGATGAAAACTGAACATAATAATACTGATCAGGGTCAGCTTCCCGGAATGAAGAAACATCAATATTTACAATATTATATTCAGTTCTATCCTCTTTAAGGTAATCATTGGTGCCAAGATATTCGTTAGCATAGGATGAAAACGGCCCTTCCAGATGTTGTACCTTTTCATATACTATATCAATTTTAAAAACAGTTTGAGGCAATGCATAATAAAATCCCGGATTTGAAGAGATGATATTTTTATTATCTGCTTTTGTAACAGTAATCTGACTGGTACCACTGAATATAAAGGCTGATATAGTTACCATTAACAACGCATGACGGATAATATATTTTTTCATCATTTTAATCTTTGCAATAATTATTATATCAATAGAATATAGCTCAACTGCCAATTGGACAATTTGCTATGAATTAATTTATCGAAGATACACTAAATTTCAGAAACTTAAGTATACTTCGAAGACTAATGCCAAACCGGATACTATTTTATGAATAACAATTCGCGGTATTTTGGTAGTGGCCACATTTCATCATCAACCAGCATTTCAAGTTTATCTACGTGATAACGAATATTATCGAAGTACGATTTCACTGAGTCTTTGTATTCGCGAGCAACTTCGAATCGGTCAGTGATCTTGTTTGCTACTTTTCTGGCTTCAATCATTTTCTCAACATAATCTTTTATTTCCGAAATGTGATTTGATATCTCCTTTATGGTATTAAGTTGATTCTTGCTTAGCTTCACAAAAGATTTTGAATCTAACACCTCTTTCAGTCCTTTTGCATTTTCAATCAACCTGTTCTGATAATGAATTGCTGTAGGGAGAATATGGTTAGTAGCTAAATCGCCCATAACACGCGATTCGATCTGGATCTTCTTAGTGTATTTTTCAAGTTTTATGGCATAACGGGCCTGTACTTCTGTCTTTGACATAACATTGTGTCTTTCAAACAGTTGTATGCTCTTTTCTGTAACAAACGCTCCTAATGCTTCAGGTGTACTCCTGTTGTTTGATAATCCTCTTCTCGAAGCTTCTTCTTCCCATTCACCAGAATATGAATTACCTTCAAAACGTATATTTTTTGATTCTTTGATATATTTTTTAGCAACGAAGAACATAGCCTCCTTTTTCTTAATACCATCTTCAACCAGTTTTTCAACTTCTGACTTATATTTAGTAAGCTGGTCTGCCATGATTGTATTGAGTACAAACATAGGTTTCGCAGTATTGGCTGATGAACCAACGGCTCTGAATTCAAATTTGTTTCCTGTAAATGCAAACGGTGAAGTCCTGTTTCTGTCTGTATTATCAAATAGTATCTCAGGAATTTTAGGAATATCAATATCAACATCTTTTTCAATCTTGTGATTCATCATACTCCTTTCCGGCATATTTTCTATTTCGTCAAGAGTTGCTGTAACCTGTTCACCTACAAATACCGATATAATTGCCGGAGGAGCTTCATTAGCACCAAGACGGAGATCGTTGCCGGCAGATGCAACACTGGCTCTTACCAACTCTTCATTATCGTGAACAGCTTTGAGTATATTGGCAAGGATGGTTATGAACCTAAAATTATCACCTGGTGTTTTACCAGGCGATAACAGGTTTATACCAGTATTAGTTGACATCGACCAATTATTATGTTTACCTGAACCATTTACTCCGGCATATGGTTTTTCATGAAGAAGAACATTGAAGTTATGTTTTCTGGCAGTAACATCCAGCAGATGCATTAACAGCTGATTGTGATCAACGGCAATATTTGCCTCTTCAAATACCGGGGCACATTCAAATTGATTTGGTGCAACCTCGTTATGCCTTGTTTTAAGTGGTATCCCGAGTTTATGTGACTCTACCTCAAGTTCCTGCATGAATGCCAATACTCTGTTGTGTATTGTTCCAAAGTAATGATCCGAAAGTTGCTGGTCTTTAGCCGATGAATGACCAAAAACTGTTTTTCCCGTTAGTACAAGGTCAGGTCTTGCAGCAAATAATGCTGAATCAACAAGAAAATATTCCTGTTCCCAACCAAGGTTTGGATATACCTTGTCAATATTTTTATCAAACAGTTTACATACATCAACAGCAGCTTTGTCCAGCGCCCGCATAGATTTCAACAATGGGGTTTTATAGTCGAGAGAATCGCCTGTGTAAGAAACAAATATGGTAGGAATACATAATGTGTTTTCAATTATGAATGCAGGAGAAGTAGGATCCCATGCGGTATAACCTCTGGCTTCAAAAGTACTTCTGATACCACCACTTGGGAAACTTGAGGCATCAGGTTCCTGCTGAATCAATGAGTTACCCTGAAATTCTTCAATCGCTTTACCTTTTTCTATGGGACTGATAAATGCGTCGTGTTTTTCAGCAGTTGATCCGGTTAACGGGTGAAACCAGTGGGTATAATGCGTTACACCTTTGTTCATAGCCCAGGCTTTCATGGCAGAGGCTACTTGGTCTGTGATTTTACGATCAATGCGGACTGATTTATCCATCGCCCGAATTACTCCTTCATAAGCCTCCTCAGTAAGAAATTCTTTCATTACTGATCTGTTGAAGGTCATTGATCCAAAATAATCCGATGCTTTATCAGAAGGATAAGAAACAGTTTTTACCGGTCTGTCAAGTGTTTTCTTTAGTGCTGTAAATCTAAAATTTGCCATTTTTTCGTATTATGTAGTTTTTATTTTGCCATTTTTCTTTGTGACTAACAAGCCTCCAAAAGTTATAATTCCATTTATTATTAATAATTCAAATCCAATTTCGTAGCCATTAAATAATTCCTTTGAGAACAAACTTATTATATAAGATAACGCAGGTGCTAAAACTGCGATTATCGGTATATATTTATCATTAGCCCTGTATTTTGTGAATAAACCGAATGAATAAAGACCCAGCAAAGGGCCATAGGTATATCCTGCAAAAGTAAATAGCTGAGCTATAACAGCTTGATTATTAATTAATTTGAAAAGTATGATCACAAAAATAACTATTATTGACATCGCAATATGAACCTTGTAACGGTTTTTTTTCAAAAGTTTTCCATTATTGACGTATTTCTTGTCAAGTCCAAGTATATCTATGGAAAATGAAGTAGTTAAAGAAGTTAAAGCACTGTCGGCACTGGAGTATGCTGCTGATACTAAACCGATGATAAATACTATTCCGGCAGTAGCACCAAGGTAATTAAAGGCAATGTTAGGAAAAATATGATCAGATGACAGGGTAGGGGCTATATTAAAATGTGCAGAGTATAGAAATAGCATAGCTCCAAGGAACAGAAATATAAGGTTTACTGGAATCAGTATCAGACTTAATGTTGTCATATTCTTTTTGGCATCTGATAAACTTCTGCAACTAAGGTTCTTTTGCATCATATCCTGATCTAACCCTGTCATAACAATTGTAATGAACATCCCGCTTAAAAACAGTTTAATAAAATTCTGTTTTGAGTTAATATCAGTTACAAAAATATCTGAAACAGAATTATTCCAGACTTCTTTTGTTAAGGAAACGATATCCGTATCAAGATGCTGAACAATAATAAATATTGTAGTGATAACAGCAATAAGCATAAATGTTGTTTGCAGGGTATCGGTCCATATTATAGTTTTTATACCTCCTTTAATGGTGTACAATTGAATGAGACCCATAAATATTATTACTGTAACCCAAAATGGTATTCCAAAATGATCGAAAACAAATACCTGAAGAACAGAAACAACAAGAAACATTCTGAAAGAAGCTCCGATTATCCTTGATATTAAAAAATAAAATGCACCGGTTTTATAAGCCCGATTTCCATATCTTATATCAAGGTATGTGTATATTGATGTCAGTTTTAATTTATAATAAAGCGGAAGCAATATTGTTGATATTACAGCATAACCGAAAACATATCCAAGGACAATAACAAAATAAGTAAACCCTGTATCTCCGACCCAGCCGGGAATAGAAATAAATGTAACTCCTGATAATGATGCGCCGATCATACCATAAGCTACTATTAACCATGGTGATTTATGATTACCAATAAAGAAACTCTGATTATCAGCTTTTCGGGAGGTAATCCATGAAATAGAAAAAATGAATATTGTATATATAACAAAACTTCCAAATATCAATTCCGGGCTCATATACTCTTATTATTAATTATTAAATCTCCAAGATCTGATAACCCAGTAATAATGTAATCAGCATAAATATTGTGTTTTGCTTCAATTGCAGTCTCCACAAAGATGGTTTTCATACCTGCGTTTTTTCCAAACATTATATCGGTTTTAGTATCACCTACCATTATACTTTTATTTAGATCAATGTCAGGGAATTCATTTACAGCCATTTGAGCCATTTTTGTTGATGGTTTTCTACAGTTGTTCTCTTTTTCCGACAGATCCTGGCAATAGTATATTTTATCAATGCTTCCACCAGCTTCTTTTATCTCTTCTATCATAAAGCTATGGATAATATCAAGTTCCTCTTCGGTCATTAATCCCTTACCGATGCCTTGCTGGTTTGTAACTATTATTATTCGGTTAAAAGTTGCCGAAAAGATGCTAAAACTATCAAGGACACCTGGTAAAAATTTGAACTCGTCAGGTGAGGTTATATATCCACCGGGTATTCGCTCATTAATTACACCATCCCTGTCAAGGAAAAGTGTCCAGCTTCTGTCAATATTTATATTGAATTGCTTTGCCAATATGTACTAAATAATAATGTATTATAATTAAATAATTGTTGCTTGTTATTCTGATTAATGTTTTGGAAACAATATACTTTCAATCTCTTCACAAATAACGTGTCCTATGAGTATATGTGTTTCCTGTATTCTGGCTGTATCTTTAGATGGAACTTTTATGCACATATCAGCAATATGGTCAACTTTACCTTCATTTGAACCGGTTAGGGCAACTGTTATCATACCTGTTTTTTTTCCTTCTTCAAGTGCATTTACAACATTTGGTGAATTACCGGATGTGCTTATTCCAATCAGAACATCACCTTTCCGGCCTGCAGCAGTTACCATCCTGCTGTATATATTTTCAAACGAATAATCATTTGCTACAGCAGTTATGAAAGAAGTATTAATGTTTAATGCTTCTGCATATAGAGGTGGGCGATCATAGTTAAACCTTCCTGATAATTCAGCGGCAATATGTTGCGCATCGGCTGCACTGCCTCCATTTCCACATAAAAGTACTTTACCTCCATTACGGAATGCTGATAAACAAGCCTCAATAACCTTCTTTATTAAAGTGATATTGTTATCATCTTTTAGTAACCTCTCTTTTGTTGCTATAGACTCTTTTACGGAGTTGACTATGCTCATATGCTTTTGTTTAAGAAATTTTAGTTTTATCGATTTTAATAAGCTCTGATGAATTCCAAATAATCCGGTTTGTGATTTTATCTGAATTGTGGTTGGTTTACCAATTGATAAGACACATTTAGTAAGTTGTTAAACAAATTGATCAACTGAAAAACATCATCTCAAACCAAATAAAGAACACAATTTACTGATCATCATATGACCGAAACCTTGGATCATTATGACCTGACAAATTTATCTAATTTTAAGTCAGCAAAAAAATTTGTTTCTAAATAATGCTAATTTGTTAATAATTAACTGTTCATTTGGAGACTAAGAATTGCCAACTGCAAAGGATTGTTTAGAGGTTTAGTGCTACATTGAAGCTTTATGATTTGAATAGTTTTTTTAGATTTCATCAATATCGGCGATCATACTTTCCCGGTATTCTTTTAACAGGTTTGCTCTTGAAATAATACCGATGTATTTGGTACCATCAAGAACAACCATGTTATAGTTTCCTGTTTTTTTAAACTTGTTCAGAATATCCCTGGCATCAGTATCAACGCTGACCTTTTCGTCGGATAATGGACTGTAAAGGAAATCAGATATAGGGTCATTATATTTTGACTGGTCAAACATATCATTTCGAACTTCGTCAAGCAAAACTACTCCAATGAAGTTTTCATCACTATCGGTTACAATGAATATATTACGTTTCGACTTTTTAATAAGTCTCACTAAATCCCCAAGGGTACTGTTCAGGTTTAATGTTAATAAATCTTTTTCAAGTAGTGACCTGATATCGAGCTGTTTTACAACCGTCATATCTTTGTATTGAAACATATCACCCTGTTCTGCAAGTTTTTGCGTGAAAATTGAGTGTTTGTTAAATCTTTTTGCAATAAGATAGGCAATAGCAGTAGAAAGCATCAGGGGCACAATAAGTTCATACCCGTTACTCATTTCAGCAACCAGAAAAATAGCTGTTAACGGGGCCATTAAGACAGCACCTAATACAGACGCCATTCCAACCAGTGTAAAATTTCCCTCATGCAGACCAATTCGTGTACCAATTTCATTTATGCTTCTGGACAGAACAAATCCTGTGAATCCTCCCATTACCGCCGCAGGGGCGAAAATTCCACCAACCCCGCCAGCTTCTGTAGTGAGAGTCGTTGCAACAACTTTAAATATTACCAGAAGTACAATAAAGATGATAAGGGTTACTGTAGCATTTGAACCATCAACAAAAGTGTAATCAAGAAGGTTGGTTTCCTGTCCGCTGACCAACAGACGAATAGCATCATAGCCTTCAGAATATAGTGGAGGAAGAAAATATAATAAAATACCAAGTAGACCTCCACCAATAATTGCTTTAGTCCAGATTGATTTTATTTTACCAAATTGCTGAATAATTTTGAAGTGCATGAAGTGAAAATATACTGCAACAAATCCACACATTATACCAAGTATTATGAAATATGGTATATCCTGTACAATAAAATCCTCAGTTACTTTGAAATGAACAAGATATTGCTCGGCAGTTAAAAGTTTTGTTGTAACAGCACCGGTAACTGATGCCATAAGTAAGGGAATAAGCGATGCTGCTGATAAATCTAAAAGCAATACTTCAAAAGCAAAAATTACTGCAGCGATGGGTGTGGTAAATATTGATGCCATTGCACCTGCAGCGCCGCACCCTATTAAAAGAGTCTTGTGTTTGTAGCTTAGCTTCAGTAATTGTCCGATCGAAGAACCTATTGAAGCCCCGGTTGATATGATAGGAGATTCCAGTCCAACCGATCCACCAAAACCGGCAGTTAATGATCCTCCAACAAGAGATGAGAATATTTTGTGGTTTCTCATACTACCATCGAGTTTTGAGATAACGTATAATATCCTTGGAACACCATGCCCAACATTATCCTTAACAATATATTTCAGGAATATTATTGTGAGAATGATTCCAATTACCGGAAAACCAATAAGTGGGAGGATTGTATCGGTATCAGAGTAAAAACTAAATAGTTTTTCTCCTATTGTAATAACTGTGACTTTTAATATTGCAGCAGCAATTCCTGCAAGGAAACCAATTATTATACTTAAAATTAAAACAAACGATCTGTCAGCAAGATGTTGAGCTCTCCAGCTTAGAAAATTATTAAAAACCGAGTGTCTGTTCATGGATATGGCTTGAATACTACAAATCTAAGAAGAAATTGATAAATATACAGTCTGGTAATACCCTTTAAACATGAATTATTGCCGATAACCTGAAATTGTCAATGCTTAGTCACTTATCTAAGTATTTCTTGTGCATAGTTACTCCAACTCATATCTTTTGAGGTTGCTGCAACATTTTCTCTGTTAATAGGACTCTCAATTGCTTTGTTCATAGCTATTGTCATTGATTCAATATCACCGGCTGTTGCCATATAGCCATTATATCCATCAACAACGGTTTCAGGAAAATGACCAACATTTGTAGCAAGCATAGGCATATTGAAATTGTAACCAATTGATTCAACACCTGATGGTGTAGCAGTTAGGTAAAACAGCATAATATTATCACTAACCTGAAAGTATATGGGAACATCTTCATTGGAAACAAACTCATTCTTCAAATAAACGATATCCTGTATTCCGTATTCATCAATTAAATTAAGTGGATTGTAATCCTTTTCGTCATCCTGCTTTTTCAGAAAAAGTTTTTTAGCAACACCAAATGTTGCGTTTTTAATTCTTGTAGATAACTTTTTCGAGTCCAGGGTATTCCAGAAGGATTCTCCGCAAATAATCAATGAAACATCATCTCTTTCCTTTGCAAGTCTGGCAAATGACTCAATAACATTATGCAAACCCTTGTACTTCCTTATAAACCCAAAAAACAAAAACACATTTTCTTTTAATCCCATTTCTGCTTTAACTGAATCCTTGTTGAAGTCAGGATTTGGTTTAAACATGTCATAGACAGGGTGATATAATTTTAAAACTTTGATCCCATTTCCGGAAATTTTATCTCCCCGTTCTATTACCTCAAAGCTTTTACCTGGAAACAACTCTTTTAATTCATCTGCTGTTTTAAAAGCATGGACAATGTATGAGTCAGCATGTTTGATTCCAATTTTTGTTAATTTGTTGTCAAGAGCGCTACCTTCCTTTTGTATAACAAAGTGCAGATCAAAAAATACTTCAATGTCCTTTATCTTTTTAAGCTTTTTGGCAATGTACCCCATTGGTAATCCCTGAATCGCAATTGCCCACTGAAATATTACTTTGTCTGGTTTAAGTCCGGCAATTAGTTTTGCAGTTTGTTTCCAGCTTGCCGGGTTATTATAATTTGTTATATAATGAACTTTTATATTGGTACCTTCAAGCTGATCAACTTTACTGCTACGGTCGATGAAATCACGTGGAATTATTGCCGGATATTGTTGCGTCCAGGATACTATATGCACCTCAGTATCTTGTATATTATCAAATGCTTTGGCTAAAGAAGTGTTGTAATTAGCAATACCACCTTTAAACATGGGTCCGGGACCGAAACACACAATTGTTCTTTTCTTATTCATTGATTTCAGAGTTACAATGTTGTAATTAGTTATTGTTCATTGATAGTAGCCTGTGAACAATGTATACATAATTTAAATCTTAAGATCGTTCTTAATAAATCAGCGGGAAGTACTTTACAGGAATATTTATCCTTTTAGTTTAGCAGCTTCATAAACTCTTCGCATTCCTTCTTCCAGAGATATTTTTGCTTTCCATCCGAACTTCTCTTCAACCAACGACATATTGCAATATCTGGAGTGAACACCAACAGGTTTGTCAAGCAGTGGTTTGATAGTTGGTTTATATCCTGCAAATGAAGTGAATACATCAATAAGATCTAGGAAAGATGTTAGTTTTCCTGATCCTATGTTGTAAGCAGATCCATCACTTACATTATCCATCAGGATTTGTATAAAATCAATAATATCATCAATATGAACAAAATCACGTCCCTGTTTTCCTGATCCCCAAACTTCAAACGGGTTTTCTTTATTTGCGGCTCTAAGTGCTATAGCAGGTACTGGATAGTCCGTTTCCTGATCTTCACCATAACCTGAAAAAGGACGAATACAAACGATGGAAATACCGTAGTGTTTTGCTGCAATTTGTGCGAGAAATTCACCTGTAAGCTTTGTCCATCCATATGTCATATCAGGAGTTCCCAGATTCTTTTTGAAATCAATATCACCTTCACTCAGTGCAATAGCACCTTCGGTTGTTTGTAAACTTGTCGGATATGCTGCACTTGAACTTGGATAAAGTACTCTGCTTGGTTTATGACGTGTAATCCAGTAGAAAAATTCAGAGTCAATACTCAAATCAAGAGCAACCATTAATGGGTCTCCATCAATTTTGAGTCTGCCACCTACAATGGCTGCAAAATGGAACACATCATCGAATTTTTCAAATTCAATTCCATAAGTTTCCTGAATATACTGTGGTTTTTGACGCATATAAAATAACAGGTCTCTGAAATCACCTTTCCAGAAATATAGTCTCTTTTCTTCACCAATGATCTCAAGGTCATCATTCATCTCAGAAATGTATTCGCCTGGTAACCATTGTTTAGGATGTCTGCCAATACTTAAATCATCAACCATGAATATACTATCCGTTGTGGTTGATAATAATCTTTTTACTACATTGCGACCAACAAATCCACAGCCACCTGAAACTAAATGTATTTTCATTTTAATATTTATTTTGTGTTATTATCAGACTTCTTATTTTGAATTTTGTTGCCTGATTTATATAAAATTAGTTTTCTGTTTTAATATATCTTTATTTAATATTGTCAAATATCACTTAGATTAATTCCTTATCAATATTCAGGACCTCTCTTACCTGGTATTTTGTCTTTTCTCTAGATATTCTTGAAATCATCTCTGCTAAAAATCCGGTTAAAAACAATTGTACACCAAGAATCATTGACAATAAACCAAAATAAAACAATGGTCTTTCTGTCATTCTGTATCCGGCCATGAAAAATTTTGCGTATGCTAAGTAAGAAGCAATTACAAAACCAATTAGAAATAACATTGTACCTAATGAACCAAAGAAATGCATCGGTCGCTGCGAAAATCTGGAAACAAAATTAATTGATATTAAATCGAGGTAACCTTTTATAAACCTGTCCAATCCAAACTTTGTAACACCATATTTTCTTTTCTGGTGTACAACAACTTTTTCATCAATTCTTGAAAAACCTGCTGCTTTGGCAATTATAGGGATATATCGGTGCATTTCACCATAAACCTCAATATTTTTGACAACATCATGCTTGTAGGCTTTAAGCCCACAGTTCATATCATGCAATTTCGATTTAAACAGTTTTCTGGATGTCCAGTTAAAAAATTTAGAAGGAATATTCTTAGCTATTGTAGAGTCATACCTTTTCTTCTTCCAACCAGAAACTATATCAAGGTTCTCTTCGTTGATCATTTTGTATAATCCGGGTATTTCGTCAGGGCTGTCCTGTAGATCGGAATCCATGGTAATGACAACGTTGCCACCTGCAATTTTAAAACCTTCGTTAAGAGCTGCAGATTTTCCATAATTCCTCCGAAACCGAATCCCTTTAACATATTGACTACCTTCCGACATTTTTTTTATAATTTGCCAGGAACCATCAGATGAGCCGTCGTCGATATAGATTATTTCAAATGAAAAATGATTGGATTTCATTACCCTGAAAATCCAATCATTTAGCTCAGTAAGAGATTCTTCCTCATTATATAAAGGAATAACTACCGATATGTCCATTTTATATTGTATTTGCTAAGCAATTTCTGTATTTTCTCGCTTGGCAAAGATAGCAATTATTAATGAAAAAATAGTTGATAATGCAAGGTTGGCAACAAACCCCCAAACCCCCATCATTACCGGAGATGTAAACATTTCGGTGTAGTACAGGCCCTGTTCTATCTGTTCATCTGTCATATTCGGGTTCTGCTCAATCATACTTTCTTCTGTTTTTAAAAGTATTTCCTGTATCATGCCAGTATCAATATATTGTACATAAATATATGTGAAAATTCCTGTCAGAACTGAAGCTATCAGTCCGGTATAAAAGCCTGCACTGAATGCACCTTTGTAGTCAACAAAACCATCACAGTGTTTGTCGCGAAATGATACAACAGACCAGAACAACCCACCGGCTAATATTACCCATGAAATGTAACCAATCCATGATTCTCGTTCTATATCCATGACGAACATTAACAAACTGAATGCAATTAGAGCAATGCCTAAATATATTCCAGACATAAGAGCTGGACCAAAAGCGGATTTTTTTTCTTCCATAATTATTAGTTTTTGAATTTATATTTAAGATCTATCAAAATGAACACTGTCAGATAACTTTGTGTTAGTCATATAATTGTTGAAATTAATATATACAAAAGTAACAAAACAAAGAAATATTTGTATTAATATAATGATATATTCCGGTCAATTTTTCGCAGAAAAAATGCTGCAATTAGTGAAAAAGCAAATACAAGGAGCAAATAATATATGAAATACAGTACAGAGGAAACAAACGGATCGTATGAGAACTCAATAAATGACAGCCTGTTATTTATCAACTCATCTTTATACAAACTATAATGATCGATCATAGTCTGCTCTGTTTTATCTAAAATCATATTGATATCAATATTAGCAATGTACTTCAGGTAAACAAATCTGACTATCGAGATTGTTAATGTGGCTGTTATTCCAACTAAGATCAGACTTTTTAAAGCTTTTCCATAACTCAAAAACCCTGACAATAGCTTATTCCTGAAAAAACTTACAGACCAGAAAAGACAAATGAAAAAGATTAAAAATATAAATATGTTCACCAATTTATATTCCTTAAGATCAATAAAATGAAATAATGAATCAAAAATACCGGTTAATAATCCAATAGCTATTCCCAACAACGACAATAATAATACTGATCTTTGAAACATTCGCTTTTATCAATTAAATTTAATGTAAAACTAAATATTTTTTTCAATTTTCTGGTTTGTATCAATACAATACTTATTTTTGCCACGGGTAAGTCTCATACGACCAGCTCCTACTGAATTCCCCCAGGACCGGAAGGTAGCAAGGGTAGGTGGTTGTAGCGGTGCGATGTGAGTAGCTTACCCTTTTTTATTGATTTCTCAATACACTTTGCAATACCCACAGTGATTTAGCCTGCCAGAAACATCCTCAAAACTTTTCTTATTTTAGCGCCTCTTTTTTTACTAATTAAAACTTTGGAAATATGCTATTGAAAATATATCCTGAATCACCTGCTCCCAGACATGTCAAGCAGGTAGTTGATGCTTTTAACAAAGGAAACCTGGTAATTTTTCCAACGGATACAATTTATGGCCTTGGCTGCGGTATCAAACATATAAAAGCTGTAAACAGAATTTCACTTATAAAAGGCATCAAAAAGAATGAAGCCAATTTTTCAATGATAATTAATAATATGAGCATGCTGGCTGAATTTACAAAGCCAATAGATAATCATATTTTCAGATTAATGAGAAAAAACCTTCCAGGACCATTCACTTTTATTTTAAATGCAAGTAGTAATGTTCCAAAGATATTTCAAAGCAGGAAAAAGACAATTGGAATCAGAATCCCTGATAATAATATTATTAGAACCATAATTGATGAACTGGGAACCCCGGTAATTACAACATCCATCAGAGATGATGATGAGATTGTTGAATATACAACCGATCCCGAGTTAATCCATGAAAAATATACTGATATGGTTGATATAGTGATAGATGGTGGATATGGTTCAAATGAAGCTTCAACAATTGTAGATTGTACCTCCGGTGAGCCTGTTATTCTCAGACAGGGAAAAGGATTGCTTGAAGAGTAAAAAAAAATAAAAAAAGTTTGGTGGATTAAAAAAAATACTACTTTTGCACTCCGAATTTGATGATTCGTTAGCTCAGCAGGTAGAGCATCTGCCTTTTAAGCAGAGGGTCCCGAGTTCGAGCCTCGGACGAATCACATGCATTGAGCCTGATCACACAAGTGGTCAGGCTTTTTGTTTTACAGGAATTCATATATTTGAGTTTGCTAAATAATTTAAAATGCGTTTTTCTCTGATTTCATTTCTTCTGTTACTGACATATGTAATCTATGGACAATGGGATATAAATGCAGGATTAATTGAACCTATAAATAAAAAAGCAAAGATATCTGTAACTTCAGGAATGGGTAGTGAGTTTATAATTGATGGAGATATTAACACTTACTGGGAATCAGCTTCTCCTTTACCTGAGAGATATATTTCAAGAAAAGAACTTAATATTTTTTTGAATAGAGACAAATTTGCAGTGGATGAGGCAAATCCTTATTTAACAAATGCGTTTGACGGCTTAACTTCAACAAAGTCAATTATTCCAGGTGGTTTTTGTGAGTTTGTTTTTAATAAACCGACAAGTGTTTTGCTCTTATCAGTAAAGATTAACTGCATTGATACTGTTGAAATTATCCTTACAACGGCCAAAAATGATTATAATTATTTATTCCTTCCAGGTGAGAATTATGTACTAAAACGTATTACTGTTCCTGATAATTCTGGCTTAAACTCCGTTTCTTTCAAAAGTAACAATACATTCGAGATATTTGAAATTGCAGGACTGTACCGATACCCTTTTGAAGATGTTATTCTCGACCTGGGAAATGAGAAGGCAATAGGCTTGATATGTTCAAGACATTACAATGGTAGTGGTGTTAAATCAATAACGGTTCTGGCATCTGAGAATAAAAGGAGTTGGAAAAGGATAGCAACTTTAAATCCCCATGCAACTCCCATAATAAATCAACTTATCTCACCTGAGGTTAATGCACAGTTTGTAAAACTACGTTTTGTACTGGAACCAATTGATTATCAGAAGGCAAAGCTACATGAGTTGAGACTTTATGATAAATACGGACAATTTGGGAAACCTGACGATGCAGTTACATCAGATTTTACTTTTTCCCAATCATTTGGTATTAATACGATTTGGGGATGGGGCTATAATTTACCGTCTGAAAAACTAACTGGAAACAAAGGGCCTAATTTGTTTAATGAAGTTGCAAGACTTGCAAGAAACTACCATAGTTTAGATTGGGATATAAATAAACCTGGTGAGGATCCGGGATATAACAGGATGAACAGTGGTTTGGGAACACGGGCAACTTCATGGTTGAACTGGGATTCTGAATATGGTTTCTGGAAAGCGTCGGGCTTTACTATCGATGCATGCATTATGTTTAATAATCAGTATTTTCCTGATAGTTTATGGGTTGATACCAAAGAGGAAGCATTTCATTATGGTCGTAAATTTGCTGAATATTTTTGTGATGATAATGCCCTTGTCTCCATTATGGAAATTGGAAATGAACCTTGGGAATATTCAAAATATAAATATCGTCAGATACTATACGGAATGAGCAAAGGAGCGTTTGAGAACTCCGGATCATTAACAATACTGCCATGTGCAACTCAGGCATATGATGAAAAAACTGATGTTGGGAATTATATTTCAGATTATCTGAACACAAACAATGTTAAATATATTTCGGGTTTAAACACTCATGTATATTCATACATATTTGATTACAACGGAAACCGCAGAGCTATAAATCCGGAAGATCCCAGGTCTGAAGTGTGGTCTGTAAGCAATATGAAGAGATTTGCCAAATCAAACCTGCATAACAAACCTGTATACGTGACAGAATTTGGATATGATAGCGATGGGGGAGGTGATGATTGTGTTCATAGCGTGTGCATTGGTGAATTTGAACAGGCTATCTACGGAGTTAGAATGGCTTTGATATTGTACAGACTGGGAACAAGGCAATTTTATTGGTATTATTATGCAAATGTTGATTACAACTCAATACTACACAACAGATCAGGCCTGATATCCTCTTACAGTAAAGGTTTTGAAAAAAAGGATTCATTTTATGCCTTTAAGTTACTTCAGAAGGAAATCGGTAACTATTATTTCCACAGTATAATTAAGGAAGATGACGATGCTTATGTTTACGCTTATTGTGATGACAATGGAGAAATAGTAAAAATAGTGGCTTGGCGTCCGACAAGCCTGGATCACAACAGTAAAATCTGGATCGAATTCCCGATTGTTGGTGTTGTTACAAGTGCAACTTATTTGGTACCAATGTCAGAAGAAACATCAATACCAACTTATTTAAAAGGGATTAATGGTATCAGGGTAAATTTATCAGGTGTACCGACAATATTTACCGTTGGAAAATAGTATCGAACTCATATAAAAAAGGAAATGCAAGTTCGGATAATTAATTCAAAAATCACTTATATTAAATCATACCCAACATCTAAATTGTTACTTTTGTTGGTTAAATTATAAACAGTATTTGCTATGAAACAATCTTTCTATTCATTGATCGCTATTATGGTATTATTTGCTGGTATGCAGCTGTTTGCACAGCAAAAACCGATGGTTATTGACAATCCTAATCTGAAACTTGACAGTAAGCTGATGACACCGGAAGTGCTATGGGCTTTTGGAAGAGTAAGTGACCTACAGGTATCACCCGATGGTAAAACCGTACTTTATGGTGTGTCATATTATTCCATTGAGAAAAACAAAGGAAACAGAGAACTTTATACAGTTGGAGTAAATGCAGAAAGTGTAAAAAGGCTCACTACAACACCCAAAAGTGAATTTAATGCCATATGGAGACCTGATGGTAAAAAAATAGGTTATTTAACTTCAGAAGGTGGCTCTGTTCAACTTTGGGAAATGAATCCTGATGGAAGTGAACAGACTCAGATCACCAATATTGAAGGAGGGATTACCGGGTTTAAATACTCACCTGATCAAAGTAAAATTTTATACACTAAGGAAATAGAAATTGAAGAGAAGTTTGCAGACCTGTATGAAGGTTTACCACTTGCTTCCGGACGACTTATGGATGATTTAATGTACCGACACTGGGATCATTGGGTTGATTACTATAGTCATGTTTTCGTTGCAGATTATTCTGATGGAAAAGTTGGTAAGGGTACTGATATAATGGAAGGTGAACCCTATGACTCGCCATTGAGTCCGTTTGGTGGAATTGAGCAAATCGATTGGTCAGCCGATAGTAAAACTATTGCCTATACCAGTAAGAAATTAATTGGTAAAGCAGCAACTATGTCTACAAATTCAGAGATTTACTTTTATGATTTAAAAACAGGAATTACAAAAAATGTTACTAAAGGTATAATGGGATTTGATGTTGGTCCTGTGTTTTCACCTGATGGAAATTATATGGCATGGGAAAGTATGGAACGTGATGGATATGAGTCAGATCAACACAGACTGTTTCTGCTAAACCTTAAAACTGGTGAAAAGACATATGCCTCAAAAGGTTTTGATCAGAATGTCGGAAGTATATCATGGACAGATGATAGTAAGCATATTTATTTTACAAGTGACTGGCATGGAGCATTTCAAATTTACAGGTATGAACTGTCATCAGGTGAAATCACACAGATAACAGAAGGATTACACGATTATAGAAGTGTAGCAACTGCAGGTAAACAACTTGTTGCAGCAAAACAAACAATGGCTATGCCAACGGAGTTGTTCCTTGTAAATCCTAAAAAAGGTAATGCACAGCAAATGACATTTACTAATAAAAAACTTCTCGATCAGTTGTCAATGGGTAAAACAGAAGAAAGATGGATAAAAACTCATGATGGTGAGGACATGCAGGTATTCTTAATTTATCCGCCTGATTTTGATCCTTCAAAGAAATACCCTGCGTTATTATACTGTAAAGGAGGCCCTCAGGGACCACTTAGCCAGAGTTTTCATTATCGTTGGAATTATCAGATTATGGCTGCTAACGGTTATATAATCGTTGCACCTGCAAGGAGAGGAGTAAGTGGATTTGGTCAGGCATGGCAGGAGCAAATTAGTGGTGATTATCATGGGAAAAGTATGCAGGATTATCTTACTGCAATTGATGAAATGTCGAAAGAACCGTTTATTGATGAGAACAGATTAGGAGCAGTTGGAGCGAGTGCCGGAGGTTATGCAGTATTTTATCTGGCTGGAAATCACGACGGGAGATTTAAAGCATTTATTGCTCATGATGGCATTTTTAATGAAGAAGCACAGTATCTGGAAACAGAAGAAATGTGGTTTGAAAACTGGGATAAAGGTGGTCCTTTCTGGGAAAAAGATAACAAAGTTGCCCAGGAAGCATATGCACATTCTCCACATAAATTTGTACAAAACTGGGATACTCCTATTTTAGTTATTCATGGTGAATTAGACTACAGAGTAGTGGTTACTCAGGGGATGACCGCGTTTAATGCAGCTATACTCAGAGGGGTTCCTGCCGAGTATTTATATTTTCCAGATGAGAATCATTGGGTATTAAAACCTCAAAATGGAATACTATGGCAGCGTACATTTTTTAACTGGCTTGATAAATGGCTAAAGTAACTCTGCATACCTAAATTCGAATATGAAAAGAATAGTAATTTGGATTACAGTGTGTTTTCCACTTTTTACTTTTGCATTTGGGACAGATACTACAGGTGTACTACCATCAACAGATACAGTTAAAAACTGGACATTTAAAAGCTTATCACTGGTATCTGTTGCTCAAAATGCTTTCGTAAATTGGTCTGCTGGTGGTGAAAGCTCACTTTCCGGGAAAGCTGAATTTGATTATGACCTGAAGTATAGCAGAGAAAAATTTACATTCGATCAGTCCGGTAAGCTCGGGTTCGGGCTGGTCGGGTATATTGACAAGAGGATAGAAAAAACCAATGATAAGCTAAATCTTGCTGTTGCGTTTAGTCATCAAATATCCGGTAAATGGAGCATTACCAACCTGACTACCTTAAAAACTCAATTTGCGGATGGATATAAATATCCTGATGACTCAACCTTGATATCATCTTTTTTTGCTCCTGCATATCTAACCATATCTTTTGGATTCAAATTTACGCCAAACGATGAGTTTCATTTATTTATGAGTCCTGTTTCAGGTAAAATGACGTTTGTTGTGAACGATGATATTGCCAACCGTGGATTATATGGTGTAAAAAAAGCAGTATTGGACTCAGTAGGAAATGTTATTATTCCGGGCGAGCATTTTCTTGGAGAAGTTGGTATTAACCTGTTCACTATCTACAAAGCCGAAATAATGAAAAATATAAATCTAAATTCGGCTTTAACGTTGCACAATAATTATCTGGATTTTGATATACGAAACAGATGGAATATTGATGTTGATTTTGATACCCGTATTGTGTTTTCAATCAATAATATATTTGCGACTATACTTTATATGCATATAAAATACGACCATAATGCGAAATTTCCCAATTATAGCATAATTGATGGTGAAAAGGTACAGGTGTCAGAAAGTCCTAAGATTCAGATAAATGAATCGTTCGGGTTAGGAGTTACATATCAAATTAATTAGCTTGTGTTAATTATTTAACAATAAATGTTGTTGTTTTATCCAAATAAGTTATTTTTGGTATGTAATAATAAGTTGTCATTCAACTAGTGGTAGTTATTCAATAATTAAGGATCAGATTATAATGCAGACCAATATTAACATGGTATAACTAATATTGAACGGCAAATGATCTTTTTTAGATTATGATTAACAATTGATAAATAAGTAATAAATTAAAAAATAGAAATAAATGAAAATTACTATTGTAGGTACAGGTTATGTTGGTTTGGTTACCGGCGCTTGTTTTGCAGAAGTTGGTATAGACGTAACTTGCGTTGACATTGATGAAAAAAAGATTGAAAATTTAAAAAAAGGTATTATACCAATTTATGAACCTGGACTTGAAGAAATCGTAGAAAGAACAGTTAGAAAAGGTCGCCTTCATTTCAGTACTAAACTATCGGAATGCCTGGACGGAGTAAATGTTGTATTTGGTGCAGTTGGAACACCTCCTGATGAAGATGGTAGTGCCGATTTGCAATATGTTTTGCAGGTTGCAACAGAAGTTGGTAAGAATATGACTGATTACCTCCTTATGGTAACTAAAAGTACTGTCCCCGTGGGAACTGCTGAAAAGGTAAGAGAAGCAATTAATAATGCCCTGACCGAAAGAAATTCTGACCTTAAGTTTGATGTTGCATCAAATCCGGAGTTTCTTAAGGAAGGAGCCGCTGTAGATGATTTTCTAAAACCTGACAGGATTGTTGTAGGTACAGATTCACAAAGAGCACAAAAGCTTATGGAGAAATTGTATAAACCTTTCACAATGAATGGTCATCCTGTTATTTTTATGGATATAGTTTCAGCTGAGATGACTAAATATACTGCAAATTCAATGCTTGCAACAAAGATCAGTTTTATGAATGATATTGCAAATCTTTGCGAAATTGTAGGTGCTGATGTTAATGCTGTAAGAAAAGGAATAGGATCTGACAGAAGAATCGGCAAGTATTTTATTTATCCTGGAACAGGTTATGGTGGCTCATGTTTTCCTAAAGATGTGAAAGCATTAATTAAAACATCGGATGACCTGGGTTATAGTCTTGAAGTTCTTAAGGCTGTGGAAGACGTTAATGAAAGGCAGAAATCTGTACTATTTGGAAAAGCATCCAGGTATTTCGATGACCTAAAGGGCAGGACTTTCGCTATGTGGGGTCTTTCTTTTAAACCTCAGACTGATGATATGAGAGAAGCTCCATCACTGGTAGTTATTAAAAAACTTCTGGAAGCCGGAGCTAATGTAAAAGCCTATGACCCGGTTGCCATGAATGAATCAAAGCGAATACTTGGAGATAAAATTACTTTTGTTGATGATATGTATGAAGCATTGATTGATGCAGATGGTTTAATCATAATGACAGAATGGCCTGAATTTAAATTTCCGGCATTTACTGTTATAAAGAAATTGCTTAAGAACTCTGTGATCTTTGATGGAAGAAACATTTATGATGTTTCTGAAATGAAAGAACAGGGATTCGATTATTTTGGAATAGGTGTAGGAATGTAGTTTCTCCACAAAAAAAACGGTAAAACATGGTTATTTCATACAGCTTTGTTTTACCGTAATATAAATATTAACCCTATATTAGCTGAAAATAATAATGATACCGGATCAGCTATCCTGTAGCTTTGTTGTTTATTGTTTTACAAGCAGTGTTGTTGAGTTATCTGTAATTGTTATCTCAATATGCTAAATAACAGATTTTATTCTAACTGTATTAATTATGAAAAGAATTCTTGTAACAGGTGGTGCAGGTTTTGTAGGTTCACATCTCTGTGAGAGATTACTGAATGAAGGTAATGAAGTGATATCACTTGATAATTATTTTACCGGACAAAAAAGAAATATTGAACATCTTATGGATAATCATTATTTTGAGGTTATCAGACATGATGTCACTATGCCTTTTTTTATTGAAGTAGATGAGATTTATAATCTTGCATGTCCGGCTTCACCAATTCATTACCAGTATAACCCCATTAAAACTGTAAAAACTTCTGTAATGGGAGCTATAAATATGCTTGGACTGGCGAAAAGGATTAAAGCCAAAATATTACAGGCATCGACAAGCGAGGTCTATGGAGACCCTAAGGTACACCCTCAGACAGAAGATTATTGGGGACACGTTAACCCAATTGGTACAAGATCTTGCTACGATGAAGGAAAAAGAGTTGCAGAAACATTATTTACCAACTATCATACTCAAAATAACGTCAGGATCAAAATAATCAGGATTTTCAATACCTATGGGCCTAGAATGCACCCAAATGATGGCAGGGTAGTTTCTAATTTTATAGTTCAGGCTCTTAAAGGAGAGAATATTACTGTGTATGGAGAAGGAAATCAAACCAGAAGTTTCCAGTATGTTGACGATTTACTAAACGGGATGATCAAAACAATGACTACAGGTGATGATTTTACCGGACCGGTAAATATTGGAAACCCGGGTGAATTTACAATACTTGAACTGGCACAAAAGGTAATTGATTTTACAGGTAGTAAATCTAAAATTGTATTTGAAGATCTGCCTTCTGATGACCCGATGCAGAGAAAACCGGATATTACACTGGCAAAGAGTAAACTTAATTGGGAACCTGTTATAAAACTTGATACAGGGCTTATGAAAACTATTGAATATTTCGATAAATTACTTGGCGAAGACAAACAATATTAACTGTTCAGCATAAATTGGAATGAAAAACATACTTGTAACAGGAAGTAACGGACAGCTTGGCTCTGAGTTAAAAGAATTGAAAAGTCAATACGAGAGTTTAAATTTTATTTTTACCGATGTTGATGAACTTGACCTTACAGATTTCTCAGCTGTGAACATGTTCTTTAAAAATAACAATATCGATGTTTGTGTTAATTGTGCCGCTTATACTGCTGTTGATCAGGCAGAAGATGATAATGATCTTGCAATGATGTTAAATTATGAAGTAGTTGAACATCTGGCAGAAGTATGTTATAATTACAATACTTTGTTTGTGCATATTTCCACAGATTATGTTTTCGATGGTAAAAATTACAAACCTTATGTAGAGACAGATATCCCTGTCCCAAATTCATTCTATGGCAGATCTAAACTTGATGGTGAAGAAGCTGTGATGAATTCTTCATGTAATTCAGTTATAATAAGAACATCATGGTTATATTCAGTATTTGGAAATAACTTTGTAAAAACAATGTTAAAGCTGGGGAGTGAAAGAGATAATTTAAATGTGGTAGCAGATCAGGTAGGAACTCCGACAAATGCAGCAGACCTGGCAAAAGTTATAATGGTCATTATTAATAATGTTGAAAATATAAGCATTAAGGAAGTGTATCATTATAGTAATGAAGGAGTTATAAGCTGGTATGATTTTGCAAAATCCATAATGGATATTAGGAATCTGGATTGTAGTATTGCTGCTATCGAATCCAAGGATTTTCCGGCTAAGGCTGCTAGACCTTTTTATAGTGTGCTTAACAAGTCTAAAATTAAAAATGATTTTAAAGTGGACATACCTTACTGGCTTGATAGCTTGAAATTAATGCTTGACAGGTTAAAATAAATATTCGATTGCCTTAGTTTAAAATTGCATAAAACAAATAGTTAAATGAATACACAGATTGATAAAACAGTACTTGAAAAAGCCAACTCCTGGTTAGAGGGTAATTATGATGAAGATACAAAGTCAGCGATCAGAAGTATGATAGCAAATGACCCTCAGGAGATTACTGAATCATTTTACCGAGACCTTGAGTTTGGAACCGGCGGATTAAGAGGAATTATGGGAGTTGGATCGAATAGGATGAATAAATATACTGTTGGTGCTGCAACACAGGGTATGTCTAATTATTTGAAAAGTAATTTTTCTGACCTGGATTTGATAAAAGTTGCGATTGCATATGATTCCAGAAATAATAGCAGCTACTTTGCAAAGATTACAGCCGATGTATTTTCCTCAAATGGCATAAAAGTTTATCTGTTTGATGATCTCAGACCAACACCGGAATTATCTTTTGCCATTCGCCATTTCGGGTGTCAGGGTGGAATAGTTATCACAGCTTCTCATAATCCAAAGGAATATAATGGTTATAAAGCTTATTGGGACGATGGAGGACAGTTGATCAGCCCACATGATAAAAATGTAATAGATGAGGTTAAAAAAATTGCTGATGTTTCTGAAATAAACTTCAATGGTAATGATAACCTAATTGAAATGATAGGTCAGGATGTTGACAATATTTACCTTGATCGAATCAAATCTCTATCATTATCACCTGAAGTAATTGCTCGACAAAAAGACTTTAAGATTGTATTTACACCACTTCATGGAACAGGAGTTACTTTAGTTCCTGAAATACTTAAACGAATTGGTTTTAATGGAGTCGTACTGGTTAGTGAACAGGCTACACCCGATGGGAACTTTCCAACTGTTGTATCCCCGAATCCCGAAGAATCAGCAGCACTGGAATTAGCTATGAAAAAAGCACTGGAAATTGATGCAGACCTGGTAATGGCTACTGACCCTGATGCTGACAGAGTAGGAATTGCAGTTAGAAAGGGTGATGAAATGGTGTTACTTAACGGAAACCAGGCAGCCTCGCTTTTGATTTATTATTTAATTGTGAGGTGGAAAGAGCTGGGTAAACTTAAAGGCAATGAATACATAGTTAAAACAATAGTTACATCAGAATTACTATCTAAAATTGCTGCAAAAAATAATGTTGAGAGTTTTGATGTACTAACAGGATTTAAATATATTGCTGATATAATTAAAAAACTTGAGGGTGAAAAAGTATTTATAGGTGGTGGAGAAGAAAGCTATGGGTATTTGGTTGGTGATTTTGTCAGAGATAAAGATGCTGTTATTTCCTGTGCTATGATTGCTGAAACAGCTGCATGGGCTGCTGACAAGGGAATTGGATTGTATGATCTTCTCGTTGATATATATTCGGAATTTGGATTGTTTAAAGAGAAACTGATTTCGGTTGTGAGAAAGGGAAAATCAGGAGCTGAGGAAATTGAAAAGATAATGAAAAATTTTAGAGAAAATCCTCCTGCTATGCTTGATAATTCTGGAGTTGTAATGATAAATGACTATCTGACAGGCATTTCCAGGAATGTTAAATCAGGGGAGGAAACTAAAATAAACCTGCCTTCTTCAAATGTATTACAGTTTTTTACTGCAGACGGAGGTAAGGTTAGTGTACGCCCTTCTGGCACTGAACCTAAAATTAAGTTCTATTTTGGTGTGGTGGCAGATCTTGTTGATGGCGCTGAATTTGAGGCAGTAAATGCAACACTTGAATCAAAAATTGATAATTACATTAAAGATCTAAAACTCAATTAGTAAGTTTTCAAACAATTATATCGAGGACTAAGGAAATGAAATGGAAGGCTTTTGCTTTCCATTTTGTTTTTATTTTTGCAAACAAAATTTAAAATGACTGATAAGAATATTGAAGATATAACATTATCAAAACCGGTAATCGAAATGGCTACTGTTGCCAATGAGTTTTGCTATTTCTTCGAAACTATCGAAAACAAGGATAAAGAAACAATAATCGACTTTGTACAAAGAATCCTTCCATTACTTTATCTGAAAGGTACATTGTTACCGGAAATAGAACCACAGAATCCTGATGCAAATGAGAGATTTGTTACGGAAGAACAATGGGAAAGAGTATTTACAGAGTTACGGGATAAATTTGGAAATGATGATGAATACTGGATCATTGATCCTCAGTATATTAATGAAACAGAACCACTTAAAGCAAGTTTGAGTGAAAATATTGCAGATATTTACCAGGACATGAAGGATTTTATTCTTCTTTTACAGAAAAATACACTTGATGCACGCGAGAATGCAATTTATGATTGTAGTGTTTTACTTGGTAATCATTGGGGTTACAGGGTTGGTAATATTTTTACGAGGATTCATCATTTGATATATTTTGAGGAAGAAACGGATTCTGTTTATTGATTAAAATACCCATAAGTAGGTATCTTTAGCTTACCATCCAATTTCTTATTTTGTATAAAAATTGAGTTACAATAATTAAGCATTAAGATTAAAATAGCTGTCACCATATGAAATTGTCCGAACTAAAAAGTGGAGAAAAGGCCATTATATTAAAAGTACGTGGCCGGGGTGCGTTTCGGAAGCGGATTATCGAAATGGGATTTGTTGTTGGAAAACAGGTAATAGTTGTTAAAAATGCCCCGTTAAAAGATCCAATTGAGTATAATGTAATGGGTTATGAAATTTCATTACGACGTAGTGAAGCTGCATTGATTGAAGTTATTACAGGAGAAACTAATGGGAATAAGAACAATGAATACCGCGGTGTACTGCAAATTGAACAATCTTTAAATATTACCCCGATTAACCCTGACAAAAAAGTAATTAATGTTGCACTTGTCGGTAATCCCAATTGTGGTAAGACATCAATATTTAATATTGCTTCGCATTCACGGGAAAAAGTTGGTAACTACGGTGGAATTACAGTTGATGCCAAAGAAGCTAAATTTACCCATAATGGCTATGCATTTAATCTTGTGGACTTACCCGGTACATATTCCATTACAAGTTATACACCTGAAGAACTTTTCGTACGAGAACATATTGTAAATGAATTACCAGATGTAATATTAAATGTTCTTGATACATCTAACCTTGAACGAAACCTGTATCTTACAACACAGCTAATTGATATGGACATCAAGGTTGTGATCGCTTTAAATATGTGGGATGAATTTTCCGAAAAAGGTGATGCTTTCGATTATAATAGCTTATCAAAAATGATCGGTATCCCAATGGTGCCAACAGTTGGCTCTAAAGGAAAAGGTATTGATAAACTTTTTGATACAATAATCTCTGTTTACAATGATACCGAACCTGTTACCCGTCATATCCATATTAACTACGGTAGCAGGATTGAAAAGTCCATTAAGAAGCTTCAGGAAATAATCTGTATTGATGAAAATAAGGTTCTCACAAATAAAGTTTCGCCCCGGTACCTGTCTCTAAAGCTGCTTGAACAGGATGAAAAAGAACTGGCAAGAATCGAAACATGTGTAAATTCGGAGTTAATTAAAGAAATCAGTATCTCTGAGTCGCAGGAAATAGAAAAGCTTAGAAATGAGAATGTTGAAACAATAATTACCGATGCCAAATATGGATTTATTGAAGGGGCATTAAAGGAGACCCTTAAAATATCTCCGGCACTTAATAAAATTACCAACAGCAGATTAATTGATAATATTGTAACCAGTAAGGTACTGAGTTATCCAATATTTCTTTTTGCAATCTGGATAACATTTCAGAGTACATTTTTTATTGGTGATTATCCCATGCAGTGGATAGAACGCCTCGTTAGTATTACAGGGAATTTATTGTCTGATGTATTACCTGACGGAATGTTAAAGGATATGCTTGTAGAGGGCATACTTGGTGGTGTTGGGGGTGTAATAGTTTTTCTTCCGAATATTCTGATATTGTTTTTCTTTTTGACGTTAATGGAGGCATCCGGTTATATGGCCAGGGTAGCATTTATTGTTGATAAATTAATGCACAAAGTTGGTTTGCACGGGAAATCATTTGTACCAATGCTCATGGGATTTGGGTGTAATGTTCCAGCAATTATGGCGACCAGGACCATTGAAAGTAAAAATGACAGACTGGTTACCATGCTTATAATTCCTTTTATGTCGTGTAGTGCCAGATACCCGGTATATATACTTTTAATAAATGCTTTTTTTACCCAATACAGAGGAAGTCTGTTATTTGGTATTTATTTATTTGGCATCATACTGGCAGGTATTATTGCCTGGCTCATGAAAAAAACTATGTTCAGAGTTGAAACCGTACCTTTTGTTATGGAATTACCACCCTACAGGATGCCTGTATTTAAAAGTGTACTGAAACAAACATGGTTTAAAGCAGAACAGTATCTTAGAAAGATGGGAACAATCATACTTGTAGCGAGTATAATAGTATGGGCGTTAGGCTACTTTCCGTTGAACAAAGATATTGACAAAAAATATGAATCATTGATCAAAGAAGTATCCGATAATGCAGTTGCCTCAGGTAAACCCCTAAGCGACTCAGTATTAGTTAGTAAAATAAATAATTTAAAAGCAGCTAACTATAGTGAGAAACAGGAAAACTCTTATATCGGGATCATGGGAAAAACTATTGAACCTGTAATTAAACCACTTGGTTTCGACTGGAAAATGGGAATTGGCCTGATTGCCGGATCTGCCGCAAAAGAGATTGTAATAAGTACATTGGGAGTATTATATCAGTCAGGAAGCGACGACAATCAATTGCTGGTAAAAAAGCTTCAGACTCAAAAATATGATGCAGGGCCCAATAAAGGGAAAAATATATTTACTCCGCTTGTAGCATTGTCGTTTATGCTTTTTATTCTAATATATTTTCCATGTATTGCAGTAGTTGCTGCTATTAAAAATGAATCAGGTAACTGGAAATGGTCTTTATTTTTGGCGGTTTATACTACGGTATTGGCATATGTTATATCACTTATTACCTACCAGGTAGGGACTCTGTTAGGTTACTAACCGGGATAACTTTCATATTATTGTATCTAAAACTTCTCGTTGCCAAAAGTTTTGTTAACTTTGTCATATTACATTATGATAAGTAGAAAGCACCTCTTGATTAAACAAACACATTAATAATGGCATTAATCGACAGAAACCAGTTCATCGAAAACTTTCAGTATTTTGATAAGGAAATTGTATTTGAAATAATAGAAATATTTATTAATGAATATCCTGACCGTATGAAGTCTATTACTGAAAGCATAGCCAATGTTGATTATGACAATATAAAGTTTCATTGTCACAGCATAAAAGGAGTAATAGCCAACTTTGTTGCTCCCGAGGTAGAACAGCAGGCAAGAGAACTGGAGATGATGGGATCTGGTAAAAATGTTACCGGAATCGATGAATTGTTCTCACGATTTAAGGTTAGCACTGTTGCATTGATCGAAGAATTAAAGGAAATCCAGCAGGAATACAAATAGCTTGATTTTCCTGTTATTTCTTATTTCTGATCTGTATATCATCAAGCCTGTTAAGGCCCTGCACTGCCAAAGGATAATTAGGCAGAAGTTCAAGGGATTTCCAGTAGAGTTCACGGGCACCGTTGTAATCACCCATAGCTTCTTTGGTTCTCCCTAAATTATAAACAGCTTCAACGTAACCGGGACTTATTGCTACGGCTTTTTCAAACATTGCTTTAGCATTTTCAAAGTCCTCAAATTCTACCAGATACAAATAACCAAGGTTGTAAAATGCTCGCTTATTATTAGGATAAAGCGTGGTTATTTTGCTAAACATTTCAATCGCTTCTGATGGTTGTCCGTGTTCCTGGTAGAACATTCCTAAGTAGTACAGAGCTCTTTCATCATCAGGCTTATTTTTTAATGCTTCTTTGAAATATTTTTTTGATAAAGTATCGTTTCGATGTGTAAATATTGCACCAAGTTGCATAAATGTCATATAATTCGTCGAATCAAGATTGGCTGAAATTCGCAAGTTTGTGATTGCCTGTAGTGTATCATGGTTCTCGAGCAGGCAAACTGCTTTAACGTAATAAGGTTCAGGGTTTTGGCGATTTATGGATATTGCCTCATTAGTGTAATTTATGGCAGTTGCAGCGTCATTCAATATTAGATAAATCTCTGCCAGCTTTAAATATGGTATTTCACTGGCCGGATTTAACCGTATTGCTTTTTTCAGTGATGCAATGCTATTATCATTTTGACCCAGCACTGCATAAATATCTGAAAGAAGAATAAATGAAAATGGATCCTCAGGTGATAGCTTTATTGCCGTCTGAATATCTCTGAATGCCGGATCAATGTTTCCCCTTGATAAATAGTGAGCAGCGCGTTGCGAAAATAATCTTGCATTGAGTGAATCTTCAGCTATCATTTCTGTAATTATGACAACAGAATCTGTTACCTGATCACCTTGAATAACTACTTTTTTTTGTGGATTGTTACAGGCAGTAAACAAGGTATATAATGCAAGTACTAATATCAGGGGAAATTTATTCATTTTAAATGTAAATATTGTTTAAAATATATATTTAAGAATCAGATGCAATGGCCACATTTATTTGAGATTCGAGATCTTCAACCAAATCAGGATTATCCAATAGCAATGATTTTACAGCATCTCTTCCCTGACCCAGTTTGGTTTCACCATAGCTGAACCATGATCCGCTTTTTTTAATAATACCATAATCAACTCCAAGATCAATTATTTCTCCAATTTTTGATATTCCTTCACCATAGACGATATCAAACTCGGCTTTACGGAATGGTGGGGCAACTTTATTCTTTACTACTTTAACCCTGGCCCTGTTACCTTTAATGTTATCACCATCTTTTATCTGGCTTATTCTTCTAATGTCTAATCTTACAGAAGCATAAAACTTCAAAGCATTACCACCGGTTGTTGTTTCAGGGTTTCCAAACATAACACCGATTTTTTCGCGTAACTGGTTTATGAATATGCAAACAGTTCCGGTTTTGCTAATATTTGCTGTTAGCTTACGAAGTGCCTGGGACATCAGGCGAGCATGGAGTCCCATTTTTGAGTCGCCCATTTCACCATCAATTTCACTTTTCGGTGTCAATGCAGCTACAGAATCAATTACCACTACATCAATTGCAGCTGACCTGATTAAACTATCTGCAATTTCCAGTGCCTGTTCACCATGATCAGGTTGGGAGATTAACAGATTTTGAGTGTCAATACCAAGTTTTTCAGCATAAAACCTGTCAAACGCATGCTCAGCATCAATAAAGGCTGCAATTCCACCTTGCTTTTGTGCCTCAGCAATAATGTGCAGTGCCAGTGTTGTTTTACCGGATGATTCCGGTCCAAATATTTCCACAACGCGGCCTTTTGGAACTCCACCTATACCAAGTGCATGATTTAAACTAATAGAACCGGTTGACACAGATCCAACTTTATCAACTGCTTCATCTCCAAGTTTCATTATTGAACCTTTACCGTAGGCTTTTTCAATGTTACCAAGAGTAGCTTCAAGTGCTTTAAGTTTTTGTTGTTTCGCTTTGTCTGCAGATTCTTTCGCTTTATTGCTGGTCATATTCTGATTATTTTATTGATTTTAAAATCTGGTTAGTATGATCTTTAGTTTTTACTTTTGAGAAGATATTTGTAATTACCATATTTTTATCAATTACAAAAGTTGTTCTCAGAAGTCCTTCATATTCACGCCCATATAATTTCTTTAATCCCCAGGCACCATATAATTTGATAATTTCTTTATCTGTATCTGATATTAGTCGAAAAGGTAAATTATGTTTTGCAATGAATTTTTGATGTGATTCGGGACTATCCGGGCTTACTCCTATTACATCATATCCTCTTGCGATCCACATATCGTAATTATCCCGCAGATCGCAGGCTTCATTTGTACAGCCAGGGGTATTATCTTTGGGATAAAAATATAATATCAGTTTTTTACCTTTATAGTCTGATAGTTCAATTTTATTTCCATTTTCATCAATTCCTTTGAATTCAGGCGCCTTGTCTCCAATACTTAGTTTCATAGTTAGATATTAATTGTTATTAGTTGTGTATATTATAGTCACGGGTTACCATATTCGGATTTCAGTTATTGTTATTGCTAAACCAATCATCTTGAATCACATTTTCATATAATTAATTATCAAAATATTATATGCAATACTTTATAATTTAATGCGATGGAAAATAATGAGCTATCCGTGAAAACTCAATACAAAATTACAAAAAATGTCTGATTAAATTTTAAATGTTAACAACTTTGAACATTATATTTTATAATAGATTTCGATCTGGTTCTGAAATTTAATGTTCAAATAATGACAACGTATCTGTATCTTTATCAAACAGATCGAGTTGATTGTGCTGAACATGATACTTCTTTGGAACTGTTTTGTCGAAATTCTCAGTATATAATCGAATACTCTTTTTTATTAGTTTGTTGGGAGTTGTCTGGCGCGCATCACAGTAGTTTTTCAATGATTTCATCTGACGTTCAGAAAGCATAAAACTAAATTTCTTGAACTTCTTTTTTCTGTACCGTTTCTTCATATAGAAACCTATGATTTGAACACCTGCAAATTAGTAAAATTTTTTATATTAACTAATCTTCATTCCATGTTATTACATGCAGGCCAATTAAATAAACAAGCTGATATAACAATGATCTTAAAAGAATAACAAAATTATCATTTACCAATTTTGTTAATTATTTCATCAGCATAAGCCTGAGCTTTTTCCGGTGAGGTACTTTCTGCATAAACACGCATGATCGGCTCTGTATTTGATGTTCGGATATGAACCCAGCCATTAGGAAAGTCAATTTTCACGCCGTCGATTGTAAGGATTTGATAATCTTTGTATTCGGTGATTATTTTACTGTAGATGTCACTTACGATCATATCATCCCTCAGAGTAATTTTATTTTTTGATACAAAATAATCTGAGTATTCTTTTCGAAGTTCACTTAATTTGATATTTCGTTTTGCCAGATATGTGAGTATCAATGCAATACCAACTAGGGCATCGCGACCGTAATGAAGTGCAGGATAAATTACTCCCCCGTTTCCTTCTCCACCAATTATGGCATTCTCTTCTTTCATCTTCGTAACAACATTTACTTCACCAACAGCCGAAGCGTAATATTTTCCTCTATATTTCTCAGTTATGTCACGAAGTGCACGAGTGGAGGACAGATTTGATACCGTATTTCCCTTCTCATTCTGCAATATATAATCTGCTACTGCTACAAGCGTGTATTCTTCACCAAATAATTCTCCATTTTCCATCACCAGTGCCAGTCTGTCAACATCGGGATCAACAACGATGCCAATATCAGCATTTTCGCGGACAACAACCTGACAAATTTCGGTAAGGTTCTCTGGAAGTGGTTCAGGATTATGAGGAAAGTCACCTGTTGGTTTACAATATAATTCAACAGTTTTTTCCACACCAAGTGCTTTTAACAATGGGGGAATTGAGATACCTCCGGTTGAATTAACAGCGTCAACTGCAACTTTAAAATCTGCTTTTTTAACAGCTCCGGCATCAACAAGCTTCAGCTTCAATATATCATCAATATGATCGTTAATGGTTGAATCACTATTTATCATTGTACCCAAATCACCAACTTCACTAAAAGTAATATTTTCACTATCCGCTATGGCAAGTACTTTTTCACCTTCTTCTCCGGAGATGAACTCACCTTTACCATTTAAAAGTTTTAATGCATTCCATTGTTTCGGGTTATGACTGGCAGTAATAATAATACCACCATCTGCTTTTAGATTAATCACAGCCATTTCAACAGTTGGAGTAGTTGAGAGTCCAGTATTTATAACATCTATCCCCATTCCTGATAATGTAGATATTACAATATTTTCCACCATCGGGCCGGATATCCTTGCGTCTCTTCCCACCACAAACTTCAATTTTTTTCCCGGTTTCTCATTCTTCATAAATGAAGCAAATGCAGAAGTGAATTTAACGATGTCAACCGGTGTAAGGTTATCGCCGGGATTTTTTCCAATAGTTCCTCTGATGCCTGATATTGATTTTATTAATGTCATATTTATTATTCAGTTTTGATTGAATTTTGTTTACTAACTTTAATCAACTGCAAAAATATTCTAATGATAATTCCGATCATCATACCAATCAAAATATAATTTAATAGTAACTTTGAGAATGGGACTTTCTGGGCAATAAAACCGTCCATTACTTCGATATTTCTGTTGAATTGTAATGCGGCTTCAAGATCCCTTATTCGCCCAAATATTTCATTTTGATTTTTATTTAGTTTCTCCAGGTTTACTACTGCATCAGCATCCAGATTACTGCAGTCTCTCAGTAACAATACTTTTAAAGAATCCATATACACCAACTGACTTCTCATGTGTCTGATTTCATTTTTGTAGTTTCGTTCGTTTAGCATCAGTCTGCCTCTAACAAATTCTGAATCACTGAGATAATTTACCAATGCATCTTGTAAATCATTCAGAATAGAAGGGTTGTAAACCTCAGCAATTATATAAAACGGTACCTTCTCAACACTTATATCATTAATTAACGGCTGGTTGTGAATATTCATACTGTTTATCATATGTATTTCATGTACCTGATCTGCTTCAAGATTTAACAGATCCGCAAATTCATCATACTGATTACTTTCTATTAACTGATTTAGTTTATAGAGCATGTCACCATATATTTTTTTTTCAAGTTGAGCATAAGAAACAGTCATCCTACTGTGATAAATCGGTTTTTTAATAAATGAAAGAGCCCCGCCTATTGCGCCAAATATAATTGCGAAAACAATAATCCCAAAAGCATTTTTTTTAATTGTTTTCAACACACTGGATATCATTGCTCCAAAAAAACCGATGGCTTCGGCAAACTGGTATTCCAGTGAATACCATACTTTTTTGCCCTCTTCTTTTGATTCAGAAAATGTTTGTTTGTCCATATCATTATCATTTATTTTTACAAACTTATTGAATTAATTTTTCTGCAGGATAGGAAATAAGTATTATTATTACATAAATTTCTTTAAATCCAATGCAAAAATCATTTGGAAACATCAGGAATTCAACTTGGAATTTAGCAAATATTCTGCTTTATCCCATTGCATTTTTAGCAGCTACACCTTATTTCATAAATAAGTTGGGAGAGGATGATTTTGGAATTTGGATGCTGATTAATTCCTACGTTTATATTGCTGTTCATATTGTTAGCTTTGGATTGGGAAATTCAATAACTGCCTACATTGCAGAAGCATTGGGGAAAGGAAATGCCGGTAAGCTGTCTGCTTATGTAAATTCTTCAACAAGATTACTTGGATGGATCAGTATTTTAACCGTATTGGTTTCGTTACTCTTTTTATTGATCAATGTTTTTGGAATCAACTTATTCAAAGGTAATATAGATGCAGTACTAATAATTGCAACGGTAATCATATCTGTTAAATTTTGGGAACTTCTGTTTCAAAGTATAATTAAAGGCTTCGAACGGTATGATCTGGCATCAATTTATAATATCAGTACAAAACTGTTAGTACTTGCAACTCAGATTATCATTGTTTATACTAGCAATGGGCTTTACGAGATCTTTGCCGGTAGTTTGATCGTTAATGTTGTAATGGTTATTATACAAGGCTTTGTCACCCGCAGACTAATGCCTGAATACAGATTTAGTCTGGCAAAATTTAAAGATGAGAGGAAGGATCTGTTCCATTTTGGATTCTGGACATGGCTTCAAACAATCGTATCTGTTTTAGCTTATCAGATTGACAGGTTTGTTGTTGCCAGTTTTTTAGGAACCGCAGTTGCAGGATACTATATCCTGGCTTCCACAATTATTAATCACATGCATATGGCTTTTGGTGCTGTGGTTAGCTGGTTGTTTCCAAAAATTGCCAGGAAAAAAGAAATATTGAAAAATGTAACTAACTATTTTCAAACCCTCAGAGGATTTTCAATTGGAATAAGTTTGTTTGCAATATTAATTACTTATTTGTTTTACGAACCGGTTTTTAGTCTTTGGCTTGGTGCGGAAAAGTTTGGTAAAATGAGTAAGTTCTTCAGCCTGTTTCTCATGCTGGAAACTTTTATGGTAATGACAATTGTTCCTTTGTTTTATTTAAATGGAATGAAAATGCTGAAGTTTATCACTTCTTTGGAGATTATGTACAAGTTTGGGGCAATTCTGGGTATGTTCATTATGTTTTTTGTTCTACGCGCGGCCGAGAGTTTAATAATCGGACAATTAGTTGCCATGGTAATTTTAGTACCTGTAGAGTATTATCTGATAAACAGAAAAATCCTGAAAAGCAACATGTTTGGTGAAACTATCATAACAATCTTACCCTCAGTTCTGATAACTTTGATAATTTACTTTGATCAACTACATTTTACGATTGGATTGAGTATATTATCTTTACTAATATTTTACTGGTATTATCTAAATGGAAAACGGTTTCAGCTAAAACTACTGCTTGAATGACAGATGAAAACAAATACAGGCAACTTTTAATTTATGCAATAATCTACTTCTTTCTAAACAGTTTTTTGTTACCTCACGGGATGCTATATACTACCATTTTAACTCCGGTTATGGTTTATTATCTGGTTAAAATACAAAAGCTCAGAATGGTATTTATATGGGGTATATTATTACTTATTCCTATTCCTTTCCAGGTAATAACAGGAGTTGAGGCAAAGAGTTTTTTAATATCAAATATTATTCTGGCAACCTGTTTGACTTTTATGATAACTTCATTCTATTTATTGTCTGATAATGCTCATATAATCAGCAGGCTATTCAGGAAAGTGTTGATAATAAATACCTTTTTTGTTGCTGTAGCAATAATGATTTTACCATTTGAAGCCGTAAGAAGTACAATGTGGTATGATATACCGATTACAGTTGGTCTTGAACTGATCCCAAGATTAAAACTGTTTACCTATGAGGCTTCATATTATTCGCTGATAATGATGCCGGTATTTCTGTATTATTTATTGAGAGTATTTTATGGTATTGAAAAGCATAAAGTATTAATTTTTTTGGCCACGATTATTCCATTGCTGTTTTCTCTGTCATTTGGTGTACTCGGAGCCATATTAATTGCAGGTATTACCGGAGTGGTTGTCTATTGGAGATTGATTCCTATATCATTAAAACGGACTGCAGTATATAGCAGTATAACATTGATTGCTTTATCAGGTATTCTGTATTTGGTTTGGCCTGAAAATCCGGTATATTTCAGGTTAGATAATATTTTTAGTGGAACAGATACCAGTGCAATGGGAAGATTAGTTTATTCATTCATGTTTGCCAAAGATATAATTATCCAAAACAACATACTGTTTGGGACGGGTCCGGGTCAGATCAAGATTCTTGCTCATGATATGATCATCAACCATTATAAGTACCATGGTGTAGTTGACGAGGTTGTCAGAATTCCAAATTCAATGGCTGAGATGCTTGCTATTTATGGCATATACGGATTTACTGTTAAGTTATTTCTAGAGATATTCTTTTTTGTAAAATATCGCATTTACAGAAATCTGTATTCAACCATTTTGTTCATTTTTATTTTTATATATCAATTTACGGGTAGTTTTATTACGAATGTTGCAGAATTAGGAATATGGATAATTGTATTTGGTGTCAGGTTTTCCGAGTTTGAATTTGATAACAAAACAAATTAAAACAGTTGTTGATGACGCGATCACTCAAAATAGCGTTTATTGTCAGATCTACCATAAAAACAGTAAGGGGAGGCGATAGCTTGCAGGTTTTTAACACTGCTTCAGAACTCAAAAAACATGGAGTTGATGTTGATATTGTGCTGGCAAATGATAAAATAAATTACAGGGATTATGATCTCCTTCATCTTTTTAATATAATTCGTCCTGCTGATCACCTGATCCATATTATTAGAAGTAAAATACCTTATGTGGTGAGTACAATATATCTCGACTATTCTGATTTTGACCGACATGGCCGGAAAAAATATCAGAAATATCTTTTTAAGCTGTTGGGACGTGATATTTCGGAATATTTTAAAAATAATTACAGGTATCTGGCAGGTCAGGATAAACTGGTAAGCAAGGAGTATCTTTTCGGACACCGGAAAGCGATCTTTAAGATTTTGTCAAATGCCAGACTATTGTTGCCGAATTCTGAGTCAGAATACAAAAGACTTAGCAGAGATTATAATATAAATACTAATTATTACATTATCCCAAATGGGGTTGACAAACAGTTGTTTTTAAATATACCGGATGTACACAGGGTTGACGATCAGGTAGTTTCAGTCGGGCAAATTTATGGGCTAAAAAACCAGCACCGATTGATAACAGCATGTAATGAATTAAGTGTGAAGCTAATAATAGTTGGTAAGTCACCTCCCAACCATCGTTCGTATTACAAGTATTGTAAAAATATTGCAGGTGCTAAGGTTAGTTTTTTTGATTTCATGCCACAAAAAGACCTGCTAAATTATTATGCAACTTCAAAAGTCCATGCACTCCCAAGTTGGTTTGAAACAACCGGACTTAGTTCCCTTGAGGCAGGCGCTATGGGATGTAATCTTGTGGTTGGTTCAGGTGGAGATACGCATGATTATTTTAACAATCATGCTTCATTTTGCCACTCCCACGATACAGGGAGTATAAAAGATGCATTAACAACAGAACTAAATAAAAAAACTACCTTTGATTTTCGGGAATATATAATGGAAAGTTATACCTGGGAAAAAGCGGCAGCTGAGACACTAATTGCATACAAAAGAGCACTAAAGATTGACTAAAAAACTTTCAATAGGATTTATAGGTACCAGAGGTATTCCAAACAGATATGGTGGTTATGAAGCTGCTGTTGAACAATTGGCCCCCAGACTGGTTTCTGCCGGTCATAATGTTACTGTATATTGTTCGAAACGAATGAAATATGGTTACACCACCTGGAAAGGTGTTAAACTTGTTCATAAGTTTGATCCTGAGGACAGTATGGGACCTGCCGGTCAGTTTTTGTATGACCTGTTGTGTAACATTTCTTCGTACAGACGAAAACACGATGTTATTATTCATATGGGGTATACCAGCGACTCAGTGTGGCATTTCATGTGGGACAGGAATTCGAAACACATCATAAATGTAGATGGACTTGAATGGAAAAGATCAAAATATTCATCACTTGTTCAGAGATTTTTAAAAATTGCAGAGAAATGGGCAGTTTTAAGAAGTGATCTCATAATAGCTGATTCTCCGGGAATTAAGAAACATATCTCCAAAACCTATAATGCATCTTCCGAGTATATTGCTTATGGAGTTGAAATCCCAAATGATTTTGACGATTCTGAACTTGAAGCTTATAATATTTTACCGTATAAGTATGATTTAATAATTGCGCGTATGGTTCCCGAGAATAATATTGAAATGGCTATAGAATCAAAGACCTGGTCAACAGATGCTTTTCCATTGGTTATAATTGGTAATGAAAACCAATACTTTCACAACCTGAGAAACCGGTATCAGGCTAATGGTAAGATCATGTTTTTTGGTCCGAATTATAATAGGAAAATACTTGATTCTATTCGTTATTATTCGAGGTATTATATTCATGGTCATTCAGTAGGTGGAACAAATCCCTCATTGCTCGAAGCTATGGCAGCTCAATGCAGGATACTTGCACATGATAATATCTTCAACAGGAGTGTACTTTTAGGTGGTGGTGAGTATTTTAGTTCATCACGGCAATTATCAGAAATATTATCTGATAATGAATCAATAATTATAAGTGATCAGCAAATAAATAAAAACATTGATGTCCTGAAAGAGAAATTCACCTGGGATAAAATATGCAGTTTGTATGAAAAAGCTTTTTATAAAGTATAATGTAAAACTATCTGCGGAAGATTGGGTGTGGTTCTTTATATGGTTCACATTACCAATTTCAATACGTTTAAATAGTCTCGCTATTATTGTTGGAGGTATAGTTCTATTGGTATCTTTTTTTAAAAATCGTTCAGGTATAAAGGGGAAACCAACTATCCATCTTTTAATTCCATCTTTATTTTTCGTCTTACATGCATCTGGCATAGCAAATGAAATAAACGGGATACAAAGTATTAAAGAGCTTGAGCAAATGCTTCCTCTTATTATTATCCCGGTTTACTTCCTGTTGAGTGCAACATCAAAGAAGATGTTCACAAATGTATCTTTTACTGCTTTGGTAATTTCTTTGTCTGTTGCCTCCACTATTATGCTTGGTTATTCCGTTTTTCAGGTTTTTTTTCAGAATGCCGGAATGGGGTCATTTGTTTACCATGATCTGATAAAACCATTTAATTCAGGTGCTATTTATTTTAGCTTTTTCATTGTTGTGGTATTGCTTCAGTTTGATGAAATATCATGGCTTATTGCAAAACCTCGCCTGATGTATGCTATTTTATTCCTGCTATTATTAATGCTGTTTTTATCTGCTTCAAAACTGATGATAGGAGTTGGGATCCCGCTATTGGTAGTTAAGTTCAGAGACACAATTATAAATCTGTTCAAACGAAGAAAGATGTTAATACCGGTAGCTGTTATAATAGTTGTTTTAATATCAATTCCTTTTATGTTGAGGTTTAATCAAATTGTCAACCCTGAACTTGAAATTGTAAAGGCAGAAAGATTTAATTATGATTCTCCACTTAATGGTTTGAACCTTAGATTGATCCAGGCAAGATTTGGGATAGAAATAATAGAAGAGAATAACGCTTTGTTGAATGGCATTGGAATAAATCGGGCTCAGGACCTGCTGAATAGTAAATATATTGAGTATGGTATATATACTGGTTATTCAGGAACTGATGATACAGGATACCTTAATTACAATTTCCATAATCAATTCATCGAAACATTTGTAAGAAGCGGGTTGGCAGGTCTGCTAGTACTACTAGCGATGATAATCAGGATTTTTGCCATTCCTGGATCTAACAAATTCGTTTCCAATGGCGTTTTGTTGTTGGTTTTTATGTTTTTCTTAACAGAGTCAGTGTTGGAAAGACAACAGGGAATTGTTTATTTTTGTTTAATATATTCGTCTTATTTTAACAAGCACCGAAACACTACTACTTTATATGAACTATAGGTACTATTCAGAGAACTATGATGCAGAAATATTTGAGTTGAAGTATGAGAATGTTTTCAGTACACGAAAGATCAATAATCCACGTTCAAGATTTACAAAACGGGTTTTTGATGTCATTCTTTCATTGCTAATGCTGATCTTCATAGCCCCCTGGTTTTTTCTGATAGTTTCAATAGTAATAATGATTGACTCAAAAGGTTCACCGTTTTTTATACAGAAGAGAACCGGAAGGGATCGCAAAACATTTTTGTGTATCAAGTTCAGAACAATGGAAATAAACAAAGAAGCTGACCGGTTACAAGTGCAAAAGGATGATAAGCGAATAACACGGGTTGGTAAATATCTTAGGGAATTTCACATTGATGAACTACCACAGATAATAAATGTGCTTGCAGGACAAATGAGCATTGTTGGTCCTAGGCCGCACATGTTGCGTCATAACGTGGAATTTTCATGGTTATCTTCTGATTATCATTTAAGGCACCAGGCAAAACCCGGACTTACCGGTTTAGCGCAGGTCAGGGGTTATCATGGGATGATCAATAACAAGGAAGATTATATTAACAGACTAAGTTCTGATCTGGAATATATAAATAACTGGACGCTGACAATGGATGTTGAGATATTCTTTAAAACCACTTTTCAAATATTATTCCGAATTGATTAAGATGGAAAATAATAGTGAATACCTTAAAAAGCATATTGTTTCAACACTTGGTTATTTTGGTTTATTCAAATATCCGTTGTCACCTGTTGAAATTCATAGGTTTTTACGATTAAAATGTGACTTGAATTCTGTTAACAGTCTGCTGATTGAATTATCAGGAAATAAAGAGGTGTTCCTGTCTGATGAAGGTTTCTATACAATAGAGAATTGCCCCGAATGGTCAGTAGACAGGATAAGAGGGAACAGGAGTGCTGAACAAATCCTCAGAGGTTCATACCGGTTTATAAAAGTTGTAAAGAGTTTTCCATTTGTCAGGTCAATTGCAATATCCGGTTCACTTTCAAAATATTATGCTGGCAAAGATGCAGATATTGACTATTTCATTATTGCAGAAAAGGATCGTTTGTGGATTGCACGGACATTGCTACATCTATTCAAGAAATTATCCTTTATTACAGGACACCAGCATTATTATTGTATGAATTATTTCATTGATGAATCTGCTCTCGAGATTGATCAAAAAAATATCTATTCAGCGATAGAAACTGTAACTCTCATTCCTGTGTATAACAAGGAGTTAATATCAGAATTAAAGAAAGTGAATACCTGGGTGTCTGATTTTCTGCCGAATGAACCATATAAAGAAGATTTAAGGTTTGTTATAAAGAATGGAAAAGAGAGAATCAAGACTATGTTTGAGAAGATGATCAACCTGACTGGAGGTAATAAGCTTAATATTATGTTGATGAAGGCAACTGATCGAAAATGGAGAAAGAAGTGGAAGCGAAAATCATACCCAATGGATAAATATGATGAAGCATTTTACACGACATTAAATATTTCAAAGAACCACCCGGATAATTATCAGACAATAGTACTTAATGCATTAAAAGAAAGCGAAACATCATTAACTCCCTGATATGAAGAATGTACTTGTTATCGGCGGTTCAGGGTTTTTGGGATCAGCAGTGATTTCCGAATTAATCAGGGTTGGTTATAAGGTTTATGCAACACAAAATAATTCTCAATTAAAAAATGCAGAAAGGATATCTGTAATAAAAGGAGGAATTAACAGACTAAATGCGAAGGTATTAAGAGAGATCAGACCTGAGGTAATATATCATTGCGCCAGACCAACAGTTAAGCGCCTGAGAAGACTGGGGCGTAAACTTGCTGCATTAAAAGCTGCACAGTTAAATAAACGATTGTTACAACAAATTGAAATAAGCGGCATAACTCCAAAACTGGTATTCGCGTCAGGTAGTTTAGTTTATGGAAGTAGTGATAAAATCCATAATGAAAATACGTCAATAAATCCCACCAGCTATGCTAAACAGTATGTACATGGTGAATTTCCAATAGTTAATAAATCACTTTCAGGTAATTATCCTGTGTATGTACTACGTTTTCCATGGCTTCTGGGAATTGGATCATGGTTTTCCTGGTTTTATTTACAAAATATTAAGGAAACCGGTACAATTCCACTATTTGGAAAAGGATTAAATCATATGTCGGTTGTTTCATTGAAAGATGCAGCTGGTTTAATGGTCAAATATTCAGAGCACAATCTGGGAAGTGGCGTATATAATATTTTTTCACCAATAATTCTTACCCAGTTGGAATTTACAGACGCAATATGTGATCAATACAAATGTAAGGTAGTTGATTACAAAGAAATTTATCCTCATGATGTTGAGATTGCTGCAAAAGAGGCATTTACATCTAATATAATAATGAGATCGAATTATCCTGATCTATTAAACAAATATGAGTTTCAGGATCTGCATCAGATACTTAGGGAAATTAAAACCGGTGTTTATTTCTGAAAAACGAACAGGGTATATTCACCTTTAGACCAAAGAGGTGTATTTTGTATTTTTTGATCCAGATTCCACAACCTTTCTGCTTTTGATGGTTTTTCCCTGACTTTATGATCGTTGTACCATGGTGGGTAAAAAATACTGTAACCCTTTTTGCTAATCAACTTAAAGCCTGAGAATGCTTGTCTTATCTTTCCTGCGCTATAACAGTGGGAGGGAAGGTGCCTGGTTACTGAATATCCTCCCCATGTATTACCAAGTCTGGCAAATGCGGTTTTCAGATTAAGTTTTATTAGTTGAACAAGTAGCTCCCTTAAATACCATTTATTTACAAATGTAAGCACAGCTATGCCGTTTGTTTTTAGAAGCTTATTAATATGTCCTGCAGTTTCATTAAGATCATTTACCGTATTAAGAGCACCAAAATATACATAGATTAAATCAAAGGTATTTTTACCCAGTTTTTCAACGAGAGATCGTTCATCAGATCTGAATAGTGTTACATTTTTAATTGAGTTTTTTTCCAGTCTGTTACGGGTTAGATTCACCATTTCACCTGAAATATCAACTGCTGTGAAAGATTTTTCAGGATACTTTGCTGCAAACCAATGAATATCGAATCCGGGTCCGCACCCAATTTCAAGAACATTATTAAAATCATATTGTATGGTTATATCTCTGAAATCACTTCTGATTCTTTCAAGGCTTGAGTTTATGTTCGCGCGCGACTCAAATCCCAATGTTGCATCTTCATCATAATATGATTCGACATTCGCATAATAATCTGTTTCCTGTTTGTTTTCTTTAGTCATATTTATTAGTTAAGGATATAGTAAATATTTAGATCGTATCTTTTTGAATTTATCCAATCCAGGTTGCCATGAACTACGGATTTCTTCCTCACTTAAACCTGAAGCAATTTGTTGCCTGAGACTAGCTGTACCTGCAAGTTTTTCAAAATAACTGATAAAGAAATCTTCTTTTGAAGGCACAGTGTTGTAAGCATCAATAAGCCATGATAAGTTAATTTGGTTATCATTCGTTTTATAGTTTGATGCATAGCCAGTTAAATTCAAACCATAGCATTCAGTACCGTTATGTTTTGGTTTTGAAGATCCCTCATTTGGTTCCGGTTTAAAAACAAAACTTCCTGTTTCAAGATCAGGGTGGCCATAAACCTGGAAAGGAAAATCAGTACCTCTGCCTATGCTCATTACCGTTCCTTCAAAGAAGCAAAGTGATGGGTATAAGTAAACTGATTGCCAGTTGGGTAGATTTGGCGATGGTTTGTTTTTAAGTTTAACGATCAAGTTATGATCATAATTATCCATAGGTATGACAGTCAGATCAAGTTTATCTGATTCTGCAATCCAGTGTTCTCCTTTTACTAATTTAGCATATTCTCCAATTGTCATTCCATAAACAACCGGTATAGGATGCAATCCAACAAATGAGCTGAATTCATTTTCAAGTATAGGCCCGTCAATAAAATAACCATTAGGGTTTGGACGATCGAGTACAATAACAGGGATATTATTTTCTGCGCATGATTCCATAACATAAGTTAAAGTTGAGATATACGTATAAAAACGTGTACCTACATCCTGAAGATCAAATATCACGATGTCGACATCATTCAAATCCTCTTTAGTAGGTTTTTTATGCGAACCATACAAAGAGATAATTGGTATCCCTGTTTTCAGATCAATTTCATCACTTATTATCTCTCCGGCATCAGCTTTCCCTCGAAAGCCATGTTCAGGGCAAAATATTTTGGATATAATAATATTATTTGCTAGTAGTGTATCAACTAAATGTTTGTTATCTACAGTTGAAGACTGGTTGGCAACAACTGCAACATTTTTGTTCTGTATTAAAGGCAGATAAAGTGCTAAACGATTGGCTCCACAAACAACATCGTCATAATCAACCAGTGTAGGGGTGGTACTTTGACAAGCTGTCGAAAAACTAACTAAATATAATATTGAAAAGAAAATCTGTTTCATATGATTTGTTATGTGGATGGAGTTATTGATGTCTCATCCCAGTAGATTATTATAATTAAGGTAAAATTAGTAAAAATCGAATCTATTGGTATGCAGTAATAACAAATCAAGTATACTAACACTTATTCATATTCACTTTAAATGAGTTAAATTCTCTGTTGCAATCAGCATAATTTATGAGGGCGATACAGCAAAAAAGAGAATTTCCTTTTGGCAATAGCTGAAATAATATGGGGTGATTTTGTCTATTAATTATACATAATTGTCTTCTTTACTGTTTCATTTTTATTACTGTTAATAATTAAATAATAAGCGCCTTTTGGGAATACTGACAAATTTATTTCAGACTTATGATTTTCATGAATTACAACTTTATCCTGTTGATATATAGTAACACCCATAGTATTTATAATCTTTATCTTTACATCCCTTTTCATCCTGGAATTAATAACCATATTAAAAATCCCATTATTTGGATTAGGAAATACATTAAGGGATAGCACAGGTGTAGATTCTGATATTTGATTTTGTTCATCATGAATCGACAATAAATTCGAAGTATTTGCTCTGTCTCCTGCTGATATTTTGATATTATCAATGGCTATGTCAGAAGTATATTCTGGTCCGGATATTGCTTTAAATTTAAGCCTGACATAGGGATTCGAAATATAGTTTGATAATGGAATTACTTCGTACAACCATTGGTTGCCCTGATTGCCGGATTTTGACCAGAGATTTGTCCAGGTGGATCCGAAATCAGTTGAAATATCCACAAAAAGAGTTCCCATTTCTTCACCATACATGTGATAATTAAAATACAGTAAAGGTTGATCTGTTACTGACGACATATCAAAATCAGGGCTTTGAACTGATGCCTCTTTGTTATAACATGCTCCTCCAGAAACCTCAGTATATAAATATCGTGAACTTCCATATACTCCTGATGAGGGTCCTGTACCTTCTGATGGAGTCATACCTTTTCCCACACCCCAATCAAAATCATCATCAATACAATTTTCCCAGCAATAAGGTAGTAGATCCATACTGCCGTTTGGGTTACAGAAACTGTTGGATTGACATGAAAAGTCCACCCAATTTTCAAAACCTTCTTCGTAAGGGAAATTTAATCTGACACACTCATCAAAAATAATCATCTCATCAATTGCTATATCAGAGGTAAAGTCATCGCCTGTTATACCAGTAAACCTGAATGAAATATCTGTTTCATTTAAATACTCCTGAAGGTTAATCGTGGCGCTATTCCATTGGTTGCCCTGGTTGCCATAAATGCTGTAAATACAGTCTTCTTCCCAGTTTGATCCTCCATCTTTTGAGATATCAACCTGAAAGCTGCCCATGTTTTCACCATACATATGGTATTGAAAGCCTAACCTTGGTCTACGCATATGTGAGATCGAAAAATCAAATATTGGAGATTTTATAGATGCTTTTTTCCTCCAACAGTATGATGATTCAAGGTATAAATAATTCCCAAAGCCATTATATCCTGTTGATGGTCCAGTTCCACCTGAAGCTGTTGAACCTGAATGCACATCCCAATCAACTTCATCACCTAAAACATTTAACCAGCAATCATTCAATTTCACCGATCCATCCTGAGTACAATCCTCTTGTGGTTGACTTTTACTAAATGAATCAAAATTCATGGTATAAGGAAAGCTGAAAATCGGTAGACACGGTGAATCAATACTAACATGGTCTACTGCAATATCTGATCTATAATTGTTTCCGGTTATTCCTGTAAATCGAAAAACAAAACCTTTTGTATTGTTGTATGCATCCAACTTGATTAATGCTTCATTCCATTGATCCCCTTGATTCCCTTTTTTTGACCATACTTCCTCCCAGGTATTTCCATAATCGACAGAGAATTCCACTTTTAGTGAGCCCATACGATCACTACCTTCACAAAACATATGATAGTAGAACTTTAGCTCTGGGTAGTTTGAAGATGATAAGTCAAAAATCGGACTTTCCAAATAACCTGTTTTGTTATAGCAGCTAGAAGCTTCCAAATATAAATAGTTCCCACTACCTGAATACCCTGATGAGGGCCCGGTATAATTCGATGGTGTTGAACCACTGTAGATATCCCAATCTACATCATCACCTGTGGCATTTTTCCATTGATCAGTAAGAACAACGCTCCCATCGGAAGTACATGAATACCAAGGATTACTTATTTGCCATGAATCGAAAGTCTGCAGATATGGTATTCCTGAAGTTTGTGTTTTTATGGATACCTCATCAATGGCAATATCGGATTTATAATTGTCGCCTGTGATTGATTTAAAACGAATCCTAAACTGATCTGAATCGCTGAATGAACTTAGTGGGATTGTAGCCATATGCCATTGATTTCCTTGATCTCCTTCTTTACTCCATAGATAATCTGACCAGGTAATACCACCATCGAGTGAATGCTCAATGGATAAACTTCCCATACCAGTACCCCACATATGATAATAAAACGTAAAAACTGGTGAAGGTATTGTTGTTAGGTCAATTGCTGGCATTGTTAAATACCCGGTTTTATCAGAACATGATGAGGCTTCTGTATAAACATATTTACCAACTAAAGAAATGTCTGTAGTTGGACCTGTATAAGATGATTTTGTACTTCCGCTATTGATATCCCAATCTATATCATCATCATCGAAGTTTACCCAACCTTCTGTTAAAGTCACGCTTCCATTTTCAGTACAACTATAATCAGGAGTGCTTTCATTCCAATCATCAAAGTATTGGTGATATTGATGTTGAATACCTTTGGTGCAAGCTAAACTGGTATAGGCTGGTAACTTGTAGCAATAACCATCATCACCTGTACTGTTTGCTTCGTATATATCAATAAAATAACCATTTCCAGCTTCCAGATTTTTAATCAAAATATGCTGAAGATTCCCGGAAAGACTTTCCCTAGGCAGAAAATTGACAACATAATTACCAGGTCCTGTAGTATCTCCACTTCCAAAATTAGTATTGTATTGGTAAGAATAACCACTTATAGGCTCAGAAATTGGTGTTTCTTGTTTTCTGACAACTACTAATACATAATCACCATCACCCTTTATTATACTGCCATAGATAGCGACAGTATCATAAGCTATAATATTAAGGTGATTTGATTGAATTTTTGGTGTACAATCTGGCATTGTAATTGCAACAATAGGTGTTATACAGTGTTGAAAAGTTCTGCCATTGATCTGGAAATTATGTTCTAGACAATAGTTCGTATACCAAACTGTATTGTTATCAGTTGGATCACAACTCATGTTTGAAAAGGAACCCCATTTACTATGAAGACTTTGACCAACAGAGCTTTGCCATATATTTTGTGTTGGAATATCTATTTGCCCATTACCAATATGCGATCTTACTCCATTAGATTGACCACAATACTGTATTCTGGGAAAATGGAATAAAGATGAAGCATGATATCCAATGAAAATATCACCATTAGCAGTCATGGCAATACTTCCATTATACATGCTTAACTCTTCAGAACTATTATCCTGGAGTAAACCTTCCTGGCTTAAAGTCCAATTATGATTATTATTATCCCTATGCAATTGATACCAACGCAAACCTGTGGCTGATTTATTATCAGTAACTGTCTGAAGACATGTAATTATTTCCTGTTCACCTATTTTTCTGTACTGAGCTCTATGAGATAATACGCCTGAATTAGACTCCAAATATTGTGTTCTCATATTTTGCCTTATCATTATATCTTCTACATTACAAAAACTACTAACCGGAATCTGGTCAGACATCTTAAATGTCGATGACCACAGATCATGCCATTCTATTTTTAACTCATATAATCTGATTTCATCACTTGGATTTCCCTGATCATCATCTGCAATAGTAATGAACATGCCTGGAGTATTGCTTGGTGCCCATGCTCCATCAATGTCTATCGGAAGAATATAATGAAACCCATTTAATGTTTTTGGTCTGGCCGGATTTCTAAATGACATGAAAAAAACATCCCACCAATTGTTTATTACAGCATATCGATTAATTACAAAAACCTCATCAATGTTTCTTTCGTTACTGCCTGCGTTTATACTTATATAGTATCCATCTTGTTGAATACCCATTTTTGCGTTATCACATTTTGCGGAACCAAATGCCCATCGACAGATTCTGATACCATCTTCAGTAAATTTCAATGTAGAAAAACTAAAATAATCAGCACTTTGAGGGTTTGACTCAAAATTTACAATTCTGGCTAAAGCAATAAACATTCCTATTTGTTCATCATATAATATAATAGGTTTGTCAATATTAGATCCTGCTTGATCTGCAGCATAGAATAATAATGAGTAGTCCAACGTTCCTAATAAGCTTCCATCAATTTTATTGAATATACTAGCTTTACTAGTGCCTGATATTACTTGTATATAATAGTTTTTACCCGTAGCACCATTAATACATGGCCTTTCCCTCGAATCAAATGGACTCCCCGGTTCTCTGTCAAAAGAGAGACCTTCAAAAATCTTAAAATTCGGATTCAGAGATTTTTCAACTTCTCTGGATTCTCTACCTAACTGATTATATTCAACTAAAAATGATCCCCAGAATGTTAACTTTGAAACCCTGGTTGGATTTTCAACTTTATGTAAATCACGGGAATTAATGTTTTGAGCTGTTATAAGTATTTGAAACATTAATCCTTGAATGATGAGTAAAATTATAGGCAGTTTTGCCATGTTTTTTATTATTCTACATTTCGGTAATGACTTATTCATATGTATATTATTTATTTAGTTTTAAAACTTAACAATCTAAAAAATCAAGTTTAAGAGATCTGATTTTCAATTAAGTGCGATCTTCGTAAAAAATAAATGGGAAAAACTGTTTGTGCATAAACTTGTATGCCAGATATTTGATTACTATGACATATTCATCTACCAGATGAAAAATTCTTCCGTAAAAAATGCCTAATATTAATTTATGCCCTATCCTAAATTTATAATCAAGATGTTATAACCTATTCAAATAATTCCTTATTTGTTTCTTTTTTCGTATAGAATTGTCATGTAGTTCAATTTCTTTCATCGGTTCTTAATTATCAATAATGTATTTATTATTCTTACTCCTTAAAATTTTAAATATTTTGGTACTACTCAACTGAAATCTTACTGGTAATTTTTTTCAGGTGTTTACAAATTCCAGAAGTTTATTGATCTATATAACTGTAATAAAATAAAACACATGTTGGGTTCACATCTATATGATTGTATTCTAAGCTATCGGTTGTCTATCTAGCCGGTTTTAAGCACATATCTAATATGTCAGATATTGCCTGGTATTACTCTTAAATCTGCTTCTAATATCATAAATACCAGGTTTCGAACCAGCAGAGTTATTTTCCACTGTTCATGTATGACTTTTTCTTTCGTGTACTTAACTCAAACTTTTCAAAGAACATTTGCAAGTAAAGAATCTTCTGGCATCCAGCTTGTAAAGGCTTATTGTTTAGCTATTATGAAGAGGTCTTTATTTAACTTTATACGATTCGTACAATTAAGATTTTACTCTTTTTAAGTATACAAATATCATCTTCAATAGTTGAAAAACCAACTTCTGTATATTACAAAAGCGTTTCATTTTTGGATCTAAATATTACATAAGCGTTACATTCTAGATTTATATATTACATAAACGTTACATCATTCTTTAGTGTCACTTAAAGTATTTACCAATATGAAAAATGAATCTGTTTATTTGTATTGGTCTCTTGCAAAAAAAATTAGCGTTAATTGCTGTAGCTGTTAAAGAAGAAGATCATTAAGGTTATGAGATAAATCTGTAAATTGAAATGTTAAGAATTTTCAATATGTAATGATCCAATAGCTGTTTTGTACATAAAAAATCCTTAATGTTTTTAAACAAATTGAAATTCGGAATTTATCACATATATACAGAAGTTAATGATCATGATACTGACTTTGATTGTATTATGTCAACTTGTAAAATACAATATACTAAATTTAAAGACTTATAACAGTACTTTGGTGTTTGGTTTAGCAGCTCTGTTTAAGGTGAGTGTCAGAGTTTTCGTTATTGAGTGTATAACAGGGCAGCCTTTTATTTTTATGACACAATTATAATATAACTCCTGGATTCACTTTTGAAAAAAAGAATTTTGATTTGTAGCATGAACTGATATTATCAGGAATAAGCCTTAGGAATTTCTTCTAAATTAATTCATGTAGCTTATCTTTGTGAAAAATATTGTGAACAGTTGAATTTTGAGTATTACATAGCCAATCGGTTGCGAGGTGGAAAAAGAAACAGACTTTCTCAGCCGGTGATCAGAATATCAACAATAAGTATAGCCTTAGGTCTGGCATTGATGATAATTTCAGTAGCTGTAGTAGTTGGGTTTAAGAATTCCATTAGTCAAAAAGTTATGGGATTTGCATCTCATATAAATCTTGTGCTTTATGATAACAACTACAGTATGCAGGGGGATCCTGTGGTAGTTAGTAATGACCTTACAGATAAGTTATTGAAAAATAAAAATATCAGGCATGTTCAGAATGTTGCTGAAAAAGCCGGAGTTATAAAAACAAAGGATCAGATACAGGGTGTAATACTTAAAGGTATTGGCAGTGATTATGATAAAGGTTTTCTCTCTGAAAATATTATTGACGGTAGCTTTCCTGTGTTTTCTGACTCAACAAAAAGCAATGAGGTATTGATATCAAAGAAACTGTCAGACAAACTTGCTTTGAATGTTGGTGATTATCTGAGAATGTGGTTTATTGATGAGACTGAGTCGGCTGCTCGTGGCCGTAGATTTACAATTTGCGGGATCTACAACACGGGTATGGAAGAAATTGATAATATTTATGTTGTAGGTGATTTACGGCAAATTCAGAAACTCAATAACTGGAATCAAAATGAAGTAGGTAGTATAGAGATACTGCTAAATGATATTTCTGATGTTAAAACTACAACATATGAGCTTTATAATACAATTCCATACAATATCAGCGCTTTAAGTGTTTATGATGAATACCCGCAAATATTTAACTGGCTCGATCTGCTGGATATGAATGTTGTGGTTATACTAACACTTTTAATTCTGGTTGCCACAATTACAATGATCTCTACACTCCTGATTTTGATAATTGAACGGACAAGTATGGTTGGACTGCTTCTGGCGATTGGCGCAAACAGTATTTCTATTCGCAAAATTTTTATTTATATGGCATCCCGCATTATTCTTGTGGGTATGATATGGGGAAACATTATTGGTATTTTGTTTTATTACATTCAGAACCGGTATAAACTAATAAGTTTGTCTGCAGAGTCGTATTATGTTGATTATGTTCCAGTTGAACTACATATTTCTGATGTGCTGCTTATTAATTTTGGTACTTTTTTAATCTCACTTCTGGTACTGATTATTCCAACGATTTATATAGCAAGGATAATGCCTGCAAAGGCACTACGTTATGAATAAATCAAAATAAACTATTCATGTTCATTGTAGGGCGAAAAAGCAATGAGGCTGTCTCAAAAGGTTTTTGTATTCGGGTAGGTGCCCGAAAGATTTTCCAAATATGGAAATCTACAGCACATAACCTTTACTTTTGAGACAGCCTCATTACCTTAATAAATAATGATGACTTGTAATTGAATGTTTTTCTCTGAGGCTGTATCAGTTATTTTTTGAACAATGACCTGATCAGAATTAATTAAACCTGCCAGTCATTGTAATTGATTACTCAATTAATATCTTTTCTCTTATATGATTTTTGCCGGATATCAATTCAATAATATATATTCCTGTTGTAAAGTCAGAAACATTAAAAGTATGGCTCTGTCTTGCAGTTGAAATGTTTTCCATTGCAGAATGAACTTTTGATCCGTAGATATTATACATGTTAATTATGGCATGTTTTGATTTGTGGATGGTATATTCCACAGTAAGCATGTCATTTGCCGGTACAGGGTAAGTCTTGAAATGTGATATCTCATTTGATATTTGGACATTGCTTGGCCCTTCAAGTACAATTGAAGTTTTTGGATCACCTACAACCACATGGACAGAAGATAAAACGCTAATTGAATTCCAGTAGCTTTCTGCGAGATTGTAATATATGTTGAATTGCGATATCGTATCAATACCATATGTGTATTTTTCGAATAGTACCTCAGGCCAGACTGTTCCCTGTGATAAGAAGTACCCATGGACCATACCTGACGCTCCACATGCCCCTTCTTCAATCAAATTGGCAAGAATTAATTCATTATATATGTTTTCTTCTTTATCAAAGGTGAATGCTGTTACTCCAACACCAAGATTGGCAATTGATCCATTCATCCAGTCATTATTTAATATTTTGTTAGATGGATTATATATGTACGAGTAATAGCCAAGAACATTGGATTCGTCTGTAATAAAAGTTGTTGGAGACGGACTAAATATTGTGTTCCAGTTCTTCGATTGAAGTACATCATTGCCTGCTTCCATAATTTCTCCCAGCAGAGCAGATGTTATTGTATCTTCTGAAAATGCCAGATCGAAAATAAACTGGGCATTTGCCTTGTCAGCATATAAATCAGGACCACTCCTGTTAATTAAACTTTTAACATCGTCAATGGTGTAACCATCAAGTCTGGTAACCAGAAAAATATCAAATTCATCACGGGAGAAATTGTAATTGTCTGATTTGAAGTATGGATTCTGAGCGATTTGTGTTACTCCTATTAAGTCATTGTGATTAATTATCAGAGCCAATTCCGAATCAACAGACGAACAACGCCCTATTGAGATAATAGTGTCACAATTACCACCTTCATAAATCAAAGGAACGCCTTTTGTTGTTACAAGGTAATTTATGGATTCAGTGAGATTATTATTGGTCAGGTAGTCACTGACCTGGTTTACAATTGAAAATAATTCAGTTGAATCAATTCGTTCCATATCCGAACAGTTTATATAAATCATATTGTCGTCCGGTATGCTTCTTCTTGATTTAAAATATTCACCAATTTCAACAGATGTTGGACTATTGTTATTAACAATAACTGCAACATCGTCATAATCAACATACTGTGCAGTTAATGAATTCATTAATAATAAGATACTAACTAAGAAGATTGTATTTTTCATTGTTGTAGGATTTAATTAAAAACTATAGCTAACGCCAAATCCCATTCTTATAAGAGATAAAGGATATTGCGAGAGCATATTATGATGACCAATTTTATGATTGTAATTTGAGTTAAGCTCCATATTAAACCGGTCAGAGACTTTATATTCAAAAAGTAACCCTGCCTGAATGTAAAAAACCGGTTCGTAAATTATTGACGGGCTGGTTTCAAAATCAATTACTTTTTTATTCATATTTGATTGTAATGGATACTGCTGATTGTTACCAATCATTACGTTTAACATTACCCCTCCGGTTGCAGATATACTGAATCTGTTATGTCTGAAAACCATTGCACCAATATTTAACGGAATACTTAACGCAGTTGTGTATGATGTGATTCCAACCTGATCAGTGGATTGCAGAGTGTCATAAACTTCATGTAAACCGCTGTAATAGATACGTTCCATAACTGTGTCACCATTATCGTTAATCACCTCAACTATCTCATATCCCATAACCAGATCTCTGCCCAGCAATGTATCATAAGTGTAATTGGAGTTGAAAGTTGATTTGGCACGATTAACTGTTAGTCCTGCGGTAATGAAATACTTTTCAGTGTTATATTTTACATTAATTCCACCATCGAATATTGGTTGTTTTGTTACATAGCATTGTTCATTTTCATTAAGTACCCATGTTGAACCAATTCCAATACCCAGGGAGAAATACTCTGAAGAATTGTCTGCTTTATCGTTAATTTCATTTCCTGTTGCAATTTTATTATCAGTATTTCTGCTGACAATTTCGGTATCTACTGTGTGGACATTAATTAAGTTAATATTTTTATAGCTTAACATACTGCAAATATTGGTTTTATATCCATGACCTAATGAAGCAGGTTCAAAGCTATTGTTGATAGTGGTATTAACTGTTGGTTTTTCAGTAGTAACAAATATTGTTTCCTTATTAATAACTTCATTGATAACTTCGGGCGTTTCATCAATAATTTGAGTATTGCCGGTTATATAATTATCACTTGTCTCATTAATTTTCGAATCAACAGTGTTTTCAGTATTGATTCTGTCTGATACTGATATAGTATTATTCGGATTGATATGATTATGATTGGATACTTTGGATTTTGGTTCGTTATCTGATGTTGTAATTATCACGGGAATAGAAAGCGATATCAAGAATAAAACTACAATTGCAGAGTATAGGAATGTTCTGTTGACATTTGTGAAATCCAATTCAAGAATTTCGTTTAAGAGCAGCCTGTTACTAAGACCTTTCCACCTGCTTTCTGTTTCAAATTCAACAGGTTCTTCAGCTACACCCTTGCGAAAAATATCATCAATATGTTCAGTTTCATTTTGCATATTCTAGAAAAGCTGGTTGTATATCCATATAAAACTACCCATAACCGCATATGAGTCTGTTTTCGAATAATAGTTAGTTTTTATTTTGTTAAGTTTTGACTTTAGATAATTGCGTGCTCTCGATAACTGTGATTTAGATGTGTTTTCAGAGATGTTGAGCATTGTAGCAATCTGTTTATGAGAAAAATCATCAACAGCGTACAGGTTAAATATTATGTTATATCCTTTTGGCATTTCGTTTATTGCCTGAACCAGGTCCTTTTTGGTAAACTCGAATGAATCATCTTCAAAAGCCTCCTGTTTTTGCATATCCAGTAGTGACTCATCATCGTAAAAAACAAGTTTTTCCTTTTTCCTTATCTTCATCAGCGAAGAATTCACCATAATCTTTTTGATCCATGCTCTTAGTTTTCTATGATCTTTAAGTTGATGTAGATTCTTAAATACTTTGAGAAAACCTTCCTGCAGAACTTCTTCGGCAAGCTGTCTGTTATCACAATATCTAATGCAAACATTTATCATTTCCTGAGCATATTTCTCATAAAGTTGCCTTTGAGCACTTCTGTTACTCTTAAGGCAGCATTCGATTAACTTCTTTTCTGATTCTATTATGTTCATTCAATAATAAGATGCAACAGCTAAGTAAAGGTTGCATATTGATTTAGTGATGCGTTTATATTCATTTAATTAACTTATGATAAGTAACAATAGTATAGTACCTTACAAGTTTTAAGAGTAATGAAAAAATGAGTAATTATTGTCAGGTAAGTTTGTTTTGGATGACATGTCAACAGTGAAACTGCTGTTTTAAGGCACCACAAAATGATACCCCTTACCCTTTAGTGTTATTATCTGAATTTCCGGATCATCAGAAAAGTACTTCCTTAGTTTCCGAATATAGA
>JANQGJ010000051.1 GCA_028277395.1 Bacteroidales bacterium | reverse complement strand
GAGTTTGATAGTTCATATAGATGTCTATTCCAACGCCCCACTCTCACGCTCTAAACTGCTCATTTCAGACGGTGTATCATTTCCAGTGTCACTTCTACTAGACTAGATCAGGGTCGCCAAATAGTGCCAGGGTTCAAGCGGTGTATCATTTCCAGTGTCACTTCTACACTGTTAAATAATATGATACGATTCGGAATTTCGTTCAAGCGGTGTATCATTTCCGGTGTCACTTCTACGTAGTTTTTACAAAACCCACTGTTTACGGGAGAAACAGAAGATTTGTTGTATCGTGATAATGGCTTATTTGTCATTTGTCCATTCTTTCTCAAATTATCAAAGAACTTTTATCACCATGTAAATATTCAAGATCAATGCTAAATTACCAATAAATTTCATGTGATGACGATTCCTTTTTGTATGAAATATTAAAACCTAGGGTTTGCTGCTATGGCTACTATGGCCCATTAAAGAAGTGAACAGTTTTGCTTATTCCGTTTCATCTATTATACCATCGTATAACAGATTGAATGAACTACTTGCCAAAATAAGAAAGGCAGAAAACAATAAACAGGTAAATCTGACTTTTGAAGTAGGTAACAGTCTTTCAATAAACCTTGAAAACATTAGTTTCAGGCACTCAAACTCTAAGGAGACTATCATTAATAAATTATCCTATGTCTTTGATGAAGGTGTACATCTTATAAATGGAAAAAACGGAACAGGAAAAACAACTCTCATCAACATATTAGGTGGCATCAGGCATCAGACTGATGGAAAATTAACTATAAATCTTCCTGAGATATTCAGAACACCTGATTATGAAAACAACTGTATTAAAGTAGTTCAGCAAACACCATTTTTATTTGATGATAGTGTTTGGAACAATCTACAGATAGTACATCCTGACCTTACATTTAAGACATTATATGAATATCTTGAATTCTACGGATTTACCGATATGTACAATAAGATATCCGGATATAAAAGTATTGGAACCAATGGAAGTAACTTATCAGGCGGAGAGAAACAAATGATCAGCATACTTCGGGCTGTAATTTCCGACCCTCCGATACTATTACTTGACGAAATATCAAATCATTTGAGTCGTAGTATAAAAGAGCATGTACTAGTGAGAATAACAGGCTTGCGGAAAAATAAGATCACGATAATTGTGTCTCATCAGGACATCGGATATTTAAACTTTTCCAGTATACTAAATCTTGATGAAGAAAGATTAATTAAACCCGAAAGTTATGCAACTGCTTAAGAAATATTCATTGATAAATTATGACAAGCTGCAATTACAATACTTCTGTATTGTGATTGACAATATAACACTGATCCAATTTTATGAAAAATTAAATTTAACAAACAGAAACACGAATTAATTATGACACACTGGCTAATGTACTTTGTTTATGCTGCTACTGCTGTAGTTTCAATTGCACTACTTACGAATCTAATATACAGGTTAATGTTAAAACGAAAATTTACTACCCTTATGGTGGTTTTCGCAGTATTAGGCTGCCTTGCTATACTATTTACACGTAATGAATGGTTTAACCTGCTTTGGAACACATTGTTGATCTTTCAGATTATTTTGGTTCTATACACTTCTGTTTATGTATTAACTGTAGTTATAAACCGAAACGGTAATACAAGAAAGGCTGCAAAGTTACCATCAATTAACTATGAAAACCTACCAACAGTTTCCATTGTAATAGCAGTATATAATGAAGAAGAGGTAATAGATTCAACTGTAAAAAACCTGTTGAATCTCAACTATGACAGAAGCAGGTACGAAATAGTATTCATCAATGACCGATCTACTGACGGTACATTGAATAAACTTCTGAAGTACAAGGATGATATTCGGATAATCAACAGACAACCGGGATGTTTAAGAGGTAAACCGGCAGCATTTAATGATGTCGTTCCAACCTTAAAAAGTGACTTAATCTGCTCTTTTGATGCTGATTCTTTACCTGAAGAAGCTTTTCTTATCAAAATAGTATCTCACTTTGATGATCCTGATGTGGGCCTTGTTCAGGCAAGAAATATCCAGTACAACGAAAAGAACACAATAATATCACGATTAGTAAGCCTTGATATTGATGCATTACATATGACTTTATACAAAGCCCAGCATAAATTCGGATTTACATTGTTTGAAGGCAGAGCCGGGGTTTTTAGAAAACAGGCATTTGAAGAGTGTGGTGGCTTTGATGTGGACCTCCCTACTGAAGACTGGGATTTTGGTTACAAACTTCAGTTACAGGGTTATAAATTAATTTATGATTCTGAAATATTCAATTATGAACAGGCTGTGGAAACATTTAAGGAGTTCGTTAAACAACGAAAAAGATGGTTAGGAACCACCGTAATGACCTTTTTAAAACATATGCCTACATTGTTCTCTTCACCAAACATTCCAGGAAGTGGAAAACTTTGTGCTTTTTTCTCATTTTTCTTCAACCTGTGGTCTGTTACATTCTTGCTTTTGGGTTTTATCGGTCTGATAGGACTAACAGGCAACTATGATTTTAGTGAAAATATATTCTTCGTATCGTTTCTTCTGTCTGTTTTACTGTACACTGTCGTACCTGTGGTGAAACAAAGAAAATGGATTGCAATACTTTATTTTCCACTGATGTATATTTATTATTGGGCATACAGTATTATAATTACCCAACTGTTACTTGATAATTTTGTAGTTAAGGAAAAACCAAAATTTGAAAAAGCTATACATAGTTTATATGCGTTAAAAGCTGCCAAAAGAATACCAAAACAGGAAGGGAGTTAATATTACATAGCCTCTCTGTATAACATAAATCAATTTAATAAGATCATCGGAATGATTAAAAGATGGTATGAGTGATTAAAAGCTGTTACACCTTCTTGTAATAATAAAACCAAACTGATAATTTAACAAACATTTGGTAGTTTATTTCACTTTAGTAATAATTTATACGATACCGTTCCTGTAATTGAGTCGCCACCCTGAAATCCTGCAAGTATATTGAGGTTTTTAAACAAAGTAAGTTACTATTTAGTTTACTTTATAGTAAGAAAGTATATTTTTATCACACACCACTTATCAATTCCTTAATTTAAATGTAATCAGATTTATCAATACTGCATAATCATTACATAGTTTTCTGGTTATTTATCAACTTTCTTCGTGATAACAGAATAAGGGTTACAATACATGAATTACGCGTTTTCACATCCAAACTGCACAGATAGATATTGCTGATTAACGCTATCTGATTTTCGAAAAAATCCTCCACTTTAATATATAATTTTACCCTACACAAAAGCTAAATTACAATGAAAAACACACATACTAAACCTTGATAATAAATCACATACAAAAGATCAAGTGCAAAAACATCAACGAATCACATTCATATTTAGATCAACATTCAAGATTAACAATCAGTTTGATCATAACAGTTAAGTTAATGGATCAAACCTAAATAAACAAGTACTAATTAAAAACAAAAAATCATGAAGAAATTTCTTTTTATCTTAAGTATTAACCTTTTTATATTCGGAGGGCTTCTGGCACAGAACACTTACGAATATACTTATGATGCAAATGGCAACAGGATCGTAAGACAAATAATCACCTTAAAGCAGGTTTCAGCAGACATCGATGATTCTGTTTTGGATGATAATTCCCTGGTATATTCAAAAGGGGAGTTAAAAATATACCCCAATCCGGTTAGTGTTTCTTTAACAATTGACATGGAAGGAAGTCCGGATTATTGCTTTAACTACAGGATCATTGATCTGCATGGTAAGATAATTAAAACCGGTAAAACCGAATCCGGTTCAACTAATGTTGATATGTCAGCATTCCCCAATGGAAGCTACATATTACATATTACTGGCGATGGATCACAATCTGAGTGGAAAATAATTAAAAAATAGTAACCTTAATAATTAATATTATGAAAGCACAAATGATAAAGAGTATTGCAACTCTTACAATATGCCTCTTTACTTTTATTCAGGGGTACTCACAAATAACATATATAACAAATCCGGTCGACCCTTCGTCAAGGCAACTATCTCAGACAGCAGCTGTTGGAACATCTGAATGGACAGCTGATGTAGGCTCTAAAGGTGAGTCCATTTATTCAATCCCTGTGTATGTACCACCTGGAACCAATGAAATGGCACCATCAGTTTCCATAAAATACAATAGTAAACTAGGTAAAGGATTGGTTGGTTATGGATGGTATTTAAGCGGAATTTCCAAAATTTCCTTGGCACCAACAAACTGGTTTTCTGATGGTACTAACAAAGAAGTCAACCTGCTTCCAACCTTTCCTACTGATTTTGATCAAAAACTTACTCTTGATGGACAGGAACTAATTATAACATCATTAAATCCTCCGGTATTTGGGACTAACACAATACTTTACGAAACCAAAACCAGAAACTATGCTAAAATTACAAGAGTTATAGAGATAACCGGTTCCGGTATTTCTTCGGATGTAATCACTGTTCTGACAAAAAAAGGTACCACAAAAGTTTATGGTGCTACTTCTAATTCAAAATCAGGAATTTCATGGTATATTACCAAGGAAACCGATGCAAACGGAAACTACATAGAGTATTCATACCAAAAATCAGGCAATGAAATAGTTGTTTCGGAAATTGCATACACTGGTAATACGGGTGCAGGTTTACTACCTTACAACAAACTAAAGTTTTATTATGATACAAAAACTGATCATTCCGTTAGATACATTACAGATGAAAAATTCGAATCAACCAAATTATTGGAAAGAATAGATATTGAGTGTGAGGGAACTGTTTTGAAAAAATATGGTTTTGAATATGTTTATGACGAATACATGCATGCATCCAAACTCTATTCCGTATCTGAGGAGGATAAAAATGCAAAATCCTACAATAATATACTTGTTGACTGGGGCGAGATAGCCACTTCAGCAACTGCACCTTACACATCGTTAGATCCTTCATTGTTAACATCATTACCAAAATTAATAGGTGATTTTGATGGTGATGGCATGAGTGATTTCGTGGCAACAAAAGATATGACTAACGGAATTATTTCTCCAATGGTTTATATTTCAGCAAGAGGATCAGTAACCCAGGTAAATCCGGGTATCAGTTACAATAAATACTATTATGGTTTATCAGTTGCTGATGTGGATAGTGATGGTGACGACGAATTAATAGTAAGTGACGATGATACAGTTAAGGTTTATCATTATAACCACAATGCATTCGACACACCTGTTAAGATACCGGTTGACAGAACCGGAACATATGCATTGGATAACTGGTCACCAATGATTGATACATATATGAAGGTAGCTGTTGCGGATTTTACAGGTGATGGCAGAAACGAAATAGTCTATTATGATGATTGGTATATATTTATGATAACAGATCATACAGGGGCAGAAATGGCCAGGCCTGTAAACATGGCATCAGGGAATACTTATATGGAGTATAAGCTTCTTTTGTCTGATTTCAATGGTAATGGAAAAAAAGAGCTGATTCTATATAATTTAAACAATGTTGAATCAGTGTTTGAGTTCAACAATATTTCTGCAAACTTTGATCAGATATTTACAAATATGCCGGTAAGTATTATTGATTCATATTACTCAAACACATCAATAGCAGATCTTAATGGTGATGGTAAAAGTGATATATTTATTGACAAATACGCTTCAGCAGACTGGAAAAATCATTCAGGTAGTGAGTTATATATATCAACAGGAACAGGTTTTAGTCCTATCAACTTTTCTGTAATAAATGCACCGGCTCCACAACCAGGTGGAAACGGTCATAAGTTTACAGGCAAAACAGAATTTATCGATTACAATAATGATGGGATAACTGATATGCTTGCAACTATTGAAGTTTCTCACTCTTATCCGCAATACACATCATTTCACAAACACCTGTACTTAGGTTGTCCCATAAGTACTGACCAAAATGGAAATGACCAATTGGTTTTTGATTATGGGATATCCCCAATTACATGGAATAAAAACAAAGTTTATGGTGACTTCAACGGCGATGGTATGATCGACCTTGCTGATGTTGATGAAATAACCTATGCCAAAGCCGACATGTCGTTATTTGTAGAAGGAGTCTATGACGGGCTTAATAACTATGTGAAGTTCGAATACGAGAGTTTGTCAAATGATTTGAGTTACAATATTCCTACGGGTATCTCATTCCCTAATAATGCGTTTAAAGGAGCAAATTTTGTTGTAAAAAAAATGACAACTCCTGATGGTACTGGTAGTGAAAGAATTAATGAATACTTTTATGAAACCGGTATTGTAAATCGTCAGGGCCTTGGATTTCTGGGATTTAACAAAGTTACAACTCAAAAATACGATGGAATATCAGAAATAGCTCATTTTGCCAATTATTTTGGTGTCAGCGGTAACTATAATCACTACCACAGGCAGACTACCCTGATTGAAAAACGTCTGACGTCAGGAGGTACCCAGATTTCAGATATCGAATCTCAATACACATACTTTTTCAGTCAAAGCGGAAAACAAATAAATCCATATATAAATATACAAATAGAAAAGGATTATTTCAATGATATAAAAGTAATGAGTGTTACCAGTTTAAATCCTTCACATGGTACAATTACATACAACGAAATTGGTCACAGCAATTTAGCCGGAGGTCAAACATATATGTATGAAAGGAAGGATTTCACTTATACAAATATTACCGGAGTAAACTATAACTCGCTGGTAACTAATGCTGCACATATGCGCATGCTTCTGTCACCATATTCAACAACAACCAGGGAAAAATCATTTACATATGACTCGAAAGGTAATATGCTAACAAAAGTTATCGATCCTTCACAAACACAAAATTTAACAGAGACTTATGGTAGTTATAATCTATTTGGTATGGCCCAATCAAAGATCATTACTGCATCTGACATTGTAACCCGTACAACAAACTATACCTATGATGCAAAATCAAGGTTCATTGTGAGTGAAAGTAATACTTTGGGCACATCATTTACAAACACTTACGAACCAATGTACGGTAAAGTACTAAGTTCTGTAAATATTGATAATCTCACTACTACAAATACTTATGACAATTTCGGTAACCTGCTTACAAGTACCGACATCGACGGAAACGTAAGCAATATCAGCAGATACTGGTTAAGCTCTGGTTCAAATTCGTTGTACGAAATTCATACATATGTACCATTTCAAAAAAATGAGAAAGTAAGTTACGATATGTTAAACCGTGAGGTAGCTAAAAAAACATATATCGGAGGTGTTGGTTCAACTACTGATGTAGTATATTCATTTATTGAATACAACAGTAACGGTAAGATCTATCGTGAATCTGATCCATGCATTAATCCAAATCCTGCGTTAATAATCTGGACAACTAATACATATGATGCATATGGCAGGCTTTCTAATACCAGTTATCACAATCATATTGATACTGATTACACCTATGCTTCACGAAAAACTACCATTGAAAACAGCGATGCCAATATTTACCAGGTTAAAACATATGATGCATTTGGTAAGATTATTTCATCAAAAGATAATGGTGGAGAAATTACATTTAAATATGATACCCAGGGTAATGTTACCGAAACAACTACTAATGGACTTACAATAACCAAAACGTATGATCATTTTGGCAGAAAAATCACAGAAAACAATCCCAATACCGGATTATACAGTTATCAGTATAATTCACTTGGTGAACTAACCAGAACTACAACTGCCAAAAACCACAATGTTAATTTAAGTTATGATCAATACGGCAGATTAACAAGTGAGGTTTGTAATGGTGAAACCAAAACATATACTTATAATGACAATCCACAGTCGTCTGGCGGGTTAGGGTTAATTAAATCCATTACTCAGACCAATGGTATAAACATTAGTTATAGTTATAATACCGAAGGCAGGGTATCTGAAATCAACGAAGTTATTGAAGGAATGGGTTTTGACTATATATTTAAGTATAGTAGCAACGGACAACTTTCAGAAAAAGAGCTCCCAAACGGGTACAGTTTATCATATTCATATGATATAAACAGTGGTAAGTTAACTAATGTTGTAAACGATGCATCAGGAACTCACATATCATCATTACAGGGATATTATCATAATGCAGGAATTGGAACCCATACAAAGGTTCTGTTGGGTGATAATTTGTTAAAAGAATATACATTCAATTATACTCATACCGATCCCGGTTATAATAAACTTACAGAGATACTTTATTCAGATGCCAATACAAGTGATCAGTTGATTAAAACTTTGTTTGAATTTGAACCATATACCGGTAATTTATTATCTCGAGAAGATGGTTTAAGAGGTATGTTTGAAAAATACGGCTATGACAACCTCAACAGACTTAACAGCATTGATGGTATTCATGGTCAGTTGAATACAGATTACGCAGGAAATGGTAATATAATAAGTTCCACACAGATCGGATCATATACCTATGATGCCACAAGATTAAATGCTGTTTCCCAGATCACATCCGGTACTGACCAGATATCAGAAGATATCCAGGTTACCGAATACACTTATTTCAACAAGGTTAAAAACATAAAACAAGGTCCAAATGTTGAAGAGAGAGGTGAGTATATTGAGGCTAACATTAAATATGGTCACGACAACGAAAGAAGGTTCATGGAAATTATCTACAGAGACGGGTCAGTTGAGACAATCTATTATGCTGATGATTACGAACTAACTACATATTCAAATGGTGATACCAAAGAAAACATTTTCATCTACGGAGTTGACGGTTTGGATGCTGTATGTAATGCAATTAATGGTAAAGAGCCTGAACTATATTTTGTTGCCCAGGATCAGCTGGGTTCAATAGTTGCCTTACTGGATAAGGATAACAAGATTGTGAACGAATATAGCTATGATGCATGGGGTAGAAAACGTAATCCCGAAAACTGGAAGTACGACATGAGATATCTTAATGAGATGCCATTAGCAGAGATCAGCAGAAGAGGATATACTAAGCATGAGCATTTGGATGAATTTCAACTGATAAATATGAATGGACGTGTGTATGATCCTGTAATTCGTCAAATGACAAGTCCAGATATACTTGAGTTTGATATTCTTACAACTCAGAGTTATAACAGATATGCATACAGTCTCAATAATCCCCTGAAATATATTGACCCAACAGGTTATATGCCGGACTTCCCGATATGGGTAGGTGGCTATTGGAAAAATACAATTATAATGCCTGCATTTAAGAACCATCAGGCCAGCTATCCGGTTGGGGCATTATCAGCTCTTGGTGTAGGTATATCCCATACTCACTACTGGCTTGATGTTGGCGGTGCAAAATTCCATATCAGTGATATATCAGATAATACCGGAAGTAATGGTAAAATATATGCTCCCTACCTTAAAGGAGTAGCACAGATTCCGCGTATTCCAATCACAATAGCTGTACCTACGATCAAATCTGTTTGGGTACCACTGAAATGTCTAAACCCTGAGGTACTACCTATGTGGGAAAAAACGACTGAATTTTACAGGATCACAGGGTTACTTCAGGCAGACCTCTACAGGATGTGGGAATTGCAAAACGCCAATAAAAAACTCACATATAAAATACCTGAAGTCATTTATTCAACAGATTATTTATTTGATCTGTCACATTAATCGCATCAGTTTGTTTTAATTACTATCAATGTTCAGGGCCACTCTTTTGGGTGGCCCTTTTTGGTTATGCATCTTTATAACTAATTCGAGCCAATACTAAATGATTAATTCCGGTCGTTTAAAATGATAACAGGATAAAATCAATCAATATTAATGAGGAAAAGAGTAATAATCCCTGCAGCTATAATATTAATACTTGTAACATTTGCAATATATTGGCCGAACAGATGGAATTACATTGTAATACACCATAGTGCCGGAAATTATGGAAATATTGAGTTTATTCAGAAAGTTCACCGAGAACGCCAACCAACGGACCCAATAGATGCAATTGCCTATCACTATATAATTGGCAACGGAAACGGAATGGAAGATGGAAAAACAGATAGTGACAACAGGCGTAAATATCATCTGTGGGGTGCTCATGTATCAGCAAATAACATGGATAAAAATTTCAGAGGACTTGGTATTTGTCTGATCGGTAACCTTGATAAAAAAGAAATGACAGCAAAGCAATACAAAAGTCTTGTAAAGCTAACAATCACCTTGATGAAAAAGTACAATATTCCAGCTGAGAATGTACTGTTTCATGGTAAAATACAGTCTGAATCAACACGTTGTCCGGGAAGATTCTTTCCTTTTAGCAGGTTCAAAGATGATATTACAAAGTTTCGGTAAATATTTCCTTTTAATCGACAAGTAGTTATTTCCAAAAATCATAATTTTATCTGAAAATCAGGTAACAATAATTCATTGAAAAAAACATGATATCTGAAGAACAATATTTAACGGAGGTATCAAAAACAAAAGCAAACATTTCGATCTTTATTGAAGAAGCAGGTAGTGTTCGGATATTTAGGAACATAGTTGTTGAACAGCTATTAAATAATGAAAAAATAAACGTATATTACCATTCCTACATCATTTTGAATAAAGCAATTAAAAATAACCCGGGTAAGTTCTTCGAATACTGGGATAACTTTGCATCACTTCTGCATCATAGTAACTCCTATCACCGTAATTATGCAATGGAACTGATTTCTCAATTGATATCTGAAGATCAGAACAATAAGTTTGAATTGATATTCAATGATTTCTACAAACAGCTTTACCACGAAAAAATATCAACAAGAAAATATTGTATTAGCTACTCAGCTAACATCATAAAGCAAAAGCCGGAAATGGCTGATCGAATTATATCTGAGATCATTAAATCATTGAGATTAAACTCTAATACAGAGAAGCATCAGAATTTCCTGTTATTGGAATTTATTAAGATATTGACTTCCATAAAACATATCCCTATACAAAATAGTTATGTTACAGAATTTTTAAAGGACGCAAAAGAAGGGACCGGATCAGGTAAGATAAGGAAGGCAATTGACTGTTATATAACAATACAAGGTTATTAATTACATATATATCTTATATCATGAGCTTTAATACACATTACTACATCATAAATGTTAAAAACCTTTGAACAAATCAAAGTTCTTATATAGATAATCGTGTGAAAAAGTGAATCAACATATTAAACTTCTATGAATTATACTTAAAAGTATTCATTCGATGAAAATCTAAAGTCATGTAGAAAACATTAATCTTTACATAAACCTACCCTTTCTACCACCCAGTTACTACCCAAAAGAGTGTTGCATATTAATGTAATATTTTATATATTTGAGGCAAATAATATTTATTTAAACAATAGAGTTCTTTTAATTTATTACAGCTGACTGATTTTCATTTGTGGTTCCCAATATAATGAACCTTCTAAATTTACTTAATGCTAACTCTACCCCTTATATGATTATACAATTCTTCAACTGAAAATAAGCAGAAATCTTAATGCTAAACATACCCCATCAAATAAACAATTACCCACAAAAAATTAAATCATGAAAAAGAAAAATCAAAGAAAAAGAAGAAATGTGACTTTCAAAAGCATCTTAATGCTTTTAGTACTGTTAACAATTAACCATCTTACAGTAATATCACAACCGGTATTCAAAAAAAACGTAAGTCTGCCTGAAGAAACAGTTATTGGTAATATTGATAATTTTGGTTCAGGAATTATTGATATTGTCGCTGCGAACAATATGTTTTTTGCGTATGCAGCTGATAAAATAATTGTGCTTGACAGCGATGGTCAAACTATCATCAAAATTTTGGAGTTTAATGAAGATGAGAAATACGGAAAGTATAATTTTATATTTAGTAATCCCAGGCTCCATATGCCTGGTGTAAATTTAATGACCAAATACATAAATGAATCTTCAGGTAGTCGTGAAGACTTATTTATCGTTACACCTTCTCTTGATATAATGTTGTTAAACACAAACCCTGTGAATTTAACATGGACATTGGTTCAAAGTATTCCAAGCGATCCGGCAGGTCTGGACTTATCTTTTTTCAAACCACTACATGGAGTATGTAAAATTAAATATGATAGTGAACACGAAAGGTTGTACTGGCTGATAAAGGGTGCTCAGAGAGATGTTGAGGCTCCATATAATCAAAACTGCACAGGTGAATTTCATTACAGAGGGGTTTATTTTGTAATTTATGATGTGAGCGATATGAACAATATTTCAATAATACACGATTACAACGAGTTTTCCATTGGTGGTAATGTTGAACATTATAAAAATTTGAATATCTCCGATTTCGAATTTAACAGAGATGACGCTTCCGGCGCTTACGATTATTTCTTTCTTGCAAAATATAACAAAATAGAAACCTGGAAGATTGAGACGAACCCGTCAACAAATGAAGAATTTGCAACACATGTGAAAGACTTCATCACAAGTGCTCATTATGGAGAATTTTCATCCCCTGGCAACCCTGATATGTATTACAAGTTTGGCAAGATGCTTTATATTGATGACGGCTCAATAAAAAAAGTAATGGCACTTCCATATAGATATCCCGGATATAGTTTAAACGATCCGGTTAATGATCCTGCTAAAATATATATGCTTGATGCCTACACTTTAGCTGAATCATCATTTGAAGTTCCAAACCAACGCATCTTTGATGCTACATATATTAACTCCTCAAATAACCTTGTGCTAAGTTATTCAGCTGATCCGGAAGATAAAATATTAAGCACTGATCCTGACAGCGATATTGCCTACGCACAATTTAATACGTCAACTCAAACGTTTAATCCATTTACAATAATATCAACAAACACAGGCACACAGGCTCCGGGGATTGATGTTAACTCATCAACTCATCTTACTACTATAAACGGACAGATTTTGGTAAGTAAAAAAGATGAGGTTCTGCCATTGATAAGTGACGGAGCTAATTTATATGCCGGTTCTCCGATACTCACTGCCAAAAATAATTTTTTTGGTAAAGGTGCATCCGGGAATCTTTCATCAACAGGATTAATACTTAATGGGGCAGGAGGAAAAATTGAAAAATTTTCGAGTAATGGAAGTTCTGCATCATATGTGTCAGGTTTAAAAACATATTTTCCCGTTTATCATTCTGTAACAAACCCTATGGGAACCAAAGTCTACTTATTTAATAAGTTAACTGCGCATAATTCAGGATTCTATATTTTTGAACCAAATGAAAACGAAACTATAATTACATATATAGACAATTTCACAAGTCCGGTGGGTGATTGCATATACAACAAATTCAAAGGTGAATTTCTGGTTAGCCAGAACGAAGATTTTGGCACAGGTACTGCAGCATCAATAATTCGATACAATGAAAACAACGCGATCGCCGGGGACATAAAGCTTCAGGAAGTTAGTGGATCCGAAGTCTACTATCAAAATGCCACCAAAATGTTTGTCGACCCAAATGGCATTCTTTATGTATTGGTAAACTCTGTTGTTGATGATTTCAGCCAATCCAATTACGGATTTCCTTTTGTACTAACATTCGATGCATCCACATATGAGTTTATAAACTCTTATGAACTTGATGATTTCTCATCAGCTGACGTAAACAATATATCAGAATATTATATGGCACATTTCTGCTACAGTAAATCTAACAACACTACATATTTTACTGTTACACCACAGGAAATATCATTACCACCATATCACGCTGAGTATAATACAATGTACTCCCAGGAACCATTTCATACACCAAATAACGGGTATCTTTACAGCATTAAAGATGGGGTTATTAACACAGAAAACAATGGAAATTCACATGTAAACCCTGGAAAAATTATATGTCCTGATGATGGTGATGATAACAACCAGTCGGCATATGAAGGTATGCTATTCTTCATTAGCAATGTGCTAAAAACATATACATTTTCAACATCTGCATCTGATTTTCTAAGTCAACGGGTAAATGATATTGTTTATAGTCCTTACCATGACAAAGTATTTGCCATTGCCGATGAAGCGCATGATCCTGAATGCCTGACCGACAGAACTGCAGTTGTTTATGAGGTAACAGGAGGCGCATTGTCGCTAACGTTTGAAGAGGTTCCAAATGGCACATACGATGGACAATTATCATCATTCTTCCTAAACCCTTATAACAACAAGCTTTATTTACAAACAAAATTTGATGACGCTAAACTAGGTGAATCACCAGCAAAACTTATAGAGTTTGATATAGATCCAGTTACCTCGGTTGCAACTAAAACAATTATCGGTCTGCATTACAGCACTTATCATCAAAACCGAAGCTTTTATTCGGAGTTGGATCACTGTGGTGATTTTAATTATTATGTGTACAATATTACAACACCTGTAATTGACCCGTACAGAAGTATTATGTACCTGCCTAACGGAGGATTTTCAAATTTTAGTGCTGTAGAGTTTACACCTGAGGAAACATTAACACTGAACGGAAGCTCACACGATGGAATAACATGGATATCCATACCAAGACATATGAGGACATCCAATAATACTACTCCGATTGAAACTGTTTTCGCACCATCTAATATCAGTGGTGATCTGATGACTAACGAAATTGAATATAACCATATTAATGAGTCTTGGGGTGCAGGTTTAGATAATCCTCTATCAATGGTATGGACAGAAGAATTCAATTGGGATGGTGATGACGGTGTAGATACAGTTGTATTCAGCACCAGAGGGTATATAGTTACACATACACCTGTAGAACAAAAAACAATTACCTTGACTGGAACAGTTGAGTCGCCTGACTCTTTTATTTCTTTGTATTGTAAGAAGGATAACTGGATTGGTTACTATCTGTATGAAGAACAAAATGTATTCGATGCCCTTGCGGATATTGAAGACCAGGTTTATCATATTATTGGTCAGGACTTCAACTGCTACAGATACAATTATCCGGTATCAAATTTTTGTGAATCAAAATCTACTAAAGATTACTCTCCCGGAACATGGATTTGCAATAATAGGCCTGCCAATATCAAATATGGTGAGATGATAAAAGTGAGTGCAGATAATATAAGCACAATTACTGATTTCCAATGGAATTATTCAGGCAACCCTCCGTCCAATGCCATAATACCATCTCCTGTTTATTTTGAATATGAGGAAAAAGCCAGCCTCAAAACATTTGTTGTGGAACTGGATACTACTACCACAAATCCAGATGAAATTGGTGCATTTATTAATGATACGTGTATTGGTGCCAGTACTGTAAACGAGCAGGATTCTGTTATAGTAATAACAGCATATATGGAAGGTGATGAAGATGCTGATGTTACATTCCAGGAATATAGCTCAGCCAAGTCAACAACATCTATTATAGCAGATTATTTTGTATTCAACAACGAAACACGCAAGAAAGATCGAAGGATCATCAAAACAGATGAGGATCAGGATGTTTACATAATTTCATTCAGAGATATCCGGAAGGAGAAAGATAATTATGGTTCCGAGTATTGTATTGATGCTTATCCCAATCCGGCAGAATCGATTGTTAATATAAGTTACAAATTACCTGAAGCCTCGTTCGTCTCAATTAACATATTAGATGCTGTAGGGAAAAAAGTTACTTCATTGATAAATCATGAACAACCGGAAGGCAGGCAATATGTTAAATGGAATATAGCTGAATCTGCCGGTAAAATTAGTAAAGGTGTTTATTTTATTGAATTAAATATTGAAGGACATAGAATTATAAAAAAAGTAATAGTAAATTAGCATTTTACAAACATGAGTCTGTCTGAGAAGTTTACCAATTTTCATTCTGAACCAATTTAGAGAACCTCAGAATTTTGATTGTTTAACTACCTGACTCTTTAATTTTAATCAGAAAAAATCCAGACTTTTCAGACGGCTTCATGATTTATAAATATTACGATGAATAATATACGATGAATAATATGAGACTGGTATTTCATCTATTAAAAAAATGCTTCCTGGTTTTCTGCATCTTAATATCTTATGATGTTGTATCACAGGTAATTAATGTAAAGCAAGATGGAACCGGTGATTTTACTCAAATTCAGGTTGCTGTTGAAGCAGCTTATAATGGAGATACAATCTTAGTATGGCCGGGTGAGTATAATGAAAATGTAATAATCGAAAACAAGTACCTTACCGTTGGAAGCCTCTTCCTAACAACAAATGATGAATCATATATTAACAGCACAAGCATTAATGGCAATGAAACAGGTAGTGGAATTGCAGTTGTTGGTTCAAATGACACGACAGAAATTGTGGGTCTTTCCATTATCAATGGTTCGGGCTATCCCGTTTATCCTGATGTAATTGTAGGAGGTGGAATAAGCATATATGAGGCGTCAACAGAAATCACAAAATGTAACATAACCGGAAACGCTGCCCATGACGGAGGAGGTGGGATATCTTTTTGGAGAGGAAATGGTGTAATAGTTGATTGTAATATTAACAATAACTACACAAGAAATAGCGCAGGAGGAATTAGATGCTCATTCGAATCTATCGTTCATTTATCATCATCAAGAATATGCAACAACCATGCATTTTATGCAGGTGGAGGCATATCAATTACCAGTGATAGTGAAATAGTCTTTGATTCTGTAAATCTAAGTAATATATATTTAAATTATGCTAGTACGGGTTGTGATATACATAAATCATCAACAGGTATTCTAAGTAAAGTAATAGTAGATACGTTTACTGTTGTTAATCCAAATACCTATTTCTTGTCTTCAACAGATGATCATGGTTTTCAGATGCATGACATTGAGTTAATTACCAATGCACAAAAAATAACCCCATATGATGGTGATTTATATGTCAATCCAGTTGCAGGTAATGATAACAATTTGGGTATAAGTCCTGAAACTGCCTTAAAAACAATCGCTTTTGCATATATAAACATAAAAGTTGACAGTTCCAATAATAACACCATTCATCTTGCGGAGGGAGTATATTCTGATTCTGCTAACGGTGAAAAGTTTCCTCTTAATATAAGGCCATATATCGTTGTTCAGGGAAAAAACCAACATGAAACCATACTTGATGGTATGTATAAGTCATTTCTATTTAAAGGTAACAACGAGATATCTGGTTATAGTATTAAAAACCTTGTTATGCAAAGAGGAACTATGATAGACTATTTCGACACTTTTAATAACACTGACCTGTTCGTTGAAACACGATGGGAGAATAATGATATAATATTTGATAGTATTTTATTCCGGAATGGTATTGGTGATGCCGGGCGTGCTGGACTTGGCATTAGTAGTTCAAATAATGTAACCATATCAAATTGTATATTTGAAAATATCAATGGGATTGACATTATTGATATCGCATCAGGAAGTGGTGACACAACCTATATTACCAATTGTATTTTTAATAATAACAAACCTGACTATAACAATCCTGACTGGATTTATGGAAGACCGTTGAGGCTACGGGGTGCTCATGATCCTGAAAATCCTTTCACCAACATTGTGCAAAATTGCTTATTTGTCAATAACGATGAAAACTCATTTCTTTCAACGATGGGGACAGCTTATTTTATTAATAATACTTTTGTAGATAATTCAAATGTTTCTGTTTCTGGCATTTCATTTAACAATTGGGCTGCTATAGGTTTTATGTATAATTGTATTACTATTAATAATGGCCATTCTCCTTTTTTTATTGCTGATCTTGACGGTATATATTCAGACTTTTATGTCTTTAATTCATGCGTTGAAAAAGGTGAAGAAAGTTTTACTGTTAACCAGGGCTCAACCTTATTTTATGATGACACAAATATTGATGATGATCCTTTATTTTATTATGGATCTGAATATCCATACAATTTAAGTCAGAATTCACCCTGTATAGATAAAGGCACACTTAACATACCTGACTGGATCGAGATTTACGAATATGACCTTGCTGGTAACCCTCGTATATATGGCGACTCAATTGATATGGGTGCATATGAATGGAACCCTACTGTTGGGGTAAGGAAAATATTATCCAAAAATGAACCATTAATTGTAGCACCTAACCCGTTCTCAGATCATACCACTTTATCTTTAACATGTATTGAACACTCAAACTTAAAACTTAAAATCTACAATTCTAGTGGACAGTGCATCAAAGAATTTGATCAACTACAATCAAACAGTATTTATTGGGATGGCACCAATGAACTAAATATTGAATGCCCACAGGGATTATACTTTGCAATTCTGAGCTCAGATAATATTGTTATTGGTAATGCTAAGATTGTGAAAATAAGATAGGATTCATCTCGAAATTCAAAGACCTTAAAAAGGCCTTAAAATCATATTTCCAGCATTAATCGTATATTATCCAAATTATCAATAACTTAGTTGACTCTTTTAAACATACTTAAACCGTATTAATATCTGACTAATGAAAAAACTAAGTACCATCTTCAGCCTCCTGTTATTATTACTTATCTCATGCACAAACACAGAGTTACAAAATAATAAAGAAAAAGAAATTGAACAATATTTAAATAACCTTGAAACAGAATATGAGAGAATTTGCAAACTTGCGGGTTTGGAAGTCTGGGAGTATTTTTCCGACACGAATAAAACTTCAACAACAGAATATAGAAAATTGTTTTCAGGATTTCTATTAAATGATACAATAGCAACTAAGATCAGATACCTCAATTCAGAGATAGGCAACATTTCAAACGATACTTTGAGCAGAAGACTTGAATTATGGAATAATATAATTACCTGTGCACAAGTTGACTTTGATCCTGAGATTTTGGAACTGCAGAATAAACTGGAACCCCTGGTAACAAATTATCCTGCGAAAGGATATTCTGATAATGAGATCGAAGAGTCGGTATTGCAATTGATAAAACTTAGAAACTTTAAAGCCAGACAACTTGGATATGGCAATTATGCCTACATGGCACTTCAGAATTCGGGGATCGACACAACATGGTTGGAAGAACTGATCTATATGATTGACACAAGTTCAGTTGATGGATATAACAATTTTATACAGAATCATTTCCCGGATAAATCAAAAGTAGAATATAATGATCTAAGAGAGTATATCATTCGGGTATACCTGATTAATAATGATCCGATCATTGATGATAACAAAAAAGAGGAACTGATTAACAGTACCCTGACAGATATTGGAATAAACATTAGCCAACTTCCCATTCAGTTTATAATAACAGATCTTCCTCCCGGTATTGGCGGGTTTGGAAACTGTATTGATATTCCCAATGATTTCAGGGCAGTAGCAATGAAAGAACTGAGTTTTTATTACCTGTTACATGAAATAGGTCATGGCTTGCAATGGACAAATGTTTCAACTAATTATCCTGTACTTAAAGGCTATGAATGGTGCTTGGGAAACCTTAGTGATGCGTATTGTGAATCAATGGCAGAGGTGGTGGCAAAGTTCTCACTAAACAGAACCTGGTTGAAAAACAATGGTTTTACAGATGCATACATTGACAGCATACGGCACATCAGGAAAGAATTAAACCCGGTTTACCTGAGACTTAATTTAATAAACACACTTTTCGAGATTGAAATTTATAAAAATCCCGGGATAAGTCCTGCTACAATTAAATCAGAGCTTTATCGTAAGTACTTCAATATTGAAAGGGATTTTACAAAAAAGCCGAACCTTATCAGATTACAATATGTATCTTATCCGGTTTACTTACAAAACTACCTGATTGCTGATATTATCTCATGGCAGGTACATGAATACCTGGAAAAACGATTTGGCAAGAATTATGTAATGGTTCCGGAAGTTGGAGATTATCTTATTAGTGAACTATGGAAAGATGGAGAATTATATACCTGGCAGGAAAGGATTAAAAAAGCAACCGGAAAAGACCTGGATATTGAAGGTTATCTGGGCTACATGAGATAATTGATTTACTATTAATAATATCTTAAACCTAAAGAAAGATGAATTGGCAACATCATCCGGTTTCTTAATGATGGGTAATGCACTAGCCTTATGAAATTGTGCTAAACTACAATAGAAATAGAAAATACTGGATTTATGGTTAAGTGAGGGGTATTTTCAACAATCCCATGTACCTTGATATGTTTATAATGATATTTGGGTTTTCAATAATATCAACAAATCTCTTTATTCTGGTATTACCATTCATATTTTTAATAATGGTCAGACTGGTATTTATTCCACAAGAAGATAAATTAATGTTTAAAACTTTAGGAAAAGAATATATTGAATATAAAACACTGTTTGGAGATGGATCTAATGCCGATCTCGAATTTTAATTATCTGCAAACTAACTAATGCCAATGTACCAAAACCCAAACACTGACAACTCCTGTACAAGTTTGCATCATAGTACTTTTATTAATTTTTCACTTAAAAATAATTATACCATACCAACCGCAAGTTCAGGGTAAATTTAAAACTCTTATTTCAAATTTAACAGATGAAATTGATAGTTCAACTCGATAATTCAATAAATTCGCAGCATAAATTCAAAAACTTCGAAACGAGCTTGATCAGTTAAGAGTTTAGTTGATGATTACAAAACTTGAAAAAATTAATTTATAAATCAATAAAAAACAAAAAATGAACAGAATTGGATTAAACATGGAAAAGGCCAATGCCTTATCAGATAGTTTAAATGACCTGTTAGCTAATTACCAGGTATTTTACATGAATGTAAGAGGGTTTCACTGGAACATAAAAGGAGAAAAATTTTTTGAGCTTCATGTGAAATTTGAAGAATTATATGATGACCTCGTACTGAAAATTGATGAAATAGCGGAAAGAATTCTAACCCTCCAGGGTGTTCCTGTACATACATTTTCTGAGTACCTTGATATATCAGAGGTTAAATCTGCAAAAAACTTTACAGATGGTAAAGATTGCGTTGAGTCATTATTAGATTCATTTAAAGTCATAATTAAAAAACAAAGATTGATCCTGACCCTTTCTGAGGATGCCGATGATGAAGGAACTAACGCTTTAATGAGCGATTATATCCGCGAACAGGAAAAACTAGTATGGATGTATTCTGCTTATCTTGGCTAATTCCAGTAACGGAAAACAGAATTACAGCCCGGTCAGGTATCAAAGGTACACCGGAAATCAAAAACTGATCCCGGTTTTTATTCAACATATTCCAGTATATCCCCGGGCTGGCAATTTAAAGCCTTGCAGATTGCATTTAACGTTGAAAAACGTATTGCTTTAACTTTTCCCTGTTTTAGAATTGAGAGATTAACTGTTGATACACCAACTATTTCTGAAAGTTCTTTTAATTTCACTTTCCGTTTAGCCAGCATTACATCTAAATTTACAACAATAGCCATACTCCAGAAATCAAATTATTAGTGAACTTTCGATATCATTTATAAGTACATAAAAGTTCTTTTCGTTTTTACCCCACGAATACATTTGAAACAGAGTTGTGGATGTGAACATCATTGTAGTTTTAGGTCCGTCTGTTTCAAAATTAATATATAAATTTTCACCCCACGACTTAAATGTCATATTTGAAATTGCTAAAATTTCAAGTTTTTCCCTGTTGGTTCCAATTAGCTTAAAATCAGAATTGTTAATTACCTCAATAACCTTTTCAAACATCAGGTCTATTGAAATATCATATGATTTTTGATAATGAACTTTTGATGTAGTAAAATTATACTGACTGGTAAAATAATTCCTGAATGTAAGATAATTTCTAACTATCAGGTTGAAAATAAAAAAACCAATGATCAGAAAAACCAAAACCATCAAAACAGGGTTATCAGGTTTTGAATAAAAAGTAATAAAACCTGAAATAAGTACAATCAGCAAAGCAACTAAAATATGTTTGAAAGTTTTCATATTATGGAATTTTTTAAAAATTAAAATGCAAATAAACAAATAAAAAGAATGATAAACAAATATTTATTAATATTTATCGTTAATTTATTGATGTGTATAAAATTATAATCTGGATCAGTTTGTTAAGATCCGGCACATGAGTTTTTACACGAATTTATGTATCTTTGACAATTATTATTGTGCATATTAAGTAAAATTTAATACCCATTACCTTAAATCAAATTAAGAAATAGAAGCATGAAAAAAATCACAATCTTAGTATTGTTCGTTGTACTATTAAATTCACTGGCAACAGGACAAATCTCAAACGATTCAATAATTATTAAGAAAGGAGCATTTGGTGGAAGTGAGTTCCATCAGAATAATAAAAGACTTACAATGTCACAACTGGTGAAAATACTAAAACCAAATGAGCTGGCTTATAAGGATATAAAGTCAGCGCAAACAGGAAACACTTTTGCAGCTATCCTGGGAGGAGCCGGAGGATTCCTGATTGGTTATACTTTAGGAACCTCAATTGGTGGTGGTGAGTCAAACTGGGCAGTAGCCGGAATTGGTGCAGGGCTAATAGTAGCTGCCATACCGATTGGAAGTAGTGCCAATAAAAAAGCAATATCAGCAGTTAACAAATATAATGAAGGATTAAAAACAATTTCATTCCTGGATAAAACAGAATGGAAGATTGCATATACAGATAATGGAATCGGGTTACTTGTATCATTTTAGATTATTGGCTCAGACTTCAATAAAAATTATTAAAAACCACATAGCAAGAATAATAATAAGCCATATAGGTTTATGTTAATTACCATAACGAAAGGAATTATATGAAAAAAATTCTAACCTTAATTCTGTTTTGTAACATTGCTCTTTCCTATCAGCTGTTTTCTCAAAATAAATATGAAAGAAAAATATCTGTTAGCGAATGGATTGAGGAAATGGAACAATGTAATGACAGGTTATATTACCTGGAAAACACGGAGATCTACTATGATAATAATGAAGATACTCTTTACTCATGGAACCGACCCAGATCTCCTCAGCCTGATGCGGTTATGGAGGACAAGAAAAATATTACCCCATTGATTTTAATTCAAAACTGTAAACTGCCGGTAAACAAAACCTGCAATATCAACAATGTAGTTTTTCAAAATAATGTCACCTTTACTCACTGTGAAGGAGCACTCCAGCTAATATTTTACAATTGTACATTTAAACAGGGGTTTGATATTCATCATTCAGATCTTGGTTCCCTGGAATTCCTTTATTGTTCAATACTACAGCGAATTGTTGTTAACGAACTACAAATCAACAATTTTTTCTTTGGTAATTGTTCGTTCTATACAGATCATAATGTTGTATTAAGTCCTTATGTTGTCGGTGGGGAAAAAGAAAATCACAGTTATCAATACCTGTTCAATATACATCAATACAATAAGATGATAGTTACCTTTTATTTGAGTGAATGCTATTTCTTACCAACAGAAGTAATACCGGTTATATCAGTTAATGGAGGGAAATATGATGTTATTAACTTTGACAAAACAGGCTTTTCCAACAGTATTGTGAACTTCATTAATTGCTCAGTAAAAGAAAATTTTACAGTACGAAAATGCAGGTTTGATCAACCGTTTGGAATGTATCAGTTTAACTTTCCGGCAGGAAATACATCGTTTAACTGGAGTCAGTTGGATTCGACGGGACTTGGCTTATATATTGACTACCCTGAACCTTATACAAGAGAATCAGACACACTGGTCTCTGATGTTTACCTGTTCAACGAACTAAACAGCTCTTACAGAAAATTCTTTTCAATGTACAGAACCCAGGGTGATATTGAATCAGCCAATGCCTGTTACAAACAGATGAAGAATATGGAAACAATGAAATACCACCACCTGTATAAGCAAAATCCGGGTATAAATAATTGGTTCAACTGGCGGTTTAACCAGTTTTTGAAGTATTTTTCAGAATATGGCACAAATCCGGTGCGGTCTCTTATAATTTCGATGTGGACAATCTTGATATTCGCCGGGATATATTTCTTTTTTTATAGCGACTGGGACGGAATAAACAGGAAATTTTTAATAAAACAGCATCTGAAAATAATGCAGTATTTCAGGTCGGAACAAAGACTGGAAGATTTTTATTCCGATAGTTATAAGGATGAATTTAGTACCTATGCAGATTATAAAAAAGAAATGCAGGAGAGCAAAGGTGAATTACCGTTTTTTATCATCATTTTAGGAAAGCCTTTGTACCTGTTATCAATGATCAGACATAAACTAATGGCTTTTATATACAGAAGGACAGAATTACTGCAGGGACGTTGGACAGACCTAAAGCCGATGCGCAAAGTATTTACAGGTATGGTTGTAGGTTTTTCTATAATAATATACATTGTTTACATTGGAATAGTTCGTGCATTAAACTCAACAACACTAAGTATAAATGCATTCTCCACACTGGGATTTGGAGCTATACCGGTTAAAGGTGTTTCAAGATATATAACAATAGTAGAAGGATTTTTAGGCTGGTTTTTATTAAGCATATTCAGTGTATCACTAATTAGCCAGATGTTGCAGAATTAAAACGTAGAATCTGTTTGTTACACATTATTACAACCGCAAATTTGCAACTTGTGGAAATAATATTTAATGTGAATTCACAACTTATGATAGCACTAACCAATAAACACAACATCAACATATCCCTTTTGGTTACAATGATCAGCTGCACTAATGTATTTATACCCAACTATCGCGCGTTTAACGAAGTGTAACGCATGAACAACAACCTTTTACCCTTTTGGTTACAATGATCAGCCGCACTACTTTATTCATATTCATGTGCCTCATTAACGAATCCTCTTTTAACCGGATTTTCATGAAGGTAATTCAGTTTTTAATTGTATAAAGTTTGTTGTCGTAAATAAATATTGGACCGCAAGTTTCAAACTTATGGGTGATTGGAAACAGTTGATATAGTTGTCAAAGTTTGCAACTGACACCAACATGGTGTATATTTGCATCAACAACGTAAATAATTATGGCACGACAAAGTATATCATTCACAAAACCTAATGATGAATGGTTAAAATCACAGGTTGAAAAGGGGGAATATTCGAGTAAAAGTGAACTGGTAAATGATTTGATACGGCAAACCAGGAAACAACAGGTTCAGATTGATTGGATAAAGGCAAAACTGGAAAAGGCTGAAACCAGCGGTTTTACTGATGAAACAAAAGAGCAGATATTAGAAGAATCAAAGGCCAGACTTAATGTCAAGTTATAGACTAAGCAATTCAGCAAAAGAAGACTTAATACTGATTCATCATTTTGGAGTTGAAAAATTTGGACTGGCACAAGCAGATAAATATTTTGATTCATTTTTTCATTGTTTTGGAATCATAGCTAAACAACCATTTGCGTTTGAATCAGTGGATTACATCAAAGAAGGTTACAGACGATGTGTCTGTGGGTTTGACAGTATATATTATAAAATTAATAAAAATACTGTCGAAATTATGGCAAGAACAGGAAGCCAGGATCTGAATAATATTCTATAGCATATAAAAATCTTGTTCCAACAATCCCAGCTATTACACGTTTAACAAAATGTAACATGTGAATAACAATCTGTCTTAACCAATTATTAATTAATAGTTTTATGCTGGATACCACCCCAATAATAACAATGACAAACTCTTTCCCTACTATTAACAATATCGATTATTAAACAACTCATAACAAACATAACTAACAAGGTTATTTCGTTAGAATTTTGTTATGACGTATATATTATATATATTTGCACGTAAGTAATACTGAAATGGAAACTAAACTGACATTACGATTAAATAAGAATGTGATTGAGAGAGCGAAAATTTATGCAAATAGTAAAAAGATGAGTTTATCAAAAATGATCGAAGCCTATCTTGACAGCCTGACAAGGGAAAAAGAAACAAATAGTGAGGAATCTATCACTGCCCTGGTTGAAAGTCTTAGTGGTGTGATTGAACTGCCATCTGACTATGATTATAAAAACGAATATGGTGACTATCTGATAGAGAAATACAAATGAAAAAACTATTTATTGACACCAACATCGTAATTGACTTATTAGCACACAGAGATCCATATTATCATGAATCCGCAGCTCTGTTTTCGCTGGCAGACCAGAAAAAAACAGAGATCAGTATCTCATCATTAACAATCGCTAATACAAGTTATATTATGATGAGGAAATTAGACTCCAAAAAAACTAAAGAAGTTCTGAGGAAACTAAGACTAATAGTAAAAGTTTTACCTCTTGATGACAAAATAATCGGACTGGCATTAAATGATGATTCTTTCACTGACTTTGAAGATAGTATACAATACTTTACTGCAATAGAAAACAACCTGGATATAATCATAACAAGGAACCTTAAAGATTTCAGGGCATCAAAAATACCGGTTCTTACAGCCAGGCAGTTTATTGAAACATTAAAGCAAGACCAATAATCAAATCAACTAGCGCGCATTTAACATAGTGTAATGGGTACCTTACCCCACCCCCCAACTATCTCGCGTTTAACGAAGTGTAACGCGTGAACAACAACCTTTTGCTTCGCTGATCAATTTTTTGTTGTTTTGGTTAGATATCACACCTACAACCTCATATTCCAGCCATTATTATATGCCAACATAAATAGAAAAACAGACTAACCTTGTTTACTAATACTATTTTTCTCTGTCGCACTGGTTCCGGACTTTCTCTCTGGTGGAGATAGCCCGATATAACAAATAAATTGTTTAGCAATACACGAGACTTAGCGCCAAACCTAAAATCGACGGTACATTGATTAGTCGATAAAAAGAATACCCTCTTCAAAATAATATTACATAAAGTTTGTCAGATCAAATAAATTAAGTAATTTTGCTACTATAATTAAGTGTGCTTAATTATATTGTTAAACGATTTGAATATGTCGATTTCGATTGAGAATTTTGTAAAAACAGTATATACCCAGGGAAAACACCCTGAGTCGGACACTAAACTTAGCACTCTGGCGGGCTTACTGAATATTACAAAAGCTGCTGCAACTGATATGGCGAGAAAGCTGGATGCTAAGAAACTGGTTTATTACACCAAATACAAACCCTTAAACCTTACTCCAAAAGGTAATAAACTTGCTCTTAATCTGATCCGAAAACACAGGCTTTGGGAAACGTTTTTATACAAAACCCTTAATCTTTCTCTACATGAGATACATAGCGCTGCCGAACACCTGGAACACGCCACTTCCGATTTTCTTGCAGACAAGATATATGATTATTTAGACCACCCGGCTATCGACCCGCATGGAGACCCTATCCCGGATAAAAAGGGACAAATATCTGTAAGCAAAAATAGCATAGTTATTTCAATTGCCCCATCAGGTGCGAATTATATGATAACACGATTATTCGGGAGCAGTGAGGTTTTTTTTGACTTTTGTGCTTCAAATCAAATTGAACCGGGGGCAGGCATCAAAGTTGTGAAACAGTATGAATCAGGTAAGATGACAGAAATTACTGTCAATAATCGAATAATAGTGATAAACAAAGAGATTTCGAATTACATTTACGTTCAAAAAAAACAATAAAAACCCGGAAAACGGATGCCCTTAAACCGATTCATACATACTCTTTTGAGATCAATAGCAACAAGCTTGTTATTGCTGGCATTCTTGTTTCAGGTTTACAACAAAGCTGTTTATACACATACGCACATCCTGGCCAACGGAAACATTATAACACATGCACACCCTTACACAAAAACAGACTACCCGGACCCGGTAACCAATCATAGACATACCAAAAACGAAATACTACTGCTAAGTAAGGCTGAGTTATTGTTCTTATTTTTTGCCACAGCAATTTTTTACCCGATCAGGAATTCCCATACTCCTTTTACAGAAAGGCCTGGTTCGTTATTCTTACAATTAGGTTATGATCGATTAAAGAACAAATCCCCTCCTTTTTTTGAGTAAAGCACTTTAATTCAAAACATTTACTTAAAATAAAATTAGTTTTTACAAAACAATTACATGGATGATATACTCTGTAAGTTTAAATAATCGATAACCATGAACAAAATATATATACTTTTTTTTATTTCATTATTGGGCTTGACCAATATTAATGCTCAGCAAAAACACACCGACGCCAATCTGATTGGTGATGTACAATGCAATGGAGAACATGTACCATTTATCAACGTATCTATTGATGGCAGCACTTTAGGTACAACCACCGATGCTACAGGCCATTTTCAAATAATAGATATACCCGAAGGCAAATACACGGTAAGGGTGAGTGGAATGGGTTATAAAACCAGCACACGCGAATTTACAGCCGAAAGCAACAAAACTGTCGAGATCAAATTTATAGTGGAAGAGGATGTTTTTAACCTTGATGAAGTGGTGGTGAGTGCCGACCGTAACCAGTTAAACAGGAATGAAGCCCCTGTAGTAGTCACTTCTTTAAGTCCGAAACTATTTAAGATTACACAATCTACTAATCTGTCCGAAGGCGTATGTTTTACACCCGGACTGAGAACTGAAACAAACTGTCAGAACTGTGGCTTTTCTCAATTGCGTATGAATGGTTTGGAAGGGGCTTATACGCAGATACTAATGAACAGCCGGCCTGTTTTTAGCGGGCTTGCAGGAGTTTACGGACTGGAACTAATACCGGCAAATATGATTGAACGTCTGGAGATAGTGCGCGGGGGTGGCTCTACCTTGTTCGGTGGAAATGCCATCGCCGGGACAGTGAATATTATTACCAAAGAGAGTTTACAAAACTCACTGGAAGTGGATTACCGGTTTGGTATTATCGGAGCTGGCAATACAGATGGTGTCGCTCCCGCCCCGGATCAGCAATTGAACGTAAATGCTTCGGTAGTATCTGACGACAGAAAAACAGGGGGTTATGTTTATGCAACGTACCGGAATCGTGATCCATATGATGCCAACGATGACGATTTTACAGAATTGGTTGAAATAAAAAATACCACCTTTGGGTTTAATGCTTTTTACAAACCGGGCGCTAAAAGTAAAATTTCACTCGATGGTTATCGCATAGATGAATTCAGACGCGGCGGCAACAAGCTGGAATATCTACCCCATGAAGCAGACATTGCAGAACAACTGCAACACTTGATTACAGGGGGAAACCTGACTTATGAGCTATATACGAACAGCAAAAATGATAAACTTTCAGTATATGCATCGGCCCAGAAGGTTGACCGTGACTCATACTACGGGGCCGAACAAGACCCTGATGCCTATGGCTACACAACAAATCTGACTTCCTCGCTGGGTGCCCAGTATGTAATTAACTCAACAAAATTCCTGTTCCCTTCATCTTCAACCATATTTGGTATCGACAACACCAACGACAACCTGAACGACACGAAACTTGGAGCCAACGGGGATGCCAATACCACACTTACCAACCAGTATGTAAATACGTTGGGTTCGTTTGTTCAACAGGACTGGAAATCAGAAAAGTTCAATCTTTCAGCAGGCATCAGATATGACTATTACATTATCAGAGACCAAGAACACAGCGAAGAAAATAATGGAGACCTTAGCAATGGTGTTTTTGTGCCGCGGGTTAACCTGTTATACAAAATTACCCCGGATATCAGAATAAGGGCCGGATATGCAAAAGGCTATCGTGCGCCACAGGTTTTTAACGAAGACCTGCATATTGAACTGATAAACGCAAACAGGGTAGAACATATAAATTCTGACGATTTACAACAGGAAACATCACACGCGTTTACTACTTCGTTAAATACGGACTTTTCAATTGGAAACGTCCCCTCCTTTTTCTTGGTTGAAGGGTTTTACACAAAACTTGTTGACCCCTTCTCCGATGAGTTTTACGACCCCGAAGATGATGGCGATTTTGTTTATTTACGCGTAAATGCCGAAGATGGGGCTTATGTTGCCGGAGCTAACATTGAGTTTAAGTCCTTCATTACAAAAAAACTGGAAACTCAAATAGGGTTTACCCTTCAAAAAAGTGCATTTGAATCTCCGCAGGCCTGGGGAGAGGATTCAACCAGCGTATCGAAAGATTTCATGCGCACCCCAAACCAATATGGTTATGCCATAATTATATGGAACCCGAATAGCCATTTTAGCGCCAACTTATCGCTCAATTATACCGGTTCGATGTATGTTCCTCATTTCGGCCTTTCTCAGGAAGATTATGACGAAGCCCTTGCAAACGGAACCATACAGGAAGGCGATGTTATCGTTGGTGAACGATTGGAAAAAACGAAAGACTTCCTGACGGTTGATTTACAGTTCTCCTATGCTTTTGATTTAGCCAAAAACCACCAGACAGAATTGCTAATCTATACTGGTGTAAAAAACATTTTTAACCAATATCAGGATGATTTTGACAGAGGCATTTATCGTGATGCAGGATACGTTTACGGGCCGCGTCAGCCCAGAACCATTAATTTTGGGATTAGATTCAGTAAATTTTAAACATTTGATATAGTTTGTTTATATTAATCGAAAAGTATACCAGTATCTAAATTCAAAAGTATACCATTTAGATTAAATAAAAAAGTTTAATCATTCTTTCACAGGGACACCCCTGTGAAAGAATGATTAGGGCTTCTGATTTTTACTTTTTTTGATTTCACTGTAGCTTATTTTGGTTCATTTCCCCCCCAACTAGCGCGCATTTAACATAGTGTAATGCGTGCCTTACACCCAACCACCGCGCATTTAACGAAGTCTAACACCTGAACAACAACCTTTTGCCCCCAACTATCGCGCGTTTAACGAAGTGTAACGCGTGAACAACAACCCCAACAACCTTCTGCTCCGCTGATCAATATTTTGTTGTTTTGGTTAGATATCACACACCAAAAAAATCTCCCCAAAAATCCCTATCTTTGTAGCGTTAATCAAACATAATTCGCCAAAATAATGATTATTAACAATTTCTACATAGGGAAAACCCGCTGCGTTCCGCTTCGGCGGACAGGTTCTGGCGAGCCTGGTTTGTGCGTAGCGGGTTTTTTCATTGGAGGAATTTAAATGTTACGTTTATTTAAAAATTCTGAAACAGGTGTTGCAGGCTTTTGCTGCCGGGGCAACATCAAAAAACATGCTTCCACACATCAGAAAGGAGGCTCCCATGATTAAAATTAAAATGGATGAAAGCCAGGGAAATAAACCCTGCACAATCCACCTGAATGAAACCGCTTCGCAAATATTCGGGCAACTACTGGGACCGGATGATATCAATGATACCAAATTGGTACTGTTCAGGCTTGTTTATGGCATTGCAGAAGTTAACATAGCCCTAAACAGGTTAGCATTTAAAGAAACCACCGGCAACGAAGCCTACATCAGTGAAAGTCTAGGCGCCGGTTTGCATGTTATCTCACAACTATACGAGATGCTGGATAATGTTGAAACTAAAGTTGAAGAAGAAGTTAAAACTGAAGTTAAAACTAAAAATGATCCTGTTTAAATCGTTAAGTTAGTTATTCTTATACCCGCAATGCCAGGTATCAATTTGTAAGCCTATATTGCGGGTTTCTTTACCAGACAGTATTAATACACAGTTGTTGAATTCGTAATTGAGCAGGTTTTACTCTTAGATATCGTATAGTATTAACTAAAACTTAGAACTAAAAAACTACATAGGGACAAATTATCCCCGGGTAGAAACGCAGACAGCAACGGATAAATACATCAAAAAATAATGAAATACCAGGAGTTCACACATACTATAATCGGCCGTGCTATGGAAGTACACAAATATTTGGGCAATGGATTTCAGGAAGTGATATATCAAAGGGCGTTTGCCATTGAGATGGAACTACAGGGTATATCGTTTAAACGTGAATTTGCAATGAGCCTGGAATACAAAGGACATGACATAGGAACCCGCAGAGTTGATTTTTTTGTTTAAGATTGCATAATGATAAAAATAAAAGCAGTAAACAACCTGGAAGATGTCCACCTGGCCAAGGCAATGAACTATGTTGAAACTTACAAACTCGATATTGGATTACTGATCAATTTCGGATCAAAAAGTCTACATTTCAAAAGAGTACACAGCAATAACCAAAAACAAAAATCAAAAAAATTACGTTGATCATGGAAATCTTCCAATCATGATAATCACAGTAAAGACGAAAAAAATGAACAATAAATTCCCCACACTTGAAACAGAACGATTTATACTAAGGCAATTTACGGATAATGATCTGGAAAATGTGTATAAGGGGCTATCTCATCCTGATGTTATAAGATACTATGGAATTAGCTTCGATAATCTGGAAGCTGCCAAAACACAGATCACATGGTTTAATGATCTCGAAAAAAACGAAACTGGAATTTGGTGGGCTGTTTGCTCCAAAGACACAAATGAATTTTGCGGTGCGGGAGGTATAAATGATATTGACAAAGCAAACAAAAAAGCTGAGATCGGTTTCTGGCTTCTGCCCGAATATTGGGGAAAGGGAATTATGAAGGAAATAATGCCACAAATCTGCAAATACGGATTCGAAAAATCAGGACTTCACAGAATCGAAGGTTTTGTAGATTCAGAAAACAAAAATTGTAAATACGGATTGGCAAAGCTCGATTTTAAATACGAAGGTACTATGAAAGATTGCGAATTTAAAGATGGAAAGTTTATAAGCCTTGATATTTATGCAATAATCAATGAGTCAACAAATTAACAAACAGAAGCAACTTAATTCTTCATATACTTCTTCTGAAAATTATCTACAAACGACAACAGCACATCAGGTTTTATTGGCTTTGTTAAATAATCATCACAACCTGCATCCAGGCAATGCTGTTTTTCTGCCATCAGCGCATAGGCGGTTAGGGCAATCACAGGTAATTTCTTTCTGATCTTTTTTATCTGCTTTGTTGCCTCCAGACCGTTTAGTTTAGGAAGGTTTATATCCATCAGTACCATATTGATATCGGCGTTTTTCTGGCACAACTCAACTGCCTCCTCACCATCCTTTGCCCAGATTATAGTCATTGGTGAACGTTTGAATATGGTCTTCAGATAGTTGAAATTTGGGATATTATCCTCAACTATTAACATCACCATATTGCTTTCGCTTCTCTCTTTCTTTTTCGCCTTACCAGATTTTTCATAGCATTTTTCGCTTGTTTTCGATTTTTCATAAGGAATTGTAAAATAAAAACTGCTACCGACACCCTGTTTTGAGTCAACCCATATTCTTCCTCCCAGTAACTCCACAAGCTTTTTTGATATGGCCAGGCCCAGTCCTTTACCTGTACGGTTTATAGCCAAAGCTTCTTTCACCTGTCCGTAAGGCTGAAATATGCTTTCCTGGTCTTCAGCAGATATACCGATTCCGGTGTCACGAACGAAAAACTTTACTATTTCATCATCAATTGTATAGCCAAACTTGATTTCACCCTTCCTGGTGAATTTTACCGCATTGCCGATAAGGTTGTGCAGCACCTGCTTCAATCGTGTAGCGTCAGTTAATACCAAATGTCCATCTTTCGATTTGTTGGTATTTATGAGCTTTATTGGCTTTCTTTTAAATTCAATTTCCTTATTATGAACCGAATACATGTTTTCCAGAACTTCTGACAAACAGCATTCAGTTTGATTGATTTTTAGTTGCCCGGATTCAACACGCGATATGTCAATTATATCATTTATAAGATTCAACAGGTTCTCACCATTCTGAGTTATGTTGTTAATAAATTCAATTTTCTCATCTTTATTAAACCCACTGTCCTTTAACAATTCAGCAAACCCGATGATAGAGTTCATCGGGGTTCTTATTTCATGCGACATCTCCGATAAAAATGTTGACTTCAGTTTAGTTTCTTTTTCTGCCTTCTCTTTTCCTTTTCTTAGCTCTTTTTCGAAATGCATCTGCTTTGTAATATCCTGCGAGCCATACACATAACCTGTCACATTTTCTTTTTCATCAATTATTGGATTGCCCTTCGCCGATAACCATATGTAATACCCTTTTGCATGCTTATATCTGTATTTAAAATGTACATCTGCTTTATCTGCAATTCCTTTGTTGTGTTTTTCAATTACAGTTTCACGATCTAGTGGGTGTATAAGATCGAACATAGACCTGTTTACAAGTTCATGAGGTAAATACCCAATATTTTTTTCATGAGAAGGACTGGCCCATAAAACAATGCCGTTGCTATCAGTTTTAAACACCATATCAAGCATATTATCCGTTATCTCACTCAGAATTTTCTCATTCTTTTCCTTTTCCTTGATTTCAGCTATTAGCTTTACAGTACTGGAAGTTACCAGTTGTTCAAGAGTTCTGTTAACTTCGAGAAGTTCATTACGGGTATCAGATAATGTGCTGTAGTTTTGCTGAGAAGTTTCGTAAGTTGTTATAAAAAAATTGATCAGACGTTCACTACTTGTTTCAAATTTAAATTTGTTCCCCTCGTAATCTATATCGATTGCAAGTTCCTGTGATTGTGGAACCTGAAGTTCATGTTTGTACAGAGTTTTGTGAATTATTGCCCTGAGTCTTTCAGTATTGTAAGGCTTGGGAACATAATTATCGGCACCAACTGCTAATCCTCTTATAACATCAAGTGGATGTACAAGTGATGTAAGTAGAATAATGGGAATATCCCTTGTAGCTGTATTGGCTTTTAATTTCACACACAACTCAAACCCGTTTAATTTCGGCATAATAACATCGGAGATGATCATATCAGGAGTTTCCTCTCCTATCAGTTTAAGAACCTCTTCCCCGTTTTTAGCAACTTTTACTCTAAAACTAAAATTCTCCAGAGAATGTTTTAGTTGCAGTGCCTGTGCAGCACTATCCTCAGCAATTATTAGCAGTTTATCTTTATCAGACATAGTTTCTAGTTTATAAATTTTCCAACCAACTCCAAAAGATCATCCGAATTAATGGGCTTTGTAATGAGATCGTCGAACCCTACTTCAATGATTTCTGATTTTTCAAAGTTTAAGGCATAAGCAGTTTGGGCAATTACAGGTACATTTTCAGTTATTTGCCTGATTTCCTTAATTGCAGTAATTCCATCCATTACAGGCATCTGAATATCAAGTAATATTATATGTAAATCCGAATTATTCTGCACCAGGTCAACAGCTTCCTTACCATTTCGTGCCCATAAAAGGTTTGCTTTGGTATTGCTCAGCATCTTTTTCAACAGGAAATAATTGGAATCATGATCTTCGGCAATAAGTATATTCTTATTACTCCAGTCGTGTGATCTGGAAAACCGGTCAGATATTTTTAATCCGGATCCATAAATCTTCCCCGATTTCTTTACAGGAGAAGTAAAATAGAATGTTGTTCCAACATTTATCTCGGAATCAAACCATATTTCACCACCAAGATGTTCAACAAGCTTCCTTGCAATACTTAATCCGATACCTGTTCCCATATATTTTTTGGTATGAGCTTCTTCAAGTTGCCTGAATTTCTTGAATACTTCTTCTTTCGAATTCTCAGGAATACCAATACCTGTATCTTTTACGTAAAACTCAACAAAACTACCTCCGCCCGTGAAACTATATCCAAACTCTATGGATCCATGTTCTGTAAACTTAATGGCATTTTTAAGCAGATTGAGCAATACTTTTATAAGATTGGTTTTATCGATTAATAGTATATCTGCAGAATTGATAACTGGCGGAACAAATTTTAATTCTATTGTTTTCAAAGATTCGTTGTACTTTTTTCGCAGGTGGTCACACAGGATATTCATCTCTTCGTTAAGATTACACTCCATATATTCACTGAAGATCTGTTCAGTTTCAAGAACCGATATATCAACTATATCAGTAACAATTTCAATCAGATTTTCACATGAATTGTGAATATACTTTATGTATTCCTGTCGTTCAGTGTCATCAATACCCTGTTCCATTAAAAAACTTGAAAAACCAATAATGGCATTCATCGGTGTTCTTATTTCATGTGAAAGATTAGCCAGAAAAGCTGATTTTAGATTGTCGGATTCTTCAGCCTGTGCTTTGGCGTCAACAAGGCTTTGCTCCAGCTTTTTGCGCTCTGTTATATCAAGTATAAGTAGCGACAATGTTTCTCCATCAACAGTACCATTAATCAGGGTTGTTATTGTATCTCCTGTTTTGGTTGTAAAATCATACTCCAGATTAACCACCTTGCCCAGTTGTTGTAACTGACGTAATAATTTTATCCTTTTGGTTTTATCAGCACACAGTACTGCCGTATTAATTTTCATGAGTTGTTCAACCGAATCATATCCAAGCAATCCTGCCAGAGCTTCGTTGGCGAGTAGTATTTCGCCTCTGAAATTAGAAACCATAACACCAATCAAGGCATTATTTACAATGTTCCGGTAACTTCTTTCCGATTCTATCAATGCATCCTGGTACTGCTTCCGCATAGTAGCTTCCAGCAACATTTTTTTTGTTCGCTTTTCTACCTCTTCTTCAAGGTTTTCGTTTATATTTTGAAGTTCTACCCTGATCTTTTCAAGTTCTTCATTTGTTTCTATAACAGTTTCGTAGGTTGATGCCAGAAAACTAAAAAACCTCATTGGTCGTACCTGGATGATACGCTCCTCACCGATTAGCGATAAATCAAACGATATCTCTTCAGAAACAGAATTCTGTATCTGGTCAACTGAATCAAGAATGGTGCTTACTCTTTTTACAAGCTGTTCTTCAGAATAAGGTTTGCACAGATAATTATCAGCTCCTGCCTCAAGCCCGTGTATTACATCTTTAATATTTGTTTGAGAAGTAAGAAGTATAAACGGGATGTTGCCTGCAGGTTTACCATCCGATTTAAGATATCTGCATAACTCAAAACCATCCATATAAGGCATAATGATATCACTGATTATCAGGTCAGGAGTTGAAGACTCCAGTTCTTTAACTGCTTCGTTACCATTATTGGCAACAATAACATTATAATTGTTTTTTTCGAGAAGATACTTTATTCTTTCGGCTTGCGTTAAACTGTCTTCAACAACAAGTATTGTATGTTTCGTATTCATTTCCATAATTTTAAAAATTATTTACATCTGAAAAAAACCTTTAATATCTGTTTGAAACCTGTTCATCGGTTACATATTTATCTTTTACAACCTCATTAAGTTTTCTTATTATCTGATCTGGCGTTAGTACCAGATCGGCTGCACCAAGTTTTAAAGCCTCTCCGGGCATACCATATACCACAGAGCTGTTTTTATCCTGAACAATTGTCAAAGCTCCTCTTCCATGCATCCTGTTCAATTCTTCCGAACCATCTTTTCCCATTCCCGATAACAATATTCCTATTGCTTTTTCACCATATTCCCTGGCAATTGACTTGAATAAAAAAGAAACTGAAGGCACAAGACCTGAATTCGTTTTGTCTCTTGATAAGAATATCTTTCCATTTCTGTAAACACCCATGTGCATACTATCCGGGGCAAAATATACATTGCCGGGCAAAACAGTTTTGTCATTTTGTGCTATCTGTACTGTAAGATCTGATGACTTATTAAGCCATGATACCATCCCTTCAAGAAATCCGGGCGGGATATGCTGAACCACAAGTATGGGTAAATTAAAGTCTTTACTGATCCCTGACAGGATAGTATTTAATACTTGCGGCCCACCCGTTGAAACCCCAATTGCTACTATTTTCCTGTTTTTTCCCAAACCATTAGGAACAGGTGGCCTGGATATCGGTTTTACTTTTGGTTGTTTTTTCAACCTGCGGGTAACAACCTTTACTTCCGACATTAACTTAACTGTCTTGATAAGCTCCTCTTTATCATGAGTATGATTCTCATGAAAAAACCCGGTAGGTTTGTTCAATATTGACAGCGCACCGGCATCAATTGCAACAAATGATTTATCAACATCTTTTTTTTCAAAGCTTGCTGTAACAATAACGATCGGTGTTGGGTTTGAATACATGATCTCACGGGTTGCCTCTAAACCGTTCATCCTTGGCATATCAATATCCATTGTTATAACATCCGGCTTTTTCTTTTTTACCATTTCAATGGCTTCCAGTCCATCCCTTGCTGTTCCCACAACATGTATTTCCGGATCAGAACCAAGAATATGTACAAGGAAGTCTCTAACAACCACAGAATCTTCTACTATCAATACTTTTATCATAAAGAATCAAATCAATTTTGTTAATACATCAAGTAAGTTGTTTTGCTCAAACTTACTTTTAATTAAATATGCGTTCGCTCCTACTTCAATTCCCCTCTCCCTGTCTTCCCGTTTTGAAAGTGATGTAACCAGAACCACCGGTAATTCATTTAAGTCTTTATCTGCCCTGACTTTTTCTGTTAAATTAAAACCATTCATACGTGGCATATCAACATCACTCACAAGGGCATTAAAATCGCCTTCCTTAAGTTTCGTATAACCATCAACTCCATCAATTGCTGTAGACACACTGTAGCCGGCAGTTTCAAGGATATTTTTCAGCAACATTCTTGATGTTATTGAATCTTCGACAACTAATACCCTGTTGTTTTCTTTTTCTTCCACATTTCCCGTTTCTATTATTTTTGGTGAAGAACGGTTGTCTTTTGCTGCTGACTTCAGCAAATCCGAAGCATTTAAAATTGGCACTACGGTTCCACAGCCTAAAATTGTAGCACCACTTATGTTTCTTACCCTTTCCAAATGTTTATTGAATTTTTTAAAAAGAAATTCCTGCTCTTCAATTACATCATCAATGGCAAAGCCCACCTGTTTATCATCCGATCCCAGCACCAAAGTTGTAACAAATTCGGAATTAACACCTGATGAACTGACACCCAATATACCTGCAAGATTTACAAGTGGTATTACAAGTTTATTTATTTTGATGGTTTCTCTGTTTTCAACAGCTTCAATATCGGAAACTGGAAAGCGAATTATCCGTTCGATTTTATTGGTAGGAACTATGTATTTTTCATTCCCCAACCGTATTAATACACCTCTGAATGAAATCATTGATAAAGGAAGAACTATTTTAAAACTTGTACCTATTGATTTCGTGGTTTCAACTGTAATATACCCTCCAAGCTGTTCAATTTTTTCACGAACAATGGCAAGCCCCAAACCTCTTCCTGAAATGTCAGTTACAAACTCATTGGTGGATACACCGGATTTAAAAATATAATTTGTTAGTTCTTTTTTATCAATATTCTTTATTTCATCTTTTGTTAGTGATTCGTTCTCAATGTAGATTTCTCTCAGCTTTTCCAGGTCAATTCCATTACCATCATCAGCAATAATAATTTCAACCATATTATTATCCTGCCGATCGATATTTATCGTAATATTTCCTGCCAGTTCCTTATTCCTTGTAAGTCTTAGCTTAGGTTTTTCAATACCATAATCAATACAATTGCGAAGGATATGGTGCAGAGGTTGTTTCATCTCTTCAAGTATCCTTCTGTCAATAAGCATATCATCACCTGCTATTTTCAGATTTATTTCCTTACCAAAATCTTGTGACAGGTCTCTAACAACCTTGGGGAAGCTGTCGAGCAAAACAGAAAATGGTACGGCAAGTATTTTTTTTATATCCTCCAGAAGAGTATCAATCTTGGCGCCCGTAGAAAAAGAATTTTTTAATAAATTTTTCCTGTGATTAAGCACATCTCCTTCTATAGTTTTAATATGTGATTCAGCCCATTCAAGAAACCCTGTTACTCTTCTTATACGTTTTTCATTTATGGTTAACTCATGGTCCGCGTCATTAATCTCAAAGTTCGCTTTCAATTTTCTTATTACCGGATAAACTATATTAATCTCTTTTTCCCATATTCTGATCTTATCAGAAATTACATCAATATCATTCATTCTCTGTTGTGAAGAAAGTTTGAGCGACAGCATTTCTTCAGCCTGGAATAAAAGTTCGTCCAGTTTTGCAGTGGATACTCTGATGTTATCGGAAATGATATTGTGTCGTTTTTCAGTTTCTGCTCCTGACATAAATTGCATTTCCGGCATTGTCACCGTTTTTCGAACTTTTTCGACACCTTCTTTCGACTCAGTATTTGTTTCTTCCACCTTAACGGACTCTTCATGTTTGCTTTCAATTCCATTACTTTTTTCTATTTCTGTTTCAACATTTTCACCGGCTTCAGTTTTACGTAGCCATTTTTTTATTAAAACAATGGAGTTTTTGTGTTCCTTTATTTCATCTTCACTCTGTGCATGAAGTAAGTCCCTTAAGAGGTCAACTGATCGATGCAGTACATTCAGCACTGAAATATTTAAGTTAATATTTTGAGATTTTAACACAGCAAAAACACTCTCAAGTGGCTGACAAACTGACTCAATTGATTTCATATCAACAGCCCTGGATGATCCTTTCAGGCTATGCACCTCTCTGAATGTTTTTTCAATTAAGTCCATTCTGCGGCTATCGCTTATTTTCTTCTCCAAATCCAGTAAATTTGAAGTCATATTGCGGATATTCTCCTCAGCCTCAACCCTGAATGTAGCTTGAATTCGCTTTATAAACTCTTCATTATTATCCATCACCTGATTATTATATTCTCAGACTTATAACCTGCTTGATTCTAATTTGATTTGTACTGACTTAATATTTCCTGAAGTTTTTCTCCAAGACCATGCAGATCACCTACAGCAGATTCAGTTTGTTTTATACTTTCAGCTGTTTGGATACTTGCATCCTTAATGTTTTCAATAGCCGCCGACATTTCTTCCATTCCTATCAACTGTTGCTTACTTGAAGCTGCGATCTGAATTGCTGCTTCTGCTGAACTTTCAACACTTTCGGACAATGTTTTAATAGCTTTCCCGGAAGTTTCAGAAAGCTTAATACCTTCTTCAACAGCTTTACCTCCTTCTTCTGTTGCCATTACAGAACTGCTGATGGATTTCTGAATCTCTCCGATAATTGACCTGATCTGTCCGGTTGCCACTTTGGAGCGCTCCGCAAGACTCTTGATTTCCTGAGCTACAACTGCGAAACCCTTACCCTGATCACCAGCTTTCGCTGCCTCAATCGAAGCATTTACAGCAAGCAGATTTGACTGTTCGGCAAGGTCATTTACTGATGATGTAATGTCGCCAATAGTTTGACTTTGCTCACTTAATTGAACTACTATATTTGCTATGGACTCCATTTGCTGGCGAATATTATTCATTCCCTTTATGGTAGCTTCAATTGCTTCTGCACCTTTAATTGATATCTTTGTTGCATTCTGACTGCTTTGAGATACATTTTGAGCCTTATGATTTGAAACCTCTGCAGTTTGCTTTACTTCTTCTGTGGTAGTAGTAACTTCCGAAGCCGTAGTAGCTGTTTCCGATGCACTTGAAGCCAGTTGCGAAACCGTTGTCATTATCTCACTACTTGACGATGTAAGGGAATTAACTGCTTCGTCAATTGTATTCATTTGAGCCCTGAGATTTTTTATCATCAATGCAAATGATATTCCCATTAAATCTTTTTCGGATGCAGGTTTAAAATCAATAGTCAGATCTCCTTTTGCAATTTTGTTTGCAACATCTGCCTTTAATCTCATGCTATCCTGCATTATCCTGAATGAATCAGCAAGCTCCCCTACTTCATCAGTGCGACTGACATTAATCTGTGCAGATAAATCACCAATCGCAATTTTTTTGGAAATTCCACTGATTTTACGAATCGGTATCGCTATTAAACGATTAAGATAAATACTCATAATAATTATAATAACCAACGCTGAAACCGCTACAGTGATAATGTTTGTTTTGGATCTGTTTATACTCCTGTTTGTATTTTCAGTACGCATACTTCTCAATTCAGTCTCCTCTTCTTTCATTTCATTTAATATCAGCCGGATTTCGTCCATTACTGACTTTCCAAGATCCGTAAGAACTATTTTTCTGGCTTCTTCAAATCCATCACTTTTCCTGATCTCAATGGTCATTTTCAGCTCATCCATTTTCTGATTTATAAGCTGTTCCAGCCGTACAATACGTTTTTGCTGATTATTATTATCATCTGTCAGATTTCGTAAGATCGATAAATTCGTTGGTGTTTGGGATACAGCTTTATTGTATGGTTCAAGGTAACTATCCTTTCCGGTAAGAATAAAACCTCGCTGACCTGTTTCAGCATCCGTTAACGTTCTTCGCAATGATTCAATTTCGTGGAGTACCTCTTCTGTGTGTAACAACCATTCAGAGTTTTCCCTGTAATGTGTCATATTTCGAAATGAAAAATAGCTTATAATAATTATCAGGATCAGCACAACCACAAATGCGGACGCTATTTTGTAACCAATTGATAAATTTTTCATAATATCTAATTTCTGATTATACTTGTTCGTTAATAATTAACCTGTTATCGGTAATGATCTTTTTTATGTCCAGTACAACAAATCTGTTTGGCATTACTCCCAACAGGTAACTGTCGTCAATGTCATTTACTATGTGAATATTCTTTTGTATTGACAAGGTGTTAACTTCTGTTCTTCCGATGATCCTGTCAACCAGAAGTCCAAATTCAGTGCCCTGGGACTCAACAATAATTACATCATGCATATCCTGAATTCCATTTACCGAAAAGTTGAAAAAATCTTTAAGGTTAATGAGGGCAATAATTCTCCCTCTTATATTGATCAATCCACAAATCATTGATGGTACACAGGGCAGATTGGCAATGTTTTCCATGTATAAAACTTCATTGATATAATTAACCTCGATAACGAAACTCTCATTACCCAAAGTGAAGATCAAACCTTCTCTTATATTGAGATCGGTTTCCTGAGTTCCAATCTCTTTACTTAATTTTACCGCCCGTTTTTTTAATATTTCCCTTGTATTATTTTCAGACAAACCGGGATTTGCTTTGGTTATTTCCTTCATTTCAAATTAAGTTTTTATACTGATAACTGACTACTTTGCTACCTGTTTGGCTTTACCTTGATTTCTTTTCTTTACATTAGGTTTTGATTTTCCCTTATCACTAATCTCTTTTAATATCTGTTTAAGAAGCCCGACTTCCTCAATTGTAAGAAACTGATCAAGATCATGTAGCAGGATCATACCGTTTTCAAATTTTAAAATGCCATCAACATATTTTATCCCCCTCATTATTTTTTCAGACTTCACAATATCCTCTTCATCAATGTCTATAATATCCTCAATACTATCAACCCACAGAGAGATGGTTCGCATTGAACTTTTAACTATCATGAATTTATCGTTAAGATCGATATCCTTTTCATTTAGCTGGAAAATTTTTCTGATATTAATAACAGGCAATAACTCACCATGATAGTTTATAATACCAAGAACATATTCTGGTGTCCTGGGAATACTCACTACATCAACTGCCTGTATGACTCTTTGAACATTTTGCATATACAAAGCAAAACGCCTGTCATCAACCGAAAACACTACTATTTTTCTAATACCCGTCATTATCTCTGTTACTAAAACAATATATTTGTATTTTCAGTAATTAATATTTACAATTTGTGTATCCCATGTTTTCAAATTCTCCATATTCTGTTTGATAATCTCACCTAACCCGCCAGCAGTAATTCCTTCCGAATCATCTATTACATTTTCTTTTTTTAATTTTCCAAGCAATCTCAGGGCATTATTAAAACTCTTTATGGCTATGTTTTTGCTTCCCATTTGCAAATAAAGATTGCCCAGCAGATAATGTGATAGTATGAAATCAGGATTGATATATATTGATCTTTTTAACTGTTTAACAGCTTCTTCCGGTTCTCCGGTTTCAGTAAGAATTGTTGCATACAGGTAATACTGTCTGGCGTTCAGTTTGTCTAAATTTATTGCAATACGACAATATTTTATTGCTTCCTCTAACAAACCCATATTGGCATAAGCCTCAGCAAGCAACAGGTTTATTTTACTATCCCTGTACTCCTCTTTTGTTGTTAGCAATTCATTTACAGTATGCTCATATTTATGTGCAGTGAACAATCCTAAAGCATTGATATATGCCTGATTGATATCTCCCTTAGTTTCCTGTTTATTTTTAAGTTCTGCTTTATTCACATACTGTTTTTTAGTACCATTCTTTACAGTTACAGGTTTATCTTCAAACATTGCTTTATCTGCATGGAAATAATTATTAAAATATGATATGGAACCAACATTGTTTTTCTTCCGTGTTTTATTCTTTTCATTGCTCTTCATATAAAAAACAATGTTATCAGATTGTACTGACTGAAACTCATTAGTAAGAAAATGAAACGTTTCACTGGGGGAGGTTACTAAAATACCATCATCAACCAGACATTTGTAAAACCTGCTGCTTATTTCTTTGATCCGGCTGTATGAAAAATACATTAGCACGTTTCTGCAAAAAATTATATCAACAGAATTTGTTCCATTAGTAATTGAAGGAAATACATCTTCCGCAAGATTCAAATATGAAAAGGTAACCATTTCTTTTATTTGTGGTGATATTGAAAGATGTGTACTGTTATGTTTTGTAAAGTGTTTCCTGATCACCCAGTCCGGAGTACTCCTGAACGACCAGTGCGAAAACAAGCCATTCCTGGCTTTTTTTAATACCTCTGGATTTATATCGGTAGCCAGGATTGTAATATTCCAGTCTTTAATATCTTTTACTGTATCAAGCAGATGTATTGCTATCGAATATGGCTCTTCTCCTGTTGAGCATCCTGCACACCATATCCTTAGTGTCCTGTTTTCTATTAAACGTTGTTTGTTATATCTTGACTGCATCAATTCATTTATTACCCTTAGATATTCCGGGCTTCTGTAAAAATAAGTCTCGGTAACAGAGAAGTGACACGCAAGTTGTTTGATGTCATCATCTGTTAATTTGGTGGTAAAAAAATAACTAAGCAGTTCTTCAAAAGATTTATACCCAAGCTGGGATGTCATTCTCAGTAATTTACTTTCCAACTCTTTAAATCTCTTTCGTGGAAAATAAATCCCTGTTTTCAATTCAAGAAGCTCGCTCAATCCAACCAGTAGTTTATATGGTACTTTTTTATAGTTCAAGTAGTTATTGTTAGTTCGCAAATTTTGTTAGTACATTTAATAAAGTTCCGGGAATAATTGGTTTAACAATGTAATCATCGCCTCCATACAACTCTCCTGTTTCCTTGTCTTTCTTACTTGCAAATGCTGTCTGGAAAATTACCGGAAGTTCTTTTTTATGATTCTTAATATGCCGTGTTGCTTCAAGTCCATCCATCACCGGCATTTGAATATCCATCAGGATTATATCTATTTTATTTTTCTTGTGAAGCACTTCGTTACAAGCTTCTTTACCATTTTTAGCCCAAATAATATTAATATTTGTTTTCCTTAAAATTGATCTTAACAATTGAAAGTTTGATTCTGAATCTTCTGCAATTAAGATGGTTTTACTCACCCAGTCGTATTTTTTGATTTTACTGACATCCCTGGCTTTGTTAATTTTACCACCCGATGTATATTGGCATGGAACAGTGAAATAAAATACTGATCCTTTACCAACTTTTGACTCCATCCATAATTTTCCACCAAGCATTTCCACCATTCTCTTGGCAATTGTTAAACCAAGTCCAACACCTCTGTATAATTTACTGTCTTGCTGTATTTTATTAAATTTCTGAAAAACAAAATCCTGTTTATCCTCGGGAATCCCAATACCGGTATCCTTTACATAAAACTGTAATATCATTTCCTCATCATCCATGGATATAACAGAGTATCCTATATCAATACTACCCTCATCTGTATATTTAACGGCATTGGAAATCAGTTTGGAAAGTATTTTAATTAAGTTACTCTGATCACTTAAAACTTTCAGGTTTTCATTTTCTGTTTTAATATGGACCTTTATTTTAACCTTGTTATTATCATCACAATTATACATTTCTTTGATATCTCTCATAAACATGTTAAGGTTGAACGATGATATCTGGCTAAATAACTGTCTCGATTCAAGTGAAGCAAGGTCAAGAATTGAATCAACAATACCAAGCAACTCATTACCACTATTATCAATTATTTTATAATATTCTTTTTTTTCTTCTTCATGTAGTGCCTGATTCACTAGCAGGTTGGAAAAACCCATAATCGCATTAAGAGGAGTTCTCAATTCATGCGACATATTTTCAAGAAATGCTGTTTTAAGTTTATCCGATTCCTGCGATTTTTGTAATGCAGTTTTCAATTGAGTTTGAATCTGTTTAACGTTTGAGATATCCGTAAAACTTTCAAGCAGGTAATCTTTATTATCAATTGTTATTGAAAGAGTAGTCTTTAGTACAGGGATTTCTTTTCCTCCCTTACCATAAACAACAGATTCCATCGATTTTGTTTGCTCTCCCAGGTCAGCAATGGTATACTTACCGATATCACTAAAGTGAATAAACTCATGACAGTATTTACCTTGTATTTTTTGTTTTGAAATCCCAATAAGTGCACAGGCATAAGGATTTGCCATAATAATCCTGTGTGATCTTGGATCAATTATTATAATGCCTGTTTGCAGAGCATCAAGTATCTTGAATAATTCGTTTTTCATTTCTTTAAAGGTTAAAGAAATCAAATAAAAAATATGTATAGTGGTCTTTGAATGATCCGAACAAACTTGCCGGATTACTTGTTTATTTTTCAAACATACTACATTTTAAACTGAAATGCAAACGTTTATAAAAATATAAGTCCAATATTACAATTGGTTTAGTGAAAACAGTCATTGAATAATATGAAGTCGTAAAGTATAAAATCAATGGATTTTTTACTTAATTCCATATTTTTGTAACATCAATATTTGCAATACAATATAAATCACGATTCATTGTTATGAAACAACGCATATTGCCACTTCAAACTAAAGTAAAAGCATAATAATATGTCTGACTATCTCAACAGCAAAATCGATATAAACTCTGACAAAGTGATTGAGTTTTTAGATGAAATGCCATTTTGGTCGGCACCTTTCGGACTAAAGCTACTTGACAAAATAGAATTCAGGAAAAACATTTCAATCCTTGACATTGGAAGTGGGACCGGTTTCCCCCTTATTGAAGTAGCCATGCGTATGGGAGATACATGTAAAATTACAGGTTTAGATCCATGGGAAAAAGGAATAAACAGAATTCATAAAAAACTTGTAGCATATAATATAAACAACGTTGAGCTAATTACCGGAAAAGCGGAAAATATACCACTAAAAAATGATTCAACAGACCTGATTATCAGCAACAACGGTATTAACAATGTGCTAAATCCTGAGATTGCACTTAAGGAATGTGCCAGGGTACTTAAAAACGGAGGACAGTTTATACTAACTGTAAACCTTGAAAAAACCATGTATGAGTTTTATGATATATTTAAAGAGGTACTTTATAATAATGGTATGGAACCAGAAATAGAAAGCCTTGAACAACATATATATCATAAACGAAAACCCCTGAATGAATTAAGTTCATTACTCATCAAAAGTGGTTTTAACATTGATGATATTGAATCACATAAGTTTGAATATAGATTCAATGACGGAACATCAATGCTAAATCATTATTTCATAAAACTGGCTTTTCTTGAAAGCTGGATGGAAATACTATACCCCAAAGAACGAAAAAAAGTATTTCAACAAATTGAAAAGGAAATAAACAGAAAATCTGAAATCGAAGGGTCATTTAAATTAACAATACCATTTGTAGTAATTAAATGTAGCAAGCCATAAACCATTTCAGGTAGAATCCCAGATATAAAACTATTAAACCAGAAAACATGTTAATATTACTTTCTCCCTCCAAAACAATTAATACTGAAACAAGAACAAGAGTACATGAATTCTCGGAACCCAAATACTTATCCAATAGCTATCAACTTGTTAAATTAGTCAGGAAGTTTAACCTTGACCAGTTGAAAGAAAAGATGGTAATAAGCAACAATCTTGCCCAACAAACATATGACAAATTCCAGTTTTGGAATAAAAAACATGATCTCACCAACTCAAAACAGGCAATATTATCATTTAAAGGTGATGTCTATACCGGGTTAGATGTAGAGTCATTGTCAGAATCGGATATGTTATACTCTCAAAATCATCTGATAATATTATCTGGTTTATATGGAATACTAAAACCTCTTGATCTCATTCAACCGTATAGGTTAGAGATAGCTACAAAATTAGCTGTGAACAATCACAAAGATTTGTATGCATTCTGGAAAACGAAAATAACTTCCGGAATACTGAAAACCATCAAAGAAACCTCAAATGATGTAATTGTAAATCTTGCTTCGAATGAATATTTCAGATCCATCGAAACGAAAAGAATAAAAACAAGGATAATTACGCCTGAATTCAGAGACAATAAAAACGGTGAATACAAGGTCATAAGCGTTTATGCGAAGAAAATGAGAGGAATAATGGCAAACTATATAATCAAGAACAGAATTAATGATCCTGAAGAATTAAAACTATTCAATATAGAAGGATATTATTACAATTATGGTCTATCTACGCAAGAAAACTTAGTGTTTACAAGGGGATGATACTTTAAACATATGTTCTGCGAAAAGCCTTGGGCAAAACAAAAAACAAATCTCAAAAAATATTCTTCACATAAAATATTACCAATCAAAACAATACAAACAAAATTACAAAAGTGTTAAAAATTTTTAATAAAAAGTGTTGTTATGTAAGAAAAGTATTCTACTTTTGCCGCTCGCAAAAAGCGGGGGAGTTCATAGGATAAACTGAGTATCTGCATTCTGATTTTGGGATCTGTTATTGTATAATAGTAATAATGGGGAATTAGTTGAAGTGAAGGCAGTTACCGGATTAGATAAAAAAAGTGGTATTTTTTTATAAAATTATTTTGTCAATTTAAAAAAGAGTATTACTTTT
>JANQGJ010000037.1 GCA_028277395.1 Bacteroidales bacterium | reverse complement strand
GTCTCAAAAGTAAAGGTTATGTGCTGTAGATTTCCATATTTGGAAAATCTTTCGGGCACCTACCCGAATACAAAAACCTTTTGAGACAGCCTCTTTTTTTGTTTCCTTATGCAAACAATAACAGGCTGATGGCCATTACTCCCATTCCGGCAATGAGTCCGTAAATAGACAGATGATGTTCTCCATACTCTTCTGCTGCCGGTAACAGCTCATCAAGTGAAATGAATACCATTATTCCTGCTACACCGGCGAATAAAACTCCAAAAACAACAGGAGTTAAAAATGGCATTAATAATAAAAACCCTGCCAGGGCACCAACAGGCTCTGCCAATCCTGACACCAAAGAAAGCCAAAACGCTTTTTTACGACTACCTGTAGCATAATAAACAGGAATTGAAACAGCAATACCTTCGGGTATATTATGGATAGCTATTGCCACTGCAATTGCAATACCCAGATGTGGATCAGTTAATGCTGCAGTGAAAGTTGCAAGGCCTTCAGGAAAATTATGAATAGCAATAGCCAATGCTGTAAATAGCCCCATCCGCATAAGCTTTTTAGGATTTTGTGGTGCCTCGCTATTCATTTCTTCAACTTTATGAATTTCATGTGGATTTTCAACCGAAGGGATTAACTTATCAATTATTGCTATAAAAAGAATCCCCCCGAAAAAGGCAGCTGTAGTTGCCCAATATCCTTGTTTCTCACCAAGTTCCGATGCCAGTTCTACATTCGCTTTTACAAATATTTCAATAAACGACACATATATCATCACTCCTGCTGAGAAGCCCAAAGCAAGCGATAAAAATCCTGTATTGGTTTTCTTTGCAAAAAAAGCGATAGCGCTTCCAACTCCTGTTGATAATCCGGCGAAAAGTGTTAAACCAAACGCAAAAGCTATTGTATTCCAGTCCATTAATCAGTTTGTTCTAGTGTTTTCCTATTTTGTTCCTGTTTATATGCCTTATACATTTCTCTCATTTTAATTTTTTCCATTTCTCTGTCAATTACAAGATGTGTGATTTTCCATGCCTGTTGATCAACATCAGGTAATTTCAATGCATTTCCAAACTTAACTTCATCAACATCATGTCGGTAGATCATATTACACAGTTTTTCAAAATCGTTCTCCAGAAGATGAGTTATAAATGTATGTAATCTGAATTCCAGTTCATTTCTGGAAAGGTTACTATAATCAGATTTAATAGGTTCATTATATTTATAAAGCTCGTTGTTCACAATTATTTCATATTGATAATTCAAAAGTACTAATTACCATCATTCAGTGTTTAATTTTCGATATTAATAATCAAAATGTTATCCCAACAAGGATATTAATGACACTGCCAGTTAAATTTTCATTGTTATAATATTTATTGGTCACGACTTAACCTGACACTGTCAGGTCAACAGTTACTATCAAAATAAAACCCCTTATTTTAAAGAGATTTGTCGGACTCAATTTTATTGCCTTTCTTGATAGTTGTAAATCATTACCTAAAATTCTATTATTCTGTTTATGGTTGAGCCAGAGCTTGCAAAAAGCATTTGTAAATTGACTCTGATGGTTGTTTCAGCCAAAAAACCTCTCAAAAATCAATTTAGTAACACTTTTGTAATGCAGTGTTCGATTTAGTAACGCATTTGTAACGTCGAAAGTTAATAGTGTTTCGCTGTTAGTTCCCAAATTTGTAATTAGTAGTAAAATAATTTCAGATAAGCTGATATTCAAACCTTAAATCATACTTGATTATATTATTTACATGAAGTAGATAATATTTTGACATGGGAAAGAGTACTTTTTTAATAATAAATTGTCGTAATACATTTTTCTTTAAGATCAATAGGAAAAACATTATCTACTGTGAAGCCGATTCAAAGAGAACAATTATTTATACAATTACGAATAACAGGATAATAATACCTTGTTTGCTGAAAAGAATTGAAGAACAGCTTACTGGTGACAACTTTTACCGTATTAGCAGAAAACACATTATAAATCTATATAATTGCACTCAAATTATACGAAAGCCTATCCCAAAAGTAATTTTGATCGATGAAATTCAATTACAAATCCCTCGGCGAAATGTTAAATATTTATTAAATAAATTGGGATTGCTTACCATTCATTCTGATATGTAGCCACTCATTGTGAAATTAATACCACTCGTTGCAATACTAAACTTAACCGAACATTTTGAAATAATTACCTATTGTACTAAACGTTATTATTGTATTGAATATCGACACGAGAACTCAAAGCAATAATTACATTAAGAATTACTTTAGTCATAATAAGAATCATGGCAACTTATGTAAAGATTCACTTATCGATATTATTAGGACTTCAGCATTTAAAGAACAAGGGAAAATCTCAAATGATACAATTACAATATGTAAAGACTGTCAATACCGATACATGTGTTACAATATTGGAGAAATACTTAAAAAGAATAATGGAGAATATTATCGGATGCCGACATGTTCCTTTAATCCGTATAAAAATTCGTGGGATAGTAACGATGGATAACAGTTTATGAAAAAGACATATATTAATATAAATATGGTAGTGATATTTTTATATATTTTATCAATATTTACTATTCAAGGTTGTAGCAGCACTTTTAATAAAGACGAATACTTTAATTGTAATTGTCTAACCGGAGATTGGTTTTCTCTTTTTCGTAACAACATCAGAGTATGTTTTACTAAAGACACTATTCATTATGAAATAAAACTTTCAGATAATTGGGAATCGTTTATCCGTGAGAAATTTTCCTGTGAAAACCTAAATTCATCTTTATTGCTAACAACTAAAAGTGGAATGAGATACAGATTTCAGTTTTTAGATAATGATTTTGTTGTATTTAACAACTACAAAGATTCTAAAGGTATCGAAGATCACATTGATGAAATTTTAGTATTGTGTAAAGATAGTTCGAAAAGAAAATATCAAATAATAAAAGGTATAGGTAATCATGATGAATTTATAATGCCCAGTAAAATTGGAGGGGTTTATGCAATCGCCTTTAATCATGATGATGGTAAGAATGTTGTATATAATGATTCTGGAAATAGGCTTTTTATGTTCACTGATAGCACTCCATTTATTAAAACCAAAGCTTGTGAGAGTGTTTCAAACATAGCATTCAACAATATAAAATTTCTTTTATCTGATAGTACCGATAATCTAATAGAGCTTCCATCTGTTGTTCTGACTAAAGCTTTCTTAGAGTCAGATACAAGTAATAATGATAAGTTGTACGTATTTATTATGGGATTTAATCAAATTAGCAGGCAAACTATTAACAAACTTTTTAATCAGCCAATAAAAGGGAATGTTGCATTCTTCAAAGTAGCAACCAAAAGAAAAATGACTTCTATGTTTCTTGGCCTAAATGATAGTTTGTTAATAGATGGTAAAATGCATCCTCTGATTCAGGATTGATTTGATAATAAATTTTCATTGTTAACAATAATTCATTTCAAAAAAGAATGCCTGCTAATATAATCCATATTTGAATGAATGGAAATTAAATAAAAATAAAGAACTATGAGAACATTACTAACTTGTTGTTGTGTTGTTATTTTATGTCAATGTAGTTTTCAGCCAACAGTAATTGATAAAGAGACTCTTAATTGTGAG
>JANQGJ010000059.1 GCA_028277395.1 Bacteroidales bacterium | reverse complement strand
AAAATGATACCCCTTACCCTTTAGTGTTATTATCTGAATTTCCGGATCATCAGAAAAGTACTTCCTTAGTTTCCGAATATAGACATCAAGGGTTCTTGAGTTGTAATATGAGTCATCACCCCAGATATCCTTCAGGAGTGTTTTCCTGTTGATGGTTTGATTTTTGTTCTGTACAAGCATCAAAAGTACTTCTGATTCCCGACTGGATAACTTCCTGATATTACTATCGTTATGAAGTTCATATTTATGTTGGTAGAAAGTGTAACAGCCCAGATCAATTGCATGGTTGGTGAAATCACCTGTTTTTTTACGTGATTCAATAATATTTAACTGATTTTCAATGCGAACAATAAGTTCTCTCGTACTGAATGGCTTCCTGATATAATCAGTTCCTCCACTCTCAAAACCTTTTATCAAATCGTCTGTTTCAATTTTTGCAGTTACAAATATTATTGGCAGGTCAGGATATCTTTTGCGTATCTGCTCCCCAAGAGTAAAACCATCAACATGTGGTAACATAACATCGAGTATACAAATATCAGGAATGAAATTATTGAAGGCATTCATTACGAGTGCACCGTCAGCAATCAGAATTACTTCATATCCCTGGCTTTCGAGAGTTTCTTTAACAATCCTGCCCAAAAAAGGTTCATCTTCGATATATAATATCCTACGATTCATAAGTTAATTAACTAACCGGCAATTTTATTGTAAAAACACAACCTTGCCTGTCCCCGTTCTCAACTTTAATACTTCCTTTATGATATGACACTATTAAAGCAGCGTAATTCAATCCCAAACCAAATCCTTTGATATTATGCTCATTTCCGGTTGGTACCCTGAAAAACTTTTCAAATACTTTGCCGGTATATTCAGTTGGTATACCAATACCATTATCTTCAACAGTAATTATAATACTATTTTCACTTTTAGTGAGCCCAATATTAATTTCCGGAATGTTATTATTATATTTCAAACTGTTGTCAATCAAGTTTGTAATAACTCCCTGAAGATGAAATTTATCAGCTTCAATTATAATATCATCCGAGGTTTCAGAGAATCCGACCGAGGCCTGCAGTTCTGTAAAACGGTATCGCATACCTGATAGAACTTCTTTTATTAAGACTACCAGGTTGATCTTTGATTTTACAAGAAAATCTCCCCCGTTTTCAAATGCAGAGCTATTCAAAACCTGGTTAACTATAATGTCAAGTCTGTTGTTTTGATTTCTTGCCATTTCCAGGTATTTTCTCGTGCGATCAGGATTTTCGCGAAGATTAAAATCCAATAATGCTTCCAGCGCTACCTTTACTGTAGATACCGGTGTTTTTAACTCATGAGTAATATTTGAAATAAAATCATTTTTTAGCAGGATAAGTTTTTGCTGGTTTCTGTGGTTTCGGTAAGCCATCAGAAAGGCAACAGATGTAATTAACAGCAGAATAGTAGCAAATATAATTTGTGGAAATATGGTTTTTATTATGTACAGGTTATAATGTCCGATTTTCATACCTAAAGAATCTTCGTACAGATTACTTCTTATGAAAATACCGTTTATTTTCTTACCATTGCTAAGGTTTCGATCTTCAATTTTCCAATCAGTTGTCAGTCCGTTAAAATTAGTGTTAACGAATTTATTAAATATCCGTTGTAGCATCACAGAATCTATGTCTTCTGTAAAATATGTATAAACATTGCCTTTTTCAATATCAAACTTTCCAACGGTATTTATAAGCATCTTTACTCCCTGCATCAGGATATGATTACCTGAATCCTGTTTTGCCTGAACCGTTATTGTTGACCGAATCTTTTCATCAGGTAGTCTGCCTGTACTTTCAATCATCTTAATTGTTTCAGCAATGTTACTGTCCTTATCCTCATCAATATAATCAGCTGATATCTGCATCGTAACATGTTGAACAGAATCCGTATTAATACCAAATTCCATTGGATAATCACCAGGTGCTATGTCCATTGAGTCAAACATAACAAGTGTAAAATTACCTGTATCACTTAAAAACGGATCAATATACCTTGTAGCAAGCAATGAATCAATCACTTCATTTTCCGCTAACCTTAATCCCCGCTCCATTTCGGTTGTGAGCAACTGTTTTTGTTCATCATATTGAGTAAATAGCCAATAACCCAGAAAGAAGGTCAATAATAACTGGCTTGTTATCATCAATCCTTTCATGGTTGAGAGTTTATTTCGGTTCTTTGTATTCATGTAACAGGCTGCAAATGTATATTAAACATGGTTAATTTTCAATCAATTAACCTTAATTAACCTTAATTGGCCTGCCATTAACTTATGGACAATATTTCGCTATCTATTTTTGGCATGATAAACTATTTGTAATAAAATTAAAATCCAGAAGATGAAAAGAACTTATTTAATAATGTTGATCACATTAACTGCAATTGCAGGATTCACTCAAAGCAGTAATAATGAAGGAACTGTTGTATATGAGGAAGTAATTAAATTTGATATTCAGCTTGAAAATATGACACCGGAAATGCAGGCAATGCTTCCAACCGAAAACAAAACCGCAACAGTTTTGTATTTTAACGAAGACGTATCAAGATATGAATATCTTAATGATACCGATGCGGTCATCGAAGAAGAGTCAGAAGGAGGATCTGTTCAGATCATGATAAGTCAGCCTGAAAATATAGTCTGGCGTGATCTGAAGGATAAAAAAATGATTGAACAGACAGAGTTCATGACCCGTGTATTTCTAATTGAATCTGATTATGAATCAGATGAGTGGAAGCTTACCGGTAATCAGAAAATGATTCTTGATTATCCCTGTCAGGAAGCTGTTAAAACAGATGGCGAAAAGGAAACAAAAGTTTGGTTTACTCCTGCCATACCCGTTTCAAGTGGTCCCGGAGATTATGCAAACCTGCCTGGTCTTGTTCTTGCAATGGAAGCCGACAATGGTGACAGGAGTATTATTGCCAGTTCGGTTGAATTGAAAAGTGTTGATGAAAGCAAACTTCAGAAGCCCAAAAAAGGGAAAAAAGTATCAAAAGAAAAGTACATGGCAATTGTGGAAGAAAAAACCAAAGAAATGGGAGAAGATGGAGCTGTAGAAGGAGCACAGACAGTTATAATGACAATTTCCCAATAATATTAGTATAACAAATGAGAAAACTACTTTTAGCAGTATTAGTGTTTACCTGCTTTTCTGCGATTGCTCAAAACAGCAATGTGTCAGGATACCTCTTTAATAATGAAGGCAACCCTTTGTTGTATGCCACTGCTGTACTACTAAATCCTGCTGATTCAACAATGGAATATTATAGTATTTCGAATCAGCAGGGGTACTTTGAAATCAAAAATATTCAAAAAGGTAACTACATACTGCAAACATCGTTTATGGGTTTTCAAAATCATGAAAGAAGCATTGATATTCCACTGAACGATGGTAGTTCATTAGGTTCAATTGTGATGGAACCCGCTGAATTTAAGCTTTCTGAGGTGGAAGTTAATGCTATGCGGGTTCCTTTTACCATTAAGAAAGATACCATTGAATACAATGCCGGGTCATATAAGGTAAAGCCAGATGCGGTAGCTGAAGAATTGCTGGAAAAGCTCCCTGGTGTGCAGGTTGACAGGGCAGGTAATATAAAGGCCCAGGGAGAAAATGTACAAAGAGTGCTTGTAGATGGTAAAGAGTTTTTTAGCAGCGACCCACAGGTTGCCACAAAGAACCTGCCTGCAGATGCCATTGAAAAGGTCCAGGTCTATAACAAAAAATCAGATGAAACAGAACTCACGGGTATTGAAGATGGTACATATTCCAAAACTATAAATATGATTCTAAAGGATGGCAGGAAAAGTGCTGTTTTTGGTGATATTAGGGCTGGAATTGGAACTGACGGGAAATATCAGGCAGGAGCTAAGGTTTACCGTTTTACCAGAACACATCAGTTTGCTGCACTGGCAATGCTGAACAATGTTAATAAATACGGTTTTTCGTTTCGCGATTATATGGACTTTAACGGTGGATTACAGAGTTTAATGAGCGGTGGTGGTCAGATAACGATTACCAGTGATGATGATCTTCCCATAGATTTTGGACAGGGCATTGATGGTTTGGTTACATCGGGAGCTGCCGGGGCAAACTTTACATATGAAGCTAAAAAGGACAACAGGTTTAATATTTCTTATCTGGGTAGCGGTGCTAATAAAGACCTTCAGCAGAATACCGTTACCAATAATTTTTTTGATGCCGGAACATCAATAAAGGATGATGATCTTGACAAAGAGACTACAAACCGGGCGCACAGAATAAATTTTGGCTGGAGAAACAGGATTGATTCCACTCAAAATCTGGTTCTTAACGGAGGTGTAAATTATAGTACAGGAACAGCGAAAGCATTGCTTAACTCAACTAGCTCAGTTGGCGATATTCCGATTAATAGTCTTGTAAACATCACAAATGATAAAGCTGATAAATATGGAGGTAAACTGGCGGTATCATATTTAAAAAAATGGGATAGTAAGTGGAGATTACTCAAATTGAAGGGAAATATGATTATGAGTCATGATAAGTCAGATAATAACTGGGTTAACAGGACAGATTTTTATAATCCTCCGGACAGTAGTTTGTATAAAGGGTATCTGACTGAAGAAAACAAACTGGTAAAATATTCAGCAACTACATCGGTTACCAGAAAACTGGGGAAACGATGGTATGGAGTGCCATTTATTAGCGGGGGAGGTGTTCAGGATGAAATACATCGTACACAGGGAACACCACCTGATGGTGAAAATATTATTGACTCTCTTAGTCCTGATTTTACTAAAGAATACTTGTGGATAAGAGGAGGAATCTCAATGAAACGTAATACCAGAAAAAGCCACCTGAGTTTCACTGCAGGTGTGGAGAAATCAATGTTAAAGAACTTATTGAATGATAGACCTGATGTAACTACAAATAAAGTATATTTTGTACCACAGTTTTCATGGCACTACGAGTATGGAACAGGACGTCAGTTTGGGGTTTATTATAACTCTTCAGTAATTTCTCCAACTGCAAACCAGTTGCTTCCTGTAGAGAATAATATAAACCCTCTTGTCATACATTCCGGAAATATAAATCTAAAACCGGAATATAGTCATGGTCTTCAGTTAAACTGGATATATTTTGATCAGTTCTCCTTTACTTCGATCTTTGCAAGCCTTAATTCATCTTATACAATTGATAAGATAAACTGGTCCAGAATGGTAAATCCTGATCTCTCAGAGGTAAATACCCTTATAAATGTAGATCATGATTACAGAATGGACGGAAGTTTTGATTTTTCAACACCAATTAAATGGCTGGGACTGGATTTTAACGCCCGGCTAAACGAAACATGGAACCAGGGTTTAAGCATGGTAAACGGTGAAGAGAATATTAATACAAACTTTGTCCACTCGCTGTTTGTTAGTTTTAGTAATCGTAAAAACGAGAAATTAGATGTTAGTATTGGAGGGTCAATAAGTATAACAGATGCTAATTATTCGCGTCAGGAATCGCTTAATAAGGTTTATTACAATACTGTTGTATTTACCGATGTTGTGTTTACACCAAATGATAACTGGCATTTTTCGCTAACTGCTGATCTCAGCAGATATGATGAAGAATCATTCGGAAGTTCCATCACAGTACCATTACTTAAAGCTGAGTTTACCAGGTATTTTCTCAGGAACAGGCGTGGTGTAATAAGCCTGGAATTATTTGATATACTTGATAAGAATAAGGGGGTTGAAAGAATAACGGAGATGAACTACCAGTTGGAACGTCAATCGAATACCATCGGCAGGTATGCCATGCTTACCTTTAAGTACAGATTGAATAAATTCGATAATAAATCAGGTATTGAGATTGATGTAAGCAGGAGATAAACAATATGTCCGTAATGTATTTACTGAGACTTGTCGGAAAAAACATCGTTTATACTTACGGACTGATTCTTCAAATTCGAAGGTAGTAGTCAATCAAAGTAATAGTTAATTCTGGTTTTGCAACTGTATCTCTAATTTATAAACCAACATAATTAACTCTGAACATTGTTCACATACCCATATAACTCCAGATCATTGTATGATGATATTGGTGCGATACAGCCATCAACTATCAAATACACATAATCACCAATGTTCATTACATGAGAGTAAAGATGGTCGGTTATAATGATACCTTTGTGTATCTTAACTTCATTGATCAGAGATTTTATTGTTTCCACATGTACAGGCATTATATGTGAAAATGGTTCGTCAAGCATGCAGAACATCGAATCAGACATTAAAACTGCATATATTTCAACAATTCTTCTTTCTCCTGTTGATAGTTTTGATAATCGTGTATGATAGTACTTTCTGAAATCAGGGAAATCTTCAATAAATCGGTTATAATCAACACCAAAATCTTTAATTACCCTTTTTAAAGTTAGTGAATCCGGAATAAAGTTAAACTGGGGAAGATATCTGATAAGTTTCGGTGATCTGAAGTTGTTTAACAGGGCCTTACCGTTTATTCTTACCGAACTCTCACTGCTCTTCAGGTTACCATAAATAATTCTTAATAAACAGGTCTTTCCAGAACCATTCAAACCCAAAAGCCCGGATATTTTTCCTGTTTCACATTTTAAATATACATCATTCAAAACTCTCTTTGAACCAAATTCGAGCATTACACTGTCTGTTTCAAGGAGATTCTTCATGAGTAGTATTGTATAATTATCAGTAATACCATAAACACAAAAATGTCAAAGCCCAAAGTTATCAGCCAGAGTTTTGATTTAGAAAAACCCAGGTTACTGTAATAATAGAACTCTTTACGTTTATAACTATTTATGAATAAAATAATTATTCCACTGGTAATGATCTTTAACCAAAATACATAAACAAAGGTATTAATGCCATTAAGATAGACAATACTCAGGCAGGATAAAGTTATAAGAAAGCCAATAGCTGTAAATGATCTGTAAAACGTATAAAGAACTCTTAGCTTTCTCATATGTAGATTCTTATTCAGGCTGCTTTAATAATACAGTGATATTATTGACTATTTTTCTATATTATCAGCGTATTTCTCAAGTTGTTTCTTTTTTATTCGACAATTTTGAAACTTTTTTTGGATCTTCCTCCTCAAAAGCAACAAGCAGAATTGAATTTTTAACCTGTAAAGCTTCTTTGTGTGATATCATCGAAAACTGGGCATTTAGTATATTAAATGCTAATGCTAGGATCAAAACATATGATAGTTTTTTCATTGTGATGTGGTTTGGTTTATTAATTATGATTATTGTTAAAAATCATTTATTTATGGCAAACAACAATTAACTTGTAGTTGGTGTATTTTCCGACATCTGGGAAGAGTATTAGATTAATTATAGCTTCAATTAATTTGATAACAATTTGTTATTTGGGGTTCAAATATACAGATAAAAAATAAGGCTCCAAATAGTTTGTTTATTAATCACTAAGGTCATGCGACAGGATATGTGGTTTCTAATACCCTACAAATCGTTATTCTGCTGTTGAGTCATAACGAAATCGTTTTCGAAGCCTTTTACTAATTCTTTAATGAGACTTTTTAATTTCTTCAGAATAGATGTATTACAAGTGATTACAAGAATTTAACAGTTAAAGTAACTATATTTGCCAATAATCAGATTGAAAAATGTTAGAAGACCTTTTTGAAAGCACAGGATATTACGAATATCCTTCATTTGAAGTTGCGATTTTTTCACTGCTACTTTCCTTTGTGTTAAGTTCTGTAATTGCATTTACTTATAAAGCAACTTATAAAGGTAGTATATTCCCGAATCACCTTTTTCAGGCCATTGTACTCAGCTCGATTGTTACGTGTATGATAATGATGGCGGTTGGCGATAATTTTGCTGTTGGTTTTGGTATTATAGGAGCCGTTGCAATAATCAGGTTCAGAACCCTTATTAGTGATCCAAGGAATATCATATTCATGTTTGCTGGTATTTCTATTGGAATTGGCACCGGCGTTTATGGTTATTCAATTGCTATTGCCGGAACGGTAGTGTTTTGTATTACTGCATTTTTGCTAAGCTTTTCGAAATATGGAGCATTCCCTGGATCCGATTACGAACTAACAATTGATGTTGCTGAAAATACCAGTTTTAAAGATATTGAGAATGTTCTGAATTTTTATTGTAAGTCTGTGGAATTAAATATGCAAAGAAATGTTGAGGTCAATCAGAGAAGGAGGTATGTAGTGAAACTGAAAAAAAATGTAGTGAGTGACGAACTTTACCACAAACTAATTAACACTGATGGAATTCTGAATGCAAGGATCGATAAAAATGAAGTAAGGATACGACTATGATAAAGAGGTTTTTATTGCATGGTGTCTGGATAGTAGTTGTTATTGTACTTATAACCTATTCAATTAATTATAAGGGAGGTAATGATGCTATGGTTGCCCAGGTTGAAAGCCAGGTTACAGCAATAAGTTACAGAAAACCAATTTTGGTAAGGAAGATTTATGTGTCACCAGGACAGGTAGTAGATTCCGGAGATATATTGCTTGAGGTTGAAAGACCTGATCTTGCACTGAGTTATGATAAGCTGATCAATGAAAAACTGCAAATCGAAAAACAGATAGAAAGATCGGAAATAAATTTTCATAATTCGGTTAGTATCCTTCAGACTGAGTTTGAAAAAAACACCCGTGTTCTTAGTACCGAGAAGGTGGAGATGGAAAGTATTGTTATGCTTGAAAAAACAAGAATAACAGGTATGGACAGCCTTTCGGATATATCCTATACACCGGATTTTACAACGTTCAACAATAAGATATCAGTGATTGAAGACCAATTGACTGCTTTGAATGCAAAATACAATCTTGAAACGGATCAGCTTAAAGGGCGGTATGAATTGGAAATATTTCAATATAATTCTGATCTTGAGTTAGTTGAAATGGAGATCCTTGAACTTGAGAAAGAGAAGGATCAGCTTATAAAAAGGGCGGAAAAACCAAGTACAATCGGAAACTTGTTTGTTCAGTTAAATGAGCTGGTTCCACCGTACAGCACATTACTTTCCATTTATGATCTTAATCCAACTCTGATCAAAGCGTTTGTTCACGAAAATGGTGTAAAAAATGTGCAGATTGGTTCCATGGTTAAGGTTGAATCTATTCACCGAAAATACAGTGTTGAGGGTCAAATAATAGAAATAGGTTCAAGGGTAACAGCATTCCCGGATAAAATAAATCCATTACTGAATCAAAAGAGCTATGGACAGGAGATATTCATCAATATTCCTGAAGTAAACAATTTCCTTAATGGTGAAAAGGTATTTGTATATGTTATTGAAGATGAAGAATAGCAGGTTATTGGTTTTAATAATTATAATAGTTGCTAATCAGTCTTTTGGTCAGTATTCTGTTAGTGATTTTCTGTCATCCCCTTTTCAGAAAAATGAAGTATCAGGTTTGTTGGCTCAATTGGAATATATGAATTCAGAATCTTTCCGGTCACCCATATTCAGGGAACTGGAAGTTAGGTTGCGGTCGAATGATTTTAATGCCTCGCCGGAAGATTTCAGGTTGCGGCTTGGGATATTAAATCCGTTTGAACAACACCGAAACAATAAGTATAACATTGTTCATAAAGAGTATCTGGAAACGAAATACAGCTTTGAGGCAAACCTGATAATTGCCAATCGTTATAAACAAATTATAAGATATAATTACCTTATAGATTACATAAATCAACTGAACTCCGATATTGAACAGCTTATCATTATTAACAATATCTTGCTAACAGGAAATTACACTTTGAAAGACTGGATTGATGCCGATGAAACATTACTGGATAAGAAACTAAAGTTAAAAGAAGCTCTGTCGACAAAGTCAATATTAAAATCTTCATTGATTACAATCCATAATATTAAAGATTCGATCAATTGGGAAACCTTTGAAATGATCAGCCCTGGTGAAGTTGAACGAGTAGTATTTTCTGATACTATTAAGATTGATGGTAAGTACTTTGTAGCTTCCAGATTACACGGACTGAATGAAGAAGCGTACAAGCTTGAAAAAGCAGAAAGTTTTAGTAATATTGGATTTATTCAGGCTGAGTACGATACTGAGAGAGGTAACGAATTGGATGAACACTTGGGATTTCAGCTTGGAATTACAATTCCGGTGTTTAATTCAGACAAACCAAAACTTCAGAGACAGAAACTGGAGCTGATTGAAAGTGAAAGCAATCTTGAGGACATTCGTGAACAAACAAAGCTTGAACGAATATCATTAAATGAAAAGCTCATCAGATTGTTCCAGAGCTACGAACTAATAAATGAAAAGCTCATTAGTATCGTAAAACTAGGGAATACAGTTACTTATGACAGACCCCGGGACTATGTCGAACTCATTAACTACACATCAAAACTAAAGATGTTGAAGAATGAAATATATCAGGACTGCCTTATTACATATATAAGCCTGCTTTCGTTAACCGGTGAGTTATCTAAAAAACCATATGTTAATTATTTATCATCGGGTTTGGAACTGATTGAGTAGGTTTCAATACAGTAATTTTACCACAATCGTCCGCGATTGCATCGCGGATGTATTTTAACAATTAATGCAAAATAGCATTTTAAATGCTTGTATACAATCCACGAATAAAACTAGCCCAGGCAATTTATCATTCAAATTATAGATTTAAACATCATTGTTGGGTTTTTGAAGTGAATTGGTTATGAAGATAAAGGTTTGTTTACATTCCAATGAAATATCAGGAATGTATTATTTAACCAATCTGGAATCAAATTCAAAATTCTTTATGTCTACAATTTTTACTCCACTAAAATCCGGATGTCTGCAATTTAGTATTAAGTTATATGCGCTATGAATTATACAACTTGGAATTTTTAGGGCGATGGTCTTTGATTTATTAACCCAACGTTCTCCTATTTCAGACAAAATAGTTGGTGCCGGGTATAACTTCCAGTTTGGGGGTAACTTGTCAATTTCAATTGTTGTGACAGAATGATCAGGAATTTCTATTGTTACAATATCCAGTTTTGGGATAATAATTGGCGGAGTATGAACATGCGTTTCAAGCAGAGCTATTTCTTTACTTTCACCAGTATATACAACAGGGGTTCCCTTTTTGTTCCATCTGCTACCGTATTTGGCAGCACCGGTTCCCGTTATGTCATCTGAATATTTTTTACCTGCTATTCTATATACAAACATAATCAGCTGTAAACTCCATGTTCAATTCTACCTATGATATCTCTCACTTTTGATACTCCATTTGGAATCTCAAGAAGCTCTAATGGTTCCAATCCGCCTATAGCCGTGTTCGGAAGATTAAGCCATTTAAAAAAGCTATCCTTGTTTTCAAACACTTCTATTCCGTAAAGGAACAAATCGGCAATCTCAAAAAGTTTAATGGAATAGTTTCGCTCAAGATTTTTGTTTGATTTTGTCCAGCGGTACAATGTTGGTGTTGATATGTTCAGTAGGTCAGCAGTTTTATCCCGTGATAGATCAAAGTATACCCTGAAATTTTTAACAACATTAGCATTGATACCTTTATTTGCTATATGAATGAAATCAAACGGGCTTTCAACTTTTTCTTTTACATAATTACGACCTAATACGTCAATTAGTTTTTTGTAGTGTAAGGTAGTTGACTCCATATTATTTAATAATATATTTTATTAAATGAACGAAATTAATATAAATATGTTTCACTTTCAAACAATTTTCATGATTATCTCATTAAGTAATACAATCATAACTCATAGTATTCAATGTTTGGCATAAATCATAGGTGCAACATGAATAAAAATATTGTAATAGTAAAGGAGTCAATTAAATACAGTGGATTATACATATAGTTAGTACGGGAAATATCAGACCTCGTGACTTTTGAAACCGAAGGGTTCAGGCAATTCTACCTGTTTTTTTCAATCTCAAGTAACTCTATAGCTTTGATTAGTTCACGCTGGAGTTCATCATATCCTATGATTCTTCCAATTCCTGTAAGTTCCAGGAAATGAAACTTTAGCTGGTGATACAATGATTCTTTTATTTGATTTTTAATTTGAACCACCTCATCTGTTTGGTTCATATCATCAAGTTGTTTATATAATTTCAATAATTCTGTATCCATCGGATTAATTTTATTTATCCAAAAATACAATTTTTTGAGAGATTAGACAGGTTAATAAGGGGCAGATATTTGAAATATGCCCACAGTCATCTGTAATTGCATCATAATTGCATTTTAACAATTAATGCAAAACAGTATTTTATATGCTGATGAAGTTACATTCTAAAAATGAGTTAGTTGGATGAAATCTGCCAATTTTCTTTCCTTTTTTGAAATCTTTATTATATTTGACTCCCAAAGCAGTTAATTTAAATATACCAGCCAAAACCATTTTCTGAATTACAAGCTTTTAATGATCACTACATGTAGCAGTTGGTATGTAGACGTGTGACAGGTGCAAAACAACAATTTTACAACGATATAATCCGGAGTAACTACCGGGCAGACAACTATAAAAACAACAAAATTAAACTCAACATCATGTCGTGGAAACTAAAATCACTAAGTGTATCAACTAACTTTTGGATAGTAGTCGGAGCATTGACAATTCTGTTTATATCCTATTATTTTTACCTGAATCATTACATCAAATCAAAGGAGCAAAGCATTATCTCAACACAATTCAGGGTACTGGATCAGATCGGGGATAATATTGACTCAAAGTTGATTAGTTTGCAGTCAAATGCTAATCAACTTGGGTCAAATATTCAGTTTGTTGAAGATCAAAATGAAAATAATGATAAAAAAAATAGTAAAACACTGACTGAACAGAAAAATAGTATTATAGAGAAATCAATTGTAAAAAAGGATTTTTCAACTATCGGTAGTTATCTAAATAAAAACCTGGAAGTATATGGATTCAGAATTGATTCAGGTGATACTTTTTCATTTAAAACAAACGAAGGTGAGAGTAATATATTAAGTAAATTAGACCCGGATACATACTACTATTTCAAAGCAGTATCATTAGATACAGTTGAGGCTTTTGGTGATAAAGATTCGGTATATGTACGTACAAAATATATTAATCTTGTTCCAGGGTTGTTAAGGAAAGATGTATTTGACGACATGTTTATTGTTTATGATACATCAATCATTTTTTCAACCCTGAATTCCGACTTATTTTTAGGAATCAGTGAAGAAACTGACGACCTTGTATCGAATAGCAAAGGAAAAGAACGGGAGGAAGAAATTATTCAAAATGACAGGTTATTACTGCCATCTGATAATGATCCGGTAACAGGTTATCTTTATTCGGGTGAGTTTTCAGAAATAACCATTTCAAACAAGAAATATAAACTCTTTTTAAAACCGGTAAAGGTAGGAGATCAAAGATGGTATTTATGCGGGCTTATGGAAACCTCAAATTTTAAGGCCATGAGCAAAAGCATTAGTCCGTGGGTTATAATCCTGTTGTCCTTACTGTTAATTTTAATTCTACTTGGATTACCACTTATTAAATTGAAAGTGATTTCAAAGATTGAACACTTAAATACCTCTATTATCACAAATTCAGCACTATCCATATTATTTGGATCATCTGTAATAACCCTGTTTTTTCTGTTTGCTTCACAAAATTCAGTTAAGTTGCATAATACAGATAATTATCTCCTTAAATTTAATAATTCAGTTTATAGCACTTTAAACAAAGAAATAAACAATGCAATTAATCAGTTAACTTATTTTGATTCAATACATTCTTCATTTGAATTTAATGACGAAGCTAAATATCCTGTTCGTCCGGTTGTGGCTGATATTTTAAGATATGATTCCACAAAAACAGCATCCCCCAAACACTACCCATTTGTTGATTTTCTTTTCTGGATAAATGAAAAAGGTACACAATCTGCTTATTTAACAACCCTCAAAGAAGACGGACCATTAAGTAACCTTAAACACCGTGATTATTTTAAGTATAAAGATGAATGGTTCCTTCCTGGTGATAGTACAAAAAAGTTCAGGATGGAATCAATTCTGTCATTAGCTTCGGGAAATCACAAGGTTGGCATGTCAACCACTAGTAATACTTCTGAAAACGAGGTGATTGCATTATCTTCAAAATTCTATTCGCTAATTGATCCCATTATACCCAAAGATTACGGTTTTTGCATTATTGATGAAACTGGAAAAGTGTGGTTTCACAGTAATAAAAACAGGAATATGATGGAGAATTTCATCAGCGAATGTAATGAGAGCGAATATTTAAAATCTGCCATTTACAACCGTACAAGTAAGCCGGTTTATGTTGATTATTATAATAAACCTCACAGGGCCTATATCAGACCAATTGATAAACTTCCACTGTTTCTTGTAACATTTCATAACAGAAAGGCTGAGACATCATTTCATGCCCAGGTTTTTACCCTTACCCTGATAATGTTGAGTATTTTCTTTCTATTCATTTTTATACAGGTAATTGTGCTTCTGATTATGGAGAACAGGTTGAAATGGAAACTTTCGAAGAACCTGATTATGAAGATTACAAGACCAATGATCCATCTGAGTAGTCATTATATGTATCTACTAAAGGTATATGTAATAGTTGCTATTGTAACTGCTATTATGCTTTCATTTACCAACAGCCTCCAATCGGTTATTTTAGTCTTTTCCCTGGAAATTATCCTCTTTACATTCTCATACAGGGTTCTTAATCATAATGAAGTAAAAGAAAAACATCGAAAGAGGTTTACAATAATAAATTTTATTGTCCTGGCAATTTTAAACATCGGTATCATTACAAAGTTGGAACGTTTAGACTGGCTGGGGATAATCAGTTTTCAAATATTGTTAGTTATATTTCTTGAGATTTCATATGTCATATTCGAAAAAAGACATAAAAATCACTCAATATATTTTAACTCTTCATTTATAAGGGATTATGTGTTATTTTTAATTGCCCTAACATTCTTGTTCTCAATTTTACCTACTCTGAAATTTTATGAAATAGCCTATAATACCGAATCTGAATTAAGATTACGTCATAACCAGGTTGACCTGATGAAGAAAAGGGAAAAAAGGAACACCTACTGGAATAACTACTACAGCAATCAGATAAACAGATCTGATTATGCCACAAAAGTATTCAACAATAGAAAAGATAAAGGTGTTTATGTTAATTTCGTAAACAGGCTACAGTTTTCTGATGATGCCATTCCTTCGGTTACCAGGGAGAACTACCCGGATAAGCATTCAATCTTTGATTCACTGGTTGTTTTTTTCAGACCATATTACGATGAAGACATTGTTGAAAACAAATACCTTGCCTATGGTGCAAAGAAAGACAGCAAAATAAATTGGTATAAATATGGCAATGATTCACTGGTGATGAAATATTTAACTGCTACTGAAACTACTGATTTCAAAACTCTTTCTTATAACAGGGTTGTTGGTCACGTTAATAAGCTGAATTTTTTATTGCCATTTCACGGTATTTCATTCACTGGTGGTAAAGGAATAATTGCTAACATAATTTTCTGGACTTTGATAATCTTCATTTTGTATATTCTTTACTACCTCGTCAGGTTTGGAATTCGAAATATATATAATGTTGATATCATACAAAGCTATTCACGGGAATCATTTGGTGAGAAAATACGACAGCAAATGCTCGCAAATAAAGATATTTTTGTTGTAAGGCTCAGCGCTAAAGATGAAACAATGGCAATTATTCACGATATGTTTAAGGATATTTACCTGGACTGGTCACGTGAAGAAATTATTAATAGCTCACTGGAAATAATTAAGAAGGGGATTGACAACAAGAAACAGTCAAATACTATTATCGACATTATTGATAGTGAAAAGGGTAAAAATGAAATCCTTAATGAAACCACCACTGTATTAATAGAAAACTTCGACTGGAGATATGATAATCCTGAAATCTTTAAACAAAAATTAGGTGTTCTCTGGAATCTGGTAAACCGTAATGACGTCAGGTTGATAATGCTTTCACAGGTACATCCAAACATTATTATCGATTATTATCAAAATATCATAAAAAACTCCTCAAATTCATACGAAAAGGAAACCCTGAAGGACATGAACATAGCACAATATGTTAATAATCTGACAGAGTTCAAACGCCTGGCAGCAATTACCATTGTTAACTATCTGCCACTCAGATATGATTTTTCCTGGAAAGATGAGGAAAGTTTCTGCTATCGTGAAAAGAAGAAAATGACTTACACGGAGCTTATTGATTCTGAATTACATGCAAGTGATTACCTGTTGCAGTTTGAAAATTCACTGCATGAATATTATGAAACGTATTGTGCGGAAAGAAAAATGGAATACCCTGAAGAAATGATAATTTCCAAAATTGTATCGCTTGCAGACAGCTATTATGAGGATGTCTTTAATTCCTGCTCGGATGAAGAAAAATATGTTCTTTATGATCTTGCCGAGGATCTGATCATGAATCAAAAAAATGCAAAGGCTATTAATGGTTTACTTGAAAAGGGTATTTTAATCAAGAAATGTGACAGGATCAGGCTAATGAATATTAGTTTCAGGAAATATGTTATATCAAGGTTGAGTAAAAAAGATACATCTGCGCTGGAGATTAAAATTGGTAAGGAAACAGGTACCTGGCAGGGATATAGGTTTACAATGATACTGATAATATCCGGGTTGTTTGTTTTCATTGCAATGGCAAATCAGGATTTTCTTGATAACCTCAATCAACTGTTTATTGTTGTTGGTGGTGGTATTGCAGCTATTACCGGTATTCTTGGATTGTTGTCGCGAACAAAAAGTAATGAGAGTTAACCTGTCTGGGCAGAGTATATACGATGCCGGGGTTGTTTTTTATAATATTGATACAATTATTTATCAAGTCTGGTAAGAAGGTTTGTTCCAAAACAAACATAATCTTTATCAGGAAATGAAACTTCGAATGTAGTTTCAATATTGTTGTCATCAACTTTCCTGATTGTCCACCTGACATTACCTCCGGGCAGGAAATTTTCTATATCTTCTGTTTCAAAAACCAGATATGAATCGCTGGATAATGAGTCAACCAGTATATAACGGTTAACATACCCTTCATTATTGAACTGTCGGAAAACATATTTTTTACGATTACCATCAAAACTAATAAAACCTTTGTCAATATGGTGCTCACCTTCAGGATTTTTAGCAGTTGGTTCAAATTTTGACTCATTCTTTACTTCAATATATTTACCATTCATTATCAACTGAAATGATGAATTAATGTTTGATTTCTCATTTCCGAATCCTTCACCATTTCCACTCCAGTTTCCAATTAAAAAATCAAACTTTTCAAAAGGGCTGGTCTGAGCGGTGGATATCAGTGTAATAAAACTGAATAGTATTGTTGAAATTATAGTTTTCATAATAAACAGGATTAGGATTTACATGTTATTGAGTTCATAAACACAAAACTACAATCAAATCATTGTCGAAAATAATGCTTTTTAGTTAATATACTTGTGTAAAAAAATGATAAATATTGAATTCTTCAGCAAGAAGATATGTTACTGAATTAACAAATCATGAATAAGCGAAATGATACATTTTTACCTGATAATCATTTTAGTTGTTAACTTATTCTGTGTTGTAGTTACTTCAACAATATACAATCCTTTATCTAAATATGATACATCAATATTTTCAAAAGAATTAAACCTGGTTAACAAAACCTGTCCAATGCAGTTATAAACTATAACCTGCTTTATTTCAGTTTCCATGTTATAGGATATGGTAATATTTCGATCAGCAGGATTTGGATAGATATTAAGTTTGGAGTCCGGATTGTCAATTTCTCTTATTGATACCTCAATACAAGCTTCTATAACTTCAGGTACTGAATCGCATCCTGAGTAATTATTTGATATATGAGCATTTTCTGGATAAACATCAAGGTATTCACAAACTGTATTTGTCTCACATATTGCAAGTAGTGAATTATCGTTAATATATATAAATTCTAACGAATCTATATTAATATTATCCAATCCTTCAAGGCTTGGCAGAGATTCATTATCTTGGATACTAATTTGTTTAGCATATACAAGACCGGAAAGTCCTTCAATGTTAGTTAGAGAGTGGTTATCGTTTATTTTTAGTAGCTCTCCAACACTATCCAGATTAATTAATTCATCAAGAAAGGTTAAACTATGGTTATGGCATAACGAAAATCTATGTCCCACGCTTTCAAGATTATTTAAACCTGAAACGTCTGTCAGGTCGTAATTACTATTAATATTTACGTTAGTTCCTACTGAAGTTAGGTTTTCAATGCCTGTTAAGCTCTCGAGAGAACTATTGGCGTCGACAAGCAGGAAACCACTCAGGTTTGTTATATTATTCAGCCCCACCAGGTAAATTAGTGATGGGTTATAGCTAATATTAATACTTGATGTTGAATCAAGGTTATTCAATCCTTCGAGTTTCATCAATGATTCATTATGAGTAATTCTGACTCCTCCGGCATAAACCAGGTTTTCCAATCCAGTTAAATTCAACAGGGAGTTGTTTCCAAGATAATATGAATCTCCGATTTCGAGCATGTTCTGAATCCTGGTAAGGTTGTTTAGTCCGTTGAGACTTAGAAGATTGTCGTTCCCATAAATACTCAGATCACCCCCAATATAATTGAGGTTATTCATTCCGTTAAAGTCCTCAAGATTATCATTCCTGGAAATATATAGATCTCCTCCAATTGTTTCCAAAGATTCAAATCCTGATAAATCCTGAATGCTATCTTCCCTACTAATGCTTAGATTACCATCAATTTTAGTAAGGTTTGTCATATGATTGAGGTCAGGGATGTCGTTTTTTGAAATATTGAAGTCCCCACCGATGGAGTCAAGGTTACTTAGTGAAGAAATATTGGTTAATTCAGTATTATAATATAACATAAGATTTCCTCCAATATAATCTAACGAACTTAATCCTTCAAGAGAATTAAGAGTCTCATTCTTATTGTTTAAAGATTCTCCTATGGTAAAATCGCCGGATACTGAAACTAAATTATCCAGTCCGGAAAGATTTTGTAATACAGATGTGCCGAAAATTGAGATGTCACCGTTGATACTGTTTATAACTGATAAGCCGGATAAGTTTTCAATATCCATTCCTGATATTGTTGTTTTACCGTTCAGTATTACACAATCAGGATAGTTTTGCTGGAAATTATCCAACTCGTTTTGTGTGCTAAAATAATAATTACCAAAAGGAAGACAAGGTAAAGTAATTCCACATTCTTCTGCAATTTCTGATGTGGAATTACAACCGGGAGCATTATTATTAATATCAATTACTCCTGTTGGGTTTGCCAGATAGTCGCACAGTCCAGTGATATCACAATCAGACAAATTCTGATTGTTCACTATGTATATATCCGTTAATGATCCACTGTCAATATTTTCGAGTCCGCTGAGATTATTTATTGTGTCATTATCTTCAATATGTAATACTCCATTTATTGATGAAAGATTAATAAACCCTGAAAGATCTTCAAGTTTAGGATTTTCAGAAATGTATAAACTTCCCCCTATGATTGATAAGTTGTCAAATCCAAATATGTTATCCAGTATTGAGTTTTCAGATAAATAAAGATCCCCGCCAATAGTTGATAAGTTATTTAATCCGGTCAGATATACTAAATCAGTCATTTTATGGATCACAAAATTACTGCCAATACCTGTCAGGTTTGATAATGCACTCACATCATTTAATTCATATAAATATGTGAACTCCAGCGATCCGCCCACCCATGTAAGATTGTTTAGTCCATTCAGGTTTGCTAATGAAGAATTATGAGTGAAATTTACATATCCACCAGTACCTTCAAGATTTTGAAGTCCTGTCAGGTCAGATAATGAGTCATTTCCTGCAATCCTGATATTATCATTGATAAATGATATATTTTCCAGTCCGTTTAGGTTTGATAGTAAATTATTATATGAGATCCTTAAGCTGGCACCAATATACTTTAAAGATGATAACCCGGAAATACTTATGAGTGAGTCATTATTGTCGATCTGTATATCCCCAAAGACTGAATCCAGTTCAGATAGATGATCCAGGGTTTTAAGATTCTCACTTTTATGAAATATCAGGTTCTGACCTATCTTATTCAGATTATCAAGTCCCGAAAGGCTGGATAATCCTAAATTTGAATAAACATGAAGAGTACTGTCAATAATGGAAACATTATTTAATCCTTCAAGGTTTGACAATGCATGACATCTATCAATAATTAAATCATGATAAATTCGACTTATACTATCCAAACCTGACAGGCTGCTTAGTTGGTGATTATATGTTAGTATTACAGAACCTCCGATATTATAAAGTTTCGAGAAATTAGTTAATTGTGTTAAAACAAAATTACTTTCTAATTCCAGGTTGCCACCCAGATATTCAAGATTTTGAAGTCCTGATAATGTCTCCAGATAGCCATTACGTTTGAGTATAATATCTCCGCTTACTGATCTAAGGTTTTGCAAGGCGTTCAAATCATTTAATGCAAGATTACCATAGAGCTGAAAATTTCCCTCGATATTTTCAATATTATTCAAACCCTCAATACTTTCAAGATTTGCAATCGTGTTTGTGTAGGTGCCGATAATCAAATCACTACCAAGTTCTTTAAGAACTGATAAACTATCAAGGTTAGTAATTTTATCACCAATTATCAAAACATCACCTTCAATCATTGTACATCCCGGATAATTGATCTGAAAACTATCAATTTGTGTTTGCGTTGTGAATTGGATACCATCTGGTAAGCATCCCTGAGATATTGATTCGGTAAGGAATAGAATAAAAAAACAGGATATCAGTAATGGTCTGATTATACTTTTCAGGTGGCTAAACGGGTAATATTTGAACAAATAGATTTGAATTAGCCGGGTAAATAATTTTTTAAGCGTCATTTTCATATCAAGTGGTTTCGGATTGCTGTTAGCAATTCCAAATATAATTATTTCTGTGAAAACTGAAGTTATTATATTTAACATGATATTCTGTTCTACAACCTTAATATTAGAGATCTAAAAGTATTATCCGAACTTTTTAATGGCTTCAGTAACAAACTCCACAGGCATGATTGTGGTTTTTGATATTTCTTCAATATTCATTCCTTCCAAACTCAACCTATATGACAAAAACTCCATTGATTCACCAACCTCAATTATATGTTTATCGGGATCGTAAAATCTAACAACTTTTTGTCTCCATGGTTGCTCTCTGACAGGGTGTACAAGCTCAATACCATTCTCTTCTAGCACCACAGCAAACTGTTCAACATCATCATGCTCAAAATACAGTTCTATATTATTTCCTCCATGTGTTATTTCCTTGCTGTCAATTAACCCTTTAAAATGTGAATCCAGATGAATTGAAAAATCACCATGGAAGGTTACATTTTCACCAAAGTCGTATTTTACCTCACATTCAAGTATGTTTTCATAAAAGCTTCTGGATTTGTTAATATCCGATACCGTAATCAGCGTGCATATATATTTCATATCTGATTTCTTTAATTTATTTATACCTGTAACAAAATTAATTAATATCATGACCTGCTGAATCCGACATGGTTATCTTAATCAAAATCGGGTATAAGAAGTATCAGGAACTAAACCATGGGTTGAGAATTGAAATCCATTTGTAGTCTGTTAAGTGGCATACGTATAATAATCAAGGTTATATATAAATAATCTGGCTGTTTTTTCGTTCTTTGTAAACTAATTAACCGATTATATTCAGGACGGTTATTATTTGTTCATAAAATCTGATTTTATATAAATGAATCAAAATATATTTGTTTGTGGTTGCGAACGTGGAGGCAAAGTAAGCCGTGAAACAGTAACTGCACTAAAAAATAAGCTGGAGGAACGGAATACAGGATACACATACATTGAAGATATGTGCGGATGTATTCCAAAAAATCCCCAGGATCTGGTAGATATCAAAAACAGCGACAGATCAGTAATTATAGGCTGTCAGCCAAGGGCAATGCAATGCCTGTTGGACTATGCTATTTTCTGCACCTGTGGTACTGAAATGGAATATTACAATGCAGATAAACTTCTGGAAGATGAAAACCTGCTATCAAAACTTGAGACAGGTAAGGATTCGATTACAACTGTGGAATATAAAGAAGACTGGAAACCCTGGTACCCTGTAATTGATTATAACAGATGTACCTCATGTATGAAATGTATGAACTTCTGTTTATTCGGGGTTTATGATAAAGATCCGGACGGGAAAGTGCTGGTTACCAACCCTTCAAACTGTAAGGACCTTTGTCCTGCCTGTGCACGTGCATGTCCCGAGCAGGCTATTATATTTCCCAAACATCATGAAAGCATTATCAATGGAGAGAATGATGTTGTAGTTGTGGCAGATGGTGATTCCATTCTGGACAAAATACAGAATGAAGATGTTTACCAGGTGCTGAGTCAGCGGCGGAAATCTTTTAGTGCTTCTTTACTTAAAACAGAGCAGTTGAAAATTGCAGAAGAAGAAAGAAGAAGTTGCTGCGCCGATACTGATGATCCTGATTGCTGTTCAGACGATAGCTCGGCTAAAAAGGACAACAAATCAGAATGTTGTGGTGATACCGGTGAAAATAAAGATAGTTCATGTTGTTGATAATGGTATGAGTTTATGATACTGCAACTAACTAAGCGAATGATTACCAGTGTGGATCTCAGGTTGTTGTTAAAATTTAGTTACAACATGGGCTGGAAAGGAATGCGTGCCATAACTTTATTTAAAAAACGACTTAAAAAAGGTGAGTTGTTTCCGGCTTTCCTGATGATATCAGTTACTAACCGGTGTAATTATAACTGCCAGGGTTGCTGGATCACCATTGACAATGACTCAAATGGAATGTCTCCAGAAACCCTGAATAACATTATTAATTCCAGTAAAGCCAAAGGATCTTATTTTTTCGGACTTCTTGGTGGTGAGCCACTAATGTATGAACCTTTACTGGATGTTATTCATGAGCATCCCGACTGCTATTTTCAGCTTTTTACAAATGGAAGTCTGTTGACCGATAAAATAGCTGCTGAATTAAGAAAAATGGGTAATGTTTCGCCATTGATAAGTGTTGAAGGGCTTGAAACAGTGAGTGATGTACGTAGAGGTGCAAAGCGTGTTTTTGACCGAACAATGACCGGAATCGATGCTGCAGTTAACAATAAACTGATAACGGGAGTTGCTACAAGTGTTTGTAAATCAAATTACAATGACCTGGTAAGCGAGGAGTTTGTAAACAGCTGTATTTCCAGGGGAGTGCACTACCTTTGGTATTATATTTATCGTCCTGTAGGCTCACAACCTGTTACAGATCTTGCTCTATCTGAAAAAGAGATACTCGGACTGCGTGAATTTATGGTTAATATCCGCCGAAAAGCACCGATCGTTATAATTGATACTTACTGGGATGAAAAGGGACGGGCAATGTGTCCCGGAGCAATTGGAATGAGTCATCATATCAACCCTTTGGGAGCAATAGAATTTTGTCCGCCCATTCAGTTTGCCTGTGATAATGCCGGGGATGGAAAAGATTTGATATCTGTTATGGAGAATTCTGATTTTATCAGAGAAATGCGAACGCGGATAACAGACAGTACACGTGGTTGTTTACTACTTGAGGACCCGGAAATATTGAAGGAAATCCTTGTTGACTTAAATGCTAAAGATACATCAGGAAGGCAATCAGCCTATGAAGAATTGTCGAAGATGAGAGTTTGCCCGGGTCATAATATTGAGGGGAAGGAAATTCCGGAAAAAAGCCTTGTGTACCGTATTGCTAAGAAAAACTGGTTTTTTGGATTTGGTGCATACGGTTAAATTTAACTTTTGAATTAAATGTTTTTAAATACTGAAATAAAGGATCTGAAGATAGAAAATAATGTTCCTCAAAAGTCGGAGGAACTCAGAATGATGCGGTTTCTGATTGATATATTTCTATCGAAAAAGAATATTACACCTCCTTTACTGAAAGAAGATGTGTTATCGCTATCTGCAGAATTCATTAAGGAGCATCATGATTATGAGAAATATCAAAAATTACTGGCTGTAATAATTAATAATTATGCCTGGAAGCCGGTTGTATCGGGGATTCCCTATAATCGTAGAATACTGCTATTACCACAGTGTATGAAAAATATGACTGACTGCCCTGCTGAAACCGATGAACTGGGACTTATATGTGAGGAATGCGGGTTGTGCAGTATTGGTGAAATAAAAAACCAGGCTGAGAAGCTTGGTTATCATGTTATTGTTAGTGAAGGTACAACAGCGGTTAAGCTATTGTTGTCATCAGGGCAGGTAGAATGCGTAATTGGTGTTGGTTGCCTGGAATCTTTCGAACGATCGTTTCCTCTCACCGTTAAAGAAGCAGTTCCGTCACTTGCAATTCCTTTGTTCAACTACGATTGTAAGAACTCTGTGGTTGACCTGGAATGGCTGAAAGAAATATTACCGGTTAAGAACGATTTTCAGTGGAATGGCTGGGTTAATCTTGATAATACGAGAAGCAAAATTCAGTCGTGGTTTAAACTAACAAGCCTTGAAGAGCTTTTTGGAAACAGTGTAGAGTCAGTAAATATTGCCAATAACTGGTTGACGAAAGGAGGGAAGCGATGGAGACCACTGATAATGGTTTCGTTGTGTCAGGCATTGTGCAGTGATAAGCAACTTAATTCTGATACAATTCGAAAACTGGCTGTTTCAGTTGAGTGTTTTCACAAAGCATCGCTTGTACACGATGATATTGCTGATAATGATTCAGTGCGATATGGAAAGCCAACACTTCATGAAGAATATGATATACCGGTTGCATTGAATACGGGAGATCTGTTAACAGGATATGGTTATCAGATGATAGCAGGATCAGGAGCCGGTGATGAAAAAATCACAAAGTTATTAAGTATTGCGACAAAAGGACACAGTGACCTTTGTCTTGGACAGGGTGAAGAGCTGCTATGGAGAAACAAGTCATCGGTGCTTTCCACTGAAAAAGTATTGAAAATATTTAGTGATAAGACATCGCCTGCATTTGAAGTAGCTCTGAAATTTGGGGCTGTAATTGGTGGTGCTGGTCAGCAATTAATGGATATCCTTGGTGATTACAGTAAGACATTGGGTATCGCCTATCAGATAAAAGATGACCTTGAAGATTTCAGTGATGAAAAAAATTCCAGTGATCTGAACGCATACCATCCATCACTGATAACTGCCATTCTCAATGAAAAAATGCCCGCAAAAACTAATGAGTACATGATCGCAATTCAGAAAGGTGAGAAGAATTCCGTTGCTGAATTTATAAGCTGGGCAAAGGAGCAGAGAGCCATTGATGAAGCAGGGGCAATGCTGGAATATTATAAACAGCAAACCCTTGAGGTACTTGTTGGTTTGGAGAATGTTAATGTAAAAGTACTGCTTTACAGGCTGGCAAACCGTATTCTGAGTTAAAAGTAAATTCTATGACCGGAATAAGTGATGAGATGATAAAAGCATTAGAGAAATCACGGAAAAAGCTCAGTAATGAAGCCGTGAATATGATCAGGGAGTTTCTGAAAACCTGTTACCATAAGGAAGGTGGGTTTACCGACAGAGCAGGAAATGCTGATCCTTATTATTCAGTATTTGGATATTCCTTGGCGTATGTATTCGATGTTGAGGTTAATACAGATATGCAAAAGAAAGCTGTAAAGCGATGGAAGGAATCTCAAAAAATAGATCTGGTACATGCTGTAAGTATCATTCAATGTGCTGTTCTAATTGAGGTTCTGGAACTGAAACAAAAAAGTAAGGCACTTACCGGGCTGTTTTCAGGCTTAGAACCGGCAGTATCATTTGTCAGATCTAAGGTTGCAAGAAAAGTAAAGAAAGTGCATTCTGATCTGTTTGAAATAATCGAAGAATACCGCTCAGTCGATGGCAGCTATAACCAGCTGAAAAAGAATATGCCGGTTGGAAATATCTATGCCACATTTCTTGTTTGGAGTTTATATGAAGATATGGGTATTGCCGGTAAAAATGATAATATATTCAGGTGTTTATCAGGTCTAAAACTCGAAGACGGATCATATGTAAATGACATCTCATCGAAAAGTGGAGTAACATCTGCAGCATCGGCCGGCATAATTATGCAGTTGGCACAGGGAAATAAACATGTCCGTTCATCAGTTGACTGGCTGAAAAGAATGTACAACAGGCAGGGAGGATTTACCATAGGAGAAAATCTGCCAATGGCTGACATATTAAGTACGGCAACAGCATTGTTTGCCATGAGTATGGCGAAAGAACCAATGGAATCATATGCTACAAAAACAACTGAATTTATAAACCTTCACTGGGACAAAAGTGGTGGATTTTTCGGAAGTATAGCTGATATGAAACCAGATTGTGAATATACGTTCTATGCATTGCTCACACTTGGACTTATTAATTGATGAAAATGGAAGAGAAGTTAATTAATGATATAAAAGAAGCCCATAGTCTGCTGGAACAGAAGTTGCTTGCAAAACGTAATAGTAAAGGAATATGGGAAGGACGTTTGTCAAGCAGTGCGCTTTCCACTGCAGTTGCAGTGTTTGGTTTACATAGTTATGAACCGGAAGGAAACAGTGAGATAATTGATAAAGGACTGAAATGGTTAAAGGATAATGTAAATGCAGATGGCGGATTTGGAGATACCATAGTAAGTTCAAGTAACCTGAGTACAACACTATTGTGCTGGTCAGCTTTATCTATAGTTAAAGAAGATCAGGATCATATGCATTTGATCAATAGGGTAGAGCAGTGGTTAACAAAAAAACTCGGTGGACTTGAACCTGAAGATATAAGCAATGCAATATTAAGGCATTATAGTGCTGACAGGACTTTCTCTGTTCCCATACTTGCAATGTGTGCTCTGTCCGGACGATTAGGACCTGATGGCTGGAAATATGTCCCACAGCTTCCGTTTCAGTTTGCTGTATTCCCTGACAGGTTATTTAAATGGCTGAACCTGTCGGTAGTAAGTTACGCAATCCCGGCATTAATATCTATGGGGCTGGCGAAACAACATAACCATAAACCGGGATTACTCATCAGAATGATCAATAAACTGGTTATTCCCAAAGTATTGAAGATATTAGCAGAAAAACAGCCTGCAAACGGAGGGTTTCTGGAGGCCACCCCATTGACAGGGTTCGTGCTGATGACCCTGGTTGGTGCAGGACAGAAAGACAATATTGTGTGCAATAAGGCAGAAAGATTTTTACAAATGTCAATACGCCCTGATGGAAGCTGGCCCATAGACACTAGTCTTACGACATGGGTTACAACTCTGTCAATAAATGCCTTAAGTGATGAAACGTTTATCGGATTGGATAATAGTTGGAAGTCAGGCGTTTATAACTGGTTGCTTCAACAACAGCACAGGAAAACGCATCCGTTTACAAAAAGCAAACCAGGAGGCTGGGCATGGATTGATACAGAAGGCGGAGTGCCTGATGGTGATGATACCTCGGGAGCATTGCTGGCAATTCACAGGCTTTCAAAATATGTTGATGTTGACATCGACAGAGTGTCTCAGGGCATAAATTGGCTCATAAACAATCAGAATTCTGATGGTGGTTTCCCCACATTCTGTAAAGGCTGGGGAAAACTTCCTTTTGATGCCAGTTGTGCTGATATAACCTCACATGCTATGAGGGCAATGTTAACCTGGAAGGAGCAGGTGAGCTCAAAACTTTCAGGAAAAATAAAGCTGTCAGTTAAAAAATCCATATTATTCCTGCAAAAGAAGCAACGCACAGATGGTTCATGGCTGCCACTGTGGTTTGGAAATGAAAATGATAAAAATCACCAGAACCCGGTTTATGGAACATCACTGGTGTTGATTGGATTGCTGGAAGCCAGAAAACATGGTATCCCTGACCTTGAAAAGCAGATAGAATCTGGTATAAATTTCCTTGAATCAGCTCAAAACGATGATGGAGGATGGGGAGCGAACGTAGGAGTGAGATCAAGTATTGAGGAGACTTCGCTGGCATTAAGGGCACTGCGATTGAGCAAATATCCTAAGTGTATTGGCTCAGGAACAAAATATTTGCTTGATCAGATTGAAAAATACAAGGATTCCGATCTGCCTTCAGAGCCGATTGGGTTGTATTTTGCTTCTTTGTGGTATTTTGAGGAGATGTATGGATTGGTGTTTGCACTCAATGCTTTATACATTGATTTGCAGAAAAGTTGAACTGGTTAGTTTCTTGTTAGCATTGCCCAAAGAAACAACCCAATGCATCCTCTGTAACTAAATTAAATAAGTCAGATATATCATCACAAAATTAAGGCTCAAACACTACAATCGCAACACTCAAATACATATCACAAAATAAAATCAGTCGATAAGAAATCAGACTCCTTATTCTGTGTAATATCCGTAAAAATTGATTTATTGAAATCGTTTTCCTTCAATGCCACAAGTGTTCTTATGGAAAATACCCGCAGTGCATCACTTACCGATAAAGTCCCTTCAGCCGAATCTTTTCTGCCGGTGAATGGGAATATGTCGGGGCCGCGCTGGCATTGGGAGTTTATATTTACACGGCATACCTGGTTTACCAGAGTGTCTATCAGAATACCAAGTTCTTTGGATTCTTTTCCGAAAATGCTGGCCTGCTGACCATAGTTCGACTGTACAACATAATCCAATGGCTCCTGAATATCGGAATAGCTTACGATTGGTACAATTGGTCCGAATTGCTCAACGTGATAAATTTTCATGCTGCTGTTAACATCAGATAGTACTGCAGGGAAAAAGAATGACTTATTGTATATCCCACCGGATGGATTGCATAGTTTCGCTCCTTTTTCAATTGCATCTGTTACAAGTTCAGTTAACTGCTCTGACTTATTTGGTTCAGGTAGTGGAGTTATTGCTACATTTTTATCCCATGGCATGCCAATTACTAGTTTCTCTACTTCTGCTGTGAATTTTTCAATGAATTCCTCAACTATATTTTCATGTACAAATATTATTTTCAAGGCAGTGCAGCGCTGGCCATTGTATGATAATGATCCTGTTATGCATTCCTTCACTGTGTTTTCAAGGTTGGCATCTTCCAGAATTATTGCAGGGTTCTTGGCCTCCAGTCCCAATACTGATTTCAATTTATGAGGTTGAGGATGTTGTTTTTTCAGTATGTCGGCAACATTACAAGATCCGATAAAGGCAAGTACATTTACTTCTCCGGATTGCATTATTGGTGCCACAACTTTCTGTCCTTCACCATAAATTGTATTTACAACACCTTTTGGGAATGACTCCTTAAATGCCTCAAGCAGCGGTGAATGTAACAATACCCCAAGTTTTGGTGGCTTAAATACCACTGTATTCCCCATTATCATTGCTGGTATTAATGTTGTGAATGTTTCATTCAGGGGATAATTAAAAGGCCCCATGCACAGCACCACACCCAAGGGTGCACGCCTTATCTGTGCTATAATTCCCTGCTTTATTACCGGTCTTGATGAATTCCTGTCAAGGTCTTTTAATGCGTCTATTGTATCATTGATGTATTCTACTGTCCTGTCGAATTCCTTTTCGGAATCAGCCAGACTTTTGCCTATCTCCCACATAAGCAGCTTTACAACAATGTCTCTCTGCTCTTTCATTTTCAGGGTAAAATTCCTGAAACACTCTATTCTTTCTTTTATGGTCATCAAAGGCCATTCACCCTGACCGTTGTTGTAAGCTTCTTTTGCTGCCTTCAGTGCTTCCAGTGATGTTTCCTCATCCATTAATGGATATGATCCAATTACATTTCCGGCAGATCCTTTTTCTTCAATGTAAACGGGAGAATATACCTCTTCACAAGGGCCGGCCCATTCATGTAATTCACCATTTATCAGATACTGTGTCTGGTTTATGGGAAATGGCAGATCTATGTTATCAGGCAGATCATTCTTCTCAGGGAATATGTTTTCAATTTGTGTTTTCATAATTATCAGTTTAACTATACTTCATTAAGTGAGTCATTAAATTCATTTGTAAAGAACTTCTGTTTAATATCATTTCTATGTTTGGATATTTATCCTCAATACTGTATTGATTCAATATGTGTTATGCTAGGTGTGACTGCGAAATATACACCATTCTGTCTAAGTGGCAAACCCTGTATGCTTTTGTATAGCAAAGATATATTAAGAATATTAAAAAACTTAACTATACAGTTAAAACACTGTAAAAGTTGTTGGTTCCGGGTAAATTGATTTCACTATACAGGAATATAGTTAGATATAACTTAGAATGTGCACTGTTTATTTGTTGTGCTTAAAATTGATGAGATAAACTGATAATTATGTTTGTACACTGTTTTATGAGATTCAGGAAAACACAGAAATCTCATATTTACTATTAATTCACATTTCTGTACTCCATTGGACTTATAACTAAATGAAAAGCTGTGGATATTCGAGTCCGGGACAGTACTCTATTACTCCACTACTGAAATAAACTCATTTGACTTATTTTGATTTCAGGTAATTGACCTGATCTTTATATTTCCTGATTATCATACCCATGTCCTTAAGTTCTTCTTTAGATTAAAACAAACCGTAACAGCAGTTATTCTATCCTCCAATTCATTAAAGACAGATATACACATGGTTATAAAACGGAATATTCTTATTCACAATATTATTACGAGTAATTGACAAAGTATGCAACTACTCCAATACCTTATCTTCTCTCCATCTGCGGATGGATTTTTCAAGCTCAATTATTCCATAAAGGGCAAATCCTGCACCAATTATGGCTATCCATGGTTTTAATCCCATCGGAGTAGTCTCAAACACTGTGTTCATAACAGGTATGTAAGTAATACCTATCTGAAGTAATATCATTATCAATACTCCGTAGATTAAATATACATTTGAGAAAAATCCAATCTTGAATAGTGAATATTTTAATGATCTTGCAGCAAACAGGTAAAATATCTCACCAAAAACGATCATATTAACAGCACTGGTTCTGGCAGTATCTATTCCGGCTCCATTATTTAATGCAAGTTCGAATATCCCAAATACAGCAAGAAGTAATAATGCACTTTTCAGTAAAATACTAATTACCGTTGACTGTGAAAGTACCGAATTGCCTGGTTGTACAGGTGGGCGATTCATTATCCCGGGCTCTTTCTTTTCAAATGCAAGGGTAGCTCCCAGGAATATTGAAGTTGTCATGTTTATCCACAATATCTGCAGTGGAAGCAATGGCAATGTCATACCAAAAAGTGCAGTTATAAGTATAACACTACCTTCAGTAATGTTTGTCGGGAGTGTCCATGATATGAATTTTATCAGGTTGTCAAACACTCCCCGTCCTTCTTCAACTGCAGCTTCAATACTTGCGAAATTATCATCAGTAAGTACCATGTCGGCAGTTTCTTTTGTTACATCAGTGCCGGCAATCCCCATTGCAATTCCAATATTTGCCTGTCGCAGTGCAGGGGCATCGTTTACTCCGTCACCGGTCATAGCTACAATTTCATCATACTCCTGCAGAGATTTTACAAGTGCCAGTTTCTGTGAAGGACTAACACGGGCAAATACATTGTAATCTCTTGATGCCGAATCAAATTCTTTTGCAGAAAGACTATCAAGTTCAACACCGGTTATTCCTTTCTCGATCAGATTACTGTTCTCATCTTCCTCAATAATGCCCAGCTTTTCAGCGATAGCAACGGCAGTGCCAACATGATCGCCTGTGATCATCTTTACAGATATTTGTGCATCATGACTTGTTGCTATTGCAGTAATTGCCTCAGGACGCGGAGGGTCTATCATGGCCTGAAGTCCCAGGAATTGTAAGCCGCTTCTTATATCATCATGAGATATTTCTTTTTTGTCATCATCAAACTCTTTACATGCAAATGCAAGTACCCTTAGCCCCTTTGTTGCAAATGAATCTACCTTGTTTTTTACATACTCCTCATCCAGATCAACCTTTTCATTATTTTCTGATAACGCTGTGTCGCACACCGACAGCAGTTTTTCAACAGAACCTTTCACATAAGCAATGGTTTTGTCGCCAGAGCTATGAAGCGTTGCCATATACTGGTATTCAGATTCAAACGGGATAGTATCAATTCTCGGATATTCTTTTTCCAGATCACTTAATGTAACTCCTGTTTTTAAAGCAGATGAAAGAAGGGCTCCCTCGGTTGGGTCACCTTCAACAAACCAACCTTCTTCATTCTTTACAAGTTTTGAGTCATTACATAATAATCCGCATCTCAGAATATTTTCGAGTAAAGGATTTTCATTAACATTGATCTCAATACCATCAACAAGGAATTCCCCTTCAGGCTGATAACCAGTGCCAAGTACATTTACGGTTGTTTTGTAAGATTGTATATACTGTACAGTCATCTCATTCTGAGTGAGAGTTCCGGTTTTATCTGAACAAATAACCGTAGTGCTTCCCAATGTTTCTACTGCTGGAAGCTTTCTGATGATTGCTTTTCGACTTGCCATCCGTGATACACCGATAGCAAGTGTAATTGTAATTACTGCCGGTAATCCTTCAGGTATGGAACCAACTGCTAATGCAACAGCTTCAATAAATATCTGGTTTAATGGTAATCCACGTAATAAGCCTGCAACAATTGTTAATCCGGCAAGCCCCAGAATTATCCATACCATGAGGTGACTGAATTTATTTATTTTCTGAGTTAATGGTGTATCCAGTATGTCAGCAGATGAAATCATCTGGTTTATCTTACCAATTTCAGTGTTGTCACCAATTTCGACCACTATTCCTGAACCGGTACCATAAGTAACAAGGGTTGATGAGTAAACCATATTCGTACGGTCAGCCAATGTAGTCTGTGCAGGAAGGACATCTGTCTGTTTTTCTACTGGTAGTGATTCGCCGGTTAATGCGGCTTCAGTGACCTGCAGATCACGACATTTAAACAGGCGTAAATCAGCTGGTACTCTGTCGCCTGACTGGAGACTGACAATATCACCCGGAATTAACTCGGATGCCGGAACTTTTATTTCCTTACTATCCCTGATAACTGTTGCCTGCTCATTCAGGTTTGCCGATAATGCCTCAATAGCTTTTTTTGCCTTCGACTCCTGAACAAAACCAACTATAGCATTTACCAGCACAACGCCAATAATAGCCCACATCTCTACCCATTCCTGTAACAGTCCAACCCCTATGGCTGCTATCAGCAGTATATATACAAGAGGTTGATTAAACTGATTAAGGAAAAGAAGTAACAAACTTTCTGATTTCTTTTTTGACAGACTATTGTAACCATACTTTTTCCTTAATTCATCAAGTTTTGAACCTCGTATTCCACCTGATGGGTTGGTACCCAGTATGGAAAAGATCTCTCCACATTCAAAATGGTGCCAGTTTATTTTATTGTGATCCATAATACCTGAATTGTTGTTTGATCTGTTATAGTCCTATATTTTTTCTTATTTCTTCTTCAATTTTCCAGTTATTGAACTGCGCCATTATACTCTTATATAATTCATCGTAGTACTTAACCCTGTCATCCTCACCAAGCTTTGTAAAAATATTTGCTAATTCAACTACTGACGGGATATGCATGCTGTTTATATTCAGACATTCTTTAAAATGTTTGATCGCGTCATTGTACTGTCCCAGTTCACTAAGCTGTTTACCCAGTTCAAAATGATTGTTTATATCGGTAATATTGGTCGGTGCTTTGATTTTAAACACGTCAACAGATTTTGTAATAACCATGTTGCAGGGAACATCCTGAATAACCTGTTCTGTCACCGAACCCATAATTACCCGTTTTAGCCCTGATTTACCTGTACTTCCCATGTAAAGGATATCATGGTTCTTTGCAAAATTTACTATTTCGACAGCCGGATCACCTTTCAGACATATGGTTTCGTATTCAATATCCAGAAAATCAAATCCCTTTAAAAATGTATCGAAATCGGTTTTGTAATTGCTATACAATTTCTCGTTTTCCTCATTTACGTCAACTCCAAGATATACCACTCTGGGTGAAGTAATATTGATTGGAGTAAATACTGATATAACATTGAGTTTATTACCAGCTTTTTTAGCATGTAATATTGCATCCTTCAAAGCCATACCCGATGCATCAGAGAAATCCACCGGACATACGATCTCACTTTTTTCAGATATGGGATCGTTAGACATAATTACAACCGGTTTGGTTGAATTAAGTACAATATTGAAGGCATTCTTACCTAATTTGCCATACTTATCGTTATCGGATTTAGTTTGATTAAGATAGATAGCGTTAACATTTTCTTTCTCGGCCAGTGCGATTGTACTGTCAATAAGGCTGCCATAAACAACTTTGGTTGAAACTTTTAGCCCCTTTTCCGAAGAGAAACTATCTGCCAGCTCACTAATTTCCTTTTGTACTGATTTGTTAACAAGGTTGTTATAGGATGACTTCTTCAAATCATCCGGAAGTACTTTTAGTATTATTATGTCATTTCCAAATTGTTTGCTGATTTGGATGAGTTTTGCAACTGATAACTCATAGTTTTGCTGCAGATCGACAGCCCATAGTATTTTATCAAAGATCTTCATATATTATTCTTTATGCGTACGTTTTTAATCGAAAGATATTTCGAAGATAACAAATATTAGTTTTCGCCAGTTAATAAATGACTTAACAAATAATAGTCGGCAAAAATAAAACAAATCATAGTTTGAAGATTTATAAAGTCAGCAAATTCACTAATCTTTAACATTGATTATATTACTGACCTTAGTAGTTTAGGTGGATTGCAGAATAACTAAGTTGACTTGCGATCGGAATACAAGCTATATAATAATTGGAGGTTTTCATATCTGTACAGATATCCTGTACAGACTCCTGTAACATTTACCGTTTTACATAAACCCTTTATATCTTTATTATTGTATTACAGCTTCAGGCAGGTAGTTGCTTTTTTTCATTGTTTTCTTCTAAATTTGCGAGTATTGATCATAGTTGATTCCTTGCCATACAATTAAACTTAAAAATATAACATAGTTTTCATTTTTGGGATTCTTTGGAAAATCATCGTAATAATTAATTAACTATTATGAGATAAAAAAGTCGGTAAAAGAACACGGAATTATTTTTTTCTTTTTGGTACATAATCTTTCATTTCAGGGATTGCACCTCCGGCAATTGCCCATAAATACAGGCTGGCAACGGATCCGTATGGATTGTATCTTTTTTTGTATCTATTAAAAAGAACCGGAGTAATTTTTCTGTGATGATAAAGCATCCGCATGCCACGTAGTATTGCTAAATCACCATAACTAAGAATATTTTTTCTCTGCATGGAAAATATCATGATCATCTCAGCTGTCCAGGTGCCAATACCTACAATCCCTGATAATTCATTACAAACATCGTCGTCACTTTGATCCTGTAACTTTAACAGATCTAGTTTCCCGGTTGCTACTTCTGTTGCAAAGTTTTTTATATATTCAACTTTTCTGAATGTTAATCCCAGGCTTTGCATACCCTTATCTGAAAGTGATAGCACTGAATCCGTATTAATAACAGGTAGGGATTCCTGCATTCGTTTCCAGATTGTTTGATGTGCTTTTGTGGAGATTTGCTGACCAATGATAGAGTTCACTATTGCACTTAACAGGTCAGGAATAACTACTCGTTTTATGATTCCAATTTTATCAATTGCAGCAGATAGTTTCTTATCTCTCGATTTCAGATAATCTAATTCAATCTGATCATATTTAAAATATTTTGTGCGCATTATTATACTATTAAAGATTACCTGCTTTTGCTGCTTCCCAACCAATTATAATTTTCTTTCTGGTACTGCCCCAGTGGTATTGCCCAAAACTACCGGAAGCTTTTATAACTCTGTGACATGGTATTAAGTAAGCAACAGGATTTGTACCAATTGCCCTTCCAACTGCCCTGGATGCCTTTGGATTACTAATATTGGTTGCAATTTTTCCATAAGTTGATAATCTGCCGGAAGGTATTTTTAACAGTGCTTCCCATACTTTCAACTGAAAGTTGCTTCCTTTTAAATGTAGCTTTATTTTTGACAGGTTACTCCAGTCGGCATTAAAAAAGTTTATTGCAGTGTGTTGTATTTCGTCGGTTTTATGTTGAAGATAAGCATTGGGAAAACATTTGCGTAAACGGGTAACAATATGATCATTGTCATCGGAAAAGCTAATGTGACAGATTCCCTTTGTAGTTGATCCAACGAGAATCCTGCCAAAACAAGAATCTGCAAAACAATAATTAATTGAAAGGTTCCTGCCACCATTCTTAAATTCTCCCGGAGTCATACCTTCTATATTTACAAACATGTCGTGCAGACGTCCCGTGCCTGATAATCCTGTATTATAGGCAGTATTGGATAATGTACTTTGAGAAAGAACCATTTTTGCGTAATCCAGACTTACGTACTGCAGGTATTTTTTTGGCGATATTCCAACCCATTCCGTAAAAATTTTTTGAAAATGATACTGACTTACATGGACATGATCCGCAAGGGCTTCCAGATCTGGTTGTTCTTTAAAATTGTTTTCCAGATATTCAATAGCCTTAGCCACTTTTTTGTAATAATATTGTTTTGTGTCTGCCATTTTTACAAATATAATCCATATTGAAAATCACAATAAGTATTCCCAATCATTTGGTTAAGTAATATTAATTTAGAATGTTGTTTTAATCTTATTTTTAATTATTTACAATGCAAAACTATGATTGTTGATGTTGACAGAAAACCCGTTTCTTGTGTTTTTTACGTATGAAATCGTTAGAGCAGAGGCGAAATAATTGATAAAAAACGGATCTTTTATTAAAAACATTTGCTTTTCTAAAATAATTACTATTATCTTTGTATTATACAAGATGATTAATACAAGTAATCTAAATCATGAACAGAAAAGATCAGTTATCGGAATTATTATCAGCGTGGGAGGAAACCTATAAAAAAGGTCAGTTGACCTTGTGGGTCTTTCTCTCGCTGAAAGATGGCAAAAAGTATGTCGATGAAATTAAAGCTTTCGTTGAAGAGCAGTCAAACAACAGTATGACCTGTGAAGCCCAGAGTCTTTATCGCAACCTGAGAAAATACCAGCATGTTGGTGTTGTTGATTTTGAAACAGGTGAAGGGAACAAGGGGCCTGAACGAAAGTATTATTATCTGACTGAACTTGGTCATCGGTTGCTTGATAGTTTTATTGAGCGAAACATTAATCTATTTTTTAACAAACGAATAAAAAACTTAATTATATCGGAGGAATAAACATGAAAACTATAACAAAAAATCTTCTTTATTTTTCAATAAGCCTGGTTGTATTGACAATTATTTTCAGGTTTTTGTTGAGCTCAATGCTTCAACACCGGGAATTCAACTATGTAATTTTTGTTGCAGTTGCTTACGGAGTAGTGGTTTTTATAATTGGAGCAATATTTGGAAGGCGCGACAGAATTCATCTTCCATTATATGATATAGGATTTCGGTTTCACCTGGCTACATATCTGATATGTAACCTGATCGGTGAGATCTGGTATTTAACAGGAATGCAATCAGAATACGAGAATATCAGGGTTGTTCATTTAACAATATTGTACTGGGGTATCGGTTTGCTTCTTCATTTCATAATTTACCTGATTACACGCAGGCATGCTATTAAAGGAATAAAAAGGACTGAAATATTTGAGTAGTTAAATTCAATATGAGAACAATAGGCAATAATCTGGTTATTGTTCTCAATAATTTTTAGGTTTATTATTGTTTGAACAACTCAATTGATTGTTTTGTTGGTGTATTTTGTTTTTATACGTGTTAATATTTAATCTTTAGAGTTTTTTAAATAATCTTCTTTTAGTATCCTGTAAATAAAAACATCAAGCCCGAAAAACCTTGTTCTTTTTTCTCTTGTCATACCATTCCTTTTAGCAACTTTTTGGGAAGGAGTATTATTAATATTAATAATTGAAATAATGGAATCAGCAAGTTTGTTTTCAAAGCCCATCCTTTTAAATTCCATGGCAGCCTCAGTCGCAAATCCTTTACCCCAATACCGGGGAATTAAATGATAACCAATTTCCAACTCATTTTTGTCATCAACAGTTTGGGTTAACAAACCGCATTGTCCGATAAACTTACCTGTTTTCTTATCAATTAGTGCCTGTAATCCATACCTTTTTTCCTTATATCTTGTTAATTGTGAATTGATCCATTCGGTGGATTTTCCAGGTTTTAGTTTCCACTCATCGGGGAAAAACCTTGTCGCGGTCTCATCCATTATAAAATCCTGCCAGACCAGGTAGTCATCCGAAATAAGCGGACGGATCAATAATCGACTGGTTTCATGTTCATTGAGGTAGTGTTTCCACATGATCTTTAATAATTATTATAAGGGTAAACACAAAATCTCAAATTTAGGTAAAACAATTGTATGTGTGTCAGGTATAATCAGGTTTATACAGCAATCACTATTCTTTGAATATTAGTTTGTAATATTTAATACGGGTTTACTCCTCCATGTGAAGAAAGCAACCAGTCTATCTTAGATGGGTATGACGGGCTTCCACCATTACTCCATGTGTTTTTATCATTTTGTTTGTCCCCATAGTAATAGCCGTTGGATTTCTTAAGAGGAGTTGATCTGGAGTGTTTTTTTGTTTTGTTATTGTACCAGTAGCCATTGTACCAAGTAGTCCTGCCATCGGTATTACCCCATGCAGCCTGGTTACTTTTTGGTCTGGGCATGGTATATCTCCAGCCCTGCAGGTACATTTCAACAGCAGTTACCAGTGTTTGTTTACCAACGTTTATACCCTGGCGTAAAAATTCTGGTATTTGATTATCAGCAAGTGTTGAAAAATCAAAATCATACGATAGTCCCTGCTGATAATCCCAGGTTTTATCTGCATATAGTACTACCTTTTGTCCGTTTGACAGGGTTGTGGTTTGGGTTTGGGCTGATGACTCAAGCTGGAGTGTAGAGAGGAGTAATGTGAGTAGGATTAGACTCAGGACTGATGGTTTGGTGGTTGTTTTCATTGTGTTAATATTTGATTTTTGTTGAAGCAGTGCACGTGTTACACTTCGTTAAACGCGCGCTAGTTGGGTGAGGCAACTCCGCCACACATTTATAGCGGAGTTGCATCTTCAAATTTTACATTCTGTATATTGTTTCACAGTTTTGTTATTGATTTCGTTTTATATCACTGCCGGCTTTGCCATTATATAGCGATAATTATCATTTGAGCCATCGACAACCAGGTTATCACTTATTATTTTGTAACCCCTGTCTTCATAATGCTTTCTTCCATAAGGATATTTTGTACCCAGTTCAACTCCCTGGGATGTAACTTCATAATGAGCTTCAGTAAATAGCATGTCACCATAAATCTCAGCCTTCTTTATCTGGTCGATTACGGCAAGCCCTTTTTGTATATCCTTGAATTTGTCATCAGCCGCATATGCATATGCTTGTTCCTTAATTTTTGCATAGTCCAGGGAAAGACCTATTTCAAGTAATTTAGTAAGGTTTTCGGGTAAAGCAATTTCTACTTGCTTGTAATATGCATATTCATAAGTGTAGTCAACCGATCTGTGAAAATCGCAATCAATACCTGTGTAGCCTTCAATCTTTTTCAGGCCTGAGTCATCAGATGTTGTTTTAATAAGATGCACCACTGGTTTCGCTCCTTTTAATACATCCAGCACACTGCTTTTTTTAATACCCATGTAAATGTATTCACCACCCCGATCATATCGCATATCAGCATAATCACCGTCTTTGTCTTTTATAATGGTAAAATCGTTATCTTTTAAGTCTGAAGTGTCATATGAAAAATCAATATCTGTTACGATCTTTTCATTCAATCCCAGGATAGAAGTTATAAATTTGTATGCATCTTTTAAGCGGTCAAATGCCTTTGAAATACTGGAATTGTTGTCTTTATAAACTTCCCATATAGGAACAAGAGAGTTTTTCTCAGGAAATTCAACGATCGTATTTTGAGCATCACTGCCATGCGTTCGGGTGAAGAAAACAGACTGTTCCTTAAACTTCTTAAGTTCTGTTTTATCATCGTAATCATAGGATACATCAAGGGATTCTGCGAATGAGGCTTTTGCTACTGCTTTGAACTCATCGGTTTTTGTGAATAAGCTCTTTTCTGTTGAAGCATATCGTGTGCTTCTTTTTCCAACATTTAGGCTGGTTACTACATGAGTACCATACCTGTTCATAAGATCCAGCCCATCCTGTAATGTAACAACATTATCTGCGATTTCTTTAAAAAGACCTATTAAATATTGGACGTCGTCAGGACTTTTTTCCTTAAAATAAACCTCAATTTTATAATTATTTTCCAGATAAAAAACCATTGAATATGCCGATGAAGTTTTTTTATAGACTTCAGTATTTTTGGCAAGTGATAATGAACCGGTAAATGCACCTATTACTCCTCCACCATTAAACGAGTTACTAATATTTTCGCGATATGATTCCATGGATCTACCAGCTGCCGCAATAAAGATTTTTTCTACCTGAGGGCTAAAAGTGAAATAACCTGATTTAACTGATGGAAACTTGTATGACTTTCCTTCGAATTCAGCTATGGCATCTTTATCATCTAAAAATGTATTTAGATCAAATACCTTTTGTTCCATACTGTTTGGTGAAGCATATTCACCAAATATGTCATATCCCCAGCCCAAACGTTGAAATCCTGGTAAGACTTTAATGTCATCCTGTTCATTAAAAACTTTACTTTTTTTCTTCTTCATATTAAATATTTTTAATTGTAAAAATTGAAATTGATCCTTATATCATATTCATTCAGGATACTTTTTGGCAACCTGATAATAAATGTTACTGCATTATTATTATCTCTAACATCTCAAACCTAGTAACTTATTCATTATCAAACAATACCCTAAAAGGGTAGGGGAAAAACCTTAATAAAGAGGTAGTATTTTGACAGTTTGTAAAATGTAAGTTGTTGAAATGCAGCTGTGTAGATAATTTTATTTTTGTAGTATGTTGACTGGCCAACTTTGCTGGAAATACGCGGATAGCTTAGTTATTGTAATGCAAATGTGTAGCAATGTGAGTTTTGATGTTTTTGTGAGATTCTGATAAATATTGTCGTAAGTTTTGGATATTTACAATGATAAGATCAAGTCTGAAGAACGGGCATTAGTGAAGGGACATGTGGGGTAATTAATTAGTATCATTTTGAGTCTTTTAACCTGTCTTTCAGTAATTCCAGAAATGCTTCCTTGTTTGATATCATAGCTGGGTGGTTTCCTTTTTCAAACAGATGAATTTCAAGGCTTTCGTTTTTTCTTTTTAACCCTGAATATATCTCATCAAGGTTGCTACAGTATTCGTCTTTGAGGCTACCGGTTATTAATGTCGGTACCTTTAGTTCTGATATCGGTTTGTGGAAAAATGATCTGCCTGTTTGGGCAAATTCAATATTTACCTTTGTGTCCATGTCAACTATTTTTCTCCATCGGATACCGTGACAGTAGAACCAGAATAGTTTTGCCATTAGCTTCCTTTTGTCTTTCTCCCTGTCAGATTGTATTGTTTCTATGTATGATGGGAGAGGATATTCTCCTTCAAAGCTGTCGGCTATCAGGAATTGTATGTATTCAGGGTGTTCAAGTGCCAGGTTTATTGCTATCAGAGCACCACCACTTGTTCCAGCAACGGATACTTTGGTTAACCCAAGGTGCATTATTAATGAATAACATACTTCGGAGTTATAATACCAGAAGTCGGTTTCAAATTCTTTCACCTTTTCCGATTTGCCATGTCCCGGAAAATCTATCAGGATTACTTTAAATTCCCGTTTGTATTTTTTCAATATTGAACTGAACATGGCTGATGATGCTGTGTTTCCGTGAAGCAGTAATAGTGGCTGCCCTTTTCCTGTAATACGGTAATATACTTTTTGGTTTTTGTATTTTATGTATGACATTTTTTAAATTTTTGAAAATTAAGATTAACGATTTGTTTATATATCAATAAGATATCTTGTTTTATGAACATGGAATTTTATTTTAACGCAACACAAAACAAGACATTATCTCCATTCCACTTATCGCTGTGTGGAAGGATATCATCCCTGGTCTCTGTTTTAGAAAAACCCACTGGTTTCAGTTCTTCTTTCAGATCTTCTGTTGAATAGTATTGTGTCCAGAACCTGTAGTCTTCGGTTTTTCCCAAGGATTCTATTACCAGATGCTGGTAGAGGATTACCTTCTGCTCTTTGTATAGGAATGATTGTGATAATGCCAGATAAGGGGTTGGTCTCCAGAATCCGTTTTGACTTGCTTCCCACTTCTTTGGTGCTATTTTATCGTGCAGGTTTTTGTCTGCAAGCACATCGAATATGAATATTCCGCTCTTTTTCAGACTTTGGTGTACTTTGTCCAACAGATTCTTTCGGTCCTGTGGTTTAAGTACTCCAAAGTCTGTGAATATCATTACCACAAGATCATATGTTTCCTTTTGGAGTGTTATGTCAAGATAACTGGCTTTTTTGTAAGTTATTTCCAGCTTTTTTTCTTGTGCAGATTTCCTGGCGTATTCTATTGATACTTCTGAGATATCTATTCCAGTTACATCATGTCCCTTTTGGGAGAAGATTTCTGAATAGAGTCCGGGACCACATCCCAGGTCAAGTATTTTCAAGGTTTTACCTGGTTTTTGTGTGCTTAGTATCCAGTCCGCTGTTTTTTCTATAGTTGATTTTTTACGACTGGCGAGATCCAGGTCCGGATCCAGGTGGATATTAAGCAGTTGCTTGGAAATATGTTTGTCAGTCCACATGAATGCTGTTCCGGGTTCATATAACGGAGGTGCTGCATACTTTTTTATTATATCTGATAGTTGCATTTTTACAGTTTTTTCTTGTTTGAGAACAAGGATTATTAATAAATATTGATGAAATGTTTGAATACACGGAATTGGTCAGCTAATTGAATTATACCATTACCTGATAGGTATTGATCCGGCAGGTAAGCAGCTGATTCTGGTACTCAATTTTCCCCGGAAGGGGAGATGTTATGTATTATAAAGTTTTCATTTCTGTGCAAAAGTAGGAAATTGATTTGAATACTTTGAAGATTTGGAAATTTTAAGATGGGGGAATCTGATATTGTGGGAGGTAGTTTTTTACCACTAAGGGATATGATACTTTAAAATGTTTGAATATACAAGCGATCCCTTGGTGTAATACTTAGTGTCCTTTGTGGTTTGACTTTACCACTAAGGAGCGCAAAGTGCATCACGAAGGATCACAAAGGAAATAATTTATTTTGAAATGTTTGGATATACAAGCGATCCCTTGGTGTAATACTTAGTGTCCTTTGTGGTTTATATTTTACCATTAAGGAGCTCAAAGTGCATCACTAAGGAGCACTAAGGGATATGATACTTTAAAATGTTTGAATATAGAAGCGATCCCTTTGTGTAATACTTGGTGTACTTTGTGGTTTAATTTTACCACTAAGGAGCGCAAAGTGTATCACGAAGGAGCACGAAGTAATGAGATATTTAAAATATTTGTAAACAAATGCAGTCCATTTGTGGTTCGATTTACTCGAAGACAATTACTTTGAATATTTAATCGTGCACCCAATTGCTTTTGTGAATTCAGGATTGGGAGTTTTGTCGGCTATTAATGCATCTACAGCTTCTTCTGTAAATCTGGCTCTGACACGATCCGGATCTTCATGATTATCGTCAATGGCCCCAATGTATTTTACGATCAGATCCCTGTCCTCTTTTTGGAGCACATAAACATGAGGGGTTCTTGTGGCACCATACGTTTTGGCTATGCTTTGATCTGCGTCAAGCAGGTACGGAAATGTAAAGTTTTTTTCCTTTGTCCTGATCTGCATGTTTGAATATGAATCGCCGGGAACTATTGTGGAGTCATTAGGATTTATGGCGATAACTGGCCAGCCTTTGCTGCTGAACTTACTGTTAAGTTCATTTATCCTGTCTTCATAAGCCACTGAAAAAGGGCAGTGGTTGCATGTGAATATCACAATGAAACCATTTGCTTCTCCATAGTTTTCGAGGCTCACCATTTTCCCGTCAACATTAAGCAGGTTAAATCCAGATGCTTTGTCGCCAACCTTATAACCTTTGGAGAATGCAGTCAATCCGAACATTATTGCAATTGTTAAAATTATTGTACGTCTCATTTTTTCAAATTTTTGGTTATTATTTCGTTCAGTTCATCAAATGTCATGCTTCCTTCACGGAAGTAATAGTAATCGTTATTATATATCACAGTTGCAGGAATCGATCCTGTCCAATCATTATTTACCTTGTTTATCCATTCGTTGGAGTTGGGATCACTCAGCAGTATTACTTCTGACTTTATATCATTCTTTTTTATAAAAGGCAGTAATTTACTGTCAATCTGAGGCTTAAAGTCGAGACTGACCAGCAGCATCTTGAATTTATTATTCCTGAACTTTTGATTTATCTTTTCAAATTCAGGTAATTCTTTTATACATGGTATACACCAGGTTGCCCAGAAGTTTATAACATATGTTGTATCATTGTTCTTTTCAAGATGAGGTTTGAATCCTTCAAAATCAACTATCAGTACTTCCTGTGAATACAGTGTTGTTGCCCATAGAAAGAAACAAAGCAGTTTGATTGTTTTCATACGTCAAAAATACCTGATTATGATAACGACTGTTAATCAGGAGGTTGTTTTAACTTTAGTTTAACAGTTAAAAGGATATTTGTTGTTGGATTTAGAAGTTATGGATTATTAATGTGAGGTATTGGTTAGTTCCTCAATTCCATACTTCTCTATGATAACATTTTTTTTGTCTTCATCAGCAATTTCAAAACCAAAACCAGTTTGTGAACCAAAAACCTGGTATCCGTATTTTAATCCGTAGTATCTGTCGATCAACATTTTGAGCGGTACTACATCCAGCTCTCCTTCTACTACCGCCTGGTGTACAACTGGTAAATATTTACCCATGGTTTCAACATCCGAATGCTGGATTACTGCCCACATTACACTTTCAAACTTACTTCCAACCTTTCCTTTACCGATATAGGTATCATATATATTGAAAAGCGAATCGATTGATTTTTGATTCTGTTTGTCAATTAATTTTTGCTTTGTTTTAAAATTCCCGGTATCATCTTTACGATATTTCTGATCTGCATCGGAGATCCTGACAATGGCAATTACCAGGTTTTCATCAAGGCTATGTTTTCTGCAATATTCGGATATGTTGAATTCCTCTATTTCATTGTTTGCCATAGATTTACATATCTCAAGTTGTTTGTTGTATTCAATTATTATCGGGTCATATTTCCTGTTGCTTAATATGGTGTTTTCAAAGGATACGATATACTCACAGCTGCCGTCGGATTCTTTGAATTTTGTGAATGCCAGTTTGATGTTTTCATCACTTTCTTTTAATGTGAGAAATGCTGACAGTGCATTAAAATAATTGGCCAGGTTAAAATTATCGGGATCGTTTTTTACGCCGTTTTTTATCTCATCAAGGATCATAAGCCCGTAATTGTATTCCCTGTCTTCAACATTTTCTTTTTGTGTGGGTGTGTAGTCAATTATTTCTTTCTCAAAGTTGTTATAAGAGAAGACAAACTGACCTTCGGCCTGATAATTAAAGGTTAATATTGCTATCATTACCAGTAAAGTTGTAGTGCTTTTCATGTGAATTCCGTTTTTTTATGCAAACGGCAAACAATTGGTTATAGTTTATTTATTCACATACTTTAACCTAATTTTACACTCTTTAACGTTCCGGTAGTTATTAAGGATCAAATTATCGGAGAGTTAACGTTCTGCTCTGATTATAATTACCTGTATCTCATCAAGATGAAGGTGGAAATGCCTGAGATAATCTGTTATCATTTCTTCGAGCGATATATTCCCGTATTCTGTTCCTGAAATCCATTCATTCTTTAACCTGACAGGATCAACATTATTTATGGTATGGACCAGGTGAATGTTGATATATTTCCAGAGTTGCACAAGGTTTCCCCAGTTTTCATCCTGGTAATTCTGAATTGCGATCCACCTGTCGTTGTTACCGTTAATAGCATAATTTGGAAATGTTAACGGGTTCTTCTCATATTGCAGATGAATGATCCTGTGCAGGTTGTTTGATGCTGAGTCAACCATATGACCAAGGATTTGTTTTATGGTCCTGTTTTGATCATTTTGTTTTTCAAAAAGACTGGTATCCTTTAAATTCATCAATCTCGTTTCCCATTTTGCAACGCCGCGCAACAGGGCTGTTGTAACGTTTGTAAATTCCATTGATATAGTATTTAGTTAATTAATTTTTGTATTTAGCCGTAACTAAATCGAAACGTGGTTATTTATTTATTACAAGCAGTTTTCTGACTATATTTCGGTCTGTTGTAATTTCAACCACATAAACCCCGTTATTAAGAATTGAAACGTCAATTTGTTTCTCATTATTATATTGCATTATATAATTACTTGATAAATCGCAAATATTTACTTTGCAAATGGGGTCATTATTACTACTTACTATGTAAATTATATTTCTGGCAGGGTTAGGATAGATAACAATCTCCTGTTCACTATCTGCAGATGATGTCGATAATGAACATGCATACTCAATTTCCCAGGTTGTGTTGCATCCTGCATAGTTATTGCCGATACCTGTTTCACCATTTGGGGTTTCCAAGTAATCGCAAATACTGTTTACATCACATGTAGACAACATAGGATTCAGGTATATGTATAAGTTGCTGATGGTTGCTGCTTCAATGTTATCTAGACCTTCCAGAGAAGTTAGTTGCTGATTCTCTGCGATATTTAAGGAAAGTCCAATGGACGTTAGTTTTTGTAGAGGAGTCAGGTCATTTATCACAGGGTTTTTATCAATCTGAAGACTCTGACCTATGGTTGTTAACTCGTTCAGACCTGTCAGGCTTGTAAGAAATTGATTTTCCTTTATTCTTAAATATTCGCCAACTGAAACCAGATTATTCAGGCCACTCAAATCAGTTATTGAATCATTTTCCAGTATCCTCAGATATCCGCCGATGCTATTCAAACCATTTAATCCTGTCAAGTTTATGAGAGAGTTGTTTTGAGATATTTCGAAATAACCACCTATTGAAACTATATTTTGTAACCCTAAAAGATTTTCCAGTGATTCGTTTCCAAAGATCAACAGGTTACCTGCAAGTGAGGTAACGTTCTCCAGACCGGACAAACTTAATAGCTTATTGTTGTTTGTAATATCAATATTGCTTCCGATATATTCAATGTTGCCAAGCGGTGTCAGTTCAGTAACCTCATGATTTTGAAACATTGTAAAATATCCTCCAACATATGTCAGGTTTTCCAGACCGGATAATTCTGATAATGAGTCGTTTTGAAATAGTACAAGGTAATCGCCTATTGATGTCAGGTTCTGTAGCCCGGTTATATCATCTAACTGAGAATTCTGAAGAATTGCTATACCTCCACCGATTGATGTAATGACATTCAGTCCGTTAAGGTTAGTAACATCATCACCGCTTACAGAAACATTTCCTTCAATTACAGTACATCCCGGATATTCTGTCTGGAAATTATCGATTTGTTCCTGTGTATTGAAAATGATACCGTCAGGTAAACAGGATTGTGATATTAAAATAGTAAAAGTATTAATTGTAATGATCAGCAGTAAGATAATTCGTTTCATTAATTCTGATTTTAATTTGGTATTTTGTATTACATATCAAGTTCACAAATATACGGTGCAAATTATCATAATACAAGGGTAATTCTATTAATAAATTGATAAGTTTTGGTCGTGGTTTGATTGTTAAATGCTCGACTGTTCTATTGCTTGACTGGCTAATTGTAGATAAAGTAGTCTTGTGATTTTTTACCACTAAGGACACAAAGTACATCACGAAGGGCACGAAGAAATGAATATGTGTTATTTCATGATTAATACTGAACCTTTGTGTATTCTTGTTCATTGTGGTTGTTTTAGCACTGTTTTTTTTACCACGAAGGACACGAAGTACATCACGAAGGATTCGAAGAAATGAATATGCATTCTATGATTATAATTAACCTTTGTGTATTCTTGTTATTTGTGGTTGTTTTAGCACTGTTTTTTTACCACGGAGGACGCGAAGTACATCACGAAGGATATGAAGAAATGAATATGCATTCTATGATCATAATTAACCTTTGTGTATTCTTGTTCTTTGTGGTTGTTTTAGTACTGTTTTTTTTACCACGAAGGACGCGAAGTACATCACGAAGGATACGAAGAAATGAATATGCATTCTATGATTGTAATTAACCTATGTGTATTCTTGTTCTTTGTGGTTGTTTTAGCACTGTTTTCTTTGCCACGAAGGACGCGAAGTACATCACGAAGGATACGAAGAAATGAATATGCATTCTATGATTATAATTAACCTATGTGTATTCTTGTTCTTTGTGGTTGTTTTAGTACTGTTTTTCTTACCACGAAGGACGCGAAGTACATCACGAAGGATGCGAAGAAATGAATATGTGTTATTTCATGATTAATACTGAACCTTTTTGTATTCTTGTTCTTTGTGGTTGTTTTAGCATTGTTTTTTTTAAACCACGAAGGACACGAAGTACATCACAAAGTTATTGTTGTTTATTTAGCATTATCTAAAAGACTGTAAACTCCTTCTCAGCACATACTTGTCCTCATACTCCCTGTAGATTTCAAAATCACGTTTTTCGTATAAGCTTAGTGGACCATGGTAGTGTTTTTCGCAGGATTGTGTTCCTTTGCGCGGATATACTTCTATGTAACTGTAGCCTTTTTGGTTATAGTCAGAACATACTTCGTCCAGTAGCTTACCTGCAATCCCTTTTCCACGATACTGAGGGCTTATTAAAAAACAGACTATTGAACATATATTATCTTCATATCCGTCGTTCTCTTTTAAAGCCTGGTAATTTTTCCTGTCGTTTGCATTGCACCAGCCAACGGGTATATCTCCGTCAAATGCCAGGTAACCACGCATTTTGTTTTCAGAGATTAATTTTGATACTGCCTTACGATTGTTTTCTCTTGTCCATTCTTCGACAGTTCCGGTAAAATGGTATGAATAACAGTAACATTTTGACCAGTCAGGATTCTCGGTGAAAACCATATTATCGAAAAAGTAGAGGTAATCGTTTATTAGTTCAGGTGACAGCTGTTTTATCTCAATATTCATTAATTCAGTTTTTAATTTTGAAATTTACGTTACCAGTCGAGTAACCTTTTTTCTCCTTTTAGTTTTTTTATCTCTGTAATTTCCTGGGAAACTTCGATAACTCCCTTATAATTTTGCTTATTATCTCTTACTGCAAAGTATTGTATCAGAATAGTTTCATTATTCATATTTATCCAGAAATCTGCTTTGTCCTTTTCTCCGTTTTTGAATGACTGTACTATTTTTTCAACAACGTGAACACTTTCAGGAGGGTGACAATTATTAACTTCGCGACCAATTATTGCAGTCGTCCGTGGAAATATCCGTTTTTTTGGAGTGGAAAAGTACTGAACCTTATCATTTTCATCAACATATGTTATATCAACCGGTAAGTGGTTAAAAACCAGTCTTACCTGGTCGACAGTAAGTGAACCGGTTCCAAGATCCATATCACAGGTATTTTGCTTCGTTTTAATGACAACATCAGGTGTTTTTTGAGGCTGGATATATGGGTATCCGATCTCAAAGCCATCTATGTTCATTTTACTTAAATGTTCTTCCTCTATGGTAGATAATATATAGGGAAACAGTATTTTTTCCTCACGGAACTTTATTGTTAACATATTGAAGAAAACATCTCCAACCCATCGGTTAAATATCTTAAAATCAGTGATGCCATTTTCCAGTTCGTTAATAATATTCTTGATATTTCTCCTGATATCATCATGAAATGACCACATTATCTGTAAACACCGATAGTCTGGCCATGTTTGTTCCAGTATGGGAAATAGTACGTTTTCTTTAATCGTATAATGTTTCACAAATGTTTCAAGTGAACTAAAAAGTACCAGAAGTTTATTGATGTTCTCTTTGTTCCCTTTGTTTTTGATCATTGCTTTATAAACAGGTCTTATCTTATCCAGAATACTCTCCATTTTGCTGTTATTCAGTTCCAGTACACCTAAAAATGAATCTGGTTCTGGCTCATATCTATCGTAATTATCAATGGGTTTATAAAAAATATTAATGATCTTGTTTGAACATGTTTTTAATTCGTCGATGGAGTATCCTTCTCTAACCAGCTCATCAAAAAGTGCAATAAAATCTGAAGGGATTACGGTGTTTATGAAGTCCTCGTTTTCAAGAATGAATTGACGTGCATTTCCGGTTTTTAGTACGAGTTTTGATACTTCCAGCAGTTTGAACAATCTTCTTTCTTTTGTCTTTGATATTTCTGACATCTGTATGTTTTGATTAAGACTCCAAAATTAGGTAAAATGGGTTTTCAAGACAAAAGAATGCTATTGATACTTTAATCTTTAGTACTGACATTGTATTCATGTTTCAGGTATGAAATGAACTGCTATGAATAGCGAGTAGTTGGTTTTTATGTAGTATTTCGGTGATGTTATGACCATCGGGTATTTAAGTAAATATCATAATTTCATTCACGACAATATAAGCACTATAGGTTTTGAACCGGTGGAGTTTAAAATTTCCCCTTAATTAAATCTTTAATATCTCTATCCGGAAACACAGAAATCCAGAACATCAGGCCTTCATAATGTGCGATGGTATTTGTTGCCTGCAATATGGGTTTTTCAATGTTTTCTTCTCTGAATGTCTCAATAAGTATTGATTTCAGACGTGTGTAGAATATCATTACTTCCTTTTTAAATTCAGGGTAAATATCGTATGCTTCGAAAAACATAATGTAATATCGTGATACACCCTTTTGTGAGATTCTTATAATCTCAGGAATGAATGAACAGTAAAAATTTGAAATATGCTCCTTTATCTGTTCAGAATTGCTGTTTTCGAGCAATTTCCAGTCGGTTTCCCTGTAATACGAAAGAAAATATTTATCAATGACTTCTCTGTAAAGTTCTTCTTTATTTGCAAAATAGTGATAGAATGCACCTTTAGACATTCCTGTTTCAGTTACCAGGTCTGACATTGATGTATTGTTGAACCCCTTATCAAGAAACAGTCTGAATGAAGTCTCCAGTATATATGATTTACTTTCTTTTTTACTCATTTTTAGTTTGTGATTTAACTTCGTTATTGAAAAAATCTGCCAGTCTGCGAGTCCCAAATGGTGCTGCAATATTATCAATTGACATTGCTGTCAGGAAAAATTCTACTGGTCCGTAAGTTTTGGAAGATGTAGTTGTTCGTAGTAACCAGATTGTAAACTTTCTCATCCAGTTGGGTAGGTGTATAATATTTGGGTCATTACTCCAGGCCTCAAGGGCAAGTTCTGCAATCTGATTCTGACTTAGTAAATCAGGACCTCCGGCTATTACTTCCTTTTCACCAGCTAATAAGCTGTCAACACAAACTTTTGCAAGGTCTTTACCGTCAATTGGGTTTAATTGATAATTTCCATCACCAAATAGAAAAACTTTGCCTCCTTTTGCCATGTTTAAAAAATCCCTCATATCCGAGAAAAATCCGTTGGGTCTCATTATGGTATAACCAAGACCTGAATTAATGAGTTCATCAACAAACTTCTCTTTAGCCTCAAATATCTTCAGATTTCGCATGTTATCACCATTGATGGCTGAAACATACAGAAAGTGACTGGTGCCCGATTTAATAGCTTCATTTAGCAAATTATGATTTCCCATATAGTCAACTTCCATATATGTTAACCCATCCTTTTGACGTGTAATACCTATGGTTGAGAAAACGTAATCAATATCCTGTGTTACATTTTGAATGGTTTCAGGCTGTGTAACATTACCAATGAAGTAGTCATCTATATCAGTGAAAAGTATTTTCTGATCAACATCTCTGATCAATACCCTGACATGGAAATCCCTTTTCTGCAGCTCTCTTACAAGATATTTACCTAAATAACCGGAAGCACCGGCAACCAGTACTCTTTTCATAACATTATGCTATTAAAAATTACAAAAACAAACCGAACGGTCGGTATGCAAATATATAAAGATTTTTTAATTCGGTATGTTTATGAGAACAAACAGGATTGTTAGAATATTAATCCGTAAGATCTACCAGGGACTTTGTTATTTTTTGATCATTACTGCACTCCCCATGGATATTGCAATCTGGTTACGCAATGCAAACCTTCACTATCTTTTATCAGATCGATTTCAAATATTAGTTCTTCCTGGTTTCCAACATATGGTTCAATGAATTTAAGGATGTACTTATTTCTTTCAACATTATTTACCTCAATGTCAAGGTCAAAAAGACAGTTGCAACTACATAACGGGGCTTCTTCATATTCCTGAATTATAATTGAGTCGTTGTTTGTTGAAACAGTACATGTGATCTCTCCGGGGCAGCAGTTAAATCCTGCATTAATGTGTTTCAACGTTAGTTTCCCGGTGCTTTCGTTATAATGAAATTCTACACATGACAGTGAATCAGATGTTGTGGATACAGTTGTTGATGATTTTAGATTGTCCTTACATTCAGAATTCCAGGTTAATCCTCCTGTAATTTCACCTGAAGGATTTTCATCTTTGTTACAGGCAAAGGCAATCATGGCAATAATCATGATTGTAACGGCAGGTATTAATAGCTTTTTCATTTTTACAAATTTTGATAAACAGATAATTATTTTCAATTAAACACTCTGAAAACAAGCAATTTGTATGCCAAACAAATGATTTGAATAATAAATATTACGATAAAATATTTTTAATACGAAGCATGCCTGTCTCCGGTAAGTGGGTGCTAAAATAATATCGCAAAGGGTTAACTGTCACGCGTTAATCTGATTTCTGATAGAATACATCTCCATTATTTTAGCATATTCTTCCGGCGGTTAAAGTCCTATTGCCACTCTTATTTTGTTTACACCTGCTACATTCTTTATTTTGTAGATGTGTGCTTTTCCGGTTTCCTTTTCATATATTCTCTGTTTGCCATAGGTTTAAGGTTCTCCCTTTCGCATTTTTCTTCTGTCCTCCAAAAATGTCAGCTGCCAGCCCTGTGATTCACCAGGTTTAACAGATTTTCTTAAACATGGAACATATTTTTCCTGTGTTTCAAGCGGGATATGATGTATTACAAGCCAGATACACTGGTTTGCTTTTTCTCCGGCTCTGCTTTTACCTGGCCGTCCGTAGTCGTCAATTATTTTAATGATCTCAGATTTGTTTATGTTATCCTGCTCATGTATGACGTTCCGGGAATGATCTGTTTCAGCTGATGAATTTCCAAACATTTCTTCAACTCCTGGCAATACTAACCGCATGGTTTGATCTTTTGTAAGAATAATTTCAAACTTATGCTTAAGAATGGTATCGTGAATTGGTTTTTGTATTGTTTGGTCCTGTGATTTGCCGGTTGATATTCAGCAAAAATGTTATCTGAAATATTTACTTTATAATGATTTACGATTAATTCTTAATAACATCGACAAAGTTAATTAATGTATGATGATTGATGTATCTGGCAATGACATCACAAAATTCCCTAAGGATAATTTCTTTGGATTGTTCAGGTTAATATGTATCTAATCCTGTAATTTGTAATTATAGTTACATGTTTGTTAAAACCAAAAATTTCATTTTTCTAGAGACTATTTACTTTTTTTAGTGCAAATGCCGGTGCTATTCGTGATATTCTGTAAAGAAGCTTGGCTTTACCTATCCTTATCTCCGACCTGTTCTTTTTTATTCCTTTAAACATTGCATCAACTGCAATTTTAGGGGAGATAGCTATTTTTGGAGGATCTCCTTTATGCCAGGCTGTATCAACAGCAGGAAACATCACTTCAATAATTTCTGTTTTCGAATTATCAATTTGAAATCTTAAACCTTGTGTAAATGAATGTAATGCTGCTTTTGTTGCGTTGTAAAACGGATAAATGGTTCTTGGAATATATACCAGCCCCGTTGTTACATTTACAATGCAGGGCTTATCATTGTTATTTAACACCGGAAGCAGTTTTTTTATAAGTCTAACCGGTCCCAGGAAATTTGTAGCTGTTTCTTCCTCCGCCAAACGGAGTATTTCCGGGTTGTCAACAAAGCTTGTTTTATGGACAATGGCGGCATTGTTTATAAGTACATTGATATCAGGATGTTCTGACTCAATTTTGTTCACAAGTTCATTGATCTGTTCTTTTTGGGAGATATCACATTGATAAACAATTAGTTCGGGATTAAGCTTCTTTGCTTCATCAAGTTTTTTTTGTGATCTGCCACAAATTATAACTTTATTACTTTTTTGTAATAACTGTTTGCTGATCTCCAGTCCGATCCCGGAACTTCCTCCGGTTACTAATATTGTATTTCCTGATAGTTTCATGATATATGTTTTTAAATTTTAAGCAAAACTATATCACGAAAATACCCTGTACATTGATCTATGTTAAGAATGGACTTTTTTTCGAATTCTACTTAACGATTCGGGTAGAATTCCCAGGTATGACGCTATTACATTTTGTTTAATACGGTTTTGCAATCCGGGTAACTCTCTGAGAAAGTTGTTATACCTTGTTTCTGCATCCAGCAGTAACAGGTCACGTTCTCTTCTTTCCTTTATGGTGAATGCCCGTTCTACATTTTTGAGCAGGAATTTAACCCAAAATATATCATCGTTTACAAGGTTTTGCCACTTCTGGTAGTTTATTTCAAGGATTTCAGAGTCTTCCAGTGCTTCAACAAAGAAGTAAGACGGCGTTTGGGAAATCAGAGCAGAATAAGAACCGAGAAAGTTCATCTCCATTATTATACCTTTGGTATACTCATTTCCTTTGTCACTAATGTACACATACCTGAACAACCCCTTCGAAAGGAATGCCAGTTTGTTTGGAACTTCGCCTTCACGGATGAAATACTCACCTGCATTGATCTTCCTGAAATAACCTATATTCATTAATTCCCCGACTCTCTCAGAGGGAAGTATTTTTTGTAATTGTTCCTTCATTATGTTATTTTTTGTTGATTGCCTGAATTCATGTAAAGTTGGTTTTATTTATAATTTCCTCCACATTATGTAAATACCGGTATAGCCTTTTTCGCTATGATCGAAAGCTTCGGGGATTTCACCAACTATTTCAAACCCCAGTTTTTTCCATAGTTTGACAGCTCCTTTGTTATCTTCAATCACATAATTGAATTGCATTGCTTTGTATCCCAGTTTTTTCGCTTCTTTCAACGAAAACTTTCCCATTTCATAACCTATTCCTTTTCCTGCTGCCTCTTTCATGGTCATATAAGCTGCATTTGCAACATGTGATCCCAGGTCAGGGTTATTATCCCTGATAAAGAAAGTTCCCGTTATTTTGTCATCATACACAGCAACATAGGTATGATTATTTTTGTTGCACCAAAAATCAAGCATCTTGTCCCGATCTGAATCCGGTGCAAATACATATGTGTCTCCTGATTTAATTATCTGTTTGATAATTAACCATATTGAATCATAATCGGATGGTGTTGCTTTTCTGATTTGGATATCCTTCATATCGTAATAAAATGAATGTTAAAATTACGATAAATTGATCATGTTGATTCATAACGATTTCTTTCAAGTTCCGGTTTTATACATTTCATGTTGTATTTTATCCATTTCATAAGATTTTTTAATCCTGGCACTGGTAGTTGATGCAGTTTTGCAATGTAATTATTATGAAAGATCAGAATTATATAAAAAGGAAGAAAATGAAATCAACAGTAAATACAGTAATTACCGGACTATTGGTTGTGTTAAGTGTTGTAAGTCTTAATGCCCAGAATTTTAAATATGGTGTAAAAGCCGGAGCAAATTTCTCTACCCAGTCGGATTTGGGAAACATTTTTGATAACGATGAGATCAGAACCGGGTTTAATGCAGGTGTTTATGGAAATTACAGCCTGAGTAAGAGCTTTTCTCTTCAACCGGAATTGAATTATGAGCAGAAAGGAAGTGATAATGGTGAAACAACCAGCAAACTTGATTATCTCACTATCCCTGTCCTGGCAAACTATTCATTGGGGGAAACACGGAACTCGGCACTTAATTTCAGGGTTTATGCAGGACCTTATGCAGGAATATTGCTGAATTCGGAAGTTGAGAGTAATGTGGAAGGTATTTCACAGGAAATTGACATGGATGACCAGACTGAGAATGCAGAATTTGGAATGATGGGAGGATTTATTGTGAAATATCCCATAAATAAACAAAGTATTTTTCTTGATGTAAGGTTTGCACTTGGATTGACATCATATGATAAGAATGACAGCGACTTGAGAAACAAAACAGTAGGAATTAACTTAGGATTTGAGTTTTAAGTGATTTATTTGATTTATAACTATATCTACTGGACCTGATAGTATTCCCGGCTCCCTCTGTTAGGGGAGACGGGAAATCGGGTTTTCTGCAATCACTCTGCAAATGAATCATACAATCCCGAATACACCGAATATTATTAGTTTTGCTTTCAATTATATGTTATGAAGATGTTAAACAATGTATTTACCTGCAATAGTTGCAATGAGCAGTTCCTGATAAATGAATGGAGGTGGAAAAGGATCACAATACCGGTATTTATTGTTATAACCGTTTTCACAATTATTGATTACCCTATTAACTGGTCACTGTTTCCGTTTCATTTCATCAATATTAGTTTACTGGTGGTTCTTTTGTGGATCTCAAACAGGTTTATTAATGTATTATATTATACCAGATACCGTCATAAGAATAGTCTTGCAGACAATATATTCAGAAGATATTTACCATCATTTATAGTGTCGGTTATCCTTGTTGGGACAGATATTCTGTTTTTTCACAATTTTATTGAACTGTTTTTTCACAAAGAAGCTTTATCGGTATTTTTAGTTGAGCACAGGTATATTTATCTTCTTGTTATCTTATTCGTATATTTTATTAATGTTAGTTATGAAAGATTATTCCTTTTCATAGAACTTACAGAAGCAGGAATTAAAACAGAGAAGTATAAAAAAGACAGTATAGAGGCCAGATTTAACAATCTGAAAAATAAAATAAACCCTCATTTCCTTTTTAATACATTCAATGCTTTATCTGAAACCATTGATGAAGATCCCGAAAGGGCATCAAAGCTTGTAAATGAACTTTCAGATGTTTACAGGTATGTACTGGAGAATCAGGATGTAAACTGGGCTTCCATTAAAAATGAGCTGGATTTTGCCAGATCTTATATTAATTTGCTTAAGATGCGGTTTGAGGATAATCTGAATGTTGAGATCATTGAGGATGAAATGGATCAGGATATTTTTATAGCACCTTTAACTTTCCAGTTGTTGATCGAGAATGCAACAAAGCACAATGAAATCTCGTCAAGACGTAATCTTAGGATAAAGATATACAGGGACAATGATTTTATTATTGTACAGAATAATTTACAGGTAAAGAATGTACTTGATAATGGAAGTTCATTTGGTTTGAAGAATCTTCAGGAGAGATATCAGTACCTTTCCGGAAAGGATATTGTTATTAATAATACAGGTGATGAGTTTATTGTCAGAGTTCCGGTTATTACGGAAAAGAATAAAGTTCAATTCAAAACACACGACCTTCACGGGATGGAATAATAGTTATGAAAGTATTAATTTTTGAAGATGAAGCTCCGGCAGCTCGAAAAATTACCAAGTTGCTTGGTGAGTATGATCCTGATATCATTATTCTTGATGTTATTGAAAGTGTTAGTGATGGTTTCAGATGGTTTGAAAATAATGACCTCCCAGACCTGATCATTTCAGATATTCAGCTTTCGGATTCCCTTAGTTTTGAGCTATTTAACCAGTTGCAGATTAAAACTCCAATAATTTTTACCACTGCATTCAACGAATTCGCAATTGAGGCTTTTCGTCACTATAGTATTGACTATTTATTGAAACCCATAAAAATAGAGATGTTGAGCAAAAGCATCGATAAGTTTAAAGATTTTGGGGTAAGAAACAACACTTCTGTAAATTTTGATGCCATAATAAACAAGCTAAAAGGACAGAGTTACCGAAACAGGTTTTTAGTTAGTTACCGTAACGGACTTATTCCTGTTGATGCACTGGAGATCGCATATTTTTACTCTGAAGACGGAGTATCTTTTATTATGCTTAAAGACAGAAGAAAGTTTATTATAAGTGAATCACTTGACAATCTGGAATCTCAACTCAGTCCTGCTAACTTCTTCAGAGCCAACAGGAAATTTATACTCTCAGCTGAATCAGTGGTTAAGGTTGAACCATATTTCAATCAAAAGCTGATCGTAAAAGTGGTTCCTGAATCACCATCAGACATAGTAATCAGTAAGCTTAAGGCAAGTGGATTTAAGGGGTGGCTGGATACATGATCGTGAATTGGTAGTTGCTGGTTGCAGTGGATAAAGGAGTAATTTATTATCGTTTTGAGTTCAATCGGGTATAGCTCATAAACGATTTTATTTAAGAATAATCATTGTGCCTGAAAGTTGAAACGGCCTATATCGTCATTGTAGAATTTTTGGTTGTGCTCGTAGAACTCGGTGAATAGTTTTTTCGAATGACCCCAGATCTCCCCCCCCCAGGTGATAGATTTTTTTGGCAACTTCTTCAGGAGTTTTATCAGGTTGAATTTTTAGTCGTGCATCAATTTTCTGTGGTGAGTAATAAGTTCTTAAAGCAGCGATCAAATGTTTGTGTTACTCCATGATTAATTCATATCCTTTTAACTGTTCTTTTTGATGCAGGTTTGTTATGATTTTCACCCATGGAATCCATATTACTCCTGTCGTTGTAAGCAACAATATCAGTCATTCCTCCCACTTCATTAAACATCTCGGCAGCAAAACTATTGTGTTACCGGGTGTTTAATTGTCCGAATGGTTTGTCTGTATCCGGTTTCTTTTGTGTTGTTATCGCGAATATTATTATCCTTTGGAGTAATTGAACAGAACGACCGGAATAACGATTGTCAGTAAATTCAATAGCCTGTTTGATATCATTCTTCTTGATTTATGAACTATTCGCAATTACTTTACCTGTATTCTGTTTTGACTTTTCTGTTTACTTGTACATATTGCAATTCTTAGGTACTTATGATTTATTTTTTACATAATTTCTTACGATGCGATTAAATGTTTGTAAGGATTTTTCAGAGTCACGCTATTCGTAGAAAATCTACATTATTCTATATAAACCTGCCCGAAGGTTTTATCCTTTTAAAGCTTTCCGGTTTATCTGCTACTTTTCCAAACCTGAATACATTTCTGTCAACAAAGCGGTTTAACTTTATATCAACATAGGTGGTTTGGTTTGGAACCAATATATTATCCACAGGTATTCCTTCTGAACGAAATTCCGCTTCTACATAATAAGAGAATCCTTTTTTAGGTCGTGCAATTACACGGAGACCAAATTTGCCATCCTTTATTTCATACATTTTATCAGTATTCAGATAATATACAAGTCTTCCGGTAGTATCATTCATCTGTTTGTCCACCAGAAATCCTTTAGGCATCTCCTGGGGCTGATATAGTTTGCCGGCCAGTAACAGCAGGTCGTAATCATCTTTAGCTATATGCTCACCGGATTTGTCTCGTATATTAACAACGAGCATACAATATCTGTCGCCGATTGATTGATTATCAATGGTAAGCTGATCAAATTCCTGAGAGCGGATATTATATTCTTCACGACTTTCCACCTGGAAGCATTTCAGGATATCTGTAACAACCGGTGCATCTGTATCGTTTTCTTTAATGCTGTTCATGATACCCATTTTTTTACCCGAATGGCTGTATTGCTTATACACTCCAAGAGCTGTTCGTTCCGGATTTCTCATTCCGTTTTCAGGAACTAACCTTGTGGTGAAAGGACGTTTCCTGATTATCTGATCATGGGACTGAACCAGTGAAAAATACCTGTAGTTCATGTTTGCACCGGCAACACGTACTACACCATCAGAACCTTTTTCTACGAGATAACTATTAAGAAAATCATATAATTTTTCATCAATACCCTCACCAACAAGGACAAACGGATAGAAACCTGTATTTTCATAATTATAATCAATATACTTTTCATTCAAGATCCATTGACCGTCGCTTCCTAGACTCAGCCAGTCAAGAATTCTTTGTCCGGGTTCAATACCACTAAACCACGCTTTTATACGTCCCAGTCTTGCTTTACCAATTTTGGCAAGTGAAGAGCCATGGTTTGCAGGAGCAAGCATAACCAAATGTTTCAGAGGTATATTAGTCAGTCCATGCTGTCCATAATATTTATCTGCCCAGTATCTAACCACAGGTCCGCCGGTGGAATGTGTAACACATGAAAAGGGAGCAATATGATTGTTGCTGTTTCCTGGCAGATCACGTAATGCCCTGTCCATTGCTTTTCCAACATCGTCCATTGTTACTTCATCATGAAAGCTTATATATTTTCCCAAATGTATGTGCCGGATTTCGATTTCAAGTCCGTAATCTGATGCTTTGGCATACAGAGCTTCGGGTAATTCTCCATAAGTTGATGTGTTTGTCACACTCCAGCCGTGTACGAATATTATTTGCATATTATTGTTTTTTATTGTTGATTTTTTATTCATTGATTATAATTGATAATATAAATCTTACATTACTTATCTTCTTTCCCAGTTTCTGCTGAGTGAAGCCCATGATGCTGTCAATGCATCTTTTGCCTGTGCACCCTGAATTTGTGGTGTTGATAATAATGATGATCCTTCGTATGTTTCTTTGTGTCCGCCGGTAAGTTCTTCTCTTTTATCTTTCCATAGTTTTCCTGCCTGTCCTTCTCCCATGCTTTCTCTAACAGTATCTTTTTGTTTATGTGTGTTTACATACATTATAAACTATGTTACCCTGTTTTTATTCTCATGTAATTGTTCCCTGGTTTCACCACGTTGTTCAGTAACCGGATATTAACTCATGTTAGTGGTCTTATTATTTTTTATTCAGGTAGCAAAACCATGACATTTACACTAATAAAGTTGATACTCTCCAATTAGAGTACTGATAAATAAAAAGACGTTCTGTGCTTATTTCACTTTATTAACCGGCTAATGTATTGGATGCAAACTCTTTTAATACCAATTGTTTGTGATCCGTAGACAAACATACAAACTTAGTAATCGTAATGCAATACCCTGAAAGGGTATAAATCATGACTACATAATGTGGTAGGTTATTTGATCTTGAAAATCTGTAACAACCACAAAGACAGTTGGTTGATAGCTCCTGGTATTGTAAATGGTGAAAATAATTGATTTCCATGTTTTGATTGATATCCCGGTTGCAAAGCCTGGTAAGCATGTCTTTTTGACAATAGTTTTAATAAATTTCCGATAACGGCACATTTCTGTTTGGTATGATTGAGCTTTAAGAAGAAATCATAGTGAACTAAATTTCAATTGAACTGTTGGACCAGATACTAAAAACCAAATTGCAAGTCGGTTTGTTTAGGGCATGATCTTAATGAAAAACATCCCTGATACACTATATTAAGCGTTGACAAGAATAGATCAATAGAACACTATTCCTATGCTTAGTTATCAGGATTATTCAGACTGAAAGACGATCTAAAATCAAGGAACATCTTAATCCAGTATCACTTATTTGATCCAATTGAGGTTATATATTAAAATACATGGAAATCACAATTAAAAGAAAGTACTTTTATATATTTGCAAAATTAGTTTTATAAATATTGTAAATATGAATGATATTATTGATAAACTTGGTTATTTAGCCGGAGGTTCACGATTCCGAAGGATTTATGAAAAACTTCAAATTGGTGGTGATAAAGTATATAAAGACAGAGGTATAGCTTTTAAGTCAAGCTGGTTCCCGGTTTTCTATGTTCTTGCGTACTCTGACAAGCCCAAAACAATTATGGAAATTACCGGACAAATTGCGTTTACACATATTACGGTAAAAAATATTATTAATGAATTAAGCAGTAACGGATTGCTGGTGATAAATCCAAATCCCAATGATAAAAGGTCGAAGTTAATTTCACTTTCATCAAACGGGATTTCTCTTCTTGAAGAGCTTGAACCTTTATGGGAGCAATTTTCCAATACATTGAGAATTATTCTGTCAACCGGACATCCTGATATTATTAATATCCTAAAAAGAATTGATAATAACCTTACCAATACGCCCCTAAATGAGCAGGTGTTACATGCAGTGGAAAATACTACTGTAATAGTTGATTATAATCCTGAATTAAAGGAATATTTTTATCACCTGGCAGGTCATTGGCTATATGCACATCTAAAGGGTAATCTTGAGGATGAAGATATTTTTACTTTGCATAATCCTGATAAAGCATACCTGGAGAAAGGAGGCTTTTTATTTTTTGCAAAACATAATGATCAAATTGTTGGTTGTGTGGCATTAAAAAGACTTGCTGAGGATTCGTTTGAGTTTGCAAAATTATTTGTTGACCCAAGGTTCCGTAATTTAGGTATAGCAACCAGTTTGATTGAACGATGCATTTCCAGGTGTAAAGAAAATACAGCAAACAAACTTTGGCTGCAAACTGATATGTCCATGAAGCCGGCTCACAGAATTTACTATAACATGGGGTTCACTGAGAATGAACCACCTTCAGAAATGCAGGTGTTGGAACGTACGGAAATGATAATGAGTATTGAATTATAAACCAAAAGTAATGAACTTTATAATTAGAAATGCCAGGTCAGAAGAATTTACTATCATCGGGAAACTTATGGTTGATGTTTATTCTCAGCTTGATGGTTTCCCTAAAGAAGAGGAGCAGCCTGAGTATTACAATATGCTAAGAAATATTGGTGAATTGACTGCTGCCAAACCTAAATCAGAATTGATTGTGGCCGTTACTGATGATGGTTTTGTTTGTGGTGCGGTTGTTTATTTCAGTGATATGAAATATTATGGATCGGGAGGAACTGCAACTTCAGAAAAAAATGCCGGTGGTTTCAGATTGCTGGCTGTTGATAATTCATGCAGAGGGCAGGGGATAGGTAAAGAATTATCTGTTGAATGCATAAGAAGATCCAGAGATCATGGAAACCAACAGGTAATTATACATTCAACAAAAGCAATGGAAATTGCATGGCGTATGTATGAAAAACTTGGCTTTGTAAGATCTGAAGACCTTGATTTTATACAGGTTGAGTTACCTGTCTTCGGATTCAGATATTATCTGAATGCGTAATTCAGGTTGTTCAGCGCATGTAATTTCAGCTACTTATCCGTTTTCTTCGCCAGTTCGAAGGCTGATTTTGCGTTAACAACTCCTCCTGTTATTGAAATGTCGCTGAATTTGATCCTGTTTTTAGGGTCGCCTGCAATAATTACTTCAATGTCACCGTAATGATCGGTGGATTTTAACAGGATATTCTTTACCTCAATAGCGCTTAGGCCGGGATAGTATGACCATATCAAAGCAGCTACTCCACTTACTACGGGCGCTGAAATACTTGTACCTTCAGTTATAATTGTGTTATTATCCGGGTAGAGAGTTTTAATCTGATTTCCAGGAGCCATCAGGTCAACACTTTCTTTACCATAACTTGAAAAGTCACATAGCAAGGTCGAATCAGTATTTTTTGAGGTTGAACCAACACCAATCCATGTGCTGCAAATACTTCCATCGGAATAATATCTGTTTGGAAATCTTGGTATTGTATCAGTATTATGTGCATCATTACCAGAACCCGTTATGAGTAACACGTTATTTTTCTCAGCGTATCTGATCGCTTTTTCAACATGCTCTCTGTAAGGACTGATTGGTTTACCAAAACTCATATTTATGATCTTTGCACCATTGTCAACAGCATAATAGATTGCATTTGCCACATCCTTATCACGTTCATCGCCTGCGGGAATAACCCTGACCGGCATTATTTGTACATTATCAGCGATTCCATCTATACCTATTCCATTGTTTCTTTCAGCTGCAATTATTCCTGCTACACCAGTACCATGGAAGGGGTCGGGCCCAATTACATCAGGGTTGCCATAATTCCTGTCATTAAGGTTATTTGGATCATCACCAACGATCTCTCTTCCGCTGTAATCAGGATTTAGTTTGTACAAGTATTTATATTTAAATGAGTTATAGATCAGGTCTGTGGTTTGTTTGTCAAATCCGGCTTCGTAACAGGCAGTTAAGTACTTTCTGGCCTTAATTTCAACAGAATCTGTGAGGTTGTTTAATTTTCTCAGTGTTTCCAGGTTTAAGTTTTCTACATCGGTATAAGGCTCAAGAACATTTAAGTTTGATATTAGTTTATCCCTGAACGACTTGTAATTTTTATACATTTCTCCCGCTTCAGATCTTTGTTTATAAAGAATTTCTCTTTTCGATCTGAATTTTAAAAAATATAACTGTTGTTGATCAGTGAGGTTATTTGTGTCAAGCTTTAGTACGGAATCTCTGAGTTTTGTATATTCACGGGTAATCTCCCATGTGTCAAAATGCATATTCTCACCATTTTTGTTACCTAAAAAATTCCATCCGTTTATGTCATCAATATAGCCATTATTATCATCATCAATTCCATTTCCGGCAATCTCGTCGTGATTTAACCAAATATTCGCTGAAAGATCCGGGTGTGTTATGTCGATACCTGCATCCAGAACAGCAACTATTATTCTGGTTGATGGTGGATGATCATTTAAACCATTATAAAGTGAAGTTGTGCTTACGCCCGGAACAGAATCATCTTCAATACTGAGATGATACCATTCCTTTATGGAATCCTGACCAACAAGGATTATTGCAGATTTGAGTATTATTAACAGCAGTAGTGGTTTTCCTATTATTGAAAAGTATGATTTTTGCATAATTTATATTTTATAACTCTTTTCAACAACCTTCATTTGAGAAGGGAGAAACTGACAAAATACAATCTTATCCGGCAACTGCTATCTTTTCCTCATGTCTTCATCTCCGCCTCAGGAAGTAATAAAGGCGCTAATGAGTTGTTTACCATGTAAATAGTAACGAGATTTGAGATGTAATATTATGTTGTTCAATGCTTCACGTCCAATTAATTTTACGAAACTACAGCATATTTTGCCTATAGTAAGAGAATTGATGGGCTGGTTTAACTTTATAAACTTTATTACGGATTTCTGTCTTTTAACTGATAATGATATTATACTTACTAAGCAATCCCAGTACTCCCGGATATGAAAATTTCGCTTTTTTAATCCTGTTATTTTCAGGGTCAATTATATAATTTATCGCTGATTTCATGTTTGTCTTTTCAAGGTTTGTATGCTCGAAAACTGCACCTGACAGATCACAGTGCTCGAAAAAAGATTCTGTTAGGTCACATTCCGAGAAATCAGTTTCTGTCAAGCGTGAGTTGTTGAAATGTGTTCGCTTTATTACCAATTGATAGAATGATGTGTGATCCAGAGAACAATCCTCAAATCTGAAAGATAATCCGAATTTATTGCAATTCTCAAAGTTTAATCCCATCATTTTACATCCTTTGAATACTACATCTCTAAATGCAGTTTTCGACAGATCAGCCAGACTAAGATTACAATTTATAAATTCACAATCTGTAAACTTACATTCTGAGAGTGAACTATCTGAAAAGTCACAAGTTGTAAATTTACAATCTTCATATTCGCCAACAGGTAATCTGTGTTCAGTATAATTCTCTTTATTGTATGTTTTTCCTTCCTGATATGTATCATTCATCGTTACAGACTATCACATTATTTACAAATTAGTATTTGGTGTTCTTCAATGATCTCTTTACATTTTTTATCATCTTACCAAAATCTTTGTCTTTTTTTCGTCTTTCGGCAACCGTTGATTCGTAGTGGTCTTTTTCCCTTTCAATTTTGAGATAATTCTCATATGACTTATGGTCAAGTTCGCCATTGGTTAATGCTTCGGTTACAGCACAATCCACTTCATCAGTATGGCTGCAATCCTTAAATCTGCATTTTGATGATAAACGGTATATTTCATCGAAAGTTATGTCGATTCCCTCGGTTGAGTCGGCAATTCCAACTTCTCTCATTCCCGGATTATCTATTAATATTCCACCACTTCTAAGTACTATCATTTCCCTGTGTGTGGTAACATGTCTTCCTTTGTTGTTACTTGAACTTATAACATCGGTCTTCATTTTGTTTTTCCCCGAAAGGGTATTTAACAATGTTGATTTACCCACTCCTGATGAGCCCAACAAACAATATGTACTACCTTTTGATATTATGCCTGATAGCACTTCATATCCCTTTTCAGATATATTGCTTATTGCTATGATCTGAACTTCTTTCACTCTTTTTCTTACCTTTTCGATCAATATCGATAATTCTTCATCTCCTATCAGGTCAATTTTATTCAGAATAATTATGGGAGTAATATTAGAGGAGTTGCAAATTGTCAGATATCTTTCAATTCTGTTGATATTAAAATCTCTGTCAACCGCCTGCATGATAAATGCAAAATCAATATTAGTGGCAATAATTTGTTTTTCTCCCTGTTTACCAACTGCTTGTCTCTCAATAATTGATCTTCTCGGAAAAATATTATGAATCAGGGCCTTATTATCATCATATTCAGAGATGGAAACCCAGTCTCCTACAGCTGGAAAATCAGATCTGCTTAATGTTGAATACCTGAGGTTACCGGTTATTTCAGCTTCATATTCGTTTGTGTTTCTTACAATATATCTTTCTTTGTGTTCGGATATTACCCGTGCAACGGCAAATGAATTATCTATATTATTTTTTCTGAAATCTTCAATTTGGTTGTTATATCCCAGTTCTTCAAGTGTCATATTATGTTTTTTACTTTGTTTAGGTATGGTAAGATCATTGGAATCTTGAACTTCATAAGTGAAATTAGTTTTTCAAAACCTGCTTTGCCATTAAGGAAACTGATCTTTTGATCCCGGGTGAAAGGGGCTCCATATAGTGGTCCTGGGTTATGAAGCTAATTTCATTGCCCAGATCGGGGTGTTTTTTTGCAGTATTAATTATAAACTTAAAGGCCATATATCTAACTGAAGGACGGCTGTTGATCTTTTCCCACAAATCCATACAAATATTGAATAATAAACCTTCCTGTTCTTCATTTAGTTCCATTACTGTAAGTATTTTGATAAGTTCCCTTCTGTGTCCGTCTTCTTTGGATAAAATTGAATTGATAATTTGATCAATATAAGGAATTATCCTTTCATCATTTTCCTTCATACAACTCCAAAGTAGCCAGGCAGCCCGCCATGAATACGGTTGTTTGTCAGAAACTGCCAGTTCAATGGCTTCTGTAAAGTGTTCAGGGTGACTTGCCAGGAATTCTATCATTCCTTCTTTATAATGGGTTGTAAGTATGTTCTCCAGAACAGATTTCATAAAATAGATAGTACATAATTTCAGTTGCAAATTTAGCTAAAGCAATCAGGATTTATTACCCAAACTAATTTAGATTTGGTTTTGAGGGGCAAAATTAGCAATATTATGTCACATAAAAAAACAGAGACCATCTTTGACCTGACAGTCTCTGTTTTAACTTTAAATCGTATTAACGGATTATGAGTTTCTGAATCTCCGTTTCACCTGCTATACCTGCTTTTAGTAAATAAATGCCTGGTTTACAGTGTGATAAATCAATGCTGAAAGATTGTTTTGTAATGATAGCTGAATGAACTTTTTTTCCAATCGAATTATAAATCTCAACTGTTGAGTTCTCACCGATCATTGTCTGAACCTGAACTGATATTACACCATTGCTCGGATTAGGGAATGTTTTAACCATTCCTTCTTCATATATAACTCTTTCCGGTTCATCATTTTCAGGTATGATTTTGCCTTTGAAGTTATAGTCTGGTTTACCCAATAAGCTCCGGATAAGATCATTTGCTATATCAGAGTAAGTATTTCCGGTATCTGCCGATATTTCCTGAAGTCTTGTAATATCAGACTCGTTTACAGTCTGACCCATTGATACTGTTAATAAAACATTTTCAATTAACCACATATCCTTTTCCTCCGATCCTGCCGGTGAGATTTCTGTAAGAATCTGATAGGCTGAAACAAAATCCTCTTTAAGTGCATGATATTTGTAATCTGCCCAATTTACTATGTTCGGGCTATATCCCTCTGCCTGGATTAAATTATAAACATCATCAAGTTTATCAACACTTTTACCGGCTATTAAAAGGTTTATTAATTCATCTGCTGTTTCATTACCAGTAAGATCTTTCAGTCCAGTATCGTATTCTCTCACACACTCTTCCTCATTAGTTATAACAGGTGTTTGTGTTTCAATCTGATGACCACATGATGCAGTTGAATTGTAGGCATTATTTCCAACAATAGTTATACTGCCAGCTGTTGTTGAAACACCCCAGCAGCCATAAACTGTCATAGCATTACTTGAATAAATATCCGTTGCAACACCGAAAGAGTTGTCGGTGAATGTATTTTTACCAGCCGCCTGGCCAGTTAATGCTGAACCAATATTTCCAACGAAACCGTTATTATATAATCCATATAATTCGTAGTTGTACAGGTAATTGTTTTTAACCGTAGGTATCTGGAATAGTTCACCGTATAAATAAATTGCATAGGTGGTATTAAAAATACAGTTTCCTCTTATTTCACAAGACCTGTTTTCGAAATGCTCAAAGTATCCTATCCCAATACAAAGGTTTGTATAATCCCAGTTCAGATCGATTTCATTACAGAGTATTGATACTTCGCTCAGATCCTGCAGGTAAATTCCATAGAAATATGAATCACTGATCTTATTACCTGAAATGTTTGAACTTACGAGATACCTGGCAAAAATACCGCTTTCGAATCCTTTGATATCATTATTTCTGACCTCTACAGTTGAGTAGGTTCTTTCTTCTCCTTCAACATATATTGCATTGTTGTTGTAGAATGTTACAGGGCCGGGTTCTTCCTGTTCATACCTGTCCCATGTATTGATCAAAGTATTGTTAAGTATCTTAACGTATTTCGACGTTGTTACCTTTATTTGGTTGTTCTCAGGTAAATAGTTATTGGAAACAAGAATATTGTTATTTTCAATATTGATATAAGTTGACCTAAGCTCAACCATAATACTGCTAAGCATATCAGTGAAGTTATTGTCGTTAATTGTTACACCATCAATACCTGAGCAGAAAACTCCAATGTAGTCTTTGTAATTACCGCTTTCCCTGTTATTGATGAAATCATTTTGAGCAATGGAACCTTTAACTGATGCTTTTTCAACTGCTATTATACCCCAGTGAGTTGCATTATCGTAGTTTACAAAACTAATTCCAGGGTCACATGCATGGAAGTAATTAAGGTTTGATTCCTCTATTGTAAAAGTATTCCCTGTTATTGCTTCATTAAATGGGCCTCCACCAATTGCTATGCCGGCTTTGTTGTTTGTAAACAGGTTGTTTGTTATTCTTGCTTCTGTGATATTCTCTGATGAGCTTCTGAAATACAGGCCTATCAAGGCGTTTTTAAATGTATTCTCATTAATAATACCATAAGCCCCGGTATTAAATTCAATCCCATCCCAAACACTGTTTATATCGCAGGGTCTGAAGACTGAATTATTAGCCCGCAGAATTGCCGAATCTTCCAGGGTTATCCCAGTACATTCGGCAAAAACAACATCGGTATTCGAGATATCGAGCACAGCTCCATTTCTTACAACTATGTCATCATTTACAAAGATCAATCCGGTCCAGACTTCGTCTTCAGTAATATCAATATCAGTTATTACCTGTCCTCCGGTACCAACTCCATTCACGTTGCCAACAGTATAGGTTTTCGAGAGATCCTGTATTACGTATTCATAATCTATGAATTCTCCGTTGTTAACATTGATTTCATATGTAAGGTCAGGGCAAACGGGTACTTCTTCACAACCTCCAGGTGTTATTGTTAATGTGTGTAATAAAACATTGTTATGTGATATCTCAACTGTAACCGGATCTGCATATGAACAATCGTATACATCCAGACAAATCTCAATACTTGGCATTGTTATTTCACCAGGCCTTTCACCATCTACCCAATCAGGAAAGGCACTACCCATATTAGCCTCGGTAGCAGCAGGCGGAGGACTATAGAAAGTGCTTAAGTTGTAAGTAGTACTTGAAGTTATAGATGGCGTACTGGTACTAACATCGCTAAGCTCAACAAAGTCAGTAGTAGTGGATGTGTGTACAAGCAGATAAATCTTATTATTTACAGCTGTTTCCATTACTGCATTGGAAATTGTTGATGTTGTTATATCTTCAATACCTGTAACCACAGGATAGTTTGACAGGGTATATCTCTTAATGCCGGTAGCTACTGTATAGTAGAAATAGTTATTCATTCTTTCAAACTCGCACCCATATTTAGCAGCAGAGTTGATTGACATAACACCATCTGTGGTATTAAACTCACCATTTTCATTTAATCCTACTATTTTGGTCCCTGACCATCCTATAGCGCCAAGCCATCGTGGGTGAGGGCTTGTTACAGTATGAGGAAAACTAAGTTCAAGTTCCATTAATTTGTTTTGGGAGTTTGGAGCACTTAATATCCTGTCGCTGTAATATAAGGTTTCATCATTAATATCAAGAATGAAATGATATAAATAGCCACCATTTGCACCGGTTACATTCTCATCATACGATGCAATATAAATCGATCTGCAGTAGTGTCCGTATAATCCTGAAATACTCCCGGTATAAGTAAACACAGGACCTAGTGCGACACCTTCATTATAAGATCTGCCTGATCCTGCCGGCATTCCAATTGCCGCTTCAGCTGTTAATGGTGTCTGACTAAATGAGGAATTGTTGAAATCCATCAGGTAGACATAATAATCCTCACCCTGGTGTGCGTTTTCACCTCCACCACCGGTAGAACCTCCAATTAGTGATGAATGTGACTTTTGTGCAACAATCCAGAATGTTGCAGGTTCAATACCTTCACCAACTGCTACTTCTGCAAGAGATTCCTGTGAAAGATATGTGGAAGGAGATACTTCAATGGCTTCCTGAACATAATTACCACACACAGCTTCCCAGCTTGCCATTAAGGGATGGAAATCATCCAATATAGTGGCGGTACCGCTTGGGAACTTCAGAAGTTTGGCTCCTGTGATATAAAACGAGCTTAACTCACCGGGTTCTTCTGTACAGTTGTTGCAATATTGTCCGTAAGCTACTGTTTGCCAGGATGCAAAATTATTCAGGGTTTCGGTAGTAAATACCGGGCTACCCGAAATAAATTCAATAACAGGAACTTCATTTAAGGTTATTGTTGGATGTACCTGCACCGGCATAATCCATCTTTCCTGTTGTGAAAAGCCTGCCTTGATTAGGAGCAGGTAAAATAACAGAATCGCAACTGTTCTGAAATTCAGAAATTTAACAATTTTTCTTTTCATAATGTTTTGTGTTTAGTTAAAAATTAAGGATTGTAAGTATATCAGTTTGTTTTCCTTAAAGTCAACATTTTCAAAACGGCTGAAAAATGAACTGAAATTCAAAATAAGCCTGTTTATCTTTGTCTTTTACCTGAAATATAATGCTGCTATGTATGAGTATAGTTTATTAGTTGAGTTAGTAAACAGAGATTAATTAGCTTGTCGTTTTTTCATTTACAAAAGCAGGATTAATAAATTCACTGTAAATGTACCGCATAATATTTTGTTTGTCAATACCCTGAAAGGGTAGTAAAAAAACTACCTTAAACTTGAGTTTTTTTGCAGTAATAAATGTTAAGTATCACAGAATGTGTAATATGTGTAATTAAGTGAGAATTCGGTTTTGTTTTCACTTGTATGTTTAATTCATGATCATAACATTACAGACAGGGGTGTTATGGTCAGATATCGATTTATTAAAACCAATCATCTTCTAAACTAATTAATTATAACAACTATTCTTTTTCTTCAAGTATCAGGAATAATCCGTCATTTTTTGGAACTTCTACCGGTTTGTCGATTTCGTATGTACTATAACCCTGGAGATCTTTAATTTCGGGACTGTGAATTGTAACCCTGTTTTTATCAAGTCCTGATTTTCCCCAATCAATAATTAATTCAACTCTCTCATTGTTGCCTGACCAGGAATCAATAACGATAAGTGCTTTTTTTGTGAATTAATATTCATAATCTTAAAAGCTATATTGCATTAGTTTTCATTCAATGTATCAATAGTTTTTTAGTTGATGTAAAAACATGTATATACATGATTAATGTTCCCGGCCATTGAATTTTTCATTTATTTGTATCAATTTAATTGTATTTCGGCAGAATGCTTGTCAGATTTGTTGGAAGATTAGTTTGTTCAGGTTTGGTGTAGAATTTTTAAAAATACAGAACCTGAAATAGTAGGTATGATTCTACAATTTCAGGTTAAATATAGTTAGTGAAAATAAACAGCGTAGCCACTGGACTACGCTGTGTGGGCCTTATCTTTTTCAGGTCCTGTAACAACTTGGTTTATTTGTGTAACTATAGCAGGAATTAATATCCTTCTGATAAATGTACATAGTTTAGTTTAAAAAAACAATACCACTAAAATGTAGTATAAAATCTACCTAAAAGGGTAGATTTGAAATTTTATATTTTATTTAATAGTCTGTATTTTAGTCTTGTGTTGAAAATGTGATGAAAAATTTTTAATCCTGACTTTTTTTTCAAAATCGTCAGGAAAGTAGAAGGAACTACTACAACCTTGGTGTTTGTAATTTCCCGGTATTTTAATATGTTGCAGGTTATACGGTGATTTAGCTAATGAATTCGAGATTACGGTAATCAGATTAGAATTTTTAATTTATCAATATGACATTGGTACTTTTACAACAGATCTGTCACTGTAATTTATTGATTACTTATGTTTACAAACATCTAATTACCTATCATTAAAATTTGGAAAAATTCTTTAACCAATTTCCATAAAATATGACCTGGTCGTATAGCTGATCATATTTACAAAAGTATATTAATTACTTTACTTTTATGGGATTTAGATTGCAAATTGTTGAATTCATAACCAATAATAAATATCATTCTTAATCCAAATTCGGTTAATCTTTGTTGGGTATTCTCTGGATAAAACGGAATTATGGCATGAATTATAACTTCCGGAGCAATACTTAAAAGCAGAATTACTAATTATATTGATTTCCTTTCCAATTTTTGAGTTAACTTTAATTTCCGTTGGAACAGATTAGTCTAATGGAGCATAAATACGTTTCTCCTGTGCTTATTACCCGTAAGTAGCTATTATTAATAACGTTGACAACGTCAAAAGTTTAATTTTTTTTATATTAATGTGTATATAGTTAAGTCCGTTTCTTGTTTTATTTGTTTTGTAGTCAGTTTTTCCAAAGAACACAAGGTTCATAAAAACTGAAGCTAATGACTGTTGGTATAACAAACAAGGAGTTTCAATGTGTTGAATTATTGCACGGTTACACTGTTTATTGAAAGCTTCTAACTTCAAATGTTTGTTTGGTTTTCCATCATTAATAATACTTAAAGATCTGCCAATTGCAAATCCAATAAAAATCATGGTAGCAATAACAAAGGAAGTGAAGGTTAATGCGGGAATTATTGTTCCTAACAAAATTATAACTCCACTAAATAGCATCACAGAACCTACACCCTTAACCTCATTTAATAAGTCGATGTCATTATCAAGCCTGATTCAGGAACTTTTCAGATAGGCTTTTACCGGATTGCTTAACCTCATTGTTCCCACATATAGTAACAATAAACCTGATAATGACAGAATAATGATCCCAATAATATCCATTTTTAATTTACTTTAGTTAATGATGTCGCGAAAGTATGGGGGTGTTATGACAGCCCTGTGTCATGGGTGTTTATTTTTTTTGCACATAATCTTCAAAGTATTTTTGTATGGTCATATTGTGTGGTGTAAATGTTTCGTTTTGTTGAACCATCGTTTCAATGTAATCTATTCTAAACGCTCTGAAATCATTTCTCAACCTGCAAAAGGCAATGAGAAGAAAGTTCCCGTTGATACTGTAAATAGCAAATGGTTCTATATATCTTGTGGTATGCTTTTTTTCGGAAGAAAAGTAACTGATTTTTAGTACTCTAAAATGAATAATAGCTGATTGAATCTGCATTAGGTTGTTGCTTGATTTTTCCTCATTACGATTATCACCAAAGTATATCCTGTCTGCCAGCAAATCGGCACTTTCTTTTTGATAATACCTTAAAATAGATTTTATTTTTTCTATTGCACTTGAAACATTTTCACTTAACGATTGATCTTTAGTCTTAATAAGTAGCTGTTCAACAGTAACAAGGGCATTGGCTTCATCTTCTGTAAACAAAACCGGTGGCAGGTAGTAACCTTCCATGATAGTATAACCTTTACCTTCCTCTGTAACAATTGGTATCCCAGATTCTTCGAGCGCACGAATATCCCTGTAAATGGTCCTCACACTAACATTGTGCTTTTTGGCCAATTGTCTGGCTGTAACAATTAGTTTGGATTGTAACTGGGTAATTATGGCAGTTAACCTTGATAATCTTGATTTTTCGTTATCCTCCATTTCGTCTTTTATACATTTTTTAGTGAGGAATATTAAAGTTGTTAAAGTCTACGTAACTATTTTACAAACGTTTCACCTTAGACGGAAGTTTGTTCATTGTCAAACCCAGACAGTTATTTCAATTTTTATATCTGTTTTTAGGTTTATCTAAATAACTGGTTCCATTGTACGGTAATTCACTATTCACAATTGTTTTCTTTCGTTATTTCCGTTTTCTGTGTATAGCAATCTTTTGCAACAATTCTTCTTTGTTTATTGGTTTAGTCAAATGATCAACAAATCCCATCCTTAAAAATCTATCGTTATCAGTATCCATAGCATATGCAGTTTGTGCGATTATCTTTGCTTTAGGGTCTCTCTTTAGTATTTTTACTGCTGCCTCTATACCATTCATTACGGGCATCTTGATGTCCATTAGTATAACATCAATATTCTGATTCGAGAAATATGTTTTTATCGCTTCATCTCCATTCGTTACATATATTGTTGTACATGGATACGGCTCCATAATTACTTTGAAATATTCGGTATTTACCGGTTCGTCTTCGGCAATTAGAATTGTCAGATCACTTAATATGTTATTTTCAATTTCAGTTATACTATACTCTGTATTATTAACAGGTTCGTCTGCTTTAATGAATGGCAATTCAACAATAAAAGTAGTACCTTTATTCTCAATCGATTCGATGAATAATTTACCATTTAAAAGATTAATAATTCCTTTTGAAATGGCAAGTCCCAGACCTGTACCCTCATTTCTTCCCGGATCGCCATTGCCCAATTGTTCAAACCTGTTAAAGATCACTTTTATTTTATCCTTTGGAATTCCTATTCCTTCGTCGCTGACATAGAACCTGATGACATCATCAATCACATCAAATCCAAACTCTATCTTACCTTTTTCAGAAAATTTTAATGCATTATTGATTAAATTGGAGAGCACCTGTTGCATTCTAAACGGATCCGTCTTAATGGTGAGTTCCGAATATTTTTCAGGTACAATAGATACAATTTGAATCTGATCTTTTTGTTTTTGTCGTTTAATTTCATTGAAGGTAGCTTCAATGTCACTGATCATTTTGCTTATTTTATAAGGTTTTAGTGTCAGCTTCAATTCCCCGGCTTCGATCCTGGAAATATCAATAATATCATTGATTAAAAGAAGTAACTGATTTGAACTGTTTTTAATTATTTCAGAATAATTCTCTCTCGTTTCATCAGATATTCCTCCTTTTTTCAATAGATCAGCAAAACCTACAATCCCGTTAATCGGTGTACGAATCTCATGACTCATATTTGCTAAAAACTGGTTTTTATAGATATTGGCAACTTCAGCTTTTCGTTTTGCATTGAGCAACTCCTGTTCAGTTTCTTTCTGTTTTGTTATATCCTGAAAAGTTCCGTATAGTCTAACAGTTTTATTGTTTTTTCTTACTGCCTTACCCATGGTTCTAACCCATAAAGGTTTTTTTTGTGCATTTATAAAGGGAACCTCAATATCATATGATTTACCTTTTGATATAGCATTATCTACAGCTTCTTTAATTACTGGTTGGGCTTCTTTAGGATAAAACTTCATACCTTCTATTCCCGGAGGAGGATCAGAATTAACCGGAATTCCATAAATACGTTTTGTCTGGTCGGAATAATAGGAAGACATGGTTTCAATATCAAGATCCCATCCGCCAATATTAGCAAGCTTTTCCATCTCTTCCATAATAAACCTTAATCTGTCTCTTTCTACCTCCAGTAACATTTTCTTGGTTATATCCTGGACAGTGCCTTTTAAACCTTTAGGTTTGTTGTCATTATCAAAAGTTACCTCTGCAGTTACAAATATGTACTTTAGTTCTTTTGTTTTTGGCATAAAATACCTGTACGTTGTATTGTAGTTTTCACCTTTGCTGGCTGCTCTTTCAACAAGAGAATTCAAGCGTTTTGCACCATTTTTATCAAGTTGCTTTATAAATACATCATATTTTGGTGGTTTAGTTGAAGAATCAAACCCCAGGATATGATATGTTTCATCTGACCACCATTTAGTATCTTCTTCAAAGTCATGTTCGAAATTACCAAGCATTGCTAAACTTTGCGCTTCCTTTAGGCGTGCTTCACTCTGTATTAATTCATTTTCAATTATTTTTTGCTTGGTAATATCGTCTGATATTATTACAACTATTCCCTTTTCGAAACTAAATGCTTTAACACTGTATGTGGCATTAAAATAATCGAAATCCAGTTCAAACTCTTTAGGTTTTCCTGATTCAGCAACCTTTACGTAGGTTTGGAACAGGTTCCTGTAATTTTTTGTAAAACCAGGTATTATGTCCGATATTTTTTTTCCAATGAACTTTTCTTTAGACAGTTGCAAATGCTGTTCTAATTTTTCATTACCGTCAAGGTAAAGCATATCTTCTGCCTTGCCATCTTTGTCATATAATACCTTTTGAACCGCTATGCCGGATAGTTGGTTATCAAATAGTTTGCGATACTTTTGTTCTGATAAACTTACTAATTTCTCAGCTTTTTTTATTTTTGTAATATCAATAAAGGTTATAACAACACCGTCTATTTTTTTATCTGTAGTTACAAATGGAATAATACGCATTAAGGAATGATTCCCATTCTTATCTGTTATTTCCTGCTCAGCAGTTGAAAGCTTATCAAGAACTTTTTTGGAGTTATCAATTATAAATCCTCTTACATCATTGGAAAAGTTGGATGCAAAACTTGAAATTGGACGACCGATATCCGAATCATGTAAGTTGAAGATTCGATGTAAGGCCGGTGTGTACTTTCTGATATTTAGATTTAAATCAAGAAACAGTGTTCCAATTTCAGTACTATCAAGTAAATTGATAATGTCATTATTAACAGATTCCAACTGCTTGTTTTTTTCCTGAAGCTCAGCATTAACCGTGAATAGCTCTTCATTAACTGATTGAAGCTCCTCATTGGTACTTTGCAGTTCTTCATTCGAAGCCATCAATTCTTCGTTTGACGATTGCAGTTCTTCATTACTGGTTTCCAGTTCTTCAATAACGTTTTGTAATTCTGTTTGAGTGGTTTTTAACTCGGTTTCAACATCTTCCAGGCGTTGTTTTGAAATCTCATCGATCGGAACATTTTCAATAATCTTAACATTGTCATCAAGAATGCGGTCTTCGCTGAAGTGTACAAGATATACACTGGCTAATTCACCATCTTTATTTGGTTTATGGAAACTTAGATCAAAATTATAAGTTTTATCATTTTGCTGAAACGTAACGTTATTAACCTGGATATCTGTATTTTCCGATTCAAGTCTTCTTATTCCGTTGCGAATTACTGCTCCAATTTCAGTTGAAACCATTTTAAGCAAATTATTCTGAAAAATACCCTCATCATGAATCAGTTTCTTTCCGGCATCACCCTTAATAAAAAGTATGTTAAATTCTTTATCAATGAAGATAGAGGAGGGGCTAAATTTCTTGCTAAGGTATCTGTGAAAAATTGATTCGGGATTTTCTTTGAATTTATATTGCGGGTATTGAATCGCCCGTTGTGGAGTTTTATAAGATATTGTGGATATCTTATCTTCAGGATTTGCCTGTGATGGAATTTGTTTTGTGTCGGATATGCTTTGAAATATTTTCCATTTACTATCAATTACTTTAAAAAACTTTGAGCTGTCACCTAAAGATTCGCTATGGCCTAAAAACAAATGACCAAACTTGTTCAAAGCGAATTGAAAGTTAAGTAAAACCTTACGTTGTACTTTCGAATCCAGATAAATAAGCAGGTTACGACAGGTAATTAAATCTATCCTGATAAATGGAGGATCTTTTAAGATGTTGTGGTGAGAGAATACGATCTTATCGCGTATTCGTTTGCTAATTAATAATCTGTCTCCTGATTTTATAAAATAGTTTTCCAGATAATACTTATCAATTTCATTGCTAATGTTTGCATTAAAAACTCCCTGTCCGGCAATAGTTAGAGCATTACTATCTACATCGGTAGCAAATATTTTGTATTCTCTTGTTAATTTATTCGTTCTGATGAAGTCATCAATCAGAATAGCAACGGAAAATACCTCTTCTCCGGTAGAACAGCCGGGTACCCAGACTCTTATAGGTTCCTTTGTTTCTTTGCTTTTGAATAACTCCGGGATGATCTTAGTCTTAAGTGATTCAAAAGCTTCTAAATCACGAAAGAATCTGGTTACCCCGATTAGAAAATCCTGTTTTAATATATCTTTCTCTTTGGGGTTACTATTTAAGAATACATGATAATCGCAAAGTTGCTCAATGTTGTTGATGCCCATTCGTTTTTCAAGCCTGCGCACCAATGTATTCCTTTTATATTGTCTGAAATCAATACCTGATGATTTTTGTACCTCTACCAGAATTTTATAGAATATGATATCATCAGACTGGGCGCTATCCGTCTTGGTATTAAGTAAAATTCTCTGTCCCGGGATTTTAGAAATTACTTCAGCCATTTCTTCAGGTGAAAGTATAAAATCACAGAGGTTTGTACCAATGGCAGTGTTTGGCATTCCGTCAAATTGTGCAGTGCCGGGATCTTGTGCCAGTATGGTTCCACCGGCTTCCTTAATGGTTTTTATTCCACGGGAACCATCCGAACCTGTGCCCGATAAAATAATACCGATTGACTTTTCTTCATATTCTTCACCAAGTGTATGAAAAAAGATATCAATTGGCAGGTTTAAATTACTCTTAGGCTCTTTTTCCAGCAGGTACAATCTATTTCCTTTTATATAAAGGTTTTTATTACGCTGATTGAGGTAAATACAATTGGGTTTGATTTCCTGCTTATCATCAGCCGTATATATTTTCATTTTAGTATACTTAGCCAGTAATTCAGGCATTAAGCTTATAAAGTCGGGTGATAAATGTTGAATTACAACAAATGCAATTCCTGTGTCGTCAGGAATGTTGTTTAGTAGTTGTTGAATGGCATCCAGTCCGCCCGCTGATGCACCAATTCCAACAACGTAGAAGTCCTTGTTTTTCATAATTGTTTTCTTTGCAGCTTGACTATACTTAATATATTCAGACATGTCAGATTTTATGAAGAAGTATTAAAATATTCTCCTTAACAGAAGGAGACACGCCTGAATTGGTGAATATTAAGAAACATCATTTGCACAAGTCAAAGCTTGAACTTAGCGCTAAATTTGTTTGCAGTCTTATTGTTTTTCTTTTATTCTTATTTCAAATATCCCAAATATACATAATTATTAAATACAAACCAGCAACAACCGTTTTTTTCTATTTATATTTATGGTTGCTTCATTATGATCCTGATAAATATAGCAGGAAATATGTCCCCGGTTTATGGAGCCAACTCCTGTTAATGATAGTATTCTTTCGTTATTTTTCTTAAATAACTCATATATTCATCACTCAACCGGAAGGTACCATTAATTTTAGCTGCCTTATTATAAATATTATAAAATTCATATGGATTGTAGTATTTTCTGATCATTTCATCTTTATAACCGGCCTTTACAATCTGGTCCGACATAAAACATCCAATATGATGCCCGTTATATTTGTAAACTTCCAGTATCCGGTCGATAGTTTCCTTTTCGGAAATACTACTTTTGGAGAAGCCAACAATTATATTTTGAAACTTTTCCAGATCTTCTTCTGCCTGTCCATATAGTTTCATCATTATTTCAGCAAGTTCGGGTGACTTCATTATATTGCTATAGTAATTAACAAACCCTTCGGATTTATCAATCTGATCAGCAATTCCTTCATTCTGGATCATATCAATACAGTAATTCAGATCACTTTTATAATTGAAATCATGATTTTCAAAATATCTTCTGTAATTATGAAAATATTCATGTGCAAGAAAATTGACACGCTGATCCTCTGTCATTTTGAATATCAGGTTAAAATCCATGTAAATTGCATCACCAAAATCGGCACCGTCTGCATTGGTGAAAAATAAATAAACAGGTTTCAATGTCTTTGAGGAATCCAGTTGTAATTCCAGAAAGGAACTCAGTCTTTGTCTGGCTTTTTCAACCAAAGCTTCAAAATCGTAATTTTCCCTGAATGCTATAATTGAATCATAGTTTACATTAACATCAAGATAATTCACCAGGACATATTTCTTCATAAGAAGTTTTTTGTCTTCCTCAATTTCATCACCGGAGATGTTTAAAATACTATCCTTTTCGGATGATGTATTGCCTCCAAACGCAATATTTACTGATGACTATATTGTATTGATCAGAAATTTGTCTTCCCTTTCAGCAAATCTCCTATAGCCTGTTGAGTTTTCAAACTCAATCCATTGATCTTCTGTAACTTCATTTCCTTCTTTTAGTGCAGAAGTTACTACAATAAACTCATCAACTGATGTTAAATCAATGGTTTGGGCAAATGACAGATTAATACTGATGCAATAAATAATTAAGCTGATCAGTAATGTTCTACTCATAGTTATATTGTAATTACTTCATTCGAAATCCTAAAAAAGCTGTTCTAGCAGCAAATATGATCATAAATGTTCCAATGGCCGGCCCGATATCGAAAAGGCCACTTGATACGGGTGTGTAAGGAAAAGTATATAGATTTATTATAATTACAGATAATCCTAACACAAACATGGGAATTGTCCACCACATTCCAAGTCTGGCATGTCTTTTAATCGCGAGAGAAAGAAATATCAGGGAAGCTCCAAGAAACATATCCCATGCCAGATCAATTCCTAAATGTACCCAGCTGGTTGAAGATAGAATGAGTTCCAGAGTCTCTTTTTCAGGACTGTCGGCAAGAGCTATTGCATCACTAATTCCGGCTTTTAATCCAATTTGGACAGATAGCATAATGTAAACTAAGATAAAAGCAATTACAGTAAAAATAAAAGCTAACTGATTACTTGTACTTTGATCATCAATTGCTATATATTTATATACTGAATAAGCAAAGACAATCGCCGACATTGGCCATATTGTCATTAATAAAAATCCAATTGAAGGTGTGGTTGGAAATGTAACACCAATAATATAGCAAATTGTTCCAATGATAGCACCTATACTTCCTAGTGTTAATTGTTTATAAACGGTTTTATTTTCCATGACATTTTCGTTATATTATTTTAAGCTTTTGTCTAATACTCCTAAACAATAATGGCTGTGTAATGGTCAGGATTACAAGGAGCTATTTTTTAGTTTGCCAACAAATTTATTTATTATTTTACTTTCACTTTGAAAACTTTGTCCATTATCATGTATAACTATGTTATTCATTTACATTCTTTATCTCAACCCATTAATATCATACTTTGATACAAAATTCCAGATCAATTCAGCTGTGGTTTGATCCTGGTAAGTCGGGTTAAACCAAATATGGTCACCTCCAATATACTTGTAATGCTCAACTGTAATGTTACTATCTCCCTGTTTGTACAAATAATGTTCGATCACCATTCCTCCATTTGAATCAGAGTTAACAGTCGGAGTAGTTAAAGTGTTATTGAAATCAATCCAATAATCTAATACACTTTGTGCTGAACTGTAATAATTATTCCCATTATAAGGAATAACACTATCAGATGTGCCATGAAGATGTATTACAGGCATAGGGTGATCTGAGGGACCAATACAATCCAACATTGTTCCTGAAACTGATGCTATAGCTGCGATTAATTCGCTTTTGAAATTTGCTAATCCATAAGCCATCATTCCACCATTTGAATATCCGACAGCATAGATCCTTTGCATATCGATATTGTATTCATGTGATATTTTACTTATTATAGCTTCAACAAAACCAAGATCATCTGCATCACTTTTGTTGTCATTTCCCGGCATGCAGGGATTCCAGTGAGACAAACCCTCTAAACAACTGCCCTGCGGATATACCAGTATAAAAGTGTCGGTTTCGGCCAATGAACGCATATCCGCATCAATCATGTAATCATGGGCACTTCCTCCAAAACCATGAAAATTTAACATTAAAGGAACGGAAGATGTGCCATCAAATGAGTCAGGTATATACGATACGTATTCTCTGTTTTCTCCATCATATACCATTAATTGGGGATCTGGATTATAATAACATGATCCTTTTTTGTTATCATTGTTATCTTCTTTCTTACACCCTGACAGCAATATCAATATGGCGATGGGATAGTAAAATAAGTTTTTGGTCATAGTCTGCACATATTAATACCGACAGAAATAAAAAACTATCTACTGATTATCAGTAATTTATATTTTCATCAAATATATCACTTTTCACTGATTTTCACAACTCATTTTAGGTTGTGCAAGGTTTAATTCAGAGCCGGAGATTCAGATAACTTATATTTAAATCTGCTTCGAAGCTTCTTATTTGCGGAGTTGCACATATTATGTACATAAATCATGTGTTCTTTTATATACTGATGTTATTAAGATTATTATCCTCTGTACTGAAGTATGTAGAACCTGTTGTTATTTCTATTTTTTTGATGAATAAATGAATCTTAATCCGTGATACAGGCTTTGGAAAGGTACATGTCCCTCATCTTCATATATTTTCAATTTGCAAATCGTTTTTTCATTTGATTCAATCCTTTTGGTAAAATCTAAAAGTTGCTTTTTTATTACTCCTTCAGGGTCAAGAAAATCTTTCTGTCCGTGGGTCAAAAAAATGTTAGTCGGTTTGTCCGGCCCGGTTTCCATATAATCATTTGTTAGTTTAATGAAATATTCTTCACAATCAGGAAATCCACCGCTACAAACTATAAATGAATCAAATGATGCTGGATTCGTCAGGAAATAATACAATGTAAACAGAGCACTTAATGATTGTCCACAAAGCAGTTTCTCATTAGTTGTACGATAGGAATTGTTTATATATGGTATCAATTCAGTCTCTATGAATTCTTTGAAATTGTCAGCACCTGGTTCGGAGGTGAAAAAGCTAGTATTTGCAGGCATCATATCTCGGTTCCTGTTAGTATTTTCGATCATAACCACGATCATATCCGGTATCAATTCATCCATATGGACTAAGCGATTGATTGTCCCCACAGTTTCAAAGTACATATCTAAATTACCATCCAGCCGATAAAGAACAGGATAAGATTTATCGGAACAATTATAGTTTAAAGGGAGTTTTACTATTATCTTTCGGTTTTCATTCAATACTTTTGATTGAATTGAATCTTTAAATCCAATTTTAATGTCTTGTCCAAATAATATGGTTGTTGATAAAAGCATTAAAGTTAAAAATAGTGAGCCTTTCATGTCAATGGTTTTTAATGTTTCGCAAAGTTCTGCTTTTATTCTTAATAGTACATATAAAACTGAGTATATAATATTTATGACTACAGTAGCTATAAAGAAGGCATCAATCACGTGTTAGTTATAAGAACTGAAACGGATTTGAGATACTGATCCTGATATATATACTATATATTACGTCTGAAGTATTTTAATCATCAATTTTGAACAATATAGAAAAAAGCCTGTCTGAGTTATCCGTACAAAGCATACGATACCCTTCGTCGGTTATTAGCTTTCCACCGTTTCTTATAATTCCTGATTTTGTATCGGACAAATCTTCTACTTCAAAACAGGAAATCCAATATTCATATTTTCCTTTCAGTTCATTTGGGATTTCCTGAATATCTGCAATATGTTCATTATGATGATTATAAACCTTAATGGTCACTTGTACAATCAGGCTATCTCCTTTTAAAGTGAATCTGGCCTGATTTTTTTTCTAGCAGATAAGAAAGACCAACTTTTTGAAGAGTAATCCAAAAAATGATAACATTTCTTCTGCAGGTAATTGTGCAAAATTTCCAAATGAAGGAAAGTCTGCGATCAGTTTTTGATATTTTTATAGTTAACTGCGTGCAAAACATAATCTTCCAGGCATCCAATTTCTTCAAACCCCGGTTTTTTGGTGTAAAAACTGTACCAGGAAGTTACAAATTGATGTTCGGGATAAAACCATGATGAAACCTGTTTATCATCGTGGTAATAGTTGGTATGGATCAGGTCATGTTCAATGAAATATAGCTTTCCTGACAGGTATTTGGGTTTAAGCAGTACTTCTCCAGCAGGTAATTGTATCAACTCAAAATCCTGATTTAATCTTTGCCGAAGCTCTGAACTAACGAAACATCGGGTACTGATATATTGCAATAAATTATGCATAAATTCTATAGTCTTAAACGATAGTAAACGGTTGACGATTGAAATGTTTATGTCTTTCGGAGTACAAACTTTTCACCGGGCTAAGCCGTTTATTTATTATTCTGTTGTTCAAATTCAGCATTTTCCAAGTAATGATCCCTTATACCACTAAGTAGTTGTTAGTGTTTGTTTTTCAACATATTTATATTACTTATTTGTTGGTGGTAGTGTCTGTAATGCTAATTTAGTGGATATATTTCTTCTATTGAAAGAGTTTGATATGCCTTATATCTGATTTTTAAAGATTCAATACTTTTTTTGTCATATTTAATCCATGGTTCCCATCCAACTGCGAAATCAACTTCAGACCAGTTATTAAATTTAACCGAAGAAAGGTATGGGCTGTTCTGCCAATTGTTTCCCAGTCTGTAATTATCTAAATCAATCCAATGTCCGTTAATATATATTTCGTTAAAGAAATGGTTGTCGCCCGGAGCGCCGTTTTGATATTTTTTCAATATACATTGATCATTTTTTATATTTTGAATCATTGCAATCTGAGAGGTGTCTTTGTTGGTGACAAAGGGGAAATTCTGTTTGATCCTTGTTGGAATACCGGCACTTTTGAAGATACCGGCAATTAACGTCGCTGTTGATCCACAAGCCCCTCTTGATTTGTTTTTAATCATTTCGTCAGCTATACAATTTAATTCTAAAATTGTCTGAAAATCATATTTGTTGTGAAGCTCATCAGGTGACCATTCTTTATGTACATGAAAAATACTATCATCAGCAATACTTATTTCCATTAAAGGCTCTGTTTGCACAAAAAGTTTATCTTTAAGTTCATAATTCTCTCTTATATACTTTATCAGTAATATTGTTTTCTCAAGATCGGATTTTGAATACTTAACAATACCGTTAATTTCATTTATCTGATTGTCTGATAACTGAGTAAGTACGCAGGGTTCCAGATATTCATCGGGAGAATCACTTTTTTCCAATATTTGAAGGGGTACCAGATATGGTTCAACAAATGGATATACTATATATTCAATGGTTATATTATTTATATTTTGTTTTATTATTCTTGTGTCGAAATTCAGAGTATTCATCGTTTGATTTTTGAATGGTTTTCCTACAAGGGCCGTTATTTTAACAACATATGAATACTCATATCTTTCAGACCAGACTGAATCAATTTTCCCATCCTGATCTGAATCAGCTCTCAATGGATCAGTTCTGTATTTAACTATTTCAAGATAATCATCAAGCCCATCATTATCTGTGTCAGTTTTTTCGTAGTTGGTTCCATGTTTTTTTTCAAATAAATCATCAAGCCCGTCACCGTCAGTATCAATTAAAGGCTCAGGATATTTATTGAAAATACTGTCAAATTTGTCTTTATAAAAATTATAGTTGTTTTGACAATTTGCTTCGAGAGAAATGACAAAAACAAATGCAAAAAAGTATAGTTTATATTTCATATCATTTTACTTCTAATGTTTAATTGTAACTTACTACAGTCAATAACAAACACGTAATGAAATGTCAAAGTAATTTGGTTTCAAATGGTAGAATGCCTGGTCATAGTTTGTCGTATTTTATTATATTTTACTTTTTGAAATATCAGATATAATTTCAATTCCGCTTTTTTCCATAAGCGCACTGGCATTAAAATCATTACAAATACCAGGGTGAAGTTCGTAGCTGAAAATCATTGAGTTATCTTTAATCTCACTATTGAAGCTATAATTTGTAACCAGCATATTTTTTTCCGATAGCCTGGCAAGTTCGATGTCGTGGGTGGCTATGATTCCCGAAGTTTCCAGTTTACTTAATTGATTGATCAATGAAAATCCTCCTTTATGCCTGTCTTTTGAATTCGTCCCCTTAAACATCTCATCCAAAAGAAAAAATACTGTGTTACCGGATTCCATAAGTTTCAACATTTTTTCTATTCTGTCTAATTCTGCATAAAAAGAGGAAATTCCTTTTTTCAAATTATCATGGGTTCTCATACTTGTAAATAATTTCAGGATTGAAACCTGACCTTTTTTCGCACAACAAGGTGCACCGGCTAAGGCCAGTACAAGGTTTACACCCACTGTTCTTAAAAAAGTGCTTTTCCCTCCCATATTGGAACCGGTGACCATAACTATATCACCCTGTCCGTCTGAATGAAAATTATTACAAATACGTTCATTGGAATTTATTAAGGGATGTCCCAACGACTCAAAATGTACATAATTGTTCTTTTCTGTTATCTCAGGAAATATATATGACGGGTTTGAATAGCTAAACCCTGCGAAACTGTTTATTGCTTCAAATTCACTAACTGTTGAAGACCATGATTTTAAAAACGTTTTGTTTTTAGATTTCCATTTTTCTGTTTCAATAATTACGTATATATCCAAAAGAAAAAAATAGTTAAACAATGAATAAAAGGGATTTCCATTTGGTGGCAACTTATTTATCGGTCGTTGTTGAGAGAATTCCAATAACCGGCACAACCTTTTGATTTCTTTTAATGCTGAGAACTTGCTTTTGATAAGAGTTGATTGTAACAGGCTTAGTTTTTTCGACTTGAAACTTTCACATTCAATTTTATTGATCAAAGTCCGATAACCTCTTAAAGTGTTAATATTTTCCTGTGAAGTTTCAACAATACGATCGGCTACGGGTTTTACTTTTTTTAAAATTCTGCTATTGATAAATAAAACTATGATTAAAGGAATTAGATAAAGAAACCAGTTTGGTGAATCAAAGTATGGTATGTAAAAATATAAGCATGTCATTGTTAAAACCGAAAGAGTTACTGCAACTGCAATATATATTCGCCGGTTTTTTAATAAAATAGCAGGTGCTTCTATCCAGTCTAACAACTTACTATAATCACTTTTCCTGTTTTGAAAATGCATGCCAGATGCCTGAAAATCCTGTCTCCAATCCGGTTTTTGAGATAATTCTTTTATGGCTTCCTGTCTGTCATGTATTTCATAACCAGGAGCGGTTTCGGATAGCCATTTAGCCAGAAGTATCGTACCTGATTCTGTTGTTGTTCTGTTAATTAATTGAAAAACTGAATGATATCCGAAAATGTCCAGATCTGATGTGTATGGATGATTTTGATTGATAAATTTATTTCCTGTGTCAAATCCTTCCAGATCACAATTTTCTCTTAAAATTTCTGCTTCATTTATTTCTTTCAGGAATGATGTATGTTTTCGCAGATAAGCTATTTTATTGTGATGCTTTATAACCAAAGCAAAGCATATTATTGAAACAGGAAAAACAATAAAAACCAGTGCAATTGACCCCGTACTGAACAAGGTGATAAGAATGGCACCTGAAATAACAAAAATAAAAAGTCTAAGAAGAGATATTCTATTAAATACCTTCTTTAGCCTTATTGCGTCAATATTATACTTCTTTATGTTTTCCTGATAGATATTCATTGATTATTATCACTGCAGATTTTACTCATTTAATCGCTCAGCAAATGCAATAATGTGTCCGTCGGGATCAGAAAAGTAACAAACTTTGTCTCCCCAATTCCTGTCCTCAATTTTACTTATGAGTTTAGCTCCGCTGTTTACGGCATTTTCAAACTCAAATAACAGGTTCTCAACATATAGATAAAGCTCACATCTTGGAATGCCGTTTCCTTTATTTGGATGTGGAGTCTTTTCTTTCAGGATTTTAGCAATGCCATTGTTAGGCATAAGTCCGAGTTTAAAATTATCTGATAGTTTAAATTCCGACATCCCGGGAACATTTAAGTCAGGATCTTTACGGAGTATTTTTCTGTAAAAATCCGTACTCGTCTTTTGATCTTCCACATAAAGTATGGTTTCAATGGATAGTATGTGTTTCATTTTTTATTAGTTGATAATAATGTACACTGTATATTCACTCCAATATATTAATTGTTTCTCTATATAGATCTTTTAATCTAATCTCCTGACCTCGTAAATTCAGGAAACGCAATCTTAACTCAATCAGCAGATCTTTTATGTTCTCAACATCATTTGATCTTAAAAATAACCTTTCAGCAATTTTTTCAATTGATGTTTCTATAATTAACTGCTGTAATTCATAAGTTTCATTAATGTTCTGTAGTGTACTAAAATCAAACTCCGCGATTATTCCTATAGACTGAGCTGAACTCCATGCTGAATTTGAAAGAGGTTTGTTCGTTAGATTTTTATTGTCGAGAATTATTTGTACAGGTAAATAATTTTTGTTTTCGGTAAATAATTGAATATTGTCATCTTTACTACCAATTAATTTATTGAGATTTTCGAGAATAGCATTATGGTCTGCCATCCATTCTTCCAATACCTTTTGATTGTCCAATAACTCTGCCTTAATTTGGTTTATGGCGTTGTTCTTATACCTGTTCGTCTTTGCATCTTCATATGTTTTGTTAATGAAAAGGGCAAAAAGTACACTAAAAACAATTAGTAATCCTTCTCCAAAATATTTTTTGAGATTCACTTTATAAATTTGTTTATTAATTGATCCTGACATTTTGTACTATTATAGCTAGTGTATTAATCCCACTAAATTATTGAATATTTATATTGAATTTTAACTCTTTATAATATTAATTGAGAATTCCTGTTAACTGATCAAAATTATTTGGTTGAGTTTTATTACCAAACTTTAACTACTTTTATTTTTTTGTACCGGTTAATTACGGTTTATAAACCAATTCCCAATGTTTAATTTGGGTATCTACATAGCAATATTCTGATACTGTATTTCGTACAGACAGAATACAATATTATCAGCCCGTGATTTTAGAATCTGTAACCTAGTAAAAAATAGTATCTTTTCGCCGAAGATTTTAGATTCCTGAAATCTGACATTCCATTTCCTGTTTCATATCTTATTTCAAAAGAAAATCTATCGTATCTGGAACCGGCTCCAAAAATTAAGCCTTGTTCATATTTTCGGGGATCGGTTAACGCAGATCCCTCAATATGACTACCTGTTGAGTTATAATCTAATTCCAGCTTCTTATAGTTTGTTTCGCTTATTGCGAAACCATTTGAAAATCCTCCGTTGAGAAATATAAAAAACTGACCAACCGGATATTTGAAACGAATTAAACTGTTAATTTTTAAATAGGAATAACCAATTTCTGTGGTTGTTGTTGAATAATAATTCTCATAGCTGCCTGTAACTTTATAAGATGAGTATAAAATCTCATTATTAAATGACCATTTACCATGGTTTCTGGGTAAAATCAGATCAAAATATAAACCGGCAGAAAAATTAACAGACGGATCATATCCTGCTTCAACAAGATAATCGTAAGTATCACTTTGAAATTTCAGGGTAGTAACTGAAGCACCTGCCAATACACCAATCTCAAAGTAGGCCTTTTCCTTTTCTTTTTGAAAATAAATCTCTGATGGTGAGCATTTATAATAATATTGAAATAGTTTTATCAGACTATTTTGCCCGTATGAAGTATTTTCAAGTTTCTGGGTTATTGTTTCGCAATCATTAAGGTATAAAATCAATTGACCTACATACTTTTTATTTTCGTTTATAACAGGCAGACCAAGTTGTTTCTTTAAATACTTTTTATAAACCAGTAGTTCAAACTCCCCATTTTGTTTAATATAAAAGTTCTCTTTATCAAGGGAGAATCTATAATAATATAAACTTTTTTTACCCTTGAAAAGAGTTTGAAGAAAAGCAGTATCTACTTTTATATTAACCTGGGGATCATCACTTAACCTGTCTGTATGTATTGGGGAAACTTCGGTATCAACAATTCCACTCACATAAATTTCCTTATCAACTTTAAATTCATTTATATCCGTTGGGTAGAAGATAACCGGATCATTTTCAATATTTGTTTTAAACTTAATTCTGTCAGGATTTGATTCCCAATTTCTATAGTCAACAAATCCAAACAATGTATCCGTATTATTTTTAATTACATATCCGGGTATGTAATTTTCCTGGGAAAAAGTTAATTGAAAAGTTAATAATCCAATTAACAATAGTCCAGGTCTGTAAATTTTTTTGAAATTGATCATATGTATACGATTAGGTTTATTTTCGAAATGGAACATCTTTTTTACAGCTTAAAGGCCAGGCTATTCACTAAATTAGTTTCAAACATTATTGGTTTATTTTTAATCTTAATCTCGTTTTCTCTTAATTAAAGTCTAATAATCACAGAGTATTGTAACGACAAGATATTGAACAACAGGCTGCACAAAGATGTCTGTCCAAAAACCTCCGTTAATTCGTTCAAATTTTAAAGTATCCATAGTAAAAAGCAGGTTTTCCGGTCTGTCAATAATCTATTTTAAAAACTGCATAAAATTAGTGAAATATGGTTAAGTATGTATTGTTTAATGGAAAATTATATGAAATATGTTGTTTAATGGTAAAGCTATTGCCGGAATTTAGTGTGATAGATATTAATTGCAATCCTGCAGAGCTTATTGGTAATGAATATATAACTAATATCACCTGTAAATAATTTAATGAAACAAAAGAAGATTTAATTCCCTATATCTGGTCCCTCTTCGTCATAAATACTACCAGTCACTGCGTTTCATACGGACAGATTGCTTAGTTATTGGGTGAGGGTTTCATTTCTCTTATTTTAAATCCTGATATTGTCGCAATAGATGTATTAAATTGCTCATGTTCATCTATTTTTAGATTGAATTTAATATCATAGTATTTTTGGTTAATAAACATCTTCTGTCCGGGATTTTCAATGGAATAACTTTCTCCTTTCATGCCTGTCGGGTAATATGTCATTTTATCTATGAAATAACATGTTACAGAGATACTTCCTTTTTTATCTTCAATTTCTGTTGCAAATCCGGGCATTGATATTTTATTGGTCAATCCTATGGCAATTTGATAACAATGTCGGTTATTTACGATGGTATCATTTAATCTATCTAGTGAGTATGTATCAAAATTGGCTAAAACATTTTTGAATTCATATTGCATTCCATAAAGAGTATTATGACTCCAAAAGTGCTTTCTTTTAAATTCCGGATAATTAACCAGATCATAAATTATTGCAGTGCTGTCCCGATTGTTTTTTCTTATCAATTTATTACCATCATAAATATCCTCAAAAATCACGTTTTCTTTGTCGTTCACATACATGTACCAGTGTCCTTTAACACCTACGATTGAATCTGTAACCAATCTTTTGAAATACATTTCCCGGTAGCGTTGTATTGTATCGTTAGTGTTTCGTGGATTTGTTCTTGACATATCCTGTTTATAATAAACCGATTCAATAGTATCTATTGTGTTGATCGTTTTGTTTAATATATCAATAGCCGTCTCGCTTCTGTTGCAGGAGACAAAAACAATTATAACAACAAAAAAGTACAAAATTCTATTTTTCTTGATTATTAGTTTGTTGATTTTATTATGATTTTTATCTCTCATTTAGTAGTGCTTATTAGGGAAGGCTACAAATTCTTCAAACTAACCGGGGTTAAGTCCAACCTCAAAAATACTGATTATTTATTTAAACCTGTATGTAACAATTATTATTTCAGCGTTAACCATAGTAGATACCAAAATATACGCAGCCATTCCTCAAAAAAAAAAATTAATTTGAAAACCTGCCTGCCAAAACATAGAGTAGGCAGGTTTGAAGGTTTACTTACCAGAAGTAGCAGAAGCAGGTAAATTTTCGTATCGGTTAATTTTACTTTATAATTCAATAACTTCTAATTCCCACCTTTCTGATTTGGTCATTATTAATTGGTAGAGGTAGCCATTGGAAATAGTATACGGATATGCTTCTGTAGCTCCCTTCCATTTTAATGGTACATTAAGTTTTTCAATCAATCTTCCATTTAGATCCAGTGTGTACATTACCGAGCTGGTACTATCCGATTCATATGTCAGTGCATATATAACATCATTTGCAACATTGATATTATGGATTGCCGGTAAATATTCAGGAAAAACAATTCGTTCTTTTATTGCATCAAAAAACTGCCCGAACAAGGGATGTTCTTTATACATCCTGTAAACATATTCTTTATGTAGTTCTTTTATCGGGATACGTTCATAAGGCAGGCTTACAACATCTACATTATCTCCGTTCGAATCATAGATTTCTATTACAAAATCATCACTTTTTCCTTTGAAATAAAACTTCTTTTTGTAGGTCAGTCCCTGGTACTCTCTTACGAGTACCTGTAATCCATTATGACCCTGATTACTTCCTGCTGTACGGGTAATCTCCTTTATGAAGTCAAATTGTTTGTTATAGAGATTAAAAGTATAGTACATTGTATCATTAACAGTTAAATCATCATTGCCGACGTAATGGTCTTCCAAGAATTTATAACTGTATGTGTCGTTTTTAATTGGATGCTCCGCAATTAAATCTCCGGTCTTTGTAAAAAATGAGGTCTTCCAATGACTTGTAATCAGCAGTGTGTCATCTCTAATATCCATGCCAACTGAATGACCACTACTTACAGTAAATGTGCATGTAGTATCTCCAGTTCCTCCAAATGTGCTATATAAGGCAAGATCATCGATAGTATAAAAATATATGGATGTTCCTTCAGTGCCATCTGAGATTATTAAATGATTATTATCCGTAATAATATCATGTGGATTAGATAGCTCTGCCAAAACCTTTGTTTTTATTATAGTAGGTTTATGTGAACATGAGTTAAATAATATCAATGCCAGGTATGTGATGATTAATGATCTTGTGGATGTCATAATTACAGATTTTCTGTGTTTTTTGAGCATAACATAATTGTTAGGTTATCCCTGTTCCGGGACTTCAAGTCACCTGGGTTGTCGTTTACCGATTAAGTTTATTTAATGTAATTGTATTCATACCAGCATTTTTGTTTGTAATATGATATGCGCTGTTGAGCAATAACCTGTAAATGTCTATTGTCATATCAAACTTCTGCTACCTTCTTGGTTCTCATATTAATACGCTAAAATATGAAAAAAGAGATTATCCCTTACATAGATGCATTCAAATCTGTGACAGAGCTTCAACAAATCAATTTATTATCAAATCTGAAAATGGTTTCATCAAGACTGTATTCGGATATTACATTTCATGCGGCCGGAATACTCTGTTTATTGCGTTGTACTTCATTTTCTTTTCGTCTGTTTTATCATCAACTGCAAAGCTAAGTTTGAAATCACCCAATCCTCAACTATTTTATCCTCTTCGAATCGGGTTACAACAATTTCATTCCACTTTAGTTTTTCTCCTGATGCAGGTATACCCTGTATATCCTTTTTATGTGTACCGTTAAAAGTTCTTTGCCAGGTTAAAACATTATCGGCTACAGATAGAAACTCTATCTTTTGGATTTTAATATCGGGAATAGCTGATCTGAGTTTTGTAATAAACTGTATTACAAACTCTTGCCCCTTATACACTTTATCTCCGTCATGGGCAATATACTTTGAGTCAAACACAGTATCAACAATTTCTGTGTCCCCTTTTTCAAATAACTGTTTAGCAATAAACTCAATTTTCTTTTCCAGATTCATTTATTTATTTTTTATGAAGTTAAATATACAATTCATTGATTGCTACCTTTTGACAGTTGTTTTATTACGTGCTACTCTCTATACGTGTAAAACATACAACCTTATGACAAAAGGAAATTATCCGTGCGTTAAAGTTTCCTGTTTGTTTACAGGTGAGTTAATGCACGGATAATTTCCCATGGTTTATATTAGTGCCGGCTATTAAATATACATCCTGTCAGATACTTTGTTTCAGGCTTAATTCCAGCTTACTTCTTTAGCCTGAACAAATGGTTTTACAAGTCTTTCGTCAACCCACGATTTGTCAACAGTCATATTATATTGGGAATGTGTATAAGTATCTCCATCCCATGCTTCCAATGCTTTTTTATAATAATCAAGAGCAGTACTCCTGTTTCCCGTTATATCATATAAATGTCCGAGCCATACGCTATTAATGAAGTTGTCGTCCTTAGGTCCGTATTTCAGTGCATAATAAAAGGATTTTTTTGCCTGTGAAAAATATCCTGCATCATAAAGTGCCATTCCAAGCCTGTACCACTCATCGGCAATTTTTTCCATGTCGGTGTTGGTTGCCTGGCGATAAACTATGTATGCCTGGTCTCCGGCTCCGGCATAAGGGAGCATTTTGATCTTAGTGATCACATCATCGGTATCAGGGCTTAGGTATTCATCAAGATTTGCCAAACATCCTGAAGGATCTATCATTGCACCTGTAAGTTTACTATTGCTGATAAAATTCACAACAGCCTTACGATTAAACCTATCTGTCATTTTCACCTGGTAGCTTCCATCTTCAAAAATCGCATAAACAGGTACAGGCATAAAGAAATCACTCTCATGATAAATTGTAGCTGTTGAATGATATTTGCCATTTTTTAGCACTGATGTGGTATTACCCAGAAAGGCTGATAAATATTTGTTCGATCTCAGCCAGGCATCGAAAAACCAGTCGAGGTTTTCACCACCGGTTTCTTCACAAACTTTCTGGAAATCTCTGTTATTAAGCCTTTTCCCACCGTATTTCAGGAGGGTATTACGATAAGCTTCCTGGAATATTTCCTCTCCCATTATTAACTCAAGGGCGCTAATAAAAGAAAATCCTTTGGCATGAATGACATAATTGTTACGTTCAAAGCCAAGTGTTGCTTCTTCATCAGGACGAATATCCATAGTGGTATTATATCCTTTTTTTACTCCCTGAAGATAGTAGTCAGCCCAGTTTCGGTGTTTCAGATCACTTAATCCTATTTGTTGTGAAAACTTCCAGTCAGCATATATGCCCAGTGCGATCCAGAGAAATGGAGGGTCATCTCCATCAATAACATACTCACCCCAGTATTCGTGTCCAATTTCGTGTGCGGTGATCCAACGCCAGTGTCTTACCGAACCCCGGTCATAATACTGCATTCCGTGTATCACTACTATTCCTGAAGCAAATGGATATCCGCCCCAAACTCCGTCTCCTCCCGGAATAATGTTAATAAAGGTATATGGGTAGAATCCCATCAGGTCAATGTAATAAGGTATTACTTCTTTTGCTGTCTTCATCGCCAGGTCAGCAACTTTTTCGCCATTTTCAGGATAAAGTACTCTCACAAGTACTCCGTTTATTTCCTCTTCGAGTACGTTGTCAGTTTTACTGAAATAGAAGCCAAAATTTCTCACGTAATCATTTTCATAATATCCCGTTTCCGTGTTTAAGCGACCACTCACCGCAATTGTAAGTTTTTGATCGGTGCTGATCTTAACTTTATAACTATTGGAAACCCTTATACCATCCCACCAGAGTGAAGGAATAAGGGTTAGAGATTCAAATGAATCGAAATCATCCTCCAAAAATAACCTCCTTTTGAACTTTAATTGTAATTCAGCTTGTTCACCTGCTTCTACTGCTTCATTCAGGATGAAAAAAACAGGAGAGTTTAACTGATCTTTGTCATTGGGGTTATACACATCAAGAGGTTTCCCATCCTGGATAATACTTATCAAATTGTAGTCATTTATTGTATAATCAATTGCAATAGATGTTAGCGGTTTTTTCCCGTTATTCAGGAAACTAATACTTCCTCCACCTTCAATAAGTTTATTTTCAAAATCTATATCTAAGTCCAGCTTATATTCAGACTTTGGAGGTGTTGCAGGAACCCAGAAATCAATTTGAGAGAAGATATTTGAATATGTAAAAATGAAAATTAAGAATAATAGTACGTGATATTTTTTAATATTTTTCATGGTAATTAATTATTTGATTTGTTATACAAAGTTTATAGAATTGTTACACTTTTTTTTAGATGACATTTTTTTACATCTGCATGTAATTTGAGTCAGTGTAACAACACAACTAAATTATAGAATTTTTTTATAGTATGTTAATATTTAGGAAATTATAATTGGATTTTTTTTAATGTGACAGGAATCGGGTTGATTGGTTAAGGTCTGTGTTATGATGTTTTTGAGCCTTTGTAAGCATACCTAAAGATGGGATGTTTTTTTTGATAAGGTCAACGATATTTGCAGTCTGAAATTATCGCTGCATTATTTACATCGAATAGGTGTTTTATTCGTTGCAGAATGCTTCTTTTCGTTTAGAAGGTATGGTCTTACAGTGAGGTATATTTGGGAGAGGGGATGCTGTAGTATCCAGGTTTACAGAAAGTTGATGCCTGGCATGGCGTTGGATAACTTCTTTATTACTAATGCTTTATGCCCGTATGCTGACCGCTGTATTTTATATAAATTTTATTTTCTCCAAATCTAATAATTCCAAATTTCAGGTTATTCAAATAAAACCACTTTTGTTTATAATAATAATCATTAATTTAATATGGTCAAATATAGGTCTTCCAGCGTATTTTTCTATTTTGGGAATTAAATTTATATTCACTTAAGTTACAACTAAGCCTAAAAACTATACTTCGCTTTAAACCAATATTCCGAATTGTTTTTATAGTACCCAAACAAGCCTTTATTTCCATTAAACCAGTCAAATCCAGCGAGCAGATGAATTTGGTCGCTCAAAGAATAATCGACACTTGTACGATTAAAGAAGCTGTTATTGCTGAGGTCGTAGTAAATAAAGCCTGACAGTTTCAATTTACTACGTATGGTGCTTTTGGTAACGCCCATAGTAGCTATTGCTGTGTTTTGCTGATTACTCATTTCATCTGCAAAATCAGGTATAAACTTATGTGAATATTGCGCTGTAAGTGTCCAGTCTCTTCCCGGATACCAATCTGTACCGAATATGAAATTGGTTGTATTACGCTTTATCCTTTCCGTTGTATTAATGGTTTCCTGCAATTCTCCAAAATATTCGGCTATCTCTCCACGAAATACAAATTCCCCTAACGGAAATGAAAAATCAGCCCCAATCATATCCATCCTGGTATATTGCCCATATACAAAAGCGGTATCATTTTCCTGGGAGAATTCATAATACTGTTAATGAAAAAATAGTTTACGAGTTCAATAAAAAAGCGGGGTCAGACACCTCATACAGTTTGTAAAATAGCGTTCAGAAAATCCTACAATCCTGATTCTACCTCTTTCCAGTTTACAACATCCCAGAAAGCTGCAATATAATCAGGACGCCTGTTCTGATATCTTAGGTAATAGGCATGTTCCCACACATCTAAAGCAAGAATTGGCGTTCCCTGAACTTCCGCTATATCCATAACAGGATTGTCCTGGTTTGGAGTACTGGAAACAATAAGCTGATCGTCCTTTTTTACAAGCCATGCCCAACCTGATCCAAAACGTGTTGCTGCAGCTTTAGTAAATTCCGCTTTAAAATTTTCGAAAGAACCAAAATTTGCGTTTAAAGCTTCAGCAATTTTTCCGACAGGTGTTCCTCCTCCGTCAGGGCTTAAAATTTTCCAAAACAAGTTGTGGTTATAGTATCCTCCACCATTATTTCTTACTGCAGGTGATAGTGATGAGACTCCGGCAAGAATCTCCTCAATTGATTTCTCAGCCAATTCAGAATTCTCAATAGCAGCATTCAAATTATTTGTATATGCTGCATGATGCTTGCTGTGATGAATTTCCATTGTTTGTGCATCAATACTTCTCGATAGTGCATTATAATCGTAATCCAAGTCAGGTAATGTAAAAGCCATAACTTTTTATTTTTAAGATTTAAAATTTTTTTATTGTCGTTGCAAAATTAATATTAATTTAGACTAAATAAAAATAAAATATGCTTTTTTGCAATATCTTTTGTAATCAGCAATTGTATGCAATGTACATGAAGAAAAGTAAATGTAGTTTTACAAAATGTAGCAAAATCCACATTGCTGAGCATTATACATTAGAATTGTATCAGGAGGCAAATCAAAAAAACCTGCATTGGTAGCAGTGGCAAACAAACCATTAAAGTAGTCATTTACAATTTCAGAATCAGGTGTTCGATACAATCCTGATTACAAATCAGCACAATCCAAGGGTAAAATTATCTTTTTGAAATAACCTAAAATCTTAAAAAGCAATTCAGATTGAAAAAATCACTTATCATCTGATTTTCATCATTATTCTTTGTTGTAGTATGTTAACTTACTCTATTTCTCACTTATTCGCTCATTGCACAAGAGGTTTGAATCCTCCGTAAACCATTCTGCCGGCATCAAAAATCAATTTTTCCGGATTAGTCAAAGGCATGACTAACTCTGTCATTCTTGGGTCAGCGGGAACTTTTTTGTTGGCTAGATCACGTATCTCTTTTGAGGGAAAAACAACCCACCCAAATACAATTTCCTCGTCTTCTTTTGCATCTACGGTTTCTGTAAATGATTTCGTTCCTTCTAAATACAGATCATCACCAACGAATTCGAAGTAAGCAATTGCACCATACTCTTTCCATATTTCAGCTACTTTTTCAGCTGCCTTTTTGTATTCGTCCATATAAATCCTGGGAATTGGAAGAACGAAGCCATCAATGTAGTTTGTCGTATTTTTATCTTTTGTACTCATTTTTTTGTTTGTTTAATGTGTTACAATGTTCAGTATAAGAATGTTAGTCAGCTACATAGCACTTTTTTGTCAGCCAGTCTGCCGGCAAGGCAGGGTTAAGGAAAGTTGAAGCGTGCTACAACCCTTTAATATAATATTAATCCGACTATTATTTTTATGCATTATTACCAAATGTATTATATAAATTTTCTTTGATTATCTGAAAAAATTAAATCGTAATTCTTCAATGATCTTTGCATCAACCCAATAAAAATCTTCATTACTTTTTTCGGTGTATTTAGTGAAGAACAGATATTTTCCGTCTGGAGATACAGATGGAAACCGGACATTTTCAAATTGTTCTCCCATTTCAACTGCCTGTTCCCATTGTCCCTGTTCTCCTTTAAAACTTATCATTAATTTACGCTCTCCGGATATTACCTCCCGGGATGAATTAAATCTACGGTTATCTCTGCTGAAAATGATAAAGGATTCATCTAATGCTATAAAAGGGAAGGACTCTCTGGCATTAGCTGTATTAATGTTATTACCAAGACTTACAGGTTCTTCATAAATACCATTGTTTAAACGGGACATAAAGATGTCATTATTGCCTATGGGATCTTTGTATTGATTTCTGTTTGAAACAAAATACAAATTGCCATTTGACGATAAACAGGGGCTGGATTCTGCATAATCAGTATTAACAGGTATACCTGGATTAACAGGTTTACTCCAACCATTATTTTGTCTTTCAACAAACCAGATATCAAGATCCTTTATTTTCCCGCTTCTTTCATCCACCGGTCTGTTTGAATAGAAGTAAACCCTGTTTCCATCAGGTGAAAAAGCAGGGCCGCCATCCATATATATTCCGGAAAAAGAAACGGTGTCTGCCTGACTCCATTGCCCATTCCTGAATTTAATAGATTTTATTACCTGGGGATGCTTATTCCGATCATGAGGTAGTTGCCATAAACTCCACATAATTTCTTTTCCATCAGGTGCAAATGCCAGTGAACTATGTTCCTGGTTTGGAGTTGAAACAATTCCTTTTGCAAAGATTTCCGGCTTTTGTCCCGGTACTGATTGATCCAGATAAAACACTTCAATTTCATTTTGATCAGAGCGATATTGCATACAACTATGAAGAAGAAAACCTTCAGTAGTTACTATTATCATCAATAATATTAATATTTTTTGTTTCAGATATTGTTTCATTGTAGGTTGCGATGTGTTGTTGATGGTAAATTGTATGAATAATGGCAGTTCCGAAAATTTTCGGGAACGTGACACTTTCCTGTTAAATTACCGGTATGTTGTTGTGTGTTACAAATGCTTAAATTACCCACTATACTAGCTATTATTTTTATACACTGTTTTCGCATGGCATTTCCTTCAACTCATAATTTGTGCTTCTCCCTCCACTGGCTTCTTTATGTAAAATATCTTTTCCCGTTAGATATTGAATATCTCTCAATGCTGTGTCGTGAGAGTACTTACATATTTTACCCCATTTTGAAGTCGTTAATTTTCCAGAAAAACCGTCTAAGAGTCGATTTATCATTTTTTGCTGATGCTCGTTTAGAAGTGTCATTGAGTGAACTTTCCAGAAATCAGCCTTTTGTAGAATTTTAGACAAGGTTTGTGCTAGTGATGAGCGTAATTGTTCCAAATCAAGCACTTCACCTTCTATTTCGTACGATTTTACAATCTCTAAAGTCAAGGTGTGTAAAACTGCTTTATCCTGAAGGTCAAAGCCTAAATACTCCATTTTTCCTGATAATCGACCCTGTAAGTTTCTTGTTTTAGCTAATTTTAACGATACTTGTTTTTCACCCCAGACAAAATCTGTCAAGTTATCAATTTTGTTTATATATACTATTCTCCGCATAATATGCTATAAAAATAGTGTTTTTTCTCCGCAAATATTGCTGTGTTTAACATGCTTTATCTCCGCAAATGGTGTTCCTTTTGTTTGACGATAACGATTTGAATATGATTCTTGCCGCATCCTATACAAAAAGTTTCATTTAGTTTTAGCAGGTTAAACCGGCATCTCATTTTCTAAGGTTTTCTGAACTGCTGGATTCATAATATTTTTTGTTGGCAGCCTGGCGTTTTTTCTGAGACGGGGCAGGCAAACTTATTGATTAGTTAGGATTTTGGTAGTTGGCTTTTGTGCAACATGGCATTGTGCTTGACTGTAAAGTGTTCGTTGCTTTCGTATCTGTTATATCCGGTTGACTTCACAGTTTACGATAAACTATTTTATTCCGGGATGGTATATTTAAAAACAGTTCTTCATCTTATTATCTAACCAACATAACTGTCCCTTCAACAACCTTGAAACTCATGGGCTTTTGTCCAAATTCTTCATAAACAATCCGATATACGTATGCTCCATTCATGCAGGCGTTGCCCTGATATGTTCCATCCCATCCATTATTTATATCTTTTGTTTCAAATATCATCTGACCCCAGCGGTTGTAAATACTCATATGATAGCGTTTTACATAATCGTAAATCGGGATTGGTCCGAATGTGTCGTTTAAGCCATCATCATTGGGAGTGAAAGCATTGGGGAGAATAAAGGGAGTTTTATCAAATAATACATATACCGAATCAGTGGACTTACAGCCATCATAAGAAGTAATACTCATGCTATATTCACCAATTGTATCTACTGTTATGGCACTTAGTGTTGATCCAGTATTCCATAAATAATACTCACCTTCGTTGCCTGCATCAAGCAGATAGCCCTGCTCTACCCACAAGGTATCATAACTGCTGAAGCTTATTTTAGGTGAAGGTATAACTATAACCTCCGTTTGTTTTGTCTGGGAGCAATTGGCAGTATCAATTACCTCCAGGGTATACGTTCCCTGCATGTTTGTTTGTATATCTCCAATCCATATATATTCTTCATCAGTGTTATACCCATCAGGACCTTCCCAGTGATATGATAACTCACCACTTCCTCCATCTACAAAGGCCCATATATTGACTTCATCACCTTCGCAATAGCTTCGGCTGTTACCAAGAATTATCTCCGGGCTTGTAAATATTCTTACTTCTCCCATGGTATAGCTTGCAGGTATTTCTTCCCCCAGGTCATTGTAAAAGTTACTCTCTCCCGCGGAAGCTTGCCAGTTGATGTCTGAAAGTCCTTCTTCATTGCATTTAAATACCAGCTCCAATATTGTAGTATTACCTGGTAATGTTACCGTGCTGTCTCCTGTCCAGTTAATATACACATTATTGTCATTCGTTTGGGTAGTTATGGTAATTCCATCTTCCAGTTCTTCAACAATGTTTACATAGCCTTCGCATTGGAGTATCGTATTATCGTATTCCAATATTGTATTAAATTGTTTTATGCCGGTAAAGTTGTTTACTATTATTGGATTGGTTGCAGTATTTCCAATACATGCATAATCATCACCTGCTATGGCTTCTATCAATTGGGTAATATGGCTTATTACCTCAACTGCTATTACTGTATCGCAGTTATAATTATCTTTTATCCTGCAAAGGTATATACCAGCTGTAAGCCCGGTAAAATTACCATTATCGTACCAGCTTTGGCCATTATCGCTTGAATACCAAATACTATCTGCCAAAGATGTTGCTGTGATCATTATTTCACCATTGCTGTTATGATCTGTTTCTGGGGTTACGTAAACACTTGTTACCTGTGGCCCTGGAATATCAAGTATCTCTACCGGGTTTAATCCGTAAGGGCTTTCACCGTTACCGGTTTCTTTTACCCTGATGTAATAACTTCCCGGTTGCAAATTTGTAAACGTGTTACTGCTTTGCCAGTTTGTACCGTTATCTATCGAATACTCAAAAGGGCCACCACTTTGGGATGAGGCATATATAATTATTTCACCTATGTCCTGCCCGCAATGAGAATGTTTGATATCAACACTATCTATTACAATGTTACCGGAACTTATGGTATAAGGTCCGAAATTGCTCACACATCCGTTTCCATCGGCTATCTGTAAATAATAATTTCCTACTCCAAGGTTATTTAGATCAAGGGTGTTACCCATAGTATTTCCATTTTCATCGTACCATGTAGTTGACAGGGGTAGAGTTCCGGTAACCTCAAGACCTGTTATACTACCTGTTGTACCACCTGGTATGGTAGGCTGTATCAGCAGGTTCTGCTCATCGATTTGGGGGCTGGGATGCCAGCTAACATGTATGGTATCATAACCCGAACAGCCTGATGAATTTGTAATACTAACCATGTAGTTACCTGTATCGCTTACTGTTATTTCAAATATGTCAGTGCCAAAAGCTATTATGCTTGTATCGTTACTCCATGAATAGTTACCCGGTATGTTACCTGCATTTAAAGTTAATTGCGTGCCCTTGCATATTATGGTATCGTTACCAAGGTTGGGTGTTGGAGATGTATGAACGGTTACCACCCGTGATGTTTTTTCTATTCTTTGGTTCATAAAGGCCGTAGTATCATAATACTTCACAGTTGTATGCACCTCGTATTCGCCACCTGTGGTGTATATATGTTCCGGGCTTATCTCTGTTACCGTGGGACTTCCATCGCCAAAATCCCATGTTATTTCCAGCGGGTTAATGAAGTTGGGATTAAATTTTATTGGTGTACCTGAGCAATTGCCTTCCCATTCGAAGCGGTAAAGGTAATCGAGCATTACGTTTTGAAAGAAAAAGGATATGCTATGATCTGCGAAAGTTAAAGCGTCATTTTGAAAATCACAGGCAGTACCTCTTTCCCATGGCTTGTTTATTACTCCCATAGTATTGTCATAATCAAAGTGATTTCCACCAACACAATATATTCTGCCATCCCTTGCAAGTTGTAATCCACATGCCTGGCCGCTATCAATGTAAATTTCTGATTGTTTAAACAGGGCTGAATCATGAATGTATTGCATATCGTACTGGTATAATTCAAAACGATCAGGATTATTATTATTATTATCCTCATTAAAATATGATAGATACAACAGTTTTGAGTCGGGTGAAAACTCAACTGCATGAGGTGCGCATATTAGGCTATTTCCAACCCATTGCTCTATCCCTATACAATATAAATATTCTATTTCCCCTGTATTTGCATTAAAACTGCAAATATCAAAAGACTGGTCATAAAGTGTAGTTTGAAAGTTATTATTATAAGCAGTTACCAAATACTTTTTATCGGGAGAAATTTTCATGCTACCTCCTCCATAATTAGAAAAACCATCAGAATAAATATGTCTAGTTTCATTTACAACTGGTGTGGTAATTAATCCTGATGGAGTTAGTAAATACGACAAATACGCATCGTTTTGGGAGCCCCCAACAGGAGGGAAAATACGGGTAATAATCCAGATATCCCTGTTATTACTATGTACTACTGCAGTTATTTTCTCAAAGGCCCAGGTTCCCATATTAATTTCAATGTTTTTGTAACCTGTTTCAACACCACCACGTCCATTGTCCAGGTTCATATCTATCCTGGAATAATGAAATTTCCTGGGATGACTTCGTAAACCAACACTAAAAATATAATATTTGGAGTTTGACCCCGGCATTGGCACTATTAATGCCCCCTGGCATGCTCCATTATGCCCGGTAATATCATCTCCGTTTTGCATTATATCACCATTACGGTTCCAAACGGTTGTACCTGAGAAACTAAAAAGAAAATTGCCCAGTGAATCACTCATAGTGGCACTTGACCTGTTTGAGTAATGGGCAATACCACCCATTACAACGGGGTTGCCACTGTTAAAATCAATCCCGTTATGAAAACCAAAATGCCATATATTGGCTTCGTTTTGGCAATGTAAAACTTCTGCTAAAAAAATTAATATTAATGCATATAGTATCCTTGCTTTTCTCATCTTTATTAATTTAGTTTTAAAAATTTACATAACCATCAGATGCCAGACTATATACCATAGGGTCATCTGAAGAGATAAAGGTTGCTTTACTCTTACCAGGATCATTCTAAATAACATATTTTTCCAGTCCAAAGGATGATGTTTTAGTGAAAAGACAAATAATAATTGCAATAAGATGTCTTAGGTTCATTTTTCTGTTTAGTATGAGGTTTTTCGTTTTTCGGGGTGATTGGCCAGGCTGTAGTAAGTTTTATTCTGGTTAAGTATAGTGCGAGATAGTAAAATTTAAGCTAACCTGGTTTTTTGTGTTTACTTTTCGTGTCGGTAAAAAACCGAAAGTACTTAAATGTGGCGTGGTTCTTTGCCTTGCTGCCAACCGTGGCGGCATGAAACGTTTGGCATTACGGAGAGCAAACCTGCCAAACCGTACTAAGCTACCTGCGAAACACAAATTTATTTTGTTTTATTGAACGGTGGTAAACCCCAATGCCATGTGGAAAAAAAGGGTGGGCATAACTTAACATTTGAATCATATTTTATATCACACCTCCAACTCCTTTAAATTTCTCAACGAAAGCAGATATCTTTTGAAAAACACTCTGCTTTTTCGTTAAATACTTAGGATTTAAAGGACTCATTTTAGGTAAAATAGAATTAAGTTCTGTTCCATTTTCACTAGCGTATTCACGTTTTAATGAACTTGTAATATAGCGTTTGGCAGCTTCTTCGTTTAGGTTTTCATCTTCTATCAGATGGGTAGCCTCTTCTTTTTGCTTGTCCTGCGCAAAACTAAAGAAAGCTTCAATAATACCAGCTTTATCTTTTATAGTGTCGAGGTCGGTGTTATTAATAAAATCTACCACTAGGCTTTCTTTTGCTCTATTGCCTATACTTGCCCGAATCACACGACGAATTTCATCTATTAAATCGGCTTTTTTTTGGTCTTCTTATTGTGTTCAAAAACGAGTTCTAAAATGTAGTCTAAGTTTATTTCTTGCGATTTGAGCAGGTCAACCTCAAATACAACATCGTCCCAGTCAATATCTGATTCTTCGGCTTCTTTACCGCTTTTCTCACGGCGCAGCCAATCATGAATATCGTTGTAAGTAGAACGGTAATCTTGAACTGTGCGTTCGGCAGGCATTTCAATTTCCTGCATTTGGTTGTAGTATCTCACCAAAATTTCCTAAATTTGTACTGTTAATCAGAATAAACCGCCAATAATTTGATTTACATTAAATTCTACATAGTGAAAACCCGTTGCGTTCCACCTCGGTGGACAGGTTCTGGCGGACCTGATTCTGTGCGCAACGGGTTTTTTCATGGAGGATTAAAAAATGATTCCTAAAAAATTTTTATTTAAAATTGCAGGTGTAACCGCCTGCCGGCTTTTAAGGCCCACAATGGTATTACCGGAAATTGTTTCCTTAATCGTGAAAGGAGGCTGCCATGATCAATATTGAAATTGACGGACTCCATGGTGACGGAGCCCGAAGTATTCAGCTTAGCGGAAATGCAGAAAGACTCTTTATTCAGTTCTTTGGCCCGGAAGATATCAATGATACCAAAAGTACATTGTTTAATCTCATGCATGGCATTGCCGAAACCAGTGTTGCTTTTAACAAACTCGCACTTAAAGACGAACCCGATGCTTACATTAGTACCAATATTAACACAGGTTTGTATTTAATTGCCAGGTTTTACGAGTTGCTTGATGCTTTTGATGATACAGAAAATTGTGGGATTAATTAGTTAGATGATCTTTTCGAATTTTTGAGGTGTATGCTTTTGGGCGTGCACCTTTTTTAATTTACACACCGTAATCAAATGTAGGCAGGCAGGCTTTAGAAACTGTGAGGTGCTGACATCATTGCAAAAGCATCAGAACCATACTCTAAACAGTTTTCAGATCATTTGAACTTATTGTGATATTTGCTTTTTGTGCAATAATCGTATTGCCGGCAATCATGTGTACCAATAAATTGATAATTATTTTCATGTTTATATGTGTTTTAGTTATTCCCGATTTAGCCATTTTTCAAGTGTTATCTCAGGTGCTCCCAAAATTTCATCAGCTTCAGAGGGATTGCCAAGCTCACCTGCTTTTTCGAATGCTTTCATCCAGTCACTTATGGCTTTCATTTCAGGGCGCTGTTTTATTATTGAAATAATAGTTGCTAACCAGTAGGGCATATTTATTACTTTGGAAATATCAGGATGTTTTACTTCAGTATATTTTTTAACTGCATCTTTAAAAAGAATACCTTCAGGACCATGAATAATGAACCTTTTGTTTATTGCCCTGTCTGTGCCATAGGAAGTGGCAACCATTCGCGCATAATCATCAGAGGCAATAAAATGATAAAGATCAGGCTGTTTCCCGAAAACTACCGCTTTTCTGTCCCTGATATACTTTGGGATAACCTCCATAAACCATGTTGGGCAAAATATAGTGTAATCAATACCTGATTCACGAATTGCTTCTTCAGCATAGTATTTACGATTTATTACCGGTGCCCAGGTATTTTCCTGAGCAACAGATGTCCCTGAAATATAGGTTATCCGTTCAATATCTGAACGTTGAGCTGCACGTACAATTTTTCTAACACCAATTAGTTCTTCCTCCCCGGAAAGATTAATATGAACTCCCTGACAGTTTTTCATTGCATGTTTAAGACTGCCTGAATAATAAATATTACCATTCATTATTTCAATTTCATCCGGAAACAACTTCCTTGCTTTATCAACATTCCTGGCTAATATTCGTACGATATATCCTGACTCTTTCAGTTTAAGGGCAACAGGTATACCCAGTAAACCGGTTCCACCAATAATTAGTATTCTGTTCATTTTTTTTCTTCTTTAATAGTTACTCCGTTTCAGAGAAACCATGGCATTAATTTCTGTATTTTATTTCGACATATAGCATGTGGAGAAAACCTTACTGTTTGTGATAACCAGCCAAATTTTCATTATTTACTTATAGCACCATACTACCGGCAACAGTGTATTAATGTTCTGCCTGGTTAATCGTAATACTATAATCTACAACTTTTTTCGAGCTTTCAACCTTTATTCCAATACAGGAAAAGGCCTGGTACAATGATCAACAATGCCGTATTTATAAAAAAACAGACCTTTATAGGTTGTATTAATAAATATCAGGCAGTTATCTTCTAAAAATCAGGTTGTACCTCAAAAGTTTTGATCACGTTTACCATACCTTTCTGTATGGCACCCAGAACACTGGCTTCGAATATATCTTTCTCTGTCCAGCCAAGTTCCTTTAGTTGATCTATCCGGGATTTAGTGTCTGTCAGTTTTCCATACATTTGATCCAACACGAAGCAAATGATTGCCTGGTTTTTAGCTGGCAGGTTAACCATTGTATGATCTTGTTTTGCAGTCTCAATGTCAGATTCCGGGATTTCTAAGCTCCTAAGAATACCTGACTGCAACAATATGCAATAGGTAGCATTTTCCCTGTTTGATATGAGCATCCTGATATATGCTACAGTTGCTCTATCAAAATTCGGATGATCTGTATAATGACTGACAAGTTCCATTATTTTATCAAACAACTCCGGACTGGCTGTGTAAAACTGAACCACATTGGGAATGATTTTAATACGTTCTTCAATCCCGTCATATATCTCTGCAATGCGACCTGTTGCCTCTTCTCTTTTTATATAATTAATTAAAGCCATGATAAATATTTTATTAATTCAATTTGTTAACTGTATTTGTTTAAAAATCTATAAATGTACAAGGATTCTTGTATCATGAATATTTTCAAGTTCCTTTCTTAAGTCTTTCCAATAATTGTGGTTATCATCTTTTACAATTTTCTCGATTTCCTGTGCTTCATCCGGAAAATTTTGCTTCAGGATCTTCTTTACATTCTGGTATGACTCATCATTCTCATTTTGCAAACTTAATCTGTATACCCAAATTCTGTCTGCAATATCGTCAAGCTTTGATATCAACTTCTTAACATTTGTTTTATGTGGAATTACCGGGCAAATTATTGCTGATGTACAAATTCTTTCTTCTTTGCAAATACTAAGGGCTTCGATTCTACAATCAGTCTTAATTGTATTCTTTTCAAATCTTTTACGAATTTCGTTATCGTCAAAAGCAACGGAAATGCTCACATTAGCTTCCGGCATTTCTTTAAGAATATCAATATCCCTTAAAAAGAGATTTGATTTTGTAAGCAAACTGGCAGAGAAACCAAGCTCCTGAAGGATTTTCAGAGCACGTCTTGTTTGCCCCAGACTACCTTCAAGAGGCTGATAAGGATCAGAATGATAACCGAAATAGATACTTTGAGGTGGTATATTTTCCAGTTCCCTGAGAAGTTGTTTCTTTATATTCCTATAAACGCCAATCTCTTCCTGCCAGTTGCTTTCCGATGAGTTAAGAGCATAACAGTAATAACAATAATGCTCGCAACCTATATAAGTGTCTATTTGATAATTGAATCCTGGTAAGGTGCAAGGTTTTATCAATTGTCTTTTTGAGCAAATGGTTGTTTTCATTTTTTTATATCATTTTATTAAAAATTAGGATCGTAATAGTTATTTCCGGGGAAATTATCTCCGGTATTTAAATTGTTGATGGAAAGATATCTCAATACTTTCAGGAACAGGAAGTTTTGTTAGTCCGGCGAATTCCTTACCGGAACGTATCTGTCCACCAATGGATTTCACTGTGTCCATATTCTGATAATGAAGGATCAGGTGCCAGCAATTTGCATCAGTAGTTTTCACAAGTTCTGAGTCAATATAACCGCCGGGTCTTTTTTGAAGATCATGAAATTTTGATCCGCAGGAAACAAGTTGTTCAGGTGTTGTTGTTTCCAACGATCTGAATTTTACGAATTCTGTAATAATTAAACTTTTCATATTAATGGTACTATCAATTATCGGTTTCTTTTATTAAATAATATTTCTTTACAAATAATATTTGTTGTCTCACACTGATTTGATTTCAAATTAAAATACTGCCAACGGTAAGAGAGTTAAATTACATACCTGGTTTTCACTACAATAACTGAGTCCTCAACTGTATTGATATTATTCTCATCATGATGACACAAATTTTAAAAGTTTGTTCCTGATGTCTGCAGGTGGTGTTATGTCCTCTCTGCAAACACCTAGTTTTCTTAGTACACGATAAATCCATATTCGTATTATTTTATCCATAGCCGATCTGTTTTCGTATTTACAATCTTATGTATTGAAGTTTAATGATATGTTCAACTATCTGTCGATTATTTACAAAGGCGAAAATAAGAGTGGCTGATCACTAATTTGACTAATAAGTGGTTTTTTGATAACCTTTGAAGTAAATGCAACAAGTGTTGTGGTGAGTGGTAAAATCCTGGAGTGAGCTGAGCCTTAATCTTTCTTAAGTATCTCTTTAATAATATTTTTAATTGATCCCGGTATTGGTGTCTTAATTCCAAAGTTTGATGAAACTTTCACAGATGTTTGATTTTCCTTGCTACAGTATACATTACTAAAATACCTGTTAGATATGATTCGGTTTTATTTTACGAATAACCTAAAAACCCGATCCGGTATGAGCTTATTTTATGTGATGGTGGTTTGGTTGGGTGTTTTACAACAGCCACGTATATGAAATGTAAGGGATTTAATGCTCTTTCCTATCATGTTTGCACGTAACCAAATTTGCGTTTTGACACAAATTTAAACTATTTAATTGACTCGTAAAATCGCAGATTTGGCTGGTTTGGTTAAACACACTTACGTTTCAAAGTACTCTTTCAATCTTTTGTTTTGTATATTGTTAGATGCTGGTGTTTAAAGCATTTTCTTATTCTCTCTAGTTTTATTTATCACAAGTAGGAGCTAAGGAAAATGATGCAATTGATGAAGTGTTTATAAATGGAGGTTCATTCCGCCATAATTGTAATAATTCATTAAGTTTACTTTTTTCCCAGTTTCCTTTATTGTTTCCATCTTGAAGCCACTTCATACGATAGACTTCTCTTTTGGTTGCATCAAAATGTTTTGGGATTAATGCAACCCATGGTTCTTCCGAAGTTGATATACTGTTGAAACCACTATATGATGGTGTTTGAATATAGAATAAATTTTTAGCCAAATAATTGAGGTATTTAGTTATATCATATTTAACACCGTTGTATCTTAATTCATCATTAGCTATAATAGTTTTATTTCTACAAAGTAAATCCCTAATTTCCCATGGATTAAGATAGTTCCCCTCCGTATCCATAAGATAAGCATTATACTGAGGATCAAACATTACCCATTTTGACAAGCTGTCAATCCAAACCATGCTTACAAGATGATTGTCATGATCGTATGGATTCATTGGATTTAAAGAAACTACACGACTTTTTAACCCTACAGATAAACAGGATTCTGTAAGCGTTATGGCGAGCATATAACAGTTGATTCCTCTATCCTGTCCCATGTCATAAGAGTACTCCAAAATCCCAATAGCATTCTTTGGAAGTTTTTCATATACTTTGGGTAAAGCACTTGCAAAATCACCCCTATGGTTTACGTGTCTGTTTAACCATTCCATTAGTTTTAATGCTTTTGATAAATTATCTCCTGTTCCCACTACCTCATCAAGTTTATATTTTTCACGCAGATGGTTCAATCCTGGGTTATTACATTCGTATTTAAAGACTGGTACGTTTGTATCTGGTAGTGAATCAAAATCATCATACAACCTAAGTAATCCTTTATTTAATCTTAATTGTTTATTTACTTCTTTATTATTGGATTCTTGGGCATAAGAGGTATGAATGCTTAAGAAAAAGACTGACATGATTAGTAAAATACCAGCAAATTTTTGAAAGTTGCTTTTTTTCTGATTAATTCTTCTCATGGATATTTTATTTATAAAGCAATTATTTTGTATAATATTGTGTTTTCTGTTTGCGTGTAACAGTAAATTGTATGAGTGGCAGATTGTGTGGTAGTTTCATGTCAAACCGATACGCAGTTTGGGCGGGTCACAAACCTTGATACCAGTCAGCCGGCAAGTTGGTTTACCACATCACCTGCCATTACTTATACAAAATTTAGCATTTCGTTATTCTTTTTCGTACTGCAATATATCGGACTCTTCCACTTCATCTATGTATATTATTGCATCAAAATTATCAATCAATCTAGCTTTTGCATATTTAAAATCGTAGGCTGCTCCAATCTCATAAAAACTCTGAAGAGAGCAGATATAGTTAATTATAAAACGTGGGGTTCCTTGGGGAAATTCAAAACTGATAAAATAAGGATTTTGTTTTACTTGTTTTAGTAAATAGGGAAATGAGTTTGGTTCAGGAGGGAACACTTCTAGCCTTGATAGTTTAAAATTATTCTCCGGGTCGAATCCCATAAAAAAACCATGACTAAATTGAGTTCCAATAAAATAATAATTATCATAACCCAAAATCCTTTTCAAATAATATCCTGATATTAAATAATCTGGATAATCTTCATAGAATCCATTACACGATAATGTCCTTACTCTTGGTACAAATTTGTAAGCACTTGATAAATGTCCATTATGAGCGAATAAAACAATTTTGCTATCTTCTCCTTCAAAATCTTTTATCCATTTAACCAAAGCAGCGTTACAAGAGTCTCTCATTTTTAGGGATTGTGAATAACCACTGTTTAACATCTGTAAATGTTGAGTGAGAACCACCATTCTTTTATTCGAATATTCATATTCGATAAATCCCTTTTTATGGATATAATTCTTTCTGTTTAATTTATGTTTTGCTTCTAATTTGTTAATTATATTAAATACAGAATCCTGAAAGATTTCGGGGTATTCACCAAATGATTTGATTTCATTTTTACTCAATATTTCAAATAAATATGATACTAGACTTGCCGCATCATTATCTATTTCATTGTAATATGACAACAAATCTTCAATTATGTCAATATTTGATTGTATATCAAACCCATAAATGGATACAGGTGTCTCTGATGTATTATTAAAATTTCTTATCCACTCGATAAATTCCAACATCTCAATAGAATTCAAAAAGAAATGACTCTCTTTGAGGATTTGTCTAATGTTTCCCTGACCTGTTTTAATATAATTGTTTACTTTTAATCCAGTGTTAAATGACATTTCAAAGGCAACATTTCTATAGTTTGCATTTTTTATAAGTTCTTTTGTTATTTCAAATCGTAGATTGTTTATTGTTTTTGAGGCATGAACGCATTCGCCCAACCCTATAACTGGTTTATCTTTTATTATGTCAACTAACTTGTTAAAATTTGATTTAATGTCAAGGTTTATTGAATTTTCATCAATCCATTTATTAAATTCGGTTGTGTCAATAACTTGTGCATTTAATGTAATGACTGAAATTATGAATACTCCGAGTATAATTTTTATTTTCATGTCTATTTTATTTAATGAATGCTAACGGCCACGTATACGAAACGCAAGTGATTAAATGCGATTTCCTATCATGTTTGCATATAGCCAAATTTATGTTTTGACACAAATTTAAACTATTTAATTGACTCGTAAAATCGCAGATTTGGCTGGTTTGGTTAAACGAGCAAAAGATTCGTAACCCACTGTCACCCTTATGTTTTATATGCTTTGTCAGCGGTTGCTGTTATTTGTCTTAATGTTTGTCAAATTTAAAAACCGATAACTTAAATAAACAGACCAGGTTGTCCAGCCAGTGTAAAGAAATCTTTGTTTTAATCCAAAATATTCATTCAGCACATTGGGGAAAAAGATTAGAAACCCAAGAATCATAATTATTAAACTAATTATAGCAGCGGTTCTGAATTTCAATAAATATTCTTTTTTTCGCCATACCCAAAGAGCAACTAAAGGGGATGTCATTATAAATGGCATAGGCAAGCCTGAAATACTATGAAGCTTTAAAGGCATTGGAAATATTGCTGGTCCGGCTATAAAAGAATATAGCGACAACATTATTATGGGAATAATACTTAATTGAAGCTTTTTACAATATTTCCATAAACCTATGGTAAAAAAGACATTTAAAAAAGCACTTAAAACCAATCCTGTAGTAAACAAGTATTGCGTTGGCGTGCCTACTGCACCTAATTCGCTAACTAACCATTTAAGATGATTGTAATCATCAAGTATCAATCCACATATAAGTGTTGTCACCCAAAATATTACAGGTGCAAAAAAACCAAAATAGAGCAATGTCTTTGTTTTCACTTTGCTAGTTCTTATAGGATGGATCAGGATGACTATAGTAAATCTTTGTTGCAATTTTCCAACCACCTTTGAATTTATATAAACTCATATAATCGGTGTAAAGAGGCTTGCCTTTCGAAAAAATCTCAATGACTGCAATGGCTGCATATCCGGTTACATTTACATCAATGAATTTGAAAGTAACATTTGGATCTAATGGTACTGGATGCTTTTTAAGTCGATCTACCCAATATTGAGCTGGTAACTTCTTTAATTTACCATTTTCCGGTATAACAATGTCGCAATCAGAATGCCAGCCTTTTTTTACCAATTTGTAATCACCTTTAAGAAAGATTCCGTTAACATAGGATTCAATAACGACTTGCTGTACATTTTGAATTTCAACTGAATCAGCCGAATGTCTTGGGAAATTATTTGAAAAAACAGGACTGCTTAATGCAAAAAATAGCACTGTTGAGATAAAATAAATTTTCTTCATTTTTTTATGTTTTTAATGATACATAAGATAATTATGAAGCAAAATTAGGTATGAAAAAGTCAACAAGCGTTCGACATTCGTAAAGTCGAACCATTTATAAGAACTTATTTTTAAATTCTGTTGGCGTTAATCCGGTATGTTTTTTAAAAGCGGTATTAAATGAAGATTTTGTATTAAAACCCACATCATAAAAAACTTGTTGAATAGTCAATTTGTTGTTCGCAAAATCTTGTAAATACACCTTTGCCTTCGCAATTCTGTATTGATTAACAAAATCAAAAAAATGTTGTCCTATATGTTTATTGATTATTACTGACAGTTTATGTGATGGCATATCTAATTGAGATGACAACTCCTTTAATGTAAGAGTAGAGTTAAGATAAGGTTCGTGTTCTTTCATATATTGCTGTAACTGTTCAATTATTATGTTTTGGTCTGCTGTGTTTTCAATTATTACCTTACTCTTTTGTGTGATTTGGTTTGTTGTTTGGATATTAAAATCAACACTTCTAAATAAATTCGGATTGTATAGGGCTTTGAGTATAAACCAACAGAACATAAACAGTGCAAGTACAATTAAAGCAATGTTGAGCCATTTAAAGCTATCATAAAAAGTGGTAAACGATACTAATCCTTTAGCTACGGTAATTGGAAAAGTAATAACGAAAATTATTGTGATTTGAGATAGTAGTTTGTATATGGTAATATCGCCTTCGGTATAGTTTTCAAGATATATTTTCCTGTGTTTCCTTAAAGTGTAAACTATAGCGATTATATAAAATAATGCTTGCAGTTTTAATAGGATAACATCAAATATCCAAATCAATTTATTCAGGAATTCGATTATAAAATGGTTTGCAGAATAAGAAGCAATAACATAATAGGAAATCAATACCAGGTTATATATGATAAATGGAATGGTGTGTAACAGACTATTGAGAGATAGCTTAAAGTTTATACGGCATATTGATCCTACATACAGAAAAAATGAAGGGAAAATTAAAAAGGTAAATGTTTTGGAAAATAAATAAACTACGTGATACTGAATTATAAACAGCCCGACAATGTCAATAGAACAAAATATTATAAAACTGACAAGCAATCTGTTTGATAGTTGATGTTTTGTTTTTACTGTCAGCAAAAAGAAAGATAAAAGTAAAGCAATAAATATGGAAATCCAAGCTATTATTTTCACAATGGTGGGGTCATTCATATTTTTTCATTTGTTAAACTGACTTTTTTGTGGTAGTATTCAATAACTGTTAAAGGTCCCGTCTATGAGTTGTTGCGTAGATTAACACTTGCCTTTGCAAGTACACGCCAAGCTGAAAATCCGCAATCATTTTCAGAAGCAGGTGAGTAGAAGCAATTACTTATAGCCATTATTGTGTTTAGTAATTCTGCATTAAGTCATAATCATACTTTGATAATAGCCAATCATTAAAATTTTCATTTTTGGCACTATCGATCAATTGTTGTAATGG
>JANQGJ010000048.1 GCA_028277395.1 Bacteroidales bacterium | reverse complement strand
CAAAGGCTTCTATTTAATTGGAGGTACTAACTCAGATGATGGGGATGTACAGTCGAATAACTACCAAAGCTATACAAATTGGGTCGTAAAAATTGATTCTGTTGGAAATATCATATGGGAGCAATGTTATGGTGGGTATGGATTCGACGATTTCCAGGATGCTGCACTAACACCAGATGGTGGTTTGCTAGTTGGAACAATGGTAACAACAATTGGGGGCGATATAAGTACCTTCTATGGAGAACGTGATGTATGGCTTTTCAGGATTGATGCTGATGGCAATATGCTTTGGGAAAAATCATATGGCAACCACTCAATGAACAGGATAAATAAAATGATTGCAACCTCATATGGTACTTTCATGTTTACTGGTTCGTTTTATGAAAAAGGGGGAATGATATATTGCCAAAAAGATGAATCGGAAAATGAGCCTGATGTATGGGTTGTGGAGATAGATATAAACGGGGAAATAGTATTCCAGAATTGTTATGGTGGAAGTCACGACGATACAGGGACAGGTCTTTTTGAAACAGATGACGGGTTTGTTATACTAGCTTTATCAAACTCTAACGACATGGACGTAAGTGGGTTTCATGGAGTTGCGGGTGAAACGTTTTTTGATATATGGGCTTTTAAAATTGATTTATTCGGAAGCATAATATGGCAGAATTGCTTAGGTGGCACTAATTTTGACGCTGCTGCTTCGGTTTTTAATTCAGGTGATAGTAGCTATATGGTTATTGGATATGTGAATTCAAATGATGGGGATGTAGTTGGTAACCACAGTACAATTGGAAAATCTGATATTTGGATTGTAAATCTAGATAGTATGGGTGAGATAGTTTGGCAGCAATGTATTGGAAGCGTAGGTAGGGAAAGCCTTGAACTACATTGTGCTGCTCAAATAAATGAATACAACTATGTTATTGCATGTGAAACAGGCACACTACATGGTGATGTTGAATGTGAAATAAATCCTGACCCATATGATAGTTCAACAGATGCCTGGGTAATCAACATCAAAGACTGCTCCCAGTTTCAACCGGAAACACCCCAACAACCTACCGGTATAGACACCCTATGCGTAAATACTGACAGCATTACAACCTACTCAGCCAGACACGCAGCCAATGCATGGTACTACCAATGGGAACTACAACCGGAAACTGCAGGAACAGTTTCCATCAGTGATAGTATAATAACCGAAATCCACTGGAACCCCGTTTACGAAGGTGTAGCAACCTTAAAAGTAAGCTCATACAATGATTGCGGGGAAAGCCAGTGGAGCGACAGTTTGGATATTTATACCTACATATGCCTTGGAACTGGGGAAAATGAGAACAAATTACCAGTCTTTGTGGTTTACCCAAACCCTGTACGGGGAGTGCTTAATATTAAGAGCAACTCAAAAGCAGGAAAAGAATTGAATATCGAAGTATTTGATATTTTTGGAAGATTGGTTTATGATCCTGAACCTTTAGAACCTTTAGTTTCGATAAATACTTCCAATTGGCAAAAGGGGTTGTATTTTGTGAGGGTAATGGAAGATGGAAATAGCTTGGGTGTGAGAAAGGTTGTTGTTGAGTAAAAAACACCTTACGTATAAAGTAACTTTTACATTACTAATACGTCCTACATACTGATTAGGTTAGATTATCATTTCATGATGGAAAATTAGCAAACTTGTTAAAAAATGTCAAGGTATATCCTTTGAGAATATCACTATTTTATATTTGCTTTTTCAGAGTTTAAAGATGTAGTCTTTAATCTAATACGCATTAATGCATCATGTTAATTGATATTAATAAAATATGACAGATATAATACGATACATAATAAAACCGGTAATTATTGTATTGATTACGGCTTGTATTGGCAGTGCCCATTCATCAATTGAAGAAACAATTAATAATATAAGTAATGACAGTATTACCGAATTAAAAGGGAAAGTACTGGACATAAAAGACAGTTCGGCTTTGCCTTATGCAAATATTCTTGTTCTCCATAAAAACATTGGAACTGTCAGTAACGAAAAAGGTGAATTTTCACTGAATGCATCATTTGTTAATTTTGATGATACAATACGGTTTCAATATATTGGGTACGGAACCATTACAATTTCAGTCGAAGAACTCTTGGAATCTTCAACGGTTTATTTGCATGAAAATATTATTAATCTCAGTGAAACAATTATTTTCGGAAGCGAACCTGATCCCAAAGCAATTGTTAAAAAAATAATTCTGTACCTGGACTCAAATTACATCAGGAATTTCACGAAACAACAGGCATTTATCCGATCCCGAAATATTGCGGATATTGATGGATTTAGTCTGGACCTTAAAAGAAGTTCGTTTGAGCAGTTAAACGAAGATACAAGAAAGCTTATAGAAGAATCAATACCTAAAAATACAACTTCATATACGGATTTTTTTGGCGATCTGTATTTTTCCGAAAGTGCCGATGACACAATACCAATTAAAATATTTCCAATTAAAGCTGTAATGCTTAAAGAGAAAGAAATTGCCGGGCTTGAACAACTGGAAACAATTTTTAAGGATGTATTTTCTGATACTAAAGAAGATGAATACTGGAAAATAAAAAGCGGTATTCTAAGTCAAAAGATAGATGTTGAAAATGATCAGAATGAAGAACCGGATACAACAATTGAAAATGGCTGGAGACTTAAATCATTTGCCAGATGGATGGAATATGAATTGGAGTACTGTACCATGAATGACAAGAATGACTGGGAATTTTTATACAAAACCGGTAAATACAAATATACATTGGCCGGAGGAACCAGCGTGAATGGCGAAAATGTGTATATAATAGATTTTGAACCAGATAATAGCGGCAAGTTTACCGGAAGAATGTACGTTTCAATGAATACTTATGCTTTGATAAGAGCTGATTACAAATTTGCTCCCGGGAAAACAGGAAGGGATATACACCTGTTTGGTGTTGGTTATACAGAAAACAATTTCGCAGGTTCCATCTATTTTGAAAAGAATAACAACAACTATAGATTAAAATACTTTACCAAAAAGGAAAGTAATTATGTTAGTTTTGACAGAAATGTTGCATTGCTCAAAAAAAAGGAAAGGTTTCTTTTTGATAAGAAGCAAAATGAAGTGAAAGTCGGAGTTAATGTTGTTGTTAATTCCGAGGATTCATTTGAATATCTTGTTCTGGAAAATACAGATATAACAGCTGGTGATTTTTTAGGATTTGAGCAGGGGAAAAGAATGGAGATAATTTATGTGGACCAGTTTGATGATAAACTATGGGAAGGTTTTTCAATTATTGAACCCACAAAGCATATGAGGGAATACAAAAAACAGGAAGAAAGTTTTAAAAGGTAATGCTGTATTGAGAAAGATTCTGTTTACACACTACTATCAGGTCTCTTTGGTAATTGAAACATTCGGTACTCAGTGTTTTGTCAAACGAAAACTGATCAAATGAACCTGACTAAGAATCGCCAAATAAAAAGAAAAGTAAAAAGAACGTTTTTAAAAAAGGGTACATGTTCAAGGTTGTTTTTTTATTTGTTGAACAGGGAATACGGATTTCCAATTGATGAAGAAGAAAAAGCATCTGATAATTTGGCCGGAGGGATAATGCAACAGGGTTATTAGTGTGGAATGCTATGGGGAGCTTCAATGGCCTTGGGTGCCGAATCTCATAGACGACATAAAGATCCGGGTAAGGCAACAGCGTTGGCTATATTATCAACGCAACATATTACCAGATCGTTTGCTAACAGAACCTCAAGCCCTGATTGTTTTGATATAACGAGTTGCGACTGGATTAAAAAATCAAGCATAGCAAAGTATTTCTTTAGTGCTAAGGTGTTTTCCTGTTTTAAACTGGCAGAGAAATGGGCTCCTGAAGCGATCAGCGCAGCAAAAGAAGGCTTGTCGGTTGACAGTTCTCAACTATCCGATACGGCTGTGAGATGTGCCTCTGAGGTCGTTAAAAAAATGGGAGCAACAAGTAAACAGGCAGTTATTGTTGCCGGATTAACAGGAAGTTTGGGGTTAAGTGGAAATGGATGTGGTGCCCTTAGTGCTGCTATTTGGATGAACTCCATGAAATGGAACAGGGAAAACCCTGGGAAATCTGATTTTCCTAACCCGGATGCTGAAAAAACGTTGCAGGTATTTATGGAAACTGCTGATTATGAATTCAAATGTAACGAAATTTGTGGAAAAGCATTCAAAACAATTGATGATCATACAGAATTCATTCAAAACAGAGGATGCGGTTCACTTATTGACAAACTGGCCGTTTCTATGGTATCTTCAAAGGATTTTTAAGTAACAATACCTGTACAGAGTAAAATTCTGTAAAATGCGTATTTTCGTTTCAGTTTATTTCAGCTATTGTATTACTTAATACAACATTCAATGATTACATTTTTACGTTTTAAAATAGTCCTGTTATTTATAACATTGGCAACTAACTGTGTGGTTGCACAGCAGGAATCCGATTCAATTCCAAAGAAGGCTGTACCGATTTTTGAAAATGGTGAAGCACAAATTGTGGAAGAATTTAACGATTCTGAAAAGTGGATCAGGCATGACCTCTGGGTTGAAACCGAATTTGACACTGATGGTGACGGGAGAATGGATCGAATGCATGTAAGTGTAACAAGACCGTATCAAACTGATGAAGATAGCCTGAAACTCCCTGTGGTTTATATTACAAGTCCATACTTTGCAGGTGTAGCACCTGATGTTGAAGGAGGATTTTGGGATGTACGGCACGAATTGGGTGAACAGGCGAAGGAAAGGGTGCATGCTGAAGTTACAAGAACCGGAGAAAGACCAATTATATCAAATTCACATATTAATACATGGGTTCCACGCGGATATATAGTTGTACATTCTTCTTCACCGGGAACTGGACTTTCCCAGGGAGCACCAACTATTGGTGGCGATAATGAATCACTTGCCCCAAAAGCAGTTATCGACTGGCTATGCAGGAGAATCCCAGGATACACAACACCCGATGGAAATGAAAAGGTTGATGCATATTGGTCAACAGGCAAAGTTGGAATGACAGGTACTTCATACAACGGAACATTACCTGTTGCTGCAGCAACAACCGGAGTTGAAGGTCTGGAAGCAATTATACCAATTGCACCTAATACCTCATATTATCATTATTACAGATCGAATGGACTTATAAGATCACCCGGAGGATATTTAGGTGAAGATATTGATGTATTATATGATTTTATACATAGCGGAGATGAATCAAAGAGGGCGTACAATAATGCTACAGTAAGAGATAAGGAAATGAAGGAAGGCATGGATAGAATAACGGGTGATTACAATGATTTCTGGGCCGGCAGAGACTACCTGCATGATATGGAACCGATGACAGCAGCTTTGCTTATGTCACATGGGTTTAATGACTGGAATGTTATGCCTGAACATAGTTACAGGATTTATAAGGCTGCCAAAGAAAAGGGATTGTCATGTCAGCTGTACTATCACCAGTACGGGCATGGTGGCCCACCACCATTGACAATGATGAACAGGTGGTTTACACGTTATCTGCATGGAATTGAAAATGGGGTTGAAGATGATGCTCCGGTGTGGATAGTACGCGAAAATGATAAAATGAGTGATCCTACTCCCTATGATTCATATCCTAACCCAAAATCGGAACCTGTTGTATTATATCTTTCTCCCGGTGCTCCCGAACATGGTAGTATGAGTATTAACAAATCAAATACCAGGTCTCAGGAAACATTGGTTGATAATTTCTCATTTGAAGGTTCATCCCTTGCCAAAGCAGAAATAACAGAACACAGGCTTATGTATGTAACCTCAAAATTGAAAGATGATGTACATATATCCGGAATTCCAAGTATTACAATCAGGCTTGCAAGCAGTAAACCTGCTGCCAACCTTTCAGTATGGCTGGTTTCTTTGCCCTGGAAAGATGGGAAAAGAGCCAAAATTACCGACAATATAATAACACGGGGCTGGGCTGATCCTCAGAATTACAAGTCATTAACAAAAAGCAAACCATTAATACCCGGTAAGTTCTATGAATTAACGTTTGAATTACAGCCGGATGACCAGGTAATTCCCAAAGGTCAGAAAATAGGCTTAATGATATTTTCAAGTGATAGAGAGTTTACTTTATGGCCTGATCCGGGTACTGAACTTACAATTGATATTGACAGAACAACTTTAACTTTACCTGTTGTAGGTGGTGTAGATGCTTTCAAAAATGCTGTGAGGTAGGTAGTTCAGATTACAATTTCCGGATAGTTTAACCTGTTTTCTTTTCTGCTTTTTCACTTACGGTTAACATAATGTCGACTGTCTGAAAATATCATCAAAATTAACCCCATAATCAGCTTTTTTACTTACAGATTATCAGAATTATTGTGTAATTTTGTTGCCGGATTTACCATGTTATTTACTAACAATTACATGATTTAATCCGGGAACAAAGCAAACAGGTATTATTTTTTTATATATGATCGAATTAATTGCATCATTAGTTGTTTATGTAATTTTATGTTATTTTGTTGCAAATCGTATTAATAAAGTGCGATTAAGAACAATTCAGCTATTTCTTATCAATTTATTCCTTACCCCAATTGGAGGTATTATTTTCGTACAGATTGCAAAATCCAGGTTAGTAAACAGTTTATATCATTTCAAATGCCCAAGATGTGAGTACTATTTTACCGAGGAATTATCTACCTGCCCTTTATGTGAGAAAGAAGGTATTAGAACTAATCTGGAAAAAGTAAAAATTTTATTGACATAAAAGGATATTTTACAATTCTGTTCATTGAAATTGTAAACGGACAGCAATTAATTTCTATTCAAATATCACTACTTTTGATGTCATGTTATGAAGGTTTTAAATCCTTAATATGATTTAACTGGTGATATGGATACTACACAACAAAGAAAATATGAATTATCGTTTCTGATATTAACCTCGCTTTTGGTTACACTAATAAATAATCTTCAATATTATTCTTTGATTTTCGATTCCACACCACATTTAAGTAAAATTGATTTCTCAATATTTGGTATTTCCTGGTACACATTACAAACTTTAATTTCTATTTTATTATTTTCCTTTTTTACTTATTACTGGAGCGGGTATTTTATGCCTAAGAAATCATCTTTACCGGTAAAATCCATATTAATTATACTTTATAATTTTATTATTGCATTTGTGCTGTTTAGAGCATCATTCTATTTTGCAGGTATTTCTGTTGGATACCCTTTTGGTGAAGAAACTTCATTTAAGTATTATTTATGGAAATATATTTACATAACGCCTTCAGCAATGCTTATTGCTTATGTTTTAAATCTTATCGTAAGGAAAAGATCAGTAGAAATGAACAATGCAAAGCTTATTGAAGAAAACTTATCTAATCAGCTAAAAACTCTTAAGGATCAGATAAAACCACATTTTTTATTCAATACATTGAATACATTAAGCTCAATAATTAGAAATGAGTCAAAAAATGAAGGATTAAAGTATGTCGATGACCTGGCTATTGTTTATAGATATATTCTGGAAAAAAGTAGTCAGGACCTTGTAGAATTAAAAACAGAGCTTGATTTTGCAAACTCATTCCTGAGACTATTAAAAAAAAGATTTTTCAATAGTCTGGATTGCGAAATTGATATTTCCGATAAATATTTTGTTAATCGAATACCACCCTTAACTTTACAATTATTAATAGAAAATGCAATTAAGCACAATGAAATTTCAGAATCATCGGTTTTAGTATTAAAAATATTTACTGATAGAAATAATATTGTAGTGGAAAACAACCTTCAACCTAAAAAAAGTGATACACCGGGACTGGGAATAGGCTTACAGAATCTGAATTTGAGGTATAAAATATTAACAGATAAGGAGATTATAATAAATAAGGCAGAAAACAAGTTTATTATAAAGTTACCACTTGTAAAATAGTGCAAACATCCTTATCGTATGTATTATGAAGATAATTATTGTTGAAGATGAATACGCAGCTGCCAGCAATCTTAAATCAATTTTATATGATATTGATCCAAATATTGAAATACTGGCTGTTATTGAAAGTGTGAAAGATTTGTTTAAATGGTTAAAAAACAATAATTCTCCGGATCTTGGTTTCTTTGATATTCAGCTTTCTGATGATAACGTTTTCGAAATATTTTCGATGACCGGCATTAACTTTCCTATAATTTTCACTACGGCATACAGTGAATACGCTATCAATGCCTTTAAAGTTAACAGTATCGATTATATTTTAAAACCTGTTAGTCTTGAATCAGTTAGATTTGGAATAGAAAAATTTAAATCACAGGAGAATCTAAAAGGAAGACTTTCTGAATATAAGCTTAGGAAAATGCTGCTGGAACTGAATAAGTTAAGTAGTAAAAAGTATAAAAAATCATTTCTGGTTCATCATCGGGACAGGTTCATTCCTGTTGAAACAAGGACATTTTCATATTTTTATATTACTAACGGTGTAGTATATGGAGTAACTACAAGGAATAAGAAGTATGTAATCGACTATACCCTGGAAGAAATAGAAAATCAGCTTGATCCCGATTATTTTAAAAGGGTAAACAGGCAATACATTGTAAACAGAAAATCCATTAAGGAGATCACATTGTTTTTTAATTCCAGGTACTGTTTGTTAGTTACTCCTTCCAGTCCTGAGAAAATAGTAATGAGTAAAACTAAATCATCGCAAATAAGAAAATGGCTTGAGTCCTGATCTTTAAACCTGCTTTTTTTATTCACCAATCATTTTGGTTAATTCAGCTCTATAAATTTCCCATTCAACTGTTTTTCCTCACATACAAACATTTACATAAAATATATTTGTTTTGATGCTAAAATTGACATGGAATGAAAGTATTTGAGTCAAAGGTTCAGGCACCGGAAGGTGGTTTCCAAACCTTGAGTGAGAAACTAATATATCAGGCCAAAGTTACGCCTGGAAAAACTGTATATATTCAGCTTGATGAAAATGGAGAAGAATTAATAAATATTAATTACGCAAGTCTTGTTTCCAACTCAATTAGTGTATCAAAACAACTATTAGAACATCATAATAAAGGTGACAGATGTTTGATTGCCATACCAGGAGGTGTTGAATTTATGATTGCGTTTTTAGGATGTGTTTTTGCAGGTATAATAGCAGTACCTGTAATTATGCCTAAGAAGAACAAAGAAAACACCAGGTTTTGGTCCATTGTAACAGACTCTGAACCAACATCCATACTAACAACAAAGGGGTATGAAGATTTGTTAATGAATCAACTTAGGTCATCAACACATGAAAACAACATTAAAACAATTCTAAATGTAAAAGTTCGTAAAACTGATGATTATTTATGTGATGTAACCAATATTACAAGTGATGATATTGCTTTTTTACAATATACATCCGGCTCAATCGGTTCACCAAAGGGAATTATGGTATCTCATAGTAACCTGTTACATAATTCCGAAATTATAAAACAATCATTCAATCATACACCGGATCTTGTTGGTGTACTCTGGTTACCTCCATATCATGATATGGGATTAATAGGAAGTATGATACAACCTTTGTATGTTGGAGGTAGTTGTGTTATTATTCAACCAGTTAACTTCATTAAGAATCCTGCAATGTGGTTTGAGGCAATTTCGAAATACAAAGGAACTACTGTTGGTTGTCCGAATTTTGCGCTGGATTATTGTATTGAGAAGATCACTGACCCTGATGTTAATAAAATGGATCTTTCATCGTTAAAAGTAATGTTTTGTGGTTCCGAGCCCATAAGGAAAACAACTCTTCAAAACTTCTCTGAAAAATTTAGTTGCCTGAATTTTAAACCTGAAATGTTTTTGCCCTGTTATGGTCTTGCTGAAGCCACTTTAATGGTTAGTGGAATAAGCCAAACGGAAGAGCCTCTGTTTTATAGTCTGGATAATGACAGTGCGGAAATTTTTGGTAAGGATGTTAATTTACCGGATGAAGGGAATAAAATCAGTTATACATCTTGTGGTAAAGCATGGAATAATACCGACATCATAGTTGCTGATCCTGACACACATTTGGAACTATCAGAAAATCAAACAGGTGAAATATGGGTTAAAAACAGTTCGGTATGTTCTGGATACTGGAATAAACCTGTAGAAACTAAAGAAACCTTTAAAGCATTTACAGCACGGGATAAAAAAGGACCATATCTGAAGACAGGTGATCTGGGTTTTATTAAAGAAAACAATGTCTACATCACAGGAAGGATAAAAGAGTTGATGATAATAAATGGAGTAAATATTTATCCTGGTGATATTGAAAATATTGTCGATAGTAGCCATATTGCTCTTCAATCAAACAGTTGTGCAGTTTTTTCTGTTGATAGGGAAAACAAAGAAAAACTTGTAATAGTACAGGAGATCAAAAGATCATATATTAATAATTACAACAAAGATGAAGTTATAGGTAGTATAATAAATGCCGTTTCAGATATTTTTGAAGTTTCAATACATTCAATAGTAATTATAAGCCCCATGAGTTTGCCAAAAACTTCAAGTGGTAAAATTAAGAGGCTTGCGTGCAGGGAATTGTATTTAGATGATAGGCTAAAAACAGTTACATCATGGAAAGAAGCAGATAATTTTACAGGTTCTGATCATATAATACCAGAGAAAAATACTTTAAGTGCTGATGAATTGGTATTATGGATAAAAAACTGGCTCGGTAATAAACTCAATATTGATCCCGGTCAAATTGATCCTGATCAGTCAATATTGTCATTTGGATTGGATTCAATTGGTGCCGTTGAACTGGAAAGCGATATCAATGAAAAGTTCAACTTAGACTTATTTGTTGGTGATTTCATGGAGAATAACAGCATTAATTATCTGGTAAAAAATGGATTGAAATCAAATAAATAAAAGTTATTGTATTTGCTCTGCGGATTCAGTGTTATAAGAAAGTGACTTTAATTCAATATCTCAACTGAAATCTACTTCTTTTTACCCTTAAATATTCTGTCAAAAAACTTTCTTATACCACTTTTCTTTTTCTTCTTCTTTTTGAATGAACTGGTTTTTTCCTTTTTATCCTCATTGCTTTTTTCTTCTTTTTTATCAGATATACGATTTATAAAACCGGATAATCCTTTTTCATAATAAGGTTCACAATCAGTCAACAGGGTTGTTTGATATTCCATCTGGAAGCCTGACAGATATTTACTATTTAACTTTGGATTCGATTCAATATCTGATAATATTTCTCCTGCAATTGGAAGAGCTAATGAAGATCCGCTTCCCAAACCAGCCTGAAAATGTATATCCGGTGATCGAGCTCCCACCCAGGTGCCTATGGTAATGTTTGGTGTATATGATATAAACCAGGCATCGCTGTAGTTTTGAGCAGTACCTGTTTTTCCTGCAAGATCAGCTTTAATTCCATATCGGGTTCGCAGTTGTTTTCCGGTACCCTGGTTTATTGTCTTTTCCAGTATCAGTGTTATCTGATCGGAAAGTTCAGGTTCCATAATTGTATATGATATTTGATTACTGCCATTATAAATGATATTACCTTCCGAATCGGTAATCTTATCAATCATTATAAGATCATTATATATTGATCCCATATTTGCGAATACGCTGTATGCCTTTACGATCTCATAAAGAGAAATATCCATAGCTCCAAGGGCAATTGATGGGGTTTCGTGGGAGGGGACATCCAAATCAAACCTTCGTAGCATATCAGCTACATTCCCATGACCTGTTTTAAAATACAGATCCATTGTTGGCAGGTTCATTGAATTAGCAAGAGCATACCAACAGGCCACAAGCGTATCCTTATAACTGCTTTTGTCGTAATTTTCAGGCTTCCAGTTATCATATTCTTCATAAACTACTACTTCATTCGATAGGTAATCGCAGGGAGTAATATTGTTTTCAAGTCCTGCAGCATAAACAAGAGGTTTTATTGCCGATGCTATCTGACGTTTTGCCAAAATTAAATCGTATGGGAGATATCTGAAATTATTACCTCCAACCCATGTCAATACACGTCCTGTTGCAGGCTCAGTAATCAAAACAGCCGCATTTAACATTTTATGATAATGCCACAAACTGTCAGTAATACTCATTTCCGGTTTTTGTTTGTCAGTCCAGCTGAAAACATCTCTGCTGCTTATAGTCCTATTATCATCTGAATCAACATATGGGTGGCTGTTCTCCCATTTTTTCCTTTTTCCGGCCATTTTTAGTTCAGCATCAAGTAACTTCTGCATTCTTATCAGTTGTTTTCTAATGGCTTTTTGTGTCGACTTATGAACAGAGATATCAAGTGTTGTATAAATATTTAGACCGTCTTTGGCAATATCATATTCTTCACCATTTGGTTTAGCAATGTTATCAAGTATTTTATTGACTCTTTTTTTTACCTGGTAAACAAAATAACCTGCAGGAGATTCGCGCTGAAGATTTGCATATGACAATATAAGAGGCAATCGGATAAGACTGTCGAGATCCTTTTTAGTTATGTAACTTTCATTGTACATAAGGGTAAGTACCTGGTTTCTTCTCTTTAAGGCATTTTCAGGGTTTAAACGTGGATTGTAATATGTATTTGCCTTAAGTATTCCTACCAGTACAGCAGACTCCTGAATTGTAAGCTCCCTGCAATGCTTGTCAAAATATCTTAACGATGCAGCTTCAATACCATAAACATCTTCTCCAAATGGTACTGAATTCAAATATAGCAATAGAATTTCCTGCTTGGTAAAGACTTTTTCAAGTCGTGTTGCAATTATGGCTTCCTTTAATTTATTTACAGGCATCGACATAAAGCTATGATCGTTTCTGCCATAAAGGTTCTTAACCAGTTGCTGTGTTATTGTACTTCCACCACCTGAACTTTTATCTCCCAGAATAATTGTCTTAACAAAAACCCTGAGATAGCTTTTACCATCATACCCATCATGGGAGAAGTATCTTTTATCCTCTGTAGAAATAAGGGCTTCGGTCAGATGTGTAGGAATATCTTTCCAGTGTACATTTGTTCTGTTTTCGGCAAAGAATTTTCCAATTAATGTTCCATCGGATGCAAATACAAGCGATGCTTCTTCATTATGAATGGATTTTAGCTCTATCGTTGTTGGAAATGGTCCGAAAACACCTTTATAAACAGCAAAAAAGAATCCACAACACATTACACCAAACAGTAATATGATTATTATCAATGCTTTAAAAAAAAGCCTGAGAAACCTTTTCATAATTCAAATTAACATACTGAGAACGCAACAACATCCTTTAATCGTATGTGATAATAAATAAATCCCGTTGTAATTAAATCACTACTTTTGTTAATAATAACAATCATTAAAGCAAATTAAAATCTGTAATGAATATGAGAATATTATCAAATAAATCCGGCTTTAAAACAGTTATGATCATTATACTGGCAGTTTTGTTTTTATTGCCCTCCTGCTCAAAAGATGACAATCCTGATCCAATTGAATACAAAGCATATGTTAGCCATGAATTGGTAATAACACGATCAGCTTCCAGTATTAAATCGCTATTTCAGTTAATGGTTCCTACATATCCTGAAATTGCCACGCTAGTAGATAAAGTAGAGTATAATGTACGGGTATATAACGTTATTTACAAAACGGTATTTATGGGTGAAGAAATAGAAGCTTCAGGACTTGTTTGTATTCCGGATACGGATGAAGGTGTATTTCCAATAATTAGTTTTCAAAATGGCACTAATACTTCCCATAATATGGCACCTACAAAAGATATTGATAATATAATGTTCAGATACCTGCAATCGACTTCTGCAACAGGCTATATTATGTTAATTCCGGACTATATTGGATTTGGGAAATCAGAACAATATTTTCATCCTTACCTGCATAAGGAAAGCACAGTGTTGTCAGTTGAAAATCTAATTACTGCAACACGCGAAATGATATCCAATAACCTGATTAATGCTGACTGGGATGAGGATCTGTACTTAATGGGTTATTCTCAGGGTGGCTGGGCTACTTTATGTACCCATAAACATATTTCTGATAATCCGGATCTCGGCCTCGAAGTTTCTGCATCATCATGTGGTGCAGGACCATATGATTTATCAGTTGTTCAGGATTTCATGTTTGAAGGTATTACATATCCTCAACCTGTTTATATGACATACACAGGAATATCATATCAATCACTAGGGCTGTTTTCAAACCCGTTAACAGATTATTTTAATGAACCATTTGCTTCCGAACTATCTACTTATTTTAATGGTAATTATACTAATGACGAAATAAATGACATGCTCAACGATACAGTTTCGGTTCTGGTAGCCGAACCTTTTCTTACCGGGATAAATACAAATCCTGATTATGCTGACTTTAGAAAAGCTTTATCTGATAATAGTATCCATGGGTGGGATGTAAAGGAACCAATAAGATTGTATCATGGTACATTCGATTATTATGTCCCTTATTCCACATCCGAACAGGTTTATACCGAATTCTCAGATGCAGGGGCTGTTAATAATGTTATGTACTTTCCACTGCAGGGAATGGATCATACTTCGGCAGCAATTCCAATGGTAATTAACTCATTATTGTGGTTTGATATACTCGAATTCAAAAGTGGTGATATAGCAGGTTTAGATTAAGTTATTTTAATAAATAAAATACAATCTGCATTTCTTAGCAAAAAAATAATGTGCTATTTTTGCTTTCTTACAGAGTACTATGGCCTATTTTTTTAAGATATTAAATGTACTTTTCCTGGCAACAATAAAGTACTTTTATACACCTATCTACGCCCATATGATCGGAATGGATTTTACAGGTACTTTACTTACAATGATAACCGGAGGAATATTAGGTTTTTTGGGATATTACCATTTCAGCAAAATTGTTATTATTTCAACCAGGCACATCAAACCAATTGCCAGAACAATAATTCCAGATTCAATTCAGGATCAATACAGACGAAACCGTAAGAAGAGATTAATTAAAAGACAAAACCGCAAGAAATTCTCATGGAGAAACAGATTACTCGTAAAGCTTGGTAAAAATTATGGAATGTACAGTATAATTATACTAACACCTATTCTGATCTCATTAGTTCTGGGCGCTTTCCTTCTGCGTAAATATTACAGCGACCGTAAAGAAGCATTACCACTTATGGTAGTTTCCATTATTGTTGAAGGAAGTCTTTTGGTAATTGGATACTGGTATATGGTTGGAGCATTATAGTTTTTACTTCTTAAGTATTTTAAGAGCCGTAATTTTATCCTTTTTAAGTTGTTGTTTTAATGCTTCAATATTATTAAACTTCTGTTCATCCCGCATTCTGTCAACAAAGAATATGGTTATTTCTTCACCATAAATATCCTTCTCAAAATCAAAAATGTTTACCTCAATTGTAAGATCTCCATGATCTATTGTAGGACGAAACCCTATATTGCTCATTCCCAGATAAACATCATCATTATGTTTCACACGGCAGGCATAAACCCCAACAGCGGCAATTAGTTTGTATTCATCAGCCAGTTGGATGTTAGCGGTTGGAAAACCCAGATTATGACCAATAGACTGTCCTGTAACAACTTTACCGGTAATGGAGTATTCATGTCCCAGTAGTCTGTTAGCATGCTTTATATTGCCTTCACTCAGGAGATTGCGGATCCTGGTTGAACTAATAGTTTCATCAAAGGCAAACTGCTCTGTTACCTTGATAACTTCGAAACCATATTTTAAACCCATTTCTTTTAGTAATTCAAAACTTCCCTGTCTGTTACTGCCAAACTGATGATCGTAGCCAATTATAAAAACACGGGGATGAATATAATCAACAATTAAGTCTTTTATAAAAACATTTGATGGTGTTGATGCAAACTCTTTTGTAAACTCGATAATAATCAGATGGTCAATGCCTGTGAGCTCAATATGTCTGATCTTCTTTTTCTCTGCCTTGATAAATTTCAGATTGTTATTGTCGGGATCAAGCACAACCCTGGGGTGTGGATAAAAAGTAATTACTACTGTTTCACCGTTAATTTTAGCAGCTTCGTATTTCATCTGTTCGAAGACTGCCTGGTGACCGAGATGTACACCATCAAAAGTACCAATGGTAACTACGGCATTTTCAACCGCTTTAAAATCTTTTATACAATTATATATTTTCACCTGCTATACCACTCTTAATCAAATATTGTGCAATCTGTACTGCATTTGTTGCTGCTCCCTTTCTTAAATTATCAGAAACAACCCACAGGTTTAAACTATTTGGTTGTGAAAGGTCTCTTCTGATCCGGCCAACAAAAACCTCATCTTTACCTGCGGCCATTGTTGGCATCGGATATAAACCGGCTTCAGGATAATCAAATATAACAACTCCCGGCATATTACCAAGCAGACGTATTACTTCTTCAGTAACATAGTCATTTTCAAATTCAATGTTTATTGCTTCAGAATGACCGGTCACAACAGGAACTCTCACAACTGTAGCAGTAGTTTTAATATTAGCGTTTAGAATCTTATTGGTTTCGTTTACCAGTTTAACCTCCTCTGATGTATAACCGGTTTCATCAAAATCACCGGCATGGGGAAGTATGTTCAGGTCTATTTTGTGCTGATAGGCCATCTCACTATCAATTCCAGATCGCTCATTCATCAATTGGTTTACAGCTTTTACGCCACTACCTGATACAGCCTGATATGTAGATATTACCAATCTCTTTATTTTATATTTATTGTGAAGAGGTGATAATGCCATAACCAACTGTATTGTAGAGCAGTTAGGGTTTGCAATTATTTTATCCTTCTTTGTTAGTATTGAAGCATTTATCTCGGGAACTATTAAGGGTATTTCATCATTCATACGCCAGGCAGATGAATTATCTATTACGTAAGTTCCAACCTCTGCGAAATACGGTGCATACTCCAGTGATGTTGATCCTCCTGCTGAGAATATTGCAATATCAGGTTTTTTACTAATAGCGTCAGACATTGATATTACTGAATATTCTTTTCCTGAAAAGGATACTTTTTTACCAACAGATGAGCCTGAAGCTACCGGTAATAACTCATCTGTTTGTACGTTTCTCTCACTCAGCACGTTGAGGATCTCTCCTCCTACCAACCCCGTGGCACCTACAACTGCAATTTTCATTGGCTTATTTTTTTATTATTTATGTCAGACCTGCCTGTATTTACATCTGGAGGGCAGGTAGAACTTCGCAAGACTAAATGTTTATTTTTTTGCCTGCCTTTCGGCAGACACGTGTATCTTAATAATTATTTAATTATGCTTAGTTTCATTTTTTAATGGTTGATCAAAACTATTTTGTATTTTTACATCCCCCGACAGCCTTTAACCCTGCAAAAATACTAAAATGAAGAAAACTTTATTATGTGTGCTTACACTATTGGTAACACAATTAAATGCCCAGATTTTTGATAATTTTGATGATGGTGATTTCACTAATAATCCACAATGGACAGGTACCCCGGAATGTTTCATCGTTAATACTTCAAATCAGCTTCAATTAAATGATGAAGGTGCGAACCAGGCATTTCTGATAACGAATAGCACCCGGATTCATGATACTGAGTGGCGATTTTGGATTAAGTTCTCCTTTAGTCCTTCATCCAATAATAACATTAGGTATTACCTTGTTAGTAGCAACAACAACCTGTTGAATCCAACCAGCGGTTATTTTCTTCAATTTGGAGAATCGGGCAGTAATGATGCAATTGAACTATTCAGACAGACTGAAACAGAAATAATCTCAATATGTCGTGGTACTGATGGCAGTATTTCATCCTCATCGGAATTACGTATTAAAGTTACAAGAGACAATTCGGGTTACTGGAAGGTGTTTTCAGATTTAACAGGTGGAGAAGAGTTTACATTACAGGCTGAAGGAAATGACAATACTTATGTACAATCCTCAACAACAGGAATCTTCTGCAAATACACATCAAGTAATAGTAAGAAAGTATATTTTGATGATTTGTATATTGGTCCCATAATAGTTGATACAATTCCTCCCGAAATACTTGGTTGTATAGCCCAAAATGATAGTGTTGTTTCACTTAAGTTCAACGAATTCCTGGATGCCGGCAGTGTGGTAAATACAAATAATTATCTAGTTGATAATAATATGGGAAATCCGGTTTTCGCAATTTGTGAGGAAAATGACGGTTCTGAAATTGTCCTTACCTTCAATAACAAACTTGAATCCGGTAAGCAATATTCGATGCAGGTATCCGGAGTAACTGATATTTCTGGTAATACTATGATTCCTGGACAGATAGCATTTAATTATTACTACCCAAAGCAATACGATGTAATGATCAATGAAATAATGGCTGACCCAACTCCGCCGGTAAACCTTCCTGAATATGAGTATATTGAATTATACAACAGAACCAATTCCAATATCGATCTTTCAGGCTGGACGTTACTGATAGGATCGTCGGTTAAGGAATTTAACGATATTGAAATAGAATCTGAAAGCTACCTGATCCTTGCAAAGGAATCTGCATATGATCTTTTTGCGAATTATGGTGATTTTTATGGATTTTCCGGTCTTTCTTTAACTAACTCAGGACAAAACCTGACTTTAATAAGTGATAATGAAGAAATAATATCGCAGGTATCATATGAAGATAGCTGGTACGAAAACAGTTTGAAAGAAGATGGAGGTTGGTCTCTCGAACTAATAAACAGTAATAATATCTGTTCAGGTAGTGAAAACTGGCTGGCAAGCATTAACATTGACGGAGGTACTCCGGGAAGAAAAAATTCTGTTTGGAACGATATAGTTTTCAGACCACAGATAGTTAAATTGGAAATAGTAAATGATAACACATTACATATTTACTATAGCCAGTCAATGGATTATGAATCAGTTAGTGACAAAACAAGTTACACTGTTGACAATATTGGTAATCCTGATACAGTTAATGTAATTTCAGATTCATACAAAAAAGCAGAATTGATCTTTCCTGATCCTTTTATCAGGGGATTGATATATCAACTTAATATAAGTTCAGAAATTTTGAGTTGCAGTATGTTAGGATTATTGAACGACACTACTGTATTATTTGGTAAACCAGATAGTGCTTCATATATCGATATTGTGATTAATGAGATATTGTTCAATCCTTTGGAAAACGGAGAAGATTACGTAGAATTATATAATCGTTCGAACAAAATTATTGATATTTCATCACTAAAAATCGGATCAGTCAAACATAGTCCACCAAATAATCCCGATACAGCATTGTGTAAAATTGTAGTTGATCAACAACTAATGATGCCTGGCGACTACATTGTTGTCAGTGAGTCTAAAAGCTCTGTTTTAGATCAATATTATACAACAAATCCAAATGCTTTTGTTGATGTTTATTCTATGCCTTCATTTAATAATGATCAGGGAAACGTATTACTGTTGTCGGGAGAAAAAACAATTATCGACTCTTTTAGTTATTCTGAGGATATGCATTTTCCATTATTGTTATATTTTGACGGAGTAGCTCTGGAGAAGATTGATCCAAATTCAATCTCTTCAAATGGTAATAGCTGGCATTCAGCATCTGAAAATGTAGGATTTGGCACACCGGGATATGCTAATTCGCAGTCGATAAATTATACTGATAGTGAAGATGAAATAGTTATTTCTCCTGAAATATTCTCTCCTGATAATGACGGTGTTGATGATATACTAAGTATTGAATACCGGTTTGATACACCCGGTTATGTAATGTCTGTAACAATTTATAATTAACGTGAGTTCGATGTAAGAAAAAGAAGTTTTTTCTAAAAGAAACGAGGTTTTTGATTATATTTAAGTTTCTGAAATTTAAATACATAAACAAAAAA
>JANQGJ010000010.1 GCA_028277395.1 Bacteroidales bacterium | reverse complement strand
TTTGCGAAAGCGGAGATTTATCGGAGTGGTACCATGGGTGCGAGAATTTTTTATTTAATTCATTATCAATAAAATAAAAAATTATAAACACATGAAAAGCATTGTTAAGTTTATAATTGTATCGGTAATAGTTATAAGTACTACAGGATGTTGTCAGCATGGATATAAGAAAGCAACTGTACTATCTCCTTCAAAAAACGTTTTTGTTGACTTTTTTCTGTTATCTGACGGGTCAGCCGCATATACTGTTTCATACAATAATAGTATCGTAATTGATACTTCGGGGTTTAGTTTTGATTTTAAAGGTCAGTTACCCTTAAAAGGAAATCTGAGGATCATTGGTGTCGAAAATTCCGGCTTTAGCGAAGAGTGGGAAATGCCCTGGGGTGAACAGCGTATAGTTGCAAACAACTATAATGAACTCATTGTAAAACTCAAAGAAAATTCTGAAGAAGGAAGGAGTTTTAATGTACAGTTCAGGGTATATGATGATGGAATAGGATTCCGGTATGAGTTGCTAAAACAAACGGGAGTTGATAGTGTAATAATAATGAATGAGAATACTGAATTTAACCTTACCGGTGATCATACCTGCTGGTGGATTCCCGGTGACTGGGATATTTATGAGCATCTTTACAATACAACTGGTTTTACTGAAATAGATGCTGTTTCGAAACGAAACCACTATGGGCTTGCCCAGACTTATATTCCCGAGAATGCAGTAAATACGCCTGTTACAATGAAAACCAAAGAAGGTATTTACCTGAGTTTTCATGAAGCAAATCTAACTGGCTATGCAGGGATGACACTTAAAATTGATAAAGATAATCTGTTGATGACCTCGGACCTTGTTGGTTCTGACAGATTGGGCTACAAGGTTAAAAGGGCACTTCCTTTCACAACACCATGGCGGACTGTTCAGATAAGTGAAAATGCCGGAGGTTTGATCGAATCCAATTTGATTGTAAACCTGAATGAGCCAAATAAACTTGGAGATGTTAGCTGGATAGTTCCACAAAAATACATGGGAATCTGGTGGGAAATGCATATTGGTACCAGGAGCTGGGATGTGAAAAGTGGTAAACATGGTGCAACAACTGAAAATGCAATAAAGTTTATCGACTTTGCATCTGAAAATGGTATAACAGGACTTTTGATTGAGGGCTGGAACACAGGCTGGGAACATTGGATAGGATTTGAGGACAGGGAAGGTGTATTTGATTTTGTAACACCTTATCCTGATTATGATATGGATAGTGTGGTATCTTATGCCAAAAGTAAAGGTGTTAATATTATAATGCATCATGAAACATCAGCTGCACCACGGACATATGATCAGCAGATGGATACCGCATTTGCTCTCATGAATAAATATGGAATGAACACTGTTAAAACCGGATACGTTGGTAAGATCATACCCAAAGGAGAGTATCATCACGGGCAATGGATGGTAAATCATTATCGTAGAGCACTTGAAACAGCAGCAAAATACAATGTTGCAATTGTAGCTCACGAACCAATTAAGGCAACCGGAATAAGAAGAACATTACCAAATGCTCTTTCACGTGAAGGACTTCGTGGTCAGGAATTCAATGCCTGGGCAATGGATGGTGGCAATCCTCCCGAGCACTTGTCAATAGTTGCATTTACACGGATGCTTGCCGGACCGATTGACTTCACTCCCGGAGTGTTTGATATAAAATTACCAACCAAAGAAAACAACCAGGTAAATACAACACTTGCACATCAACTGGCATTGTATGTCGTAATATACAGTCCCGTTCAAATGGCATGTGATCTTCCGGAAAATTACGAAGGAAATCCGGCATTTCAGTTTATAGCAGATGTTGGAGTTGACTGGGAACAAACAAAAGTGCTAAATGGTGAGATTGGTGAATATGTTACCATAGCACGGGAAGAAAGGGATACAGGGAACTGGTTTGTAGGTAGTATAACTGATGAAAACAGCAGGGTAATAGAAATAGACTTTAACTTTCTTGATCCTGATTCAAAATACAGAGCAGCTATATATCGCGATGGAAATGATGCACATTGGGATACAAACCCGACCAGCATTTCAATTGAAGAAACTGTTATTACAAATGACATGAAAACTACTTTTGATCTGGCACCAGGAGGAGGTTTGGCAATAAGCCTGGTAAAGATCGATCAGTAGTTTGTCCTCTGTATTTTAAGTATTGTTATCCTTTGGATTGTCCTGGTTATTATTTTTTAATTCATATTATTTCAATATGAAAAATGAATTAAGCATTTGTTAAGATTTAATATGTATATTTGGCGACCAAATGAACCAAAATCTATATTGAGCATGAAAGCCTTATATAAGATATTATTTATTGTTTTAACTGTTTCTTTTGCCCTGTCAGGCGCTTCCTGTTCTAAAAAGAATCATGGATTTAGTTATAGAAATGACCCGAAACGCAGTTCTACATCATATGATCCTGTTGCCAGAAAAAGTCATCCGGTACGTAAAAAATACGTAGTAAGCGGGAAACGTAAAACAATTCTTGGTCACGAAAAACCATTGAGTAACTAGGTGCTTGTTTCGGTTTTATTAATAATTCACCAGGTCTCAGTATCAAATTTTCAAAACTTCTCAATTTATCTCTAATGGCAGATCAATATTTTCTACCTTAAATTTCAGAGATAAAGATCAACAAATTTTTCAGTTTATACATTTGTCAGGATCAGGAACTATGTTCTGAAAACATGATATTTCTGAATTTCAATTACAGGGTTGATGCTGTAATTTTATTGTTTATTTATAAAAACCTTGCCAATTCCCACTGACATTATCTCCTTTCTTGAATTAAACTTTAATGTCATTATTGGTTTAAAGTGCACATTGTGAGCAATATAAATATTGTTGTAGTTATTTTGTAGGGCATATATATATCAAAAGTAATGAGCATAACACTACAGAAACAAACGGGTGGAGTTTTATTTGCATTCAACAAAATCCTCGATGAATTATAAACTAATAAAATTACGAAAATGAAAAAATTATTGACTATTTTACTGGGTATGGTGATGTTATCATCAATTGCAGTTTCTCAAAACGGATTTGTGATGGAATACATTGGAGGAGGACCGTTTAGCCGGATTGATCTTTCGAATGCTAACAAGACCCTGATAGGGAATACAATGGATGCCTTCAGTGCAAGTGACCTGGGTCCAAACGGGATATTGTACGCCATCAATGCAGGGGATAATAATTTCTATCAAATTGATACAGTTAACGCAACAACAACCTTGATAGGTAGCATAACACCACCCGCTAACCATGTGTGGACAGGTATGGCATATGATGAAGAAAGTGGAATAATGTACGGATTAAGCTCATGGGGAATAGCAGCAGGGGAGTGTTCATTACATATTATTGATATATCCGACGGATCATACACTTTGGTTGGCACTCAGTCAATTGCAACAGCAATCGCGTGTATTGCTATTGATGGAACAGGTCAGATGTATGGAATAAACAGTGGCGGAGATGGTCAGCTATATTCAATTGATAAAACTGATGGCTCTGTTTCATATATTGCAAATATTGGTGTTGGTGTTGCGGGTATGGGTCAGGGACTGGATTTTTGTCTTGCAAATCAAACCATGTATATGACAAACTATAACTCTATCACATGGGTGAACACATTAAGAACCATTGACCTTACAACAGGTGCTTCAGCTTCATTGGGTGATATTGGTGTTTGGTGCGGAACTATTGCAATTCCCGGGACTTTACCATTATCTGTCGATTTTTCTTCAGATGTAACAAATGTTTGCACCGGTGGGCAGGTAAATTATACAGATCAGTCAACGGGAGCAACATCATGGTTATGGACTTTTGAAGGAGGTACACCACCAACATCAACAGATCAAAATCCTGTTGTTACCTATAATACAACAGGAACATATGATGTAACACTTGAAGTTTCAGACGGTACATCTAATGAGACACTAAGTATTCCGGATATGATCACAGTTAATGATATCCCCGGACAACCCGATCAACCAGTTGGTCCGATAGAATTATGCGGAGGTGACGATGCAACATATACAACTGTTGCTGTACCCATGGCTGATACATACCTCTGGGAAGTTTTGCCGGTTGATGCCGGTACAATAACAGGATCCACAACTACTGCTGAATTTGATGCAGCAACAGACTTTTCAGGATCATATACAATAAAAGTACAGGCGTCAAATAGTTGCGGAACAGGAGTTTGGTCGCAGGAGCTAAGCGGTATGATCAATATTACACCATACCCGTTCTTTTTGACCGGGGGAGGTAGTTATTGTGAAGGTGGAGCAGGTCTTGAATTAACACTTGACGGATCGGAAACAGGAGTTGATTATGAATTGTTTCTGGAAGGCGTTTCAACAGGAACTATAGTGTCCGGAACCGGTAGTCCAATAAGTTTTGGTTATCAAACCGGAGAAGGAATCCATACGGTTGTTGGTATGGCATCAATTTGTTCAACAGATATGTATGGAGAAGCATATATTTCAATTGATGAGTTACCTGAAGCTGCAACTCAACCAACCGGAGAAACCGGGGTTTGCGCAGGGGAAAGCTATGAATACAGCACACAACCTGTAACCGGTACCGGTTCACTTATATGGACAATTGATCCTTCATATGCCGGCGAAATTACCGGATCGGGTGAAACCATTACAATAATATGGTCAGAATCATATGCAGGAATGGCAGACATAACAGTTTATAGTACCAACGATTGCGGAGATGGAACAGTATCTGACGGGCTTGAAGTTTCTGTGAACGAAAATCCATTACCTGAAGTATTTGGAGATACCCTGGTTTGTGAAGATTTTGAATATGTTTATTCAACAACTGATAATAACGGAAGTACATATAATTGGACAGTTGAAGGAGGTGAAATCGTGTCACCATCAAATACAACATCAGAAATAACAGTACTATGGAATACCATTGGAAACGGAAGCATTCAGGTTGAAGAAGTTTCATCAGCTATGTGTAATGGGTTATCCGATGTATTGGAAATTGTTATTGATGACTGTACTAACATTGATGAAACAATATCTCAAAAGTTAAAGGTTTTCCCAAATCCTGCAAATGGATATGTAGTTATCGAGTTTGGAGACAGTGATATTCATTTTTATGATATAGCAGTATTTAATATATTTGGTAATGAGGTAATAAAAGAAAATGTAGTGTCAGGTAGTGATCTTTATACCCTGAATATCGAAAATCTTGATGCCGGGACATATTTTGTAAAAATAGCTTCAGGATCAGGCTTAGTTTCAACTGTAAAATTGGGTGTATATTAATAGTTTGCAAGCTGACACAACGTCATCCTATAATTTTTATTATATAAAATGCAAAAAAAGTTTCAATTTTAATAAATTTTATTATATTTGTTCGCTGTCAAAAATGTAATTACTATTTTTTTACTAATCACGGAAAATTTAATTGTAGTAACTATAAAACAGTAAACACAATGAATAAAAAAAGCAGATGTTAATATTGAGGACATTTGCATAAATCAAGGTTTAGCACTTCAGGTGTGACTAAACATTAAATTGCCTGAAGCTGTTATCTTAGTAAATAGTTAATTAATTAGAGAAGCGGTTGAGTAAATGCAACCGCTTCTTTTTTGGTTGCTGACAGGGTCTGTTTAGTATGCCTGCAATTATTAAAATGTACTGATTCCTGTGATAAAACTTTATGATCCTCAGCGATGTATTTTTGTACCAATGTGGTAAAAACAATTAAAATGTTTGCTAATATGATAGTTAAAGCTGTATTAACTCATTCAATAATTTTATCAGCCCCCGCTAATCATATGTAATACCTGTACATCATCACCATCAATAACTACGGTAGTTGAATACTGTGATTTCTTTACCAGATTGCCATTGACTTTAATGATCATCATTTTAAAAGTAAAATTCTTAAATTTAAGTAATTCGGAAATTGTAAGGTTGTCACTGTCAAAGGATTCGTCCCTGTTATTTAGTTTGATCTTCATAATCTTTCTCCTTTATTTAATAGAATTTCAAGTACTGTGTTAGCCTGCATATTGGCCACGATCCCAACACGGGGAGCAAGAGGAGGCAATACTTCAGATACTTCATTGATTTCGTCTCCACAAATATATAATTTGTCGGATTTTCGGCAACGGAGAATATTGCTGTTTCCCCATCCTGCCATCCCAAGCCCTGTTACAAGTGGCATTTCCGGCATTTCATCATAAACTGTTTCGATTATCATTAATTTCATTTCAGCTTTGTCAAAAGCTTCTACAATTACATCGCAGCAATTGAACAAATCCGGAATATTCTCAGAATTCAATTCCTGAACATGGGATTCAACATTAATATAAGGATTTATTAACCGGATATTATTCTTCAAAGTTGTTGCCTTATATTTTCCAATCTGATCATAAAAATAATACTGACGATTTAAATTGGATTCTTCAATAATATCAAAATCAGCAATGATCAATCTGCCAACCCCGACCCTGGCAAGAGCTACAGCACAATTGGACCCTAATCCGCCACATCCTGCTATGCCAACCGTTTTGTTACCTAGTATTTTTTTTATCTCTTTAAAAGTCATTTTTTGTTAAAATCATAGCCTGAAATCTACTACCACACTACTGAATTAGTTACTTTGGAGCGTGTTGTCAATGATAATGAAAGCATTAAAAGTTATCTCAACCAATTTTTGTATTCAAATTATTTTAATCAGTTACAAAACTATAAAACTTATACGAATTAAGACTGAATATAAATATCGTTATGCATTTGTTTGCATAACTGATTATTAGGGTTTTTGATATTGTAGTATATTATATTTTATAATTTTGCCCATTCATTTATTACAATGGAATTTGAAACTAATAAAAGCTTAGTTATGAATATCGAAGAAATTAAAAACCAACACAAATTACTGGTTGATTGGAAGTACGACATAACTCCGATTGACAAGGGTTATTCTGATAAAACACTATACATTAATGTTTCAGATAACACCATAATTTCGAAGGACGTACCTTCTGAAATGAAAGAGAAATTTATTGGTGGTAAAGGATATGGATTAAAGTATTTATGGGATGCTACAAAACCAGATACAAAATGGGATGATCCTGAAAATGAAATAGTTATTTCAGGAGGGCCAATTTGTGGTATCACGCAGTATTCAGGAACCGGTAAATCACTCGTGGTAAGTATATCACCTCAAACTAATTCCGTAATGGATAGTAATGTTGGTGGTTTTTTCGGTCCATTTCTTAAGTTTTCTGGATTTGATGCGATTGAGCTTCAGGGTAAAGCTGAAAATGAAGTTATTATTTACATTGATGGGGTTAATGGCAGAGTTGAGATTTTTGAAGCTCCCGAAGAAGCAATTGACAGCCATGTGTTAGCAGAGCAGCTTACTGAAATGTATGCCAATGATGAAAAGGATAAGAAAAATATTGCTGTTGTATCTGCCGGAAAAGCTGCTGATAATTCACTTATTGGTATGCTAAACTTTAGCTTTTATGATCCAAAGCGTAAACTTGTAAGGCTTAAGCAGGCAGGCCGTGGTGGTATAGGAACTGTTTTCAGAGATAAAAAGATCAAAGCACTAGTTTGTAAAATACCTGGTGTTAAAGGTAACCTTAACAACGTTGTTGATCTTAAGGCAATAATGGAGAGAGGTAAAAGGTTTAACCGGGAAATGAGAGAGCTTGATGATGATCAATGCGAAATGAGAACCAAAGGGACAGCTCACCTTGTTGAGATTATGAATGACTATGATTTGTTACCAACAAATAACTACAAATTCGGAAGTCACCCGGATATTAAAAATATTGATTCTGAAGAGTGGAAACGCAGATTTACTCAGGGAATACCTGATGGTTGCTGGATAGGTTGTAATATGTCATGTGCTAAAGGTGTTGATAATTACGAATTAAGAACCGGGCCTTATGCCGGAGAGAAAGTAATTGTTGACGGACCTGAGTATGAAAATGCAGGTGGTCTTGGATCAAACTGTGGTATTTTTAATCCTGATTATATAATCGAAGCAAACTTTTACTGTGATACATACGGAATTTGTACAATTTCATGGGGAACTTTAGTTGCTTTCATTATGGAATGCTATGAAAATGGTATCCTTGATGAGGAAAAAACCGGTGGACTGAAGCTGAATTTTGGAAACGCAGATTCTGCAATGGAACTTATGCATCAGCTTGCCCGTGGTGAGGGGTTTGGACTGGTTGCCGGTCTTGGTGTTCGCAAAATGAAAGAAATGTTCATTGAAAAAGGATGGGGAGACCCTGATTTTATTCATGACATAGCTATGGAGAATAAAGGACTTGAGTATTCAGAGTATATTTCAAAGGAATCGCTTGCACAACAGGGTGGATTTGCGATGACAAATAAAGGTCCACAGCATGACGAGGCATGGCTGATCTTTATGGATATGGTGAATAATCAGATACCAACATTTGAAGACAAAGCCGAGGCATTACACTATTTCCCAATGTTCCGTACATGGTTTGGGTTGATGGGATTATGTAAGTTACCATGGAATGATGTTGAACCGGAAAATAATGCTGAAACTGATGAACCTGCAAAAGTGCCTGAGCATGTTGATAACTATGTAACAATATATAATGCCGTTACCGGACAGAATATTGATAAACACGAGATGATACGTCAGTCTGAGAGAGTATATAATTATCAAAGAGTGTTCAATCTTAGAAGAGGATATGGAACCAGGGAATTTGATGCACAGCCTTACCGTGCTGCAGGTCCGGTTACCATTGAGGAATATGAATCAAGGTCTGAACGTTACGATAAACAACTTAAAGAAATTGTTGGTATTGATACTGAAGGAAAAACTTCCGAAGAAAAACGTGATGCACTTCGTAAATACAGGGAAGAACAATACGAAAAACTTCTTGATGCAGTATATCTGAGAAGAGGCTGGACAAAGAATGGTGTTCCGAAAATCTCACATCTTAAAGATCTTGGAATGGATCTTCCTGAATTAATTGATATGGTAACACCACATCAGGAAAACTAAAAAGAGTAGTATAGTAAAACATAAGAAGCATTCTTCTGTATTCGGAAGGATGCTTTTTTTTGAGATAAAAACCTAAATAATATATTGGGAATGTGTATAATGATTTCCCGGTAATAACGTTATCAATAATTATTTAATAAAATCTGAAAAATCTGTGCAACCTCACTAATATGGTAGCTGTCTCAGATTAAACAATTGACAATTAAATGTAATTTATATCTTTTAAAACTAAATTAATGTTTAACGTAAATGAATATTTCGAAGGGAATGTAAAGTCCCTTGGATTTGAAAACAAAGAAGGAACCGTTACGATTGGTGTAATGGCAAAAGGAGAGTATGAATTCGGTACAACTACCGTAGAGTATATGACTGTTACTTCCGGAGAAATGAAAGTATTGCTTCCCGGTGAAACAGAATGGAAAATATTCAGCGAATATGAAACATTTATTGTGGCAAAAGATACTAAGTTTAAAGTGGTTGTTGATGACCAAACATCTTATAAGTGTGTTTACAAATAATTTGGGATAGTTCTTATTAATCATGAAGGGTAGAAATGTGGTGTTAAATCCCCTGATGTTGTTACCTTTTTTTACATTTGCACTCGATATGAAATTCGTTACATATCGACTACTAAAAAACTAAAAAATACACATGAAGCCACCAAGAAGTTCTAAGAATGATGTATTCCTGAGGTATAAACTCTGGCTATCCGCAGTTTCAGGCGAAGGTATCATCGGAGAAGGTAAATACAAACTATTGCGCACGATAGAAGAAAAAGGATCGTTAAGAGCTGCAGCTGACCAACTTGGGATCAGTTACCGTAAAGCCTGGGGAGATATTAAAAACTCAGAAGAATTATTGGGATATAGTTTAACTGAGAAACACCGTGGAGGAAAAGGTGGAGGAAAATCTGTTCTTACAGCAAAAGCAAAGAATCTTCTTGAAGCTTATGATGCCCTTCATAAAAAAATGGACATTGCAATTGAAAATGCATACGAAGATTTTAAGGATAAAATAAAATAGTAGTATAACATAGTTAAAACAAATATTTATACCATTAATAACATGAGATTACTAATAGGCATAGACGATACTGATAACAAAGAAAGCAGGGGTACCGGGTACAATTCACGGCAGCTTGCTTCAGCTATCGAGTCAGCTGGCCATGGTATAGTTCATGGTATTACAAGGCATCAGTTATTTGTTCATCCTGATATCCCATATACATCACAGAATAGTTCTGCATGTCTGGATGTTAGTTGTGGTAAATATGAAGGGATTAAATCGTTTGTACGTGACTTTATGGTCAATATAGGGGCTGAAGGGTCTGATGTAGGTCTGTGTATCGCAGAAAATGATAAAATCCCGGACGAAATCACTGAATGGGGAACAAAAGCAAAATCATTGGTCCTGAAAATGAGTGACGCTTATGATTTGGCATCGAAACATAATATCTATCTGGAAGGATTAACAGGAACGAAGGTTGGAATTATTGGAGCCCTTGCGGCAATTGGTTTACGTAAAGGTGGCAATGATGGAAGGTTCGTTTGGTTAAGATCTTCAAAAAACCTGAGAGATATTGAACAGGATGTTCATACAGTTGAGGTTCTGCTTACAGAAGCCGGGATTGATGTTGTGCAATATAATGGTACGCATATTTTAAACCCAAATGATAAAGTTTATTTAAACGGTTGGGCAAGACCTGTCCTGAGAAATAGTAAGGCGGTCTTATTAGTAGATAATGAGGTAAATAATAAGAGTTATGAATGGAAGTGTTCAGCAAAAGAATCTGTCAAGAGAGTTTCTAACTAATCTGACAATAGAAAAAATATTAGAGATATTATTATTAGTTATTGCCGGAGCAATGGCAATCGTTATTCATGCAAGGTTAAGAACGCCGATAAATATTCCCGGTCATCACGGGATTGAATTTATGGCTATAATATTAGGTGCCCGCTTAAGTTCAAGTGTGAAATGGGCATCCAGTATTTCAGCAATTGGAATTGGAGTATTTATTCTATTTCCTGTGCTTGGTTTTAAAGATCCTATGATGGGACTTATTTATATGTTACCTTGCATTTTCACCGACCTGGCCTATAATTATCTTCCAAAGATGAAATACAGATATCTGGTACTGTCTGTTATGGCCGGAGTTGGGTATATGATGATCCCTTTAAGCAGGATGTTTATTACGCTTACCACAGGATTTCCCTATTCTTCTTTTATAAAACACGGTTTTGTTGTTCCTTTTGCAACATTCCTGCTATTTGGGTTTTTAGGAGGTGCGCTTGGAACAGGAGTGTACCGGATAGGAAAGAAATTGTTGAAATAATATAACAGGGGCGGCTAATGTAAAATTGGCCGCTTTTTGTTTAAATATCGTTATGCAAATTAATACATATCGCTTATTATGAGAAGTTTAGTAGTAGTTTTTTTAAGTATTGCATTAGTGCTTTCAGGTTGTAAAAAGGATGAAACAGAATATCCTGCTCCTGAAGTTAGTTTTATTGCAGGTGATAATTATGTATCTGGTGATACAACTCTTGCATTGGGAGAATTGTATAAAGTTGGGATCAGGGCTTCTAATCCAAATGTGAATCTGACAAATTTTATTATTCGCGTTGAAACTGATATTGTGGAAACATATCTTGATTCCGGTATGAATACCTCCGAACTTGTTTATGAAACCTATATTACAAAGGGATTAAGTGAAGTTGAAAACTGGACATTTATAATCCGTGACAAAGATGGGAAGTCATCTGAAATTGGATTTGTTATTAAAAAAGACACAACAACTGAATTTGGTAATATAAGTTATTTTCCCTCAGTTACTCTCGGTGCTCAGAATAACCCTACTAACAGCTTTTTCTCACTCTCAGATGGTTTAACATATAATCTTGATGGTGCTTACCTAAATCAGGACCTGATAGATTTATGTTACTATTATGATTTCATTGATACCGATGAAAATACTATCGCCAGTCCCGGAGCGAACATTGACGAATCGGTATTCCCTGGAGATCATAGTATCCCAAACTGGACTGAACGAAGAGAATCACGCTTTAAGATTGCCGAAATTGATGAAAGCGATTTTGACGCAGCAACTAACGACAGCCTGCTTATTGCGGCCTACGGTCAATCCGATGGTAAAAGAAAAGCAAAGAATCTGGTTGCAGGTGACATATATTCGTTTAAAAATTCGGATGGCAAAGTTGGTTTGTTTGTTGTAAACTCAATTTCCGGAACAGATAATGGTGAGGTTAATATTAAAATTAAATTTCAGGAAAATTGAAAACACAAGTTTACCTTCTGGTATTTGCAGCAATAATATTTCTTAATGATGTTTTGTATGGTCAAATGGCTTACAGTCCGGATACTCTTGATATACCACAGGTTGTTGTAACAGCGAACCGAAGTACAAGAAGTGTTGAGGATATACCGGGGAGTGTTACCATAATTGAGGCTAAAGAGATTGAAGAGATGCCAGCTCAGAATGTGGATGATATTCTCAGGTATGTTGCAAATGTTCACGTGAATCGAAGCTGGGGAATTTTCTCACAAAATGCCAGCGTTACAATGCGAGGTCTTGATGCCAGTGCAAGAGTACTTATTCTACTTGACGGTGCACCCTTAAATAAATCCGCCGGCGGATCTGTAAACTGGTCTTTGGTGCCTGTAAATTCCATTAGCAGAATTGAAATAATAAAAGGACCTGCTTCAGCTTTATATGGAAATAATGCAATGGCCGGTGTTATTAATATTATTACAAAAGATCCGGTTAAACCTTTGCAGGGAGAAGCCGGAATTCTTGCGGGAACATATGGCACTATTGGCGGATATCTGGATGTATCGGGAACAAATGTTAAAGATGGTAAAGGTTTCATGTGGAGTTTAAACTCATTCTATCGCCAGGGTGACGGGTACTATTTAAATCCTGAGGAATTAAGAGATTCAACTGATGAAAAAGTGTTTTTGAAGGAATATAGTATAGCCGGAAAGTTAGGATACTCATTTAACAGCAGACATAAAGTAGAAGTTGATGCCAGGTATTATGACGATACACGAGGACAGGGAAGGAAAGTATATGAGGACCTTGGAGATCATATGTCGGTGAATACTACTTATTTAAGGGCAGATTATCAGGGGATTTTCAATAGCACGAAAGTAGTTGCCATGGCATTTTATCAGTTGGAAAATGAATTTAAACAATCTGAATCCATCAGTTCCAACAGTGGTAAATATAAGCTAAGTGACAGAGATTCGGACAAGCATGATGTTGGACTTTGGATAAATGCAACAACATATTTGTCTGATAATAATATTCTTACTTATGGTGTTGATTTAAAACAGGGGACAGCTGATGTGGTTAATACTTATAAAACATCAACCGATGTACTTACTTATGAAGGAACACTTGATTTTTATGGTTTGTTTGTTCAGGATGAGTGGAAACTTTACAATGATAAATTTGTAATCGTTGCAGGTGCAAGAATGGATTTTGCAAAATATCATAAAGGAAGATTAAATGTTGAGAACCCTACTTCAAATACAGGGTTTATTGAATCTTTCGATAGCAGTTTTACAGATAACAGCTGGAATTCATTTAGTCCCAAAATTGCTTTAAAATATAAGCTTAGTAATGTAAACTCTGTATATGTTTCTTACTCAAAGGGTTTTATGCCTCCCAAACTTGATGATTTATCAAAATCCGGCAAGATCAGGAAAGGATTTAAACTTGCCAATCCTGAATTGGGCCCTGAGTATCTGACAAATTATGAACTTGGATTCACATTTGAGTTTTTTGAAAAACTATCAATTGAACCATCAGTTTATTTTTCTCAGGGAAAAGATTTTCAGTACTTTGTTGGTACAGGCGATTCCATAGATACAGGAAGTGGTGAACTTAAACCTGTTTATCAGCGTCAAAATATTTCAAGTGTTGAAGTATTGGGTGCTGAAATATCCACAAAACTCAAGTTATTAAAAGGCATGTATTTAATGGCTAATTATACTTTTAACAGTTCTAAAATTACAGAATATACTGCCCCGGATTCCCAGGATAAAGATATTACAGGTAAATATCTTATTGAGGTTCCAAAGAATATGGCATATTGTGGATTGAGTTGGCAGAATAAATATGTCAACACAACAATATCTTATAATTATATAGACAGCCAATGGTATGATGATGAAAACACCATTGAGATTGAGGCATATAGTACTTTGGATATTCAGTTTACCAGGGAGTTTGTAAAGAAAGTAACAGCTTCTTTAACAATTCAGAATATTCTCGATAATGAATATATCGACAGAAAAGGTTATTTGTCGCCAGGGCGATTTATAACTGCTGAGGTCAGTTACAAATTTTAATTATAAACCAAATATCAATCAAATTAGTTAGTTATGAATAAAAATTACTTATCAGTATTATTAACGATTGTCGTGATGGGATTATTTACTTTTGGTTCATATTCTCAGGATACAATTGTACAATGGACATTTCCAACTGAGAGCGGTGAAGCGGATGCTGCCTCCATCCCTGCAAACCTGAGTCAGGTTATTGAAACTGCAGGTGGTACAAGCGATATTCAGTTTAAAAACGGAGCAACCACAAAAGCTGCTCAGGCAAGCGAATGGGAAAATGGTTCCAATGAAAAAAAGTGGAAAGTTGAATTTGAAACAACCGGTTATTCCAATATTAAACTTTCATCAAAGATTTCATCAGGAGGTCAAAAACCTGGTCCGAGAGATTTTAAAATCCAGTACAAAACCGACGGAAGCTGGACAGATGTGGAAGGCAGTGAGTTTCAAACAGCAAATGACTGGACAACAGGTGTATTGGTTGACCTTGCAATACCAGGTGCTTGTGATGATAAATCATTAGTAAAAATAAGATGGATAATGACATCTGATACAGCTACTGACGGATCAGTTATAGCCTCAGACGGAATATCAAAAATTGATGATATCTACATAACAGGTGATATTATTGATAGTGATGATGAGATCATTATAAAGAATTCAGTTAAAATATATCCTGTTCCTGCCATTGATTTTATTAATATTGCAACCTCAAACGAATCCGGTGTGAGTTTGTTTGACATAACAGGAAAAGAAGTGCTGTCTGTTGAAATACAAGGAATTAAGAAACTGGATGTTAGTAGTTTCAAACCAGGTGTTTATTTGGTAAGGGTAACAGATATTGATTCGGGACTTGTTAGAACAGAAAGAATAATATTAAATTAGAATACCATTTCCTGTTTCATAAACTGAGTAATTTAGGTTTATGAAACAGGTTTGAAGGTTTAACTAATTGCTACTATGATAAAATTTGAAGAAGCCTTAGAGATTGTTCAAAATGCTGCCAGATTAACCATGTCGACAGAGCAGGTTAATTTTACTGAGTCTGTGGGCAAAGTTATTGCCAGTGACGTATATTCTGATATTAATATGCCACCGTTCGATAAATCTGCCATGGACGGTTATGCATGTCGCAGGAAAGACATCTATAATGACCTGAAAGTCATTGAGGTACTGCCGGCCGGAAGCGTTCCAAAATTTAAGGTAGGGGTTAATGAATGTACCAAGATAATGACAGGTGCTATTATACCCGAAGGTGCAGATTGTGTTTTAATGATTGAACACACGAAAGAAATTGAGAAAGGAGTTGTCAGGTTTTTAAATGAAAGTACCAATACAAATATCTGTTATTTTGCCGAAGATATAAAAAAAGGCGACCTTGTACTTGAGAAAGGAACATTAATAAAACCACAACACATAGCTGTTATGGCATCTGTTGGTTGTGTTAAACCTGTAGTTTATTGCTCCCCGAAAGTAGGAATTGTATCAACAGGAGACGAGCTTGTTGAACCGGCAGATTTACCTGAAAAATCGCAAATTAGAAACAGCAACGGGTATCAGCTTATAGCACAGGCAGAAAGGGCAGGAGCAATACCCGGTTATCTGGGAATTGCCGGGGACTCTGAAGATGCTACTTACAACATCATAAAGAAAGCGCTTGAGGAGAATGATATAGTACTTTTAACGGGTGGGGTTTCCATGGGTGATTTTGATTTTGTACCGGAAATAATGATTAAAGCCGGGGTTGATATAAAATTCAGATCAATTGCAGTACAACCCGGTAAACCAACGATTTTTGGAACATATAACAATAATAAATTTATTTTCGGACTACCGGGAAATCCGGTTTCTTCATATACTCAGTTTGAATTACTTGTTCGTCCTTTAATTTCATGTTTAATGAACAAAACAGATGTAGCAGGTAAAATAAAACTACCTATGGGTAAGGAATATAAAAGAAGAAAATCAGTTCGAAAATCATTTATACCAATAAATATAGTTGATGGAAAAGTTTATCCGGTTGAATATCATGGCTCTGCTCATATTCATTCATATGTTTTTGCTGATGGTATTGTAGCAGTTGAAATAGGCCGGGAAAAATTAGAAGCAGGAGAATTGGTAGATGTACGACAAATTTAACAGAAGGATAAATTATCTGAGGATATCAGTTACCGACAGATGTAATTTAAGATGTACTTATTGTATGCCTGAAAAAGGGATACAGCTTCTTGATCATAGTAGCATCATTTCTTATGAAGAAATTACAGATGTTGTAAAAATATGTGTTGATCGCGGTATCAACAAAATCAGATTAACTGGTGGTGAACCACTTGTAAGGAAGGGTATTGTTGATCTGGTTAGCATGATCTCAGGTATTCGTGGAGTTAACGACTTTGGATTAACCACGAATGGGATTTTCTTAAAAAAATATGCTGTTGATTTAAAAAAAGCAGGATTGCACAGAGTAAATGTAAGTCTTGATACATTAAATCCGGAGAAATATAAAACTATTACAAGGATTGGGAATATTCAGGATGTACTGGCTGGTATTGAAGAAGCCCGCTTTGTTGGATTAACTCCGGTTAAAATTAATTGTGTAATAAAGAAAAATTCTTCAGAACCTGATGCAATCGAAGTTGCAGAGTATTGCAGAAAAAACGGACTTCAGATAAGATATATTCATCAGATGGAATTAAGTCAGGGACATTTTGCAGTAGTTGAAGGTGGTGAAGGTGGTGATTGTAAGATATGCAACAGGTTAAGACTTACTGCAGATGGTAAAATTAAACCATGTTTGTTCAATAATCGTGAATACAGTATCAGAGAGTTTGGAATAGAAGAAGCTCTAAACAACGCTCTGATGCATAAGCCAAAATGCGGGTCAGTAAATACTGTTGGTGAATTCTATAATATTGGTGGTTAGAAAGAGTACATCTGCTATGTGAAATGTTAAATTTGCACAACTATGGGTAAACTAAGTCATACAAACGAAAAAGGTAAGGCAAATATGGTAAATGTTGCCAATAAGCCAAACCAAATGCGAATTGCAAAAGCCGAAGGGTTTATTTCGTTGAACGAAGAAACACTGGCTCTTATCAGGGATAACCAGATGAAAAAGGGTGATGTGCTTACTATTGCCGAAATAGCAGGTATTCAGGCAGCAAAACGAACCAGCGATATGATCCCGTTATGCCACCCATTACAACTTACTAAAGTTGATATCATAACGAATGTTGAGGCAAATGGAGTCAGGGTTACAGGTCAGGTTATATGTATCGGACAAACAGGAGTTGAAATGGAAGCACTTACCGGTGTTAGCACTGCTTTGCTTACAATATATGATATGTGCAAAGCGGTTGATAAAAATATGATTATCGGGGAAGTGAAACTGGTTAATAAAACAAAGCAGGATTTGCAATAGCATATTATCAGGTTAATAAACTAATAAATAACACTTACTATGACAGCAACTATTAAAATACTGAGTACTAATGTTTCAGTAGAAAAAGGTACAGTTAAGAAACCTGTTAACTCAATAGAACTAAATAAACTGGGTGTTAAAGATGATGCGCATTCCGGCACCTGGCACAGGCAGGTAAGTATGCTTGGAGTAGAGAGTTTTAATAAATTTTCGAAACAGGCCAGACGTGAGATTAAATTTGGTGAGTTTGCTGAGAATATTACTACAGAAGGCATTGAACTTTTTAAAACAGCACCTTTAGACAGGTTTATTAATGATAATGTCGAGTTGGAAGTAACCCAGATTGGTAAAAAATGTCATGGTGATTCCTGTGCCATATTCAAAGAGGTTGGAAACTGTGTTATGCCTAAGGAAGGTATTTTTGTAAGGGTAAAGAAAGGTGGTGAATTAAAAAAAGGCGATGTACTTCAGTACCAGCCAAAAATATTTCGTACTCTCATAATAACATTAAGCGACCGGGTGAGTATTGGAGAATATGAAGACAGGAGCGGACCTAAAATAAAAGAAGCTATTACTACATTTTTTGAAATGAGTAATTTCAAATATGATATTGATATCAGGGTAATCCCGGATGATGAAAATAAACTGAAAGAATTAGTTACAGATGCAAAAGATCATTATGATTTTGTATTCACAACAGGTGGTACAGGAATAGGTCCAAGGGATATAACTGTTGATGTTGTAACCCCATTACTTGATAAGGAAATTCCTGGTATTATGGATATGATACGTATGAAATATGGTATGGAAAAACCAAATGCTTTAATTAGCAGAAGTGTTGCCGGAATTATTGACAGGACAATGATTTTTACACTGCCCGGTAGTGTAAAAGCTGTAAACGAGTACATGAGTGAAATAAATAAAATACTGTATCATCTTGTTTTAATGCTTTACAGTATTGATGCCCACTAATTATTAAACTTCCTATTCAAACTGAATTCTTAGATCCAGTTTGATAGTACTTTCAGGACGGTTTTCTGAAAATCATATTATTTTTCATCAAGTTAACTCTTTATGAGTTTAAACATGTTATTATCTGGTTCACATTTCCTATTTTTGTACCCCATTACGTACATTAACAGAAATTACAATGAGACAACTTATAGAATGTGTTCCAAATTTTAGTGAAGGCCGTGATATGGCTGTCATTAAGCAAATTACAGACGAAATTGAAAAAGTTGAGGGTGTAAAACTACTTGATGTTGATCCCGGTGCAGCAACAAATCGTACTGTAGTAACAATGGTTGGCACCCCTGACGAGGTTCTGGAGGCAGCATTTGCGGCTGTTAGAAAAGCCGCTGAAGTTATTGATATGCGTACTCAGAAAGGTGAGCATCCTCGTTTTGGTGCCACTGATGTATGCCCATTGGTGCCTGTGTCAAATATTACAATGGAAGAGACTGTTGTTTACGCGAGGAAACTTGCAGAGAGAATTGGAAAAGAGTTGGAGATACCAATTTACTGTTATGAAAATGCTGCGTTTAATGAAGAAAGGAAAAATCTGGCTAATTGCCGCTCAGGAGAATATGAGGGATTGAAGGAAAAATTATCAGATCCTCACTGGAAGCCTGATTTTGGGCCGGCTGAGTTTAATGAAAAAGTTGCCGGAACCGGTGTTACAGCAGTTGGCGCCCGTGATTTTCTTGTTGCATTTAATGTGAATCTGAATACAACATCAACACGAAGGGCGAATGCAATTGCCTTTGATGTTAGAGAAAGAGGAAGAACAAAACGTGAAGGAAATCCGCTTACCGGAAAGATAGTAAAAGATGCCAGCGGCAAACCGGTAATGATCCCTGGATCGCTGAAATCAGTAAAAGCAATCGGCTGGTTTATTGACGAATATGATGTTGCACAGATATCAATGAACCTCACAAATATAAGTATTACTCCTGTTCATATTGCGTACGATGAGGTATGGAAAAAAGCCGAAGCAAGGGGAATCCGTGTTACAGGATCAGAATTGGTAGGTTTAATACCTCTGGAAGCAATGCTTGAAGCAGGTAGGTATTTCCTTAGAAAGCAAAAACGCTCAGTTGGTGTTGATAATGATGAGCTTGTGAGAATAGCTATTAAATCAATGGGTCTTGATGATCTTAAGCCGTTTAATCCTAAAGAAAGAATAATTGAGTACTTACTTGAGTCAAACGACAAGATGCTTGTTGACATGTCTTTAACAGAATTTGCCAACGAAACAGCATCTGAGTCTGCAGCACCCGGAGGAGGATCAATTTCTGCATATGCCGGAGTACTTGGTGTATCCCTGGGAACCATGGTTGCTAATTTAAGCTCACACAAAAGAGGATGGGATGAGAGATGGGAAGAATTTTCAGACTGGGCAGCCAAAGGACAGGAATATAAGGATGAGTTATTACGGCTTGTTGATGAAGACACAAATGCTTTTAACAAAATCATGGATGCATTTGGTCTGCCAAAGAAAACAGATGATGAAAAACAGTTGAGAAAAGAAGCAATTGAAAACGCCTCGAAATATGCTATGGAGATTCCGTTTAAAGTAATGGAAACATCATTTAATTCGATGGAAGTAATGAAGGTAATGGCAGAAACCGGTAACCCAAACTCGGTGTCTGATGCAGGAGTTGGAGCATTATGTGCCTTAACAGCTGTGGAAGGTGCGTACCTGAATGTAAAGATCAACGCTTCGGGAATTGATGATAAAGAGTTTACCGCTGACCTGATAAAAAGAGGACAGGAGATTGAACTGAAAGCGAAAGAATTAAGAGACACGATCATTGATATTGTAAACATTAAAATATCAGAATTATAATATTTTGATCAGCCGGATCAATGCTATATTTTGATCTGGCTGATAAAATTTTTTCAAAACTGACAAGTGGAAACTTTAACAACAATTCTTCTTTATTTTACTTCATTTTTTACATTGATGAACCCGATGGGTATTATGCCTGTTTTTTTAACAATGACTTCAGAGTTATCAAAACGGGAGAGAAGAAAAACTGCAGTTAAGGCAACTATCACTGCTACTTTTGTGTTGATCTTATTCGCTTTTCTTGGTGAATACCTGTTTAACTTTTTTGGAATTTCAGTAGCCGGATTACAGGTTGTGGGTGGAGTTTTGTTCTTTATCATGGGTTATGATATGCTTAACGCGCGGTTGAGTCCAATGAAAATAAGAGCTGAAGATGTTGAGAAATATGTTGATGATATTAGTATAACACCATTGGGAATTCCGATGATCGCTGGTCCGGGAGCTATTACCAATGCAATAATTCTTATGGGAGAAAGTGATAGTTTTTCCAACTCAGCACTTGTAATAACTTCAATTGTACTGGTAGCGATTACATTAATGATCGTTTTGATTGGTGCTGTGGGTATTACTAAGTTTTTGGGCGACAAGGGTAATAAAATAATGATGAAATTAATGGGCCTGATCGTAATGGTTATAGCGGTTGAGTTCTTTTTCGCCGGTATAACACCTTATATTCAGACAATTATGAATAATTGAAAATATTACAGTATTAATATTGGATATTATATATAAAGTTGGTATTTTTGCCGTCCGAAATTTAAAGCGAATACAGAAATGGCTAAAAAGAGCAAAGACGCAAGGATACAGGTAATTCTGGAATGTACTGAGCATAAGAACAGTGGTATGCCTGGAACTTCAAGATATATAACTAAGAAAAACAAGAAGAACACTCCTGAAAGGCTCGAGTTAAAGAAGTATAACCCGATCCTGAAAAAAATGACTGTTCACAGAGAAATTAAATAATATATACTATGGCTAAGAAAGTTGTTGCATCGTTACAATCCTCAGGAAAGGATTTCGCAAAAGTAATCAAGATGAGCAGATCAGCTAAATCTGGCGCTTATACATTTAAAGAAGAAATTGTTCCAACCGATCAGGTTAAAGAATATTTTGACAAGAAATAGAGTTTAGTTAAGATACATTGTTGATCTTAAAGATGAAGCTTTTTCCTGCATTGTGGGGGAAAGCTTTTTTTGTATATAAAATCAATCTTTTGGTTTGATTATTACTGAAATTATAAAATAAATTAAGAACTTTGCAACTCCCTCATTTATTGGCGGAATTGTTTTCGTTTGGGATATGACAGAAGTCGGGAAAACATCTGTTTTAACAGCAATTACCCGTTTGTTAACCGGTTTAATTAACAGGATATTTGAAACTGGTATTAATTTAAATAATAAGAATAATTACTATAATTAGTTATACGAGCATGGGGTTATTTTCAATTTTTTCAAAGAAGCAGCAGAAAGAAGATCTTAATAAAGGCCTTGAAAAAACACGTAAAAATGTTTTTAATAAATTATCAAAAGCGGTAATAGGTAAATCCAAGGTTGATGATGAAGTTCTTGATAACCTTGAAGAAGCGTTGGTTATGTCAGATGTTGGAGTACATACAACACTGAAGATAATTGAACGTATTGAGGACAGAGTTGCCAGGGATAAATACCTGGGTGTTGAAGAATTAAACTTAATACTCAAGGATGAGATCGAACAGTTGTTGCTTGAGAACAATACAGGAGATGGTTCTGATTTTGATCTGCCCGAAGGTCGTAAACCATATGTAATTCTTGTTGTAGGAGTAAATGGGGTTGGAAAAACAACAACAATTGGCAAACTTGCCTACAATTTTAAAATGGCAGGTAAAAAAGTTATGCTTGGAGCGGCAGATACATTCAGGGCTGCAGCAGTTGATCAGATTAAAATATGGGCTGGCAGAGCTGATGTTCCTATAGTAAGTCAGGGAATGGGAGCTGACCCTGCATCAGTTGCTTATGATACGCTTAAATCAGCAATTGCTCAGGATTGTGATGTGGTAATTATAGATACTGCAGGAAGACTTCATAACAAGGTAAATCTTATGAATGAGCTCTCAAAAACGAGTCGGGTTATGCAGAAGCTTGTTGCAGATGCTCCACATGAGATTCTTCTGGTACTGGATGCTTCAACAGGGCAAAATGCAATTGAGCAGGCAAAACAGTTTACAGCTGCAACAGATGTAAATGCAATTGCTCTTACAAAGCTTGATGGTACAGCTAAAGGAGGTGTAGTGATAGGGATTTCCGATCAGTTTAAAATACCTGTAAAGTATATTGGAGTTGGAGAGAAAATGGAAGACCTCCAGGTATTTAACAGAAAGGAATTTGTTGAAAGCCTGTTTGCATAAGATTAACAGTTAAATGAAAAAGAAGGTAAACATTGTTACATTGGGATGCTCTAAAAATCTGGTGGATTCTGAGGTGTTAATGAGTCAACTAAAAGGTGATTATACTATAATACACGATTCTGATGAACAATCTGATATTGTTGTTATAAATACCTGTGGTTTTATTAATGATGCAAAGGAAGAATCAATAGATACTATTCTGAGAGCAGTGGAGGCAAAAGCAGACGGATTGGTTGAGAAGGTTATCGTAACTGGTTGTTTATCTCAGAGGTATAAAGAAGAGCTAACCGATGAGATTAAGGATATTGATGGCATTTTTGGTGTAAACGAACTTCCGGAAGTGATTGAAAGTCTTGGAATTGATTACAAACACGATTTATTAGGGGAAAGAGTATTAACAACTCCGGGGCACTATGCATATATTAAAATATCTGAAGGTTGTAACAGAAACTGTTCTTTTTGTGCAATTCCGTTAATACGTGGCAGCCATATTTCCAAACCAAAAGAGGATATTATAAAAGAAGTTGAGTTGTTGGCTGCAAAAGGTGTAAAGGAATTTATACTGATAGCACAGGATTTAACATGGTACGGTATAGATTTATACAATAAAAGGGAGTTACCTGATTTAATAAAACGTATATCAGAAGTTGATGGTGTTGAGTGGATCAGGTTACATTATACCTATCCGACAAATTTTCCAACAGGATTACTTAAGGTTATGCGCGATAATCCTAAAGTGTGTTCTTATCTTGATATGCCATTGCAACATATTAGCCGTCGTATATTAAGATCCATGAGAAGGGGTGTAGGTGGTGAAAAAACCGAAGCACTTATCAATATCATAAAATCTAGAGTTCCCGGGGTAGCTTTAAGAACAACATTAATAGTTGGTTATCCGGGTGAAACAGATGAGGAGTTTAAAGAACTAATGGACTTTGTCAGAAGGACAAGGTTCGACAGACTTGGTGTTTTTACCTATTCCCCCGAAGAGGATACTGCTGCCTTTAAATTGGAGGATAATGTAAGTCAAAAAACAAAGGATAACCGAAGAGATCAGATAATGATGTTGCAGCAGGAAATATCATATGAAGCTAATAAAAGATTTGTCGGTCGTAATCTAAAAGTAATTATTGACAGGAAAGAAGGCGATAATTATATCGGTCGGACAGAATACGATTCTCCGGAGGTTGATAATGAAGTTATAATAGCAGACCAGGGAAATAACATTAACATTGGCGGGTTTTATAACGTGAAAATTATTGATTCTGATTTTTTCGATTTAAAAGGAGAAATCAGTTAATCAGACTATCATCCCTGTTTCAGGGAATTGAAAATCATTAGTCCTGATATCCTTGTTCCTGTTCACTTAAAGTATTATGCTTTGTATCAAAGCAATAAAATTGCTATCCTCGTCTTCATAGCAGGTCTAAATCCCATATCATTTTAACATCATACAGTTTACCGGCCTGACAATCTACGAAATCGGATAGTTATCAATTATTATTGCTATTATAATCTATGATATCGGTTAGTCGATATTATCCGGGGAGTACCATTATTATGTAACTATATGATTAACAGTTTGGTGTAATTGATGGCACGTAAATTGCAAATAATAAGAACGTGATTATGCTCTCTGCTCGTTTTAATCTTTATAGCAGGTTATTATAACATAAATGGCGGGCAATTTGTAATCCATAAAATGGTTTTGGTTGATCAGATCGGACTAATCCCCAATGTCCGGTCTGGTCTTTTTTTATTCCAATTGTTGATCATATCCTTATACTGTTAAATGTTAACGACCTGTGTTATTATATTATACCAGGGAAAATAGGTTATTACCTAACTAATATATTAATTGTTATTTACCTGCGATTCCAATATCTTTGCATTGTATCAAAACAAATAAAAATGAAAAGATATTTTTTCGTCTCTCTTATAATGATAACCGGTCTGTTATCCTATTCTCAGGCAGATTCTGAAAATACTGATTCAATTATTGATGGCCCTTTTTTTGAGAAGCAGAGGAATACATCAGTGTCAGGATATTATAAAAACGGATTAAAAGTTGGTAACTGGATTACGTATTTTAGTTCGGGCCAGATTCATACTATTGAGAAATATCGTAATGGTTTAAAGAACGGTGTTTATTTAAAACTTAGTAAACGAGGTTATATCGAAGAGCAGGCTGAGTACAAAAATGACAGCCTTGACGGTAAGTATATGAAGTTCAGAACGGGTGGAAAGGTACAACTTGTTGAAGAATACAGTCACGGACAACTTGAAGGAAAAAGAATCGTTTATTACGACAGAGGTGCAGTTCAGGAGGAAAGCCACTACTCAAAAGGTCATAAAAACGGATTGGCTAAGTGGTTTAACACGGAGTCAAAACTTGTGGCTGAATACAACTATAAGGATGGTGATTTTCATGGCGAACAAAAGACATACTACAGTAATGATACTTTAAGAACTGTTCAGGTGTATGAGAATGGTGTGAACGTTGGTGATTATAAAGAATATTTTGAAAATGGAGTATTAAAGAAGACCGGAGGTTACAAGAATGGTCAAAAGAGCGGTAAGTGGCTAATATATAATGAAGAGGGTGTGTTGACCGAAACCGAGAAATACAAAAATGGCGAGCTGGTTAAATGAAAAAGATATTAAACCCATATCCAAAATATGAGGGATACAATTGTTTCGGATGTTCTCCCGAAAATGCTCATGGATTAAAAATGGAATTTTTTGAAGATGGTGATCATGTTATATGCAACTGGCAGCCATCAAACTTTCTGCAGGGTTACCACAATGTTCTACATGGTGGAATCCAGGCAACTCTTATGGATGAGATTGGCTCCTGGTTTGTTCAGGTGAAACTTAAAACGGCAGGAGTTACTTCAAATTTAAATGTCAGATATATTAAACCTGTAACAATACTTGAAGGTGAACTTCTACTTAGGGCGTCATTTCTCCAAAAAAGAAGGAACCTGGTTGACATTTTTGTGGAATTATTCGATCCTTCAGGTATTTTATGTGCTAAAGGTGAAATAACCTATTTTACGTTTTCACCTGAAGTAGCGAAAAATGAGTTTAATTATCCTGATTTTGAGGAATTTTTTGAAAAAGAATAATATGGTTACTCTTCGTCATCTTCCTGGTAGTTTAGCATTACCTCAGTTTTTTTATAATCATATTCAGAATATTTAAATACAGGCATCCTGTTTTCGGTTTTACTCAGTGAGTATCCCCATATGGTCGAATAATCTTCGGGATTTTCACCCATTACCTCCATTTGTTTCAGATATGAGGCAATTGATTTTGATTCGATTATCACAACTTTTTCCATTTTATTTATGATCGGACTATGATTTCTGCTGTGGTCATGATCAAATTCAAGAATTCTTCTGCCGTCATTAGTGATCCCTATTGTGTTGTAGGTCATGCTTTTGCCAATTCCCGGTAAGTTAAGCATGTTTCGATCGGTTGGAAGAAATGGTAAGTCGTATTTTTTTCTTAACTCAGCAATCTTTTTCTGTACATTCTCAACATCATCATGGAGATGTGAAATTTCCTTTATTAGTTCGGGATCTGTACGTCCGATAACTTTTTCTTCTGTTTTTTCCTGAGCAGACCTTTCGTTAGTTGCAAAATTGTGGTAATTCTCCATAAATCCTTTCACTGAGAATGTGTAGTAGGATATTACTCCAATATCGTTCAGTACTTTACGTAACTTGTTTGTGTGTCCCCGACGGGATGCAGCAGCAGTAAATACAAGCTGATTAACAACTAACCAGCCTGCTGAAAGCAATCTTGATACAGCCCTTTTCATTAGAGGAGTGACCTCCATGGCACTTTGAACATGGATTTGAATAACAAACTGATTAACTCCAATTTTACCCGCCTTTTCTTTGAATTCGGAAAGTATTTTTACAAAATCCTTTGTAACCCTTTGTGGTAAATACACAGGTAACCTGGTTCCCATACGAACCCTTGTAATTTCGGCATATTTTTCACCATTTTCCCTGTCAAGGTTAGCATTCTTCTTGTTCAATGCCATCTTATAAATACTGTCAAGTATAAGTTTGAGCGACTCATCGGTATTCATAAATGAATCTCCACCTGTAATTAATATATCCCTAAGTTGTGGATCTTCTTCAAAATAATTAAGAAGAATATTCATTTTTTTCTTCCAGGATAATTTTGGCTTGAGTTTATCCAGGTTAAAATTTAAATGTCCGCTTTGGAAATCGTACATTCTTTGACATGAAACGCATAAACCTCCACATGCTCTTCCACGTGTATCCGGCACAAAAATTGCCACTTCAGGATATCGACGATGGATATTATGAAATTCAGGGAGTATCCATCCTGCAGCATTTGGCTTTCCGGGTTCAACAATATCTTCCTTCTCCCAGGCTACAATATTACCAAATTCTTCTACAAGCTCCCGACTGTGGAATATATAATCACGAAGTGTTCTGTCTAAACCAGTCTTACCGAGTGTTACTTTAACATCAATTAATGAAAGGTAATATGGATTAATAAAGAACGGTATTCCAGCTTCATAAGCATCATTGAGTGTTTTGAGCTTGGTTGGTCGCAAAGAATAATCAAGCATTTTGTTCAACTTCTCCGGTGATCTTACAGCAAACCGAAGGTGGAAGTAATAATCATCCCACCATTTTAATGCACGCTGGTATTTCTCTTCTTCTGTCATACCCTCATCAAAGTAGAATCGCTTGCTTTGGTGTTCTCCTGCACTGATCTCACCTATTATTATTCTTAAGATACGCTCCTTGTTCTCCATGCGGTTTTTTATAACCGATTCGGATAAGCCTGATGCATGTTTTGTCATCCAGGTTTTAATTTTTTGTTCAGAGGGAAGTTTATGTTTTAATTTCCCGTTTAACTGTCTGAATAAATACAGCATATCTAGGAAAAAATCTTTGTTTGATTCTCCTTTACCATATTTAACAGCATTGAAAAGATTTTTTATGGGGCTGCTTATTATTAGAGAGTTATTCCTGTTGGGATCTGTATATTCTGTACCTTCATGTTTGATGTAATTTAAAAGTCTGATAACAGCCATGTCTCTCCATGAGAGATTGTCGATTATACCACCTTTATTTTTAATATAGTAGTTTATGTTAGGATTCTCATCAAGGTATTCGTTGATCCTTAATTTAAGTTCCTCAAATGCCTCATCAAAAGAATCAGATTTTGTAATTACTTCTTTAATTACAGGATTTTCATCAAGTATTAATTTTACTATTCTTAGTGATCTGTTAGTCAAACCACGTTTATCGTTGGTATTAATAATATTCATGCAAAAAAATATATTGATTTTAATTTTAGAATGGCATTTTGCAAAAATAGTCAAAAAACAGCCTATTGCCAAGTGCTTTGTATTAATAGTATATTAACGTTTGAAACAATAAAATCATATTTTTGCAATAAAATTATAACTATGAATAACAAAGTAAATGTAGCCTGGAGTGGTGATATGGCATTTGAAGCTGAAGTTAATGATTTCAAAATAAAGCTGGATGCTGATGAAAAAGTTGGAGGTAAAAATTTGGGGCCTCGTCCAAAAGCCTTAACATTGGTGTCTTTGGGAGGATGTACAGGTATGGATGTTGTCTCAATACTTGCCAAAATGAGAGTTTTTCCTGAATATTTTAATGTTGAAGTAACAGGTGAGCTTACCGATGAGCACCCTAAATACTATCATAAAATTCATTTGGTATATACTTTCAGAGGTAAAGATTTACCTTTATCAAAAATCGAGAAAGCAGTAAATTTATCACAGGAGCGCTACTGTGGTGTAAATGCCATGTTAAATAAAGCGGCTGAAGTTACTAACGAAATTGTAATTGAAGAATAGTACAAAAGATATAGTGATTACGTGTTTTTTGTAGCTAATTCTTTTTCTTCTTCTTTTTTCTTTTTCTTTCAGATTGCTCTGCGTTTTTTAGGAGAGACTTCCAGTCTGCATGAGATTCACCTGAAAATTCAATGGTTTGGAGATATTCGTTTTTGGATATCTCCAGAACTGTAATTCTCTTTTTCAGGAAACCTTCTATTTCCTGAAGTATATTTATTTCACCTTTGCTGCAAAATGAAATTGCCTGACCTTTTTTTGATGCCCTTCCGGTTCTTCCAACCCTGTGAACATAATTTTCAGCCTGATCAGGAAGATCGTAATTTACAACAAAATCAACATTTGGTATATCTATTCCCCGAGAGCTAACATCAGTGGCAACCAGGATATTATTTTTACCCTCGCGAAAGTTATTAAGTGCAGATAATCTGTCGCTCTGATCTTTGCTACTATGTATTGTGGCAGATTTAATACCAACTCTTTCAAGGGCTTTTAGAACTCTTTCAGCCCTTACTTTTGTTCGCACAAAAACAAGTATTTTACTATCAGGGTTATTGTTAACAATTCTTTCAAGAAAAAATCTTTTGTCGTCCATTTCAATATATGCAACAGAATGTTCTATATTTCTTGCAACAGGATCTTTTGGCGATATCTGTATCCTTATTGGATTTTTAACCAGAGAATACGCTATTTTTTTGATTTTTTTATCAATAGTTGCTGAAAAGAACAATGTTTGGTGCCGTTTTGGTAAAAATCTGAGCAGGTCATGGATATCTTTTATAAAGCCCAGGTCAAGCATATGATCCGCTTCATCAAGTATAAGTGTTTTTACTTTGTTAAGTAAAATGTGTTTTTGACTTACAAGGTCAAACATCCTGCCCGGTGTTGCAATTAATATATCTACTCCGGAATTCAGGCTTTGAATTTGTGGATCCTGATCAACTCCTCCATATACAGTCAATGTTCTCACATTTGTGTACTTTCCTATTTGATTAAATACATCGGTTATCTGTAAAGCCAGTTCACGGGTAGGGACCAAAACAATACATTGTATCCCACGGGCTTCTCTTTTATCTTTTAGCTGGTTTACTAAATGTATTATTGGTATTGCAAATGCAGCTGTCTTTCCTGTTCCGGTCTGCGCTATTGCAAGTACATCTTCACCCTTCAGTATTGATGGAATTGCTTTGTATTGGATATCAGTTGGTCGTTTGAAGCTATGCTCATTCAAACTTTTCTTGATATCTTCCGATATTCTGTAGTCTATAAACTTCATTAAATAACTGTATAGGAGTAGATTATGTAAATGCTGTTGTCAGTAACTATGATTCATTTCCGGAATTTCATTTCGTTTTATAAATGAGGTCATTTCTTCAAAAACGGTATTACGAACTTCTTTCTCACTAAGTATTAAATCATGTACTCCATTTGTAATCTCAAGCAGTTTTACGTTCTCTCCGATCGAAGTGGCAAATCTACTAATATCTTTAACATTCAATACTGCATCAGCCAACTTCATTTTTTCATTATAATTACCGGGAGTAACACTGTTGGAGGAGTACATAACCATTGTCGGACATTCTATCTTTAATCCTTTTTGTAGTCGTTTTTGTGCATAATAAATTGCCGAGATCCATCCAAAGTTTATCTTGTATCCTTTAACCGGTTTGAATTTAAAATCAAAATCCCATTCACCATGGAAATCTTTGTGTATGCTTTTTACATATCCATCTTTTAATCCTTCCGGTGATGGTATGGATGGGAACCTGAGTCCAAGTCTGGCTACTAACGGTAATACAGACCTCTTAAAAAATTTTGGTTTATTGAAATCGAAAAACGGACTGTTTAAAATTAGTAAATCAATCAGAGACTCGTCTCTGAAATCATGTGTAAAAAGCGATGAAATAAGCCCTCCTGTTGAATGTCCAAGTAATACGAGGTTGTTGTTTTTATCCTCTTGTCGGATTATTTCTATAGTCAGTTTAATTTCTTCATAATAATCCTTTAGGTTTCGGGTCATGTTCGGCTTTTGATGATCCAATATTGATCTTCCGTATTTTCGAAGGTCTATTGCGTAGAAATTAAATCCTATGGAATTCGCCCAGTCAGATAAGTGATCCTGAAAGAAGTAATCAACAAATCCATGTATATAAAGAATTGCTTTGTCAGATATTATAGCTGACTTTTTCCGGATAACAGTTGCCTCAACTGCACCTTCATCATCAGAGCCCAGCTTTAGCTTATGGATGTTAAAGCCGGAAATATTATCCCATTGCATTGTTTATACTATTGATTTATACAAAGGTACTTTTTTTGTGGTATAGGAATACTACAATCGGATTTTGAAAGCGATATCAGGCTACTACCTGATCTCATCCATGTTAAACTGTGCGTACCCGGTATATTTTGATAAAGAATTGAGTTCTTTTTTTACTTTTTTATTCCATTTTTCCTGTTCCTGCCTGTTTATACTGTGGTTTGTTTCCCTGTCGTATCTGTCCTGATATTGAGAATACTCCATGTCAAGTCGGGCATGCATACGATCAATATTGATTCCATTCAGCTTACCAGCTTCATGTAATGCTATCATCTCCTTGAATAACTTTCTTCCGTACACTTCACAGATATCAAAGTGAAGTTGTTCATGTTCAAGTATTTCATCAAGGATATCACTGTTTTTGTAATCAGGATTCCACCATGAACTGTCGCAATAAAACCTAACATAAATACTACCACTAATATTTCCGTTATCGTTAACCAGGTTATATCCGAAAGCACTGGCCGTTGTGGCAACTGCAAATCCTGGTGTGGCCTTTCTTTTAGCCTTGAAATCCGACTGTTTAAGCTTAACATTTTTGTTCCAGTCGATTATCAATCCATGAGGACTGTCATAATAATGGTTATAGCTTGAAGTCTTGTCATTTATAATGTGTTTATAATTAAAAGATTCAAGTGTCAATATTAGGAACAGAAGAATAATTTTAATGATTGTATGTTTAGCAACTATCAGCATAAGGATGTTCTATTGTAATGACAGAATAACGTGGAAACATCTCAAAAGTTGTTTTAGGTTAGAGGGATTAGGATCAAAAAAAAGGCCCTCCTGAAAGGAAAGCCTTTGGTCTACAAATTATTACTGATTAAAATTTGGTTTCAGTTTTCTGTATTTTTTAATTGTCGTAATGATGAATCAAGCTTGAAATACAGGTCTAGGGGTGTGTTTATTCACTAACTACATCTCCCAAAAACACCCCTATCCCATATTTCATTTTTAACTACCATTCCTATAATCTATCGACACTTATTTGCTTTTATCAGGATAATCCGGAATTTCAGGTAACGGATCGTAATCCTTTAGTTGTTCAAGTATAACTTCTATAGCTTTGTTTAACTGCTGATCTTCACCTGCATATTCTTTTGCTGGATCATTGTCAATAACAATGTCAGGATCAACACCATAGCCTTCGATAACCCAATTTCCATTTTCGTCGAAAGGAGCGAATTCCGGTCTGCGTAAATCACCACCATCTATGAATGGCATGGAACCGCGTATTCCAACAACTCCACCCCAGGATCTTACACCAATCAGTGTACCCATTTTCAGCTTTTTAAACTGATAAGGAAATAAGTCTCCGTCGGAAGCAGAATAATTGTCCAACAGTAATACTTTCGGACCTCTCATCATTTCACGGGGTTTGGTATTTACACCATTATTTCTGGACATACCATACAACGTAAGTTCACGATTTAATCTTTCAATAAGCATAGGTGAAACATTACCGCCACCGTTTCCACGATCATCAATTATTAATGCTTTTTTGTTCAGCTGTGGATAAAAATGTTTAACAAACTCATTTAATCCACCAGGACCCATATCAGGAATATGAATATAACCAACCTGACCGTCTGTGGCTTTGTTCACTTTTTCAACATTACCCATTACCCAGGTGTAGTAATATAATCCTGATTCATCATCAGTAGGAATTACAATCACATCTTTTGATCCTTCAGTTTCAGGCTTGGAATTTACAGTAAGAATCACTTGTTTTCCGGCTGTTCCAACCAGCAGGCTGTAGATATCATCTACATCTTTAACTGAGCTACCGTTTACAGACAGAATGTAGTCACCTTCATTAACATCAACACCAACTTCCGATAATGGAGACCTGGCACCTTTAGTCCAGTTTTCACCCATGAGTATTTCATCAACCTGGAAGTATCCTGATTTATCTTTGCTTATTTTGGCACCTAACAGACCGGTTTTAATACGCTTGGGCTTTGGCTTATCACCTCCTGATACATAAGCATGTCCTACGCTGAGTTCACCAATCATTTCCCCGATTATATAATTCAGATCGTTTCTGTTATTTACATATGGAAGCAATACTTCATATTTTTTCTGTATTGAAGGCCAGTCAACTCCATGCATGTTTGGTGCATAGAAGAAGTCACGCATTTGTCTCCAGGATTCATTGTATATCTGTTCCCATTCTTCCTTAAGATTTACCATTACTTTCATGTTCGATACATCAATATAATGGTCTGGTTTAATCTTACCGCGAGGCATATCAATTACAGCATATTTACCCTGCATGCTTACGAACATCTTCTTATGGTCAGCAGAAATAATATATGATCCTATTTTACCAAGTTCTGTCTCTTTTTGTTTTTTAAGGTTATACATCATAAATGTAACACCTTTATCCCCGGAAGCGAATACATTATAATACACAGTGTTATCAATTGCATTGATACTCCAGTAGTTTGCAGCTTTTACAGGGAGTCCGATAATACGGTTTATAATTCCATCAAAATCAATTTTTACTGTAAATTCGTTATCATCGCTTTTTGCATCCTCCTTTTTGTCTTCTTTTTTGTCTTCTTTTTTCTCTCCGGAATCTTCTTCAGCAATTTTTACTTCATCGTTTTCAGGTTCAAATGGAGATGGAGTACTTTTTTCAAGGGTTATAAAGTATATCTTATTCATATCACGGTATGCGTGATTCCATTCGGTGCGTGAATATATTGGATTGAAATCACGAGCCGAACTGAAGAATAAATACTTACCATTTGAGTCAAAAGAAGGCTGGCTTGAGTTATACCATTCATCTGTTACCGGTTTAGTTTCACCGGTTTCAAGATTGTAGATGTATATCCTGTTTACTGTAAATGATACAGGCAATGTATAAGCAATCCATTTGCTGTCAGGAGCCCAGGCATAATCGCGAATTTCCCATGATTCAGATTCGTCAACCTCAACTACTTTCTTAGTATCGATATTTATATAATTTAATTTCCCGTTTTTATCACCCCAAAGCAGGAATTTTCCATCGGGTGACCAAATAGGATTGTATTTATAGGTGTCAGATTTGGAAGTAAGTTGTATTGCCTCTTCTTTACCATTTTGATTTTGAATATATATTTCATCTTCGCCGGTTCTGTCACTTATAAAAGAAATATATTTTCCTTTTGGCGACCATTCAACGTTTCTGTCATGAACCCCTGATGACTCTGTAAGATTTCTGGTAATACCTGATTTTGCAGGAATGGTAAATACATCGCCCCTTGCGCCAAATACAACTCTTTTACCATCAGGTGAGACAGCCCATGAATTAATCATTTTCGATACATCTTTCAATTCATCCCTGCCTGTAGCAAAATCGTTATTAATAGTAACAGAGATTTTGCTTATTTGCTTGCTAGCAAAGTTGTAATTATACAAATATCCTCCATTTTCATATATAATGGATTCATTACCCAGCGAAGGGAATTTAATATCATACTCTGTATAATTGGTGATCTTTGTTGTGGTTTTTGTATTTAGATCGTATTCAAACAGGTTCATTGTTCTGTCACGATCGCTCAGGAAATAAATTTTATCTCCATGCCACATTGGGAAAATATTCTGATTATCATTGTTGGTAATATTTACAGTTTCTTTTGTTTCAAAATCATAAATCCAAACGTTATCAGCCATTCCTCCTTTATAATATTTCCATGTTCTAAACTCGCGGAATACTCTGTTATAGGCCATCTTTTTCCCATCTTTTGAGAATGAACACCATCCACCGCTGGGTAATGGTAATTCTTCGGAAAGTCCACCTTCTTTTGATACTTCAAACAGTTGACCTTTAAAAGAGTTGAAGGTTTGTTTTCTTGAACGATATACAATATCATCGTTATTTCGCCAAGCCATAACAATGTTATTAGGACCCATTCTGTCGCTAATATCATCTCTGTTAAGGGTTGCCGTATAAGTTAATCTCTGTGGTATTCCTCCTTCAGCTGGAATTAGAAATACTTCTGTGTTTCCATCATATTGTCCGGTAAATGCAATATTTTTACCATCAGGTGAAAAGCGGGCAAACATTTCATATCCGTTTACATCACTTGTAAGCTTACGTGCTATACCTCCCGACAACGGAACCTGGTATAAGTCACCTGCATACGTAAAAACAACTTTCTGACCATGTATAGCCGGAAATCTTAATAATCGTGCGTCTTCCTGGGCAACAAGAGTTGCACTAAAAAACAGCACCAATCCAAATAGTAATTTTTTCATATTAGTATGTATGGTTAATGATAAAAGAAAAAGCGTACACTAATACTGTGCCACCATTTTAACTGCCATTAAATCAGTAATATAAATTGATTTTTTTGACTCAATATGTGTATTTTTTGTCCATTTTTAAACATCGGATGTCCGAATATGAACAGTGAACGTTTTTGAGAATTATTGGAATCTTTCTCATCGAAAGTATCTTCTAAATTCTGATAACTTTTATTGTTTCTCCTATATAAACAAGCATTGCTGTTATCTCAGTGTATCCAGTCTTCCGGAACGAGTCTTTATACCTTAATAGCTGTGTTCTGTCCTGTTTTTTAACTTCACCGGTTTTATAGTCGATTATTGTAATACAGTTATCATCAATTATTATCCTGTCAGGTCTTAGTATTGTACCATCATCAAGTAGTATTTCAGATTCATTTTTTGCATTGATTCCTTTAAGAAAGTATTTGTTCAACTCGGGGTGATCTACCACTGACCTGAGTATATCTTCAATTATTTGTATCTCAACTTCGGTTAGAATTGCTGTTTCATTTAGTTCATACAATACTTTGTTTAGATCATCAATTATGTAAATTTCAGATAATAGTTTGTGGATTAGTTTACCGTATGATCTGCTGGACTTTCCTTTTGTTGATTCAAGACTAATACTTTCTGTGGGAACTACAACCAGCTGACCTAACCATGATGAATGTATTGATGTATTCAATGCTAATGTTTCTTCAGTATCTTTTGGAGATGATTTCAGATTTTCCTGCAGCTTACCAAAGGTATAGCTTGTATTATCCTCTTCCCAAATACCGGCTATTTTCAGGTATTCGATCAGATATGATGAAAATTTGTCTTTGGTATTCCATTCATTATCTGCCTGTCCAATTGCGAACAGTGCATTCACCGGTCGGGTAAATGCAACATAGAGCAGATTAAAGAAATCAAGTTCCGATTTAGAGACTTCAGTTTCATAAACCTGCTGCCTGTTTATATGTTCAAGCTTTCTTGTGATGGGAAGAAGACCAACCTTAAGTTCTTCCAAACCCTCAATATTCAATTCCTCCCAATAATCATCTTTGGTATTTCGTGCTTTTAAATTGGCAGCATCAACAATTACTGCACCAAAATCCAGCCCTTTTGCTTTGTGTATCGTCATTATCCTTATAGCATCAATATTGTCAGGCATTGTTATGAACAACTTCTCTTTTTTGTCTTCCCAACGATTAAGAAACATGTCCAGAGGTAAATTTGTTTCATAAGTAAAATCGAGAAAATATCTGATAAAAACATCGGGTTCGTTCTGACCAAATATTTCACGAATTGCGAACTCAGCAACTTCATATGTTGAAAGAGAGGTTATATTTTCCGAACTGCTTTGTATTTTTAAAAAATTAAAGATGTTTGTAATCCTTTGTGATCGTTTATTCCTGATTTTTTGAAATTCTTCATCAAACGACAGTCCGGGTTTAAAGATTATTCGGTAGTTATCGATTAATTCAGCCAGAGCCAACTCATTTTCCGAATAAACAAGAAGCTTAAAAAATGCCAGGATTAACCTTACTTTTGGGGATGTTGAAAGCAATAATGACTCGGAGGACATAACATCAAAATTGTTTTCAAGAAGATGTGCAGCAATTTCAACAGCACTTTTCGATGTTCTGCAAAGAATGCAGATATCTTCATTGTTATAGCCATTATTAAGTAAAGACTCAAGCTTTGCAACTATAATCTTATTTCTTGCTTCACTAAATTCTTCAGTCTTAACAATACTTGCGAAATCAATTGATACAAATCCCCCATCTTTTTTACCGGATGGTATTTCCTGCCTGATATCCCTGTAAATATCCTGTGTTCTGTCTGTTAAAAATCCGGAAATTGTACTAAAGAAGTCATTATTAAAATTAATTATCCGGGGAGATGATCTCCAGTTAGTTGACAGAATGGTTTCCCTGTATTCCCTGTGAAGCAGGTTTTGCCTTGATATTGATAAAAGTGATCCATCATTTGGATACAGATCCGGTAAATTTGCAAATAGTTCCACTTCACCATTTCGAAAGCGATAAATTGCCTGTTTTGCATCACCAACAAGCATATTGAAATTTCCGTATGATAATGATTCTTCGATTAGCGGGAGAAGATTTTGCCATTGTAATACAGATGTATCCTGAAATTCATCAATCAAGAAGTGCCTGTATTTTCTTCCAAGCCGTTCATAGATAAAAGGAACCGGTTGATTGGCTATTTCATTACTTATTTTTTTGTTGAATTCTGATATGTGAACTTTGCCAGTTTGTTCGGTAAATTCCTGAAAGAGCTTTTTTATCTCAAATATTAATGCAAGTGAATAAATTTTACTGTAAATAAGTCTGTACAGGAAATACTGTTGTAAATGTTTGTAAGCATTATCAAAGTATTCACTTAACCGGGGGATGATATCTAAGATGGAATTACTTTTTGTATCATTTGTTTTTGAACCGATCCAATTATCATTGTTTATTGTATCAAAAACTATTTTACCAGGGAATAGTTTATCATCCGGTACTTTAAATTCACTGAGTTTTATAAAATATGACATTATTCCACGGGCTCCCTGGTAAAAATCTTTAGGCTCAAGGTTGTTTTCACCGCATAACTCTATTGCTAATTGAGCATTTTTCCTGGTATTGAATTTTTCAAATTCAATCTTTCTGTTTAAACGTGAGATGATGTTACTCAGACCTGAAGTGGTTAATTCATTCAGCTTATTGACCTGTCTGAAACTATCTTCATTCATTTGTTGTTTTAGGAATTCAACAAGTTTAGATGTAGGATCAAAGCTGTTTTCTTCAGTTGTCTGATCCATAACAAAGTCGAGAAGGATTTTTGTCAGCTCCTTATCTTTACCTACTTTATTATATAAATTTTGAATAATATCAGGGATAATATCTTCTTCATCAATAACAACATCAAAATTCTGTGGAAGTTGGACATCTGTAGCAAATGTTCTGATAATTCGGTGAATAAATGAATCGATTGTACTTATAGCAAACTCATCATAATTATGAAGAATAAGCGTGAGCAGTTGTTTTGCTCTATCTCGTATTTCAGGTATATTCATATCCAACATTTCAACCAGCCCAGAAATCTTATCTGATACAGGTATGGTCTTGTCTGAAAGTTCTTTAAGAGTATTAATTACCCTTTCTTTCATTTCATTGGCTGCTTTATTTGTAAATGTTATTGCCAGGATATGTCTGAAAGAATATGGCTGATCAAGAGCGATCTTTAAATACTCATTAACCAGGGTTGTTGTTTTCCCTGATCCGGCTGAAGATTTATACACTACCAATGCCATAGAAATAATAGTTAGATCATTTTAGTTTACCGGCTATTAAGGATTTTCATTTTCTATTTCTTCATCCTCATTTTTCCCGGATTCTGTTACCGGTTTTTTTTGTTCACCCTGTTTTTTATTTTTCTTGTTCTTACCGGAAAAGAGCTCATTAATATTATTAAAATCTTTTCTGAATGCAATACCAACTCCCTGGGTATAAGGAGATATCTGGTCATAATTGCTGTAGTTGTACCACGAATTTACATTTGAATGGTTGAACACCTTAAGTACCCACTGGCCGTCTGGTCGTAATTTATATCCAATGTCAACGTCGCCGACAATGTTGCTGGCGTTTTGTTCAGTTCTGTCGTACGTCATACCAAAATTTCCATCGATAGTTAACCTGTCATCAAATAACTGTGTTGACAGGGCTACTTCAAATTCCTCCTGTGAAACATTATCACCGGGTTTATAATTCAAGCCGATATCCACATTGTCGCTTATCTGTGAAAGCATGCTGCTTAGCTGATTTGCTATTACGTTATAATATGAACTTTGTAAGCTTACATTGGCAGCATTATTGAAGCTAAATGTACCTAAAACAAGTAATGAGATCATTTGCTGGTTCATCATAGCTGTATTTGTAGTATCTAGTTGTGAAAATACAATTCGCTGATAATCAGGATCAAGGTTTGGCATTTTAATTTCGAATCGTATATTTGGATCAAGCAATTCACCGGTTAATACAACATAACATTCTACTGTAACCTTGTTTTTATAAGAAGTTGTTGTATCGATCTGAATACCAAGGTTTGAAAGACTGGTTTTAACCTTGTACAGCCCTTTTATACCAACGTTTGCAGAATAAGGGTTACCAGACCAGGATATTCTGCCATTTTTAACCAGTGCAAACCGTTTGCTTACTAAGTTACCAATTTTAAACTGGAATAATCCGTCTTCAACTACATAATCGCCCACCAGTGAAAATTCTCCGTCTGAGCTAACATCTACTGCCAGGTTTGAACTGCCCCTTGCTTCAATAGTACCCATATCGTCAGGAAGAGTGATACCGACCTCGGCAATTGGTGTAACTTCCATCTTGATATCAATGTCGTAACTTAGTTTGTTTTTTTTATCATCATTAATGATATTAATAAGCTTTTCATCTGAAATTGTATCGATTTCTTTCTTGGTGAAAATTATATAATCCTTATCTGAGATTTCAACTGAATAGGTAAGTGGTAAAATAACTGAAGTTCCCTTTTGTGTTTTAACATCAATACTTAGTCCAATATCATCGGGGCTTCCATTAATTTTTATCCTGCCTGAAGCAACTGCTGATCCGTAATACAGATCATTCATATTTTCAGAAGTATTGAAGAACAGTAGTCCTGGAGTCGTTATATCAATGTCGAATTTCGGATCTTTAAAATAGTTATGTGTCAGACTACCATCTATCTGAGCGGAATTTCCGAGAGTGTCATAAATCTCAAGTTTATCAAATCTGATACCATTCTCCACAAAGTCTATCTGATTTGAGAAGGAGTATTTTGTGTTAAGATAAACAACTTTCATACCGGTACGTTGCATATCTGCGTATCCTGTTATTACCGGTCTTTTAATACTGCCCCTTACTGCAAGTTCACCTGAAGTATTTCCTTCAAGGTCTACAATAAAAGTACTTAAGAATGGTTCGAATGTCTTTAACTTGAAACGGTTAAATGAAACATCAATATTCAGGTTATCATCATCTTTGGTAGGATAATAATATCCATTGGCTTTGAATATTTCACCGCTTCCGGCGTTGCCTTTTTTTACTATTTGAGATTTTATAAATATCGAATTACTTGTATTATCCCATGTATTTACAATATTTGCATCTCCCAAATATTCATTGTTTAGTCCGAAGTCAGCTATTTTAATGTTGGAAACAAGAGTAGGGTTATTTTGCTTCATACTCAGGTTAAGAACCCCATTGATCTCGCCGTCCAGATCAATGTTCATTGGTTTGGTAATAATATCAAAATTTGATAGTTTCCAGTTATTAAACTCAGCCACCAGAGAATCGTTTTCTTCTTTAGGTACAGTTCCGGTCAGTTTAAAACCTGAGTTACCGGCATCAATAAAGAAATTTTTAAAGAATATTCTATCATTATATTTTACAACCATATTATTGGGGTCAATGCTCCACATGATATCATTTATAAAAATGTTTGCTTTTCCAATGCTGAATTTCAATGAGTCCGAAATTTTCGATATATAACCTTCAAGAATTCCTGAGTTTTTTATTGTCTGGTTACGGTTCTCCCAGTTAACACCGTAAATTACTGAATCATTTCCAAAAACTGCAGATATGCTAAGGTCATCCAGTCCAAAAACAATACTATCCTCCGGCGTACTATCTTTAAGAATTATATTGGCAATAGAAAATTCACCAAACAGATGATCATCCTGAGAATAAATATTGAGTCTGTTTGAGTCAAGTTTTACTCCGTTTCTCATAATCCTGTCAGACACCATATCAACTTTTGTGTTGAAACTGGTAAAATCAAAAGCTGCATTTAAAGTTGATTTGGGTGATATTCTGAATCCAGACAGGAACTCGTTGGTAATTATTTCAGGTTCATTTATTATCACGCCAACTGTTATGTTTTCATCAGCAATCAATCCTGATGTATCAGTTTCGGGGACAATATCGAAATAATGATCGGCAAGTCTTGTGATCCTCTCAGGCAATGTGCTAAGATTATATTTGCCAACTGCCTGCAAATTTGCGAAATCAGAAATTAAGATTGTAGATGTAACGTTGGTTGAGTTGGTTTCTTTAGTAACACTGATTGTGTCGAATGTATATTCATTCACGTCAAAAGTAAACTTGTTGGATGTGAGTAAAATATCCGCATCAAGAGTTTCAATATCCAAACCTGTTACATTTGCTTTACACTTCGTTGAAATACTAAGTTTCTGATCGTTCCATAACTTTAACCTGCTCAGATTGGCTTTAGTAACATCTGTGTATAGATTAATTACGGGCTTATCCCCAAGAAGCATTTTTAAAGACGAACTCATCATGAGGTTTTTATCACCTACACGTACATTTGCTGTTATGGAATCTCCAAAGTAACTACCTGCTATCTTAATTCGCTTATAGTTATAATCCAGTATATCAGTATTAGTAATCATTCCTGACGCTTTATAAGAAAGGTTATCTGAATCCTGTCCGCTGATCATCAGGTCGAGGTTAAAACTGGATAACCCCAAAAATCCTTCCATGCTAAGCAGGTTACCAATATTTATGGAGTCGCTGATCAGCTTTGTTAAAATTTGAATATCGTCGGGTTTGTTTCGAAATTCAATTTTGGATTTAACGGTTCCCTGTTTTACTATCATATCCAGCGTACTGTTGAAGTCCTCATAATTACCATTAAATTCACCTGTAATGGTAATTTGATCGTCGACAGGCAGTAAGTCAGGAATTTCAATGTATTTACTTTCAATTGGCAGAAAGAAGTTACTGATATCGTATGGGTTTGTTGTAATGCGAAGGTTATTTCCAATGATATGCGAGGAGAAAAAATCGGGTAGTCCTTCAAAACTTATATCACCTGAGATTCGACTATTTGTGCCATATTTTACACGTATATCATTACCTGTAAGATCAGTTACAGTACCTTTAATTTTTCCAGTGATCCCAATAACGTTAGGCATCTCAAAAAGTATATCAGCAAAATAACCTATATCAGCCATATTCACGGTTGTAGGGTGAATATCACCTGTCATAACTACAGAGTCAATATAGTAACTCATTGATCTGTAGCTATTGTAGTTCATTCCGAAGTCAACATCTATGGATGAATTGTTAATGTCAATTTTTGCATTATTGGTATAAAGCCCCTTAGAGCTAATAATAAAATCGGTACTTAGGTTTTTTACAACAAGTCCACATCTTTCAACAGCAGATAACTTTTCAATTTTTATATTCAGGGAGTCATTTATAACTTTAAAGTCTTTTAACTCCATGTTAATTTCTTTTATATGAATATTTGCATAGTCCATTGTGTTTTCTGATAGGACATAGGATCTGTTTTGGTTGAACAGATTAAATGATGAGTTTGTAAGTCTGACGTTTTCAGAGTGAAGATAAAATGAGCTATTTCCTGAAGAAGATCCTTCTCCTGTGAATTTTTGAATTAACATAGACAAGTTGTCAGTTTCATCATCTTTGTATGAACCCATATTAAACATGGCACTATCAATATCAATTGAAAGAAACCTGATCTGACTAAAGCTAAAATCTGAGTAAACAGGAATTGCCTTAAGGTTACCTACCCCAAGCAGAATATTTTGATTTTGATCGTAAACTTTTAATTGTTTTAGGGAAATTCCAGAAAAAAAACCAATTTTAACCCTATCAATGCTTATTTTCTGATCTATCTTCCGGGATAGCAAATCAGCAGCAAATCTTGCTGAAATGGTCTGAACTGCTGAATTTTGAAAAAACAGTGTTAGTACAGGTGGTATAAATGCTATTGTAATAATGGTATATAGCAGGATACCAAGAATTTTTTTTTTAATATTTTTGTTGCCAGATTTATTCTTCAAATGACATATATATTAGGCATCGAATCATCATGTGATGATACTTCTGCTGCTGTAATAAAAAACACCAGGGTATTATCCAATATTATTGCAAATCAAAGTGTTCATAGTTCATATGGCGGAGTAGTCCCTGAGCTAGCTTCAAGAGCCCACCAGCAGAATATTATACCTGTTGTTGATGTTGCTCTTAAGCAGGCAAATATAAGCAAAAATCAATTGAGTGCTATTGCGTTTACAAGGGGTCCGGGATTATTGGGGTCGCTATTGGTTGGAACTTCTTTTACAAAATCACTTGCTTTGGCATTGGATATTCCTATTATTGAAGTTGATCATCTAAAAGCGCATATTCTTGCACATTTTCTTGATGATGATGAAATGATAAACACTCCCGGATTTCCATTTTTATGTTTAACAGTTTCGGGTGGTCATACCCAGATTGTTAAAGTTAGCAGCCCGTCAGACATGGAAATTATTGGTGAAACTATTGATGATGCTGCAGGAGAGGCTTTTGATAAATCGGCGAAGATCATGAGTTTACCTTATCCTGGTGGCCCTGAAATAGATAAGTTAGCCAGGATTGGAAACTCTTCTGCATTTAGTTTTCCCAAACCAAAAATCCCTGATCTTAACTATAGTTTTAGCGGGCTTAAAACTTCATTTTTGTACTTTTTACGTGATAAACTTAAAGTTGATGATGATTTTATTGAGAATAATAAAGCTGACCTTGCTGCATCAATACAGTTTACCATTATAGATATATTACTTGACAAGCTAAAAAAAGCTGCTAAAGTTACAGGAATTAGTGAAATTGCAATTGCAGGAGGTGTTTCCGCTAATTCAGGATTAAGGTCGGCTATTACACAAACGGCTGCCGATCTTGGATGGAGAATTCATATTCCCGGCATTAAATTTACGACAGATAATGCGGCTATGATAGCAATTGCAGGTTATTTTAAATATCAGGATAAGGATTTTTCAACACAGGATATCACACCATATGCCAGAAGTAAATTCCAGTAGTTGACACAAGTTAATTATTTAGGGATCTTTTAAATCGATTCATTACCATACTTACAGCAGGATTTGATTAAATAATTCTATTCAACCTTAATTCCGGTATTCTATTAATTTATATTTGTATAATAAAACAAATATCTTTACTGTTTGTAATAGTGTTGAATTTATGGAAAGAACAGCAATATTTCCTGGATCGTTTGATCCGGTTACCCTCGGACATGTGTCGCTTGTGAACAGAGCAATACCATTATTTGATAAGATTATAATTGGAATAGGAGTGAATTCTGATAAAAAAAGTATGTTTAATCTGAAGCAGAGAATGACATGGTTAAAGGAAATCTTTAAATCGGAACCCAAAGTGTCAGTTGAATCTTTTTCCGGATTAACAGTTGATTTCTGTAGAAAGAAGAATGCAAATTATCTACTGCGTGGATTGAGAACAGCGGCTGACTTTGAATTTGAAAGAGGTATCGGACAGGTAAACAGAAAACTGGCCGTCGAGGTGGAAACTATCTTCCTTTTAACAGAACCTGAGTTTACACCGGTATCATCATCAATTGTCAGGGATGTAATTCGTAATGGTGGAGATGTAAGCTCCATGATCCCAAAGGAGGTTAAGTATTAGTCCAATATTTTTCTGTTAATATCGTTATTCAAAAAATTATAAACAGTGAAAAACAGTATAACTTTTATTCTAATTTTAACTTCTTTTGTTGCCTTTTCTCAAAACACTGTAGTTTCTGGTAATGCTGAAAATAAACCGGATAAGCTCGTCAGGATTATTACATATGCAGATGGATTTTCCAGGCTTGAGCAAACTATTGCCCAAACTTACACTGATAATTCCGGGAATTTCAGTTTAAATCCTGAGGTTGAACTTACACAGTTCGCATATCTTGCCCTCGAACTGGAAAAAGGAGAGTTTTATATAAGTCCGGATGCGGGTTATAAGTTCCACATCCCTGCCGACACTTCAGATGTGGTTGGTTCAGTTTTTGACAAACTTCCACTTAGATTTAACCTCATCGCTGATGACAGGAATATTCAAAATGATATTGAAGATTTTAATATCAGGTATAATGATTTTTTATATAATAATGTTAATAGTATTTACAGAAGCAGGGATAAGTCAGTAGTAACCGGTTTTATAAATGAAATTAAGAATACCACTGAAACCAAAAGTGAGTTTGTTAAAAATTATATCAATTACTCACTTGGGTATCTGAGTTGGTTAAGTAAAAAGGAAAATAACCAAAAGATACTTGATAATTGCTTTGTCAACAAACCGGTATTATACAATAACATCCAATATACAGATTTTTTCAACGAGTTCTTTAGAAGTTATTTTAGCTCTGAAAGTACCTTTCGTTATGAAGACCTGATCCCTGCCATAAACAGTAAACCACATACCGGACTTCTTGATGACCTGATATCAAGAGATACTTTACTTAAGAAGGATGACAGAGTAAAGGAAATTGTGTCAATGCTTTTATTATCAAGGTACTACCATGATCGTTATGTGAAAAAAGAGAGCGTAATTACAAGGCTTACTGATATTTCTGAAAACTCGAAATTCAGTGAAAACAGGAAAATAGCCGGTAATTACATCATTAAACTTCAGGAACTTCAAAGTAATACTGTAGCTCCTGAATTTGTTTTAAACAGTATTAATAACACGAAATTATCCATTGATAGTTTTAAGGGAAAATTCCTGTTATTATGTTTTGTTGTTGAAAACTGCCGTATTTGTGATTTTCATAAAGATATAATAAATGATATTCATGAAAGAAGCAGTGCAAAATTTGACATTCTTTCAATTATTACAGGTGATGATCCGAATTTAACAGAGTATATTCAAACCTTATCAAACCCCGATTGGCAGGCTGTTTCACTGTCAGATAGTATTCTCCTGCTTGAAGATTATAACATTGAAACATATCCAACTTATATCTTAATAAATCCTGATGGTACAATAGCTTATGCTCATCTTCCCATGCCCGATGAAAATATGGGATTGTATATTGAAAGGTTTGCTGAAAGTTATTCAAAAAGAAATAAGTAAGTAGGTTTGCAAAGTGTTTTTAATGCATGTAAATATTGATTAAGAAGCTACTAGTTTCCTCTAAATTCAGGTTTTCTTTTTTCCAGAAAAGCATTCTTGCCTTCAGAAAAATCAAAACTGTTAAATGCTTTTGCCCTCAACTCATTTATTTTTTCAAACACATCCGGAGTAACAGGTTTGGCTTTTCCAAGCAAATTTAGCTGCTCTTTTATTACACTAATTGCCAAAGGTGAGTTTTCTGAAATCTTTTTAGCAAGGTTATATGTAAAATACTCAATTTCGTCAGTGTCAACCAGGTGATTTATCAAGCCTATGTTATAAGCCCTTTCGGCATTAATTGGCCTGGCAGTAAAAAACATTTCTTTAGCTATATTCATTTCCACAGCATTCAGAAAATGCATTAAACCAGTTGTATTATAGGGGACCCCAATTTTTGCCGGAGTTATGGCAAATGAACATTTGGGTGATCCGATTATCATGTCACATGTTAGTGCAAGATCAAAACCTCCTCCCCAAACCGAACCTGTAACCATGGCAATTACAGGTGATTTGAATTCTTCTATTCTGCGCATTAATTTTTCAAGAGGATGACTGTATGGTAAAGGGTCTTTCCCGGGCTCAGGTAGTTGGTTTATGTCAAGACCGGCTGACCATACTTTTGCATTGCTATTACTTCTAAGTATTACAACTCTGACATCTTTGGTTGAATAGTTTTCAAAGCAATGTTCCAACTCCTGCAACATTTCATCGCTAAGAGCATTTCGTCTAGAATCATTGTTAAATGTAATAATGGCAATTTTATCGTTAAATGTTGTAGATATAGATTTCATATGGACATTGTTTAATGGATGATAAAATTAAGTGATTTGTTTAATTTTGAAAAATAAATTACTGATATGATTAGAAATTGCATTATTGTTATAATGATGAGTCTGTTTTACACAGGTTTTGCTCAGGAATACATTATAAATGGTACCATTAACGGATTGGAGAATGAGAATATTTATTTGATGAGGTTACTGGGTGAAAAAAGAAAAATTGTTGATACTACTGTTACTGATAATACAGGTGCATTTTCTTTTTCATGTAGCGATGAAATGCTACCGGGAATGTATGTTGTAATAAATGGTCCGGGAAAAGCTGTAGAACTGATTTACAACAGGGAAAATATTCAGTTCATTACCTCAGGGTTTGAAAATGATGATGGTATTCAGATAATCAGTTCTGTGGAGAACCTGATTTATTATGATTATCTTGGTATAAAAGGACGGAATTTATACAAGCTTGATGTTCTTAAGAATTTCCTTAACAATTACCCGCCTGTCGATGATTTCTACAATGAGGCTGTAGATAAATTTGTTTTTCTGAAAGATGAATTAAATGAGAGAATAGACGAACTTGTTGAAAATAATCAGGGAACCCTGGCAGCAAAATACCTGGAGTGTGATCGCCCTGTTATTGCCAACCCTAAATTAAGTATCCGTGATCAACAGTTGTACGAAAAGCTTCATTTTTTTGATAACGTTGACTTCAACGATACAATGCTGATTCGAAGTACATTTTTAACCTCTAAAGCTGTGGGTTACCTGAGTTTATATCAGAATGATGCAAACTCTCAGGAAGAGCTCGAAGATTTTATGTTGATAGGAGTGGATACTATTCTTTCACATGCTGGTATTAATCAAAAAGTATATGAGTTTTTAGCTGACTTCCTGATTAAGGGGTTTGAATCAATAGGATTTGAAAAAGGATTGATACATATTGCTAACAACAGTGTTCTTGATCAGTTTTGTGAAAACACTGAAAGAAAACTAAAACTGGAAAATAAAATTGAGTTGATAAATAAGCTTGCAATTGGTAAAGTTGCTCCTGATTTTAAAGCGAAAGATATTGAAGGTAATGATATTGTGTTAAGTGAAATTAAGGCACGAAAAACTGTATTAATATTTTGGGCGAGCTGGTGTCCTCATTGTGATGAGATTATGCCAGTTATTGATTCGTTTTATGGTGACAGGAATGAACTGGAAGTTATTGCTGTTTCAATTGATGAATCTGAAGAGGATCTTCGAAAAAGCCTGGCTGAGAACGGATACGGCTGGATAAATATTGCTGAGCTAAAGGGTTGGAATGGTGATATAATCGAGGAATATGGCATAGCAGCTACACCATCAGTTTTTGTACTTGATGAGAACAAGAGAATAATTGGTAAGCCCTTGGGTAAAAAGGAAATACCTGAATTTCTTAAATAGGAAAAACATGTATAAATATTATCTGAAGGTATCCTTAAAGTCCTGAAGCAAGCACATCAACAATATGGGCCACTTTTAAAGGCAGGTTATGCTTTTTGATATAACCATGTTGGTGCATCAAACAGGAACTGTCAGTAGATACTATGTATTCAGCACCTGTATTTATAGCATTATGTACCTTTTGTTCGGCCATAGCTGTAGAAATTGGTTCAAACTTTATGGAGAATGTGCCACCAAACCCACAACATTCATCTGTGTTTTCCATTTCAATAAGCTCAAGTCCTTCAACATTTTGTAAAAGTTGACGAGGCTCATCACCAATTTTATATTCACGTAGTGCAGCACATGAATCATGAAATGTAACTTTATGTTCAAAAACAGAGCCCAGATCAGTAACCCTGGCGATGTTTACCAAAAAATCGGTAATTTCAAACATGGAACGTTGTAATTGTTTGTACTCATTATGAAATGCTCCATTATAAAAGAGCTCATCATAACCGTTTCTTATATAACCAACACATGAGGCTGACGGACCTACTATCATCCTGTCATTACTAAAATCCTTGATGAATTTTTCTCCAAGCTTTTTTGCTTCATCCCAGAATCCACTGTTAAATGCCATTTGGCCACAACAAGTTTGATCAGCATTATAATGAACCTTTACTCCTGCTTTTTCAAGAACTTTGATCATATTAAATCCTGTTTCCGGATAAAACTGATCAATAAAACAGGGGATAAATATATCTACTTCCAGTGGCTTAGTCACAATAACACGTAATTAGTTTCAATTAATTGATGCAAAATTAAGTTTTTTAAAGTCATCCCAAAATTCAGGATATGATTTATTCACAACCTCCGGTTCATTTATTTTAATTGTGTCGTATCTAAGAACAAGAGGTGCCAGGCACATTGCTAAACGGTGGTCGTTGTGTGTATTGAAAACCATATCTTTTTGCGGAATGTTAGTGACTTTTAATTCATACACATTATTTCTTTTTTCGATAACAGCACCTGTTTTTCCCAGCTCCAATGCAAGCGTTTCCAACCTGTTGGATTCTTTATACATCAAATGGTCAATATTAATGAATTCGGCTTCAATACCCAGTGCTGTACATGTTGCCATAACTGCCGGTACAATATCCGGACATCCCCCGAAGTCATATGATAAACGTCTGACAAAGTTGTCTGAGTTGCTTATCCTTATACCATCATAAAAGAAATCAGTTTTTACACCAAGCTTTTCGAATATTTCGGGTAATACACTGTCACCCTGAATACTGTCCTTCTTCAGTCCGGGAATGAAAATTGATGATTTATTAGATAACGCTACTGTTTCATACCAATAAGAGGCTGAACTCCAATCTGGTTCAACAGTACAATTCGTGAAACTGTAATTCCCTTCTTTTATTACAATCGTTTCATTAGCAATAGTTACTGAAACTCCAAAACTTTGCATCAGTTTTTGTGTCATCACTATATAAGGTAACGAAACAGGTTTATCATTGAGTTTTATTGTTAATCCCAAATCAAGATATGGACCAATCATCATAATAGCAGTAACGAACTGGCTGCTAAGTGTAGGATCAATAGTGATTATACCACCTAATATGTCCTGGCCAACTATTTTAACGGGTAAATATCCTTCCTGTTCAATATAGGTTATGTTAGCTCCAAGTTGTAACAATCCATCCACCAATCCGGTTATTGGACGTGATTTCATTCGGTTGTCACCAGTTAACAACCATGTGCCTTCACGGAAAACAAGGAAAGCGGTTAAAAAACGTGCTACTGTACCGGCGTTTTTCGAATCGATAACCATGGGAATCCCTGAAACCTCACAGTTATTTATCATATCCAGATAAAATTGTAAACTCCTGGTGTCATCAGACGATGATAGATTTAAAATTACCTTTTCGCTATTTGCAAGCTCACTCATAATAAGGAGTCTGTTGCTAATGCTTTTTGATCCTTTGATGTTAATGATCCCATCAAGATTAGATGATATTTTTTCGATTTTTACACTCAACTTATAATACTTTTTCGATTGATATAAAATTCAAGGCTTTGAATAATAAGATTGTTATCAACCTCAACCTCATGAACTGCTTTTCCTATCTTCCTTAATAAGCTGAAATTCTGTTTGTTCTTCCTGATTTTTTTGTCTTGTTTCATCAATTGCATTATTCTTGGTATATCATTCTCTGTAAAGTTGAACCTGCTGAAATTCTTGTCAATCATTTTCACAATACTTTCCAGGCAGGTACATTCAATACTATAAATTTTTGATGATAACCATGTTTCACAGATCATTCCTGCAGCAATTGCCATTCCATGTGTAACGGGGTTTCCTGATTTAAGATAAAATGATTCAAGTGCATGACCAATTGTATGACCAAAATTCAGGTTCTTTCGTATTCCTTTTTCCAAAACATCAAACCTGACAATATCGATTTTATCTCTTGCGGCTTTTATTATTACATTATTCCAGTCTTCAACCTCATGATAGTTTTTCCCCTCAAGCTTTTGCCAGAGTTCTCTGTCCATTATAAGACCATACTTCATTACTTCAGCAAAACCTGAATGCCAATGTATTTCTTCAAGAGTACTAAGAAAAACCGGATCAGCAATCACGCATGTCGGATTTACAAATAATCCTACCTGGTTTTTAAATCTGGCAAAATCTATCCCTGTTTTGCCACCAATAGCAGCATCTACCATTCCCAAAAGTGTTGTGGGAAAGTTCATGAACTGAAGACCTCTCTTAAATGTTGCTGCAGCCATTCCTGCAATATCGGTTAGTACTCCACCTCCAAGATTAACGATTAAATCATCCCTTCCTGCATTTAGTCGTGTGAGTTCGTTCCAAATATAGATCAACTGATGGATAGACTTGTTTTCTTCTCCACTTATTATAGTGATTATTCCATCTATCTCAATGGAAGATAACTTCTTCCTGAATACCGGGAGGCAATACTTTTCAACATTATCATCGGTAATAACAATAATGCGTTTAAACTGTCTGAATTTATTTACTGACTTTTCAATAGCATTATCCCCTATAATATAGGATACAGTATCCGTTTCAAGTACCAGAGGAATATTCATAATGTACTACTTGATATTTAAATTGGTTGCTATATTACAAATAATTATCTATAAGTTAATTTTTTGGTACAATATCCCTTCCAAAAGGTGTAAGAGCAAGTCCGGCAAGCTTTACATGTTGCATACCCCAGGGTATTCCGATTATAGTTATAAACAACAGTATTGCAAAGAAAAAATGAGTTATCATTATCCAAAAACCTCCAACAAAAAACCATATGATGTTCATTAATGTACTTAAACAACCCGAAGTTCTGTCAGTTTGGACAACCTCATTTCCAAAAGGCCAAATAGCTAAAACTCCAAGTTTAATTGTTTGTAAACCAAATGGTATACCAATAATAGTTACAAATAATACAATACTTGCTGCAAAGTATTCAATAGCGATTGCCAGTCCTCCGAACAGCAACCATATTATATTTCCAAGAAATCTCATATTGTTATTTTTAGTTTTTTTCTTTGTATAGATCAACGAGAGTGTCGTAAATATCTTCGTGCTTAAATTTGAATCCTTTTGCCAGTAAATTTTCAGGAATTACTTTTAAACCGCTTATTAGTAGCTCACTACCCATCCTCCCCAGAAATAGCCTGATCACAAAAGAAGGTACATGGAAATAATATGGCCTGTGAAGAACTTTTGCCAGGTTTTTAGCTAACTCGCGATTTTCAACAGGATTTGGTGATGTTAGATTGAAAGCTCCTGAACAGTTGTTGTTTTCAATCAGAAATCGTATGGCCCTGACTTCATCCTCAATATGTATCCATGAATTCCATTGTTTGCCATTTCCAAGCCTTCCACCAATGAAATATTTGAAGGGTTCGGCCATTTTTGACAGAGCTCCGTCATTTTTATCCAATACCAGACCTGTACGTATGTACACAACTCTTGTAAAAGATTCCAACTGACTCATAGCCTCTTCATGACTTAAGGCAACTTTTGGGAGAAATCCTCTTTGTCCTAACGAATAATCTTCAGTAATTTCAATGTCCTGTCGGCTAAAACCATAAATACCAATTGCTGAACCCTGAATTACAACTTCCGGTTTATTTGTAGCCTGACGAACTGATCTGGCGATTATACTGTCAACATCCAACCTGCTTTTTCTTATTTTTTCCATTTTTTTTGCACTCCACCTTCCTCCAACATTCTCTCCTGCAAGGTTAACTACAGCTTTTGCTCCATCTATCTGTTCTACCAATTTTGAAATATCTCTGCTTCTCAGCCTTTCAACTATTATATTTTTGCCAAGAGATTTCTCTGTGGTCCTTCTTCTTCGGGATACAACAATTATTTTGTAATCTTGCTTTAGCTCATTAATAAGATGTTTACCAATAAAACCACTTCCTCCAAAAATTATAATTCTCTCCATATTTATCGTCATGCTTTATAATGTAAAAATAATATTTCTTTAGTTATGCAAACCTCTTTTGAAATACAATGTCATGATTATGTATATTTGAAGTAAAATAATGAATTCGGCATGAAAAAGCTCAGTGCATTTTGTATTTTTATCATAGTGGCAATTAACATTTTTGCGGGATCGGTTACCAGAACATATACCATCGCAAATCCGGAAATCACAGTCCAGGGTGATTTTCAATCGATATTTTTTGAAGGATCTTTATTAACCGGTGAAACTGGAAATCCGGCGTTACCCTACTTTGCTGTATCATTATTATTACCTCCCGGAGAAGTAGCTACTTCTGTTAAATTTGTTGGTTATGATGAAAAGATAATTGATGGCGAATACAGGATCTTCCCTTATCAGAGCTCAAGACCTCTCTCATCAACCAGTTCAGAAGGTTTTACAATTAATCAGGACATTTATGGTTCGTCAGAGAATTATCCGGTTCAAAATACGGGAAATGTTTCAACTTCATTTCTTAATGGCTACGGCATTGCTTTGACAACATTTACACCTTTAATTTATACACCTTCAACAGGTAAGGTGTCGTATTATGGTAGGGTGGAAATAATCATTGAAACTGCACCTGATAATAAGGCCGGGATTGCCCTTAACAACTTAACAGATTCCAGATCAAGCCTGAAGAGAATAAAGAATTTTGTACACAATTCGCAACTGACAGATCAATATACATCTCTTAATAAACGTTCTGATGAGACCTATAATCTGCTGATAATTACTCCGGACCAGTTTTCTGAGTCTTTTGAGGAGTTTAACGACATGTATCTTAGCAGGGGAATTAAAAGTGTTGTAGCCACAGTAGAAGATATCTCAGCAAACAGTACCGGTGCTGATTTGCAGGAAAAGATAAGAAACTATATTATTCAGGAATACCAGGATAGTCAGATTGAATATGTTCTTCTGGGGGGCGATGTTGAATATATTCCACACAGGGGATTTTATTGCTATGTGCAATCCGGATCGGGTTATACCAGTTATGATATACCTGCTGATCTTTATTATGCTGCACTTGATGGAAACTGGAATGATGATGGTGATAATATGTGGGGAGAACCTGACGAGGATGATTTATTGCCTGAAATCGCCATTGCAAGGTATCCGTTTAGTAATTTATCAGAATTGAATAGCATGATACACAAAAGTGTACATTATCAGAATTATCCTGTATTGGGAGAACTGACCAATGCATTGTTGGCAGGTGAAAATCTTTACTACGGACCTGATACATGGGGCAGGGACTATCTGGACTTATTAATTGGTGAGAGAAGTGATAATGGCTACACAACTATAGGAATCCCGGAAACCTATCCAACAGATTCGTTGTATGAATTTCATGAACTATGGGGAGGAATTGATCTGATGAATGAGATTAATGAAGGAAAACAATTTGTTCATCATGCAGGACATGCAAATCCATCATATGTAGCTCATCTTCATACAAATGATATTACCAATGCGAATTTTTCCGGTGTAAATGGTATAGATCATAACTTTACTTTATTTCATACCCATGGTTGTGATTGTGGTGCGTTTGACAATGATGACTGCATTCTTGAGAAGATGGTAACCATAGATAATTTCGCTGTAAGTGTTATAGGGAATTCCAGGTATGGCTGGTTTAACGAAGGACAGTCAGAAGGTCCGGCAATTCATTTGCATCGTGAAATGATAGATGCATTATATAATGATATGATCAATCACCTTGGACTTGCTTTGCTGGAATGTAAGATACAAACTGCACCGTGGGTTGAAGCACCCGGACAATGGGAAGAAGGAGCACTTCGATGGAATTTCTATGATATAAATATACTTGGCGATCCGGTGCTAAGCGTGTGGACTGCAGAACCAATTGATATTGAAGTTGATTATGAAGATGAATTGGAGGTAGGTACCGAAAGTACAATGGTAACTATTACTTCCGGTGGTGTTCCAATGGAGGATTTTACATGTTCAATATTGTATGATGGAATTCTGCATGCTACGGGTGATACTGATGCAAATGGAAACGTTACCCTGATTTTTGATCCCGTTGTTAACGAAACCTGTGAGGCAATGTTAATTGTTGTAGGGTACAATTGCCTGCCTGATACAAGTTATATCAATTTTATAGCAGCAGGTACACCTTATGTAGTTTATAACAACCATGTGGTTATCGATTTAGAAGGTAATAACAATGGCATTACAGATTTTGGAGAATCTATTCAACTTGATTTATCAGTAAGTAATAACGGAGTAGTTGAAGCCACTGATGTTATTGCAACATTATCTACACCTGATTTTTTTGTCACAATAACTGATGAATATGAACAATATGGATATTTATCACCTGGAGATACGATAATGCACCAGGAAGCATTTGCATTCAATGTTTCTCCATTAATACCTGATGAACGGGAAATTGAATTCAGTTTATCCTGTGAAAGCGACGGACAAACATGGTTGTCGGATTTCGTGATAATTGCGTATGCCCCAACTCCTGAAATAGGAGATATGGTAATTGATGATACTGGTGGTGGAAATGGAGATAATGAACTTGATCCGGGTGAGTCTGCCACTCTCGTTGTTAGTATAACGAATTCAGGAGGTAGCGATTGTGATGAAACTCAACTGGAGTTAACCACCTCGGAACCATTCATTACAATTGATCAGGAGGTTATGAATATCGGAAGTATTGCATCCGGTGAAACTATAGATGTGGAGTTCAATGTTGAGGTTGATGAGATGATACCTCCCGGAACACCAGTGAACTTTAACTGTAACTTAAACATGTGTCAATATTTAAACCAGAAAGTATTCGGGGAAACAATTGGTATTATTATTGAAGACTTTGAAACCGGAGACTTCACATCTTTCGACTGGTACTTAAATGGAGATCAAAACTGGACTGTTGAAAACATCCATGCATATAATGGTGATTACTGCTCAAAGTCAGGAAATATTCAAAATATGGAATCCTCTGATCTTTATATCCAGATTGATGTTGCTTATGATGATGAAATTTCATTTTACAGACAAACATCTTCAGAAACGGGCTCTGATTATTTAAGATTTTATATTGATGACATAATGATTGATGAATGGTCTGGATTGTTGGGATGGGAAATCCAAACATTTGATCTGGATCAGGGGCCACATACATTAAGATGGTCATATGAGAAGGATAACAACGGATATGACGGGTTTGATTGTGCCTGGCTGGATGATATTTTATTTCCTCCGTTTACCACTATTACAGGTATCTATACTCAACTGCCTGAAATTGATTTTGAGATCTATCCAAATCCGGGAACAGAATTTATTTCACTTATATTTAATGCTGAAACAGAAGATGCTGATATTTACATATTTGATATTCATGGGAGAAAAATCAAGGCCATGCTTCATCAAACGGAGCAGAAAGAACTAAAAATCAGTATCAGCGATATTAAACCGGGATTATATTTTGTTGAAGTATATGCAGGAAATGATAAAATTGTTCGTAAGATTATCATTAATTAAATATATTATATGTTTTAAATCTCTGTGATTACTTTTTGTAATCTGAGGGGCGGAACCATTCAAATTCTTCATTGTAATATCTGCTCCATCCAATCAGCCATGCCGTTAATTCATTAATTTCCAAAAGTGTAATATCATGATCAACTCTTAACATGATATCGTTTGGCCATTTATTCCGGGCTTTTTCCTGCCTGTCTTTGGATTGTGAATAAGTATTATAAAGATCCCAGGCACCGTAAATATGCAACATCTCATGTGCTGCAACAGATTGTATGGGAACAGGACCTGCATTTAAATAATTATTGTAAATCAGTACTCCTTCCAGAAAGTATTTCTTCTTATTCATGCCATTTGCATACCGTAATGCATAAGGCCGTCCGTTTCCCTTGGTAAATATCAGAACCTGAAGATTATCAGTATCGTATTTTCTTTTTAATTTCCTCGCAGCTTGTTTTGAGTTACTATAACCTCTCTTTTGCATTACGCGATAAACCCCAGTCAACTCTTTCATTTCCACTTGCCAGTCCTGGTTCTATAGTGTCAAAAATTATATCATTCTCAGGGTTCAGAACAACATGATGCATCGAAAGATCGATATTATATTTTTCAGCCTCACGAATTATCCATTCTTCAGTTTCACTAATACCAGACAAAACACGATCTTTCTCCTGCATTGTCCAGTTGCAATCCTGAGTTGAGATAAAACAGATCATTGATACGGTTTTTCCTGTGAGCTGTTTGGCACTACCGGCATTCCACCTGTCATTATTCTGACTCCGGATTGTAATGGAAATAATTATTGCACATGTAAGACATAGATGTTTAAGGATTTTGGTTAACCTTATCATCTGCTATTTCTTCAATATTTTTCCTGAAACTTTTTTTTCTCCGTCTGAGATTATCACAATGTACAAACCTGGTGGAATTTCATTGCCATCATATTTAGTGCAATCCCATATGAATGTACCACCTGAAGTTGTGTGTTTTTTATCTAACTTACTATTGAAAACCATCTTACCATGAATATCATAAATATTTAGATCAGGTATTCTGTTATCTGAATTATCATATTCAATAAAAAGATTATCGGTTACCGGGTTAGGATATATATTCAACTCACTTTCAGTATCATCACTAATTTCGGGAACATCAACATAGATATATTTCTTAATATCAAAGAAATCAAGTATTTTCAGTAAATAATTTTCTTTTGAGTTTGTTGAATCAATATCAACCAGTGAGCCAAAGTCTATGGAAGATCCGATGGTCTTATATGTTTCGCCTTCGAAACTTATCACAACATTTGAGCTGTCGTTTGTAGATGTTTTAAAAATTGGAGTGGCTCCCGGTCCTGGCTGGAGAAAATAATTTATGTATGGGAAATCATCTTCAATCAGAAACGTCATGTTTGATGTAAAAGTTTCCGTAATTCCAAAAACAGTGTCAAGAGGGTAGTAGTTGGCAGGAGGTTCTCCTATAATATTGAACATTGAGTGAACCGATGACTGGTTTTCCTCTATCCATGTTGATCTGCCTTCCAGATAAAGGTTCCCGGATGATTGCAAGTAGTCAATCAAATCTACCCCCAAATAATTAAATATCAGATAATTATTTAGACTGAGTTCTTCAAGTAGCAAAAATACGGACAGATAATCATTGAAGTTTCTTGCATAGTACGGGTTATATGTATTTTGCAATCCGAAACCATCAAGAAGGTTTTTCAAAGCAGTTCCTGATTCCTGATCACTGGTGAAATCAATGATAAGAACAGGGATATGCCCTATTCTCAGGTTAACAGGAATCGCTTCAATTACTGTCTGATCATCAAGAATTTTTAGTTCCATTTGTATTAATGTGCCCAGTGGAATATCAAAAGTTGCTGATATTTTGTATTCGAATATAACCGTATCTCCTGGATTAAGCTGTTTCGTGTTTTTATTATGTGACCAAAGATGGATATCTGAAGAATAGCAGTCTAGCTTCGTTTGATATTCTTCCGATAAAGCACTTCCTGTATTCTGAAGGGTCAATCTTAACATAGCTGTTTCTCCGGGATATAGCTTTTGATTATTCATGTCGATAATCTGAGCTTCAATTATATTTAGTTTCGGAGCATGAACTAACAAATTCAAGTCTGTTACCAATCTTTCATTTTCGGCAATTATCTCGCACCGGATAGTTGAATTATGATTATCCGGAGTTAGCTGTGAAAATGTAAATGTATTTATTTCAGGTAGATCAATGGTCTGATTAGGTAATAATGGACTTATTGTAACTATTGAATCATGTAATGTGATATGATCATCTGTTGATGTAAACCGTATTGTAATATTGTTATGATCAACAGACAATTTATTCCTGAGTTTAAGGGCAATAACTGATGTGTCATTACTATTTACAATATCATTATCGGTTTCATTAACTTTGAATTTTACATCAAAACCTGTTGTAGAGATACTATAATTCCTTCTGTCAGTGATACCCTTTGAATCTGTTATTTGAATACCTATGGGACACATAAAAGGAGACTCACCGACTGTTAACGATAGCATTCCTTCATTATTGATACTAATGTTGTCAGCAACTTTCAAAGGAGGTGAATATCTGTAACCTGTAAACTCAAGTGCCTGTATTTTCTGATCTTTATTATTTAATATGTAATTCACTTCATCACCTGCAGAAATTCCGGTGGTGAACATTATTTCATCGGCATAATCTAAAGTATCATACTGCATATCAATGACACCATCCGGATACAGGTATAAACAGAAGTTTACATCACTATATGCATAATATCTCTCGCATGATGTTTTCCATCTTATTTTTACAGATTCATCACTTTTGTTAACCCAAACACCATCATTTTTATAGTTTTCAAGTAATAATACTGACATAAATGGTGCTATTGTCCGATAACTTTTAAGCATTGATTCTTCACCAAGAAAATACGGATAGGGGAATTGTAACTTTTCAAACATTATGAATCCGTCAATGTAAACCTCAATTGAATTCACAGTATCGCCAAAAAATGGAAACTCAAATGGAAGATCAATTGTTGCTGAGGATTCGTCGTTTTGTTCAAATACAAGTTTTTCTTCCTGAACCCGTTGAAAATCGGACGGAACAGAGTTCATGGTGTATTGATTTATTACCTCCCATTCGTATGGAGGGTAACCATTTTCAGCGGTCAGTAAAATTTCATTGGTAACTCCTGGTTGTAAATCAGGGAGACTGTCTGTTGTAATTTGTACATTATCAACACTAACAGCAGTTGTTAACTGAAGTGTTGTAATTGAATTGTTTCTTATGGGCACCGGAACATCATCACAAATAACTTCACCTATACTTCCGGGTCCGGTATTCAGACTGTAGTAGAGTACCTCACCATCTCCAACATTATTCGGGTCATTTTCTATAATCTGTAGGAAATAACTGGCCGGTTTATTAGAGTCTATGTAACTTAAGAGAGGACTGATATCCAGTGCAAGTTCAATTATTCTGTTTGATTCAGAAGTGTACGAACCCTGCATATAATAGTTACCCCCCTGAAAGTTAAAAACTGGAAAATCCATTGTATGTTCAGGAAAGTTAAAGTCAGGGTTTGTAGATACACCTGCCGCTATTTTAATCTTATTTCGGGAATTATGATCCAGTTTAACATGTATTGTTGCAAGCGGATCATAATCTGTGTCAACTGAAATAACATGTACCTCCTGATTCCATATTCCACCTTTCCCTGATTCGAGAGCAAGTGTTCTGTACATCATATAACCTGCTCCATCATTATTCACAGTGCTGTTGGTAAACCTAAAGCCTCCGTATTCTGAATCTTTCAAATCAATTATACCATCTTCATTGATATCAATATTAGTGGTATACCTTCCATCATTATTTATGTCATATCTTATTGAGTCGTTGAACCCAACAATCGTCATTGCATGCCCCGCAAAACCGTCGGCGCATTGAAAAAAAACTTCAAAACCGGCATCCGGGCTGTCATCTGGTAATGATCCTGAACCATAGTTTGCCAGATAGAAGTTTGCAACACCTCCAAACTCTGATCCGTCCAGATGATCCAATAGCCAGTATTTTAATGTTTCCTGACCTTCCTGTGTACTAACGTCAATTGAATAAACACCAGTTATTCTGTTTCTCATGGCATTTTCGTATAACTCATATCCGGACATCCATCCAAGACCTCCTTTGCTAAGAAGTCCACCATAATCATATAGGTTTGGATTGCCACATACTTTTACGACATCGAACGTGCTGAAATAGCTAACACCGGCACCTGATCCTGTATTCAAAAAATTATATGTGAAATTCGGAGAATACTGGTTTATACTTGTGTCTCCGCTGGCTCCTTTTAATCTGTTGATCTCATAGGTGAAGTTATAACCAATACCTGCTGCCTGCGCACAGTTCCAGTGGGGACCCTGTGAAAAAGCGGGACGGAAAAAGGGAAGTGCGGCATTATTTAATACAGTTGGTAATTCCCTGCATCGACCCTGTTTGTATTCATCGGGTAAAGTTAGTCTTTCCAGTTGTGATGCATATATTGAATCCGAAATTGTCAAATATATCTTACTATTATTATTATCACGTTCCTGACCAGTAATAACGCAGGGAGCGAATAATAAAATGACAATGACTTTAAGGAATATTGATCTCATAGCAGATATGAACTTATTTAGTTATAAGACGATAAATATACCGAAATAGTTTGCAATATGAGCAAAAAAGCCCCTAAAAGGTTAAATAAGAATGGAATAGGGAATTTAAAAATATCTATAATTTCCCTTTTCTGATGAAATTGTTACCTGTTTCTTATCTGATGTTTGAACATAACCAATTACCTGTGCATCAATATTAAATGACTTTGAGATATCAATAATACCGGAGCTGATATTTTCAGGGACATATAGTTCCATCCTGTGTCCCATATTAAATACTTTATACATCTCCTCCCAGTTTGTATTGGATTCTTTCTGAATCAGATTAAAGAGGGGTGGTATTGGAAATAAATTGTCCTTTATAATATGAAGGTTTTCTATAAAGTGCAATACCTTGGTTTGTGCGCCACCGCTACAATGTATCATACCGTTGATATCCTGTCTGTATATGTCAAGTATCTTTTTAATGACCGGTGCATAAGTACGGGTTGGAGAGAGCACAAGTTTTCCAATGTCAACACCATCAACCTCACTTTTACCTGTTAATGATCTGTTTCCTGAATATACCAGTTCGCCCGGAACACCCGGATCATAGCTTTCAGGAAATTTCTTTGCCAGTTCTTTAACAAAAACATCGTGACGGGCAGATGTAAGTCCATTACTGCCCATTCCGCCATTATACTCGATTTCATATGAAGCTTGTCCGTAAGATGCCAGTCCGATAATGACGTTTCCGGGTTGGATGTTATTCTCAATTACATCGCTGCGCTTTAACCTTGCTGTTACAGTAGAGTCAACAATAACGGTTCGTACAAGATCTCCTACATCAGCAGTTTCACCACCGGTCAGATAAATACCAATACCTGACTTTCTCATTTCATTGAGAAAATCCTCGGTACCATTGATCAATTCTCCTATTACTTCACCCGGAATCAAGGATTTGTTCCTCCCTATTGTGGATGATAGCAGGATGTTGTCTGTAACACCTACACATAATAGATCATCAAGGTTCATTACAATAGCGTCCTGTGCAATACCTCTCCAAACACTTTTGTCGCCTGTTTCTTTCCAGTACATATATGCCAGTGAAGATTTCGTTCCTGCTCCGTCTGCATGCATAATATTACAATATTGGTCATCACCTCCGAGCATATCAGGAATAACCTTGCAAAAAGCATTTGGAAATAATCCTTTGTCGAGATTTGCAATGGCTGCATGAACATCTTCTTTGGAGGCTGAAACACCTCTCTGCATATATCTTGATTGTTCTGACATAGAAAATTTTATTGTAATTTATACTTACGGGTTTAAAATAACAGATATTCGTATTCTAAGATAACCGATAACCGGTTAAGAATTATTCAATAGTTAGTTTATGAGTTTTCGTATTGTATGAATACTTTCCGAATTTCTTCATTAACCGATCGCCAAAAACAAGACCATAGTTTAGTTTATGATTTACCTTTAACTTAATATTTTCAACCTTCTTGTTGGCTATATTTATTTCCTTAATTAGGATTACAGCACGGTCTGCAATAGTATTATTTGCCAATACCTGTTCAGGATCTCCTTCAAAGTCCTCTTTGCTTATTGCTCCCCATTTCAATAAATCCATAGCTTTATCAAGTGATATCATAGCATCAGCACCTCTGTCGAATGCAAATTCTTCATTATACCCGTTAATAATACATGTTGAAATGTAAGTTCCTGTGTTTGGAGCCTCAGTAAACATAATTGCATTATCCTCAGGATTAATTGCAATATTGATTTTTGTGAGATCAATATTGGTTGATGAAGGAACAAAGTCTTTACGAAGTACTCTGAATTCCGTTCTTCGGTTTAGCTGATGAGCAGCTTCTTTCTCACTATTACTGGTAAGAGATTCGATATATGCTTCATCAAATGTAGTTCCTTCAGTAAAAGGGAATCCATCTCTGATTACATCTTTTTTAATGGTTAGAGGTACTCTTTCACCATAGCCTTTAGCTACAAGTCTTGCAGGATCTATTCCTCTTACTATCAGGTAGTCAACTACTGACTGCGCTCTTCTTTGCGATAGCACATCATTTTTTTCATGACTGTCACGGGCATCGGTATGGGCTGCAAGTTCAATAACAATATTTGGATTATCTCTGAGTGTTTGTATCAGTCCCTGTAACGAATCCTGGTATTGTGGTTTAAGTTCCCATCGTGCCAGATCGTAAAGAATTTCAGGTAGTTCAATTGGTTCTGCCGGTATTGGTCGCAGGTTGAAATCTTTTACAAAATCTTTGCTGAACTCAACACCTACGGTCGTAAAGGTTCCTTTTTCGTTAAAATAGTTTGGTTTTGCCACCAGAACTTCATACATGGTATTTGGTTCCAACTGACTTTCAGCAAAGGTATAGAAACCTTCATCGTTTGTTCTGGTAGTAACTGATATTCCTGTTGATCCTACCAGTTGGACATTAACATCTCCCATAGTCATGAGAGTTCTGTCGTCGCGAACTGTACCACTTAATGTAAATAATAATGGAGGTTCAATGAAATACCAAATATCTTCTTTTCCTCGTGTACCTTTCCTGTTTGAGCTCAGGAAACCATATTCATCTTCGGGATGGAACACAATTCCAAAGTCGTCGGATGTTGAATTCATAGGATATTTCAGATTCCTTGGTTTTCCCCAGTTACCTGAAGTATCTATAGTTGTAACAAATATGTCCAGACCACCCATTCCGCCATGGCCGTCTGATGCAAAAAACAAAGTGGTGTCGTTTCTTAAGAAAGGAAACATTTCATCACCCGGAGTATTAATAACTTCTCCAAGGTTCATAGGTCGTCCAAAACCTTCTGATTTTGAGTCGCGGAATGCTACCCATATATCTTTTCCTCCCATTCCGTTACGCCGATTGGCAGCAAAATAAATAACTAATTCACCTTCGCTAATAGTTGGTTGTCCAATTGTTGATAAAGTATCTATACCGCTAATTTCAAGCATTTCAGGTTCTCCCCACGATCTACCGGTCCTTCGCGCTTTGTAAATCTGGCATCCTGACTCTTTTTGCTGATCGTTTGGACATCTGGTAAAGTAAATGGTATTGAATTTTGAATTAAACGTAGCAGCTCCCTCGTTAGCTTTTGTATTTATATTTTCATCGTTATCAAAAAGAACAGGTTCAGACCATTCACCTTTTCTGTCAATTTTTGCAATAAAGAGGTCACTAAAATTCTGATCGGTCCATTTATCAGTTTCTTTGCCGGTAGCACCTTCACGTGTTGAAGTAAAAACTATCTCATTGTAGTTATCTGTTGTATATGCCGGTGCAAAATCAGCCTCCCTGGAGTTGATCTTTTTAACGTTGGTTACTTCGTATTTAGAAGGATTCTCAATCCATTCCTGAATTAACGCTGCTGATTCGGCACCTTCTCTTCCCCTGGGATCTTCAGGTACTCTTTCAGCATACGAGTTATATTGCTGAATAGCTTCTTCATAATCACCGTTTATCTTGAGCATATTTGCATAATGTAACAGTAATTCAGGATTTCGTTTGTCAAACTCATTTCTGATCAGCCTTTTATAAGAAGCAGATGCTCTTTTATAATTTCCTGTAAGTCTGTAACATTCGGCAAGCTGTGCAGTGATCCTGTTTTTTTCCTCTTTATTTTTTTTGACTTTGGAATAGGCCTTTTTATATTTATCAATGGCAAGTGAATACTGTTGCTTAGAGAAAGCTTCGTCGGCACTTTTGGCAGGATTCCTTTGAGCACTTAATAAGACTGGTAATGCAAAAATAAATGCAACTAATATTAATCCGGGCAACAATTTATTCATCAGTGTAGTATTTATTCGTTCTACTTTGCTAAAGCCAATGAGCTTTGTGTTCATTATTTTCTGAGATCGTTATGCTTTCATATTTTATAAATCTCAAACCTGTTTTCTATTCAGTTAAACGTTATTGTAACAGAATTATTGAGAGTTATCATCAGAAACTTCATCTGGTTTTTCAGACGGGTCTTTTTTAATTGATGCCTTATATTCCATCAGCCTCTTTTCCCTGTCCAGCCTGTCAGCTTCACGGTTAATTTCTGTTTTAATATCCTCTGATGCCCGCTTGATCTCATTGATGAATTTACCAAGGTTTCTGGCTATCTCCGGAATTTTACCGGGGCCAAAAACAAGAAGAATTGCAAGTACTACAAGCATTATCTCTCCGGCACCAAAATCAAATAATAATAACCTCAAAACAATTGTGTTTAACAGATGTGCAAAATTAAGAAAAAATGAATACATGAAATCTGCCAATGAACTCAGTTTCCGGCTAATTATTTCGGTTGAATATTGGATTCGTTTTTATACTTTTGCCATTGGAAAATTTCAAAAATAAAGATTATGTCCATCAGAAATATACTATTGCTTATTATCACAGTTACTATTTATCTGGGTTGCACCTCTGGTCCGCAGAAAGAAAGTAAAGACGAAGTTGAAACATTTGTTGCTACAGTTGATACATCAATGACCTTGATGGAAGTTGCCAAGTTGAACAATATTGGAGAACCATATTTGAGGACAGAACTTGGTATTCCTCCCAAAATTGGTAAAAAATATACCGTTGCTGAGATGAGCCGAAGGTTTCATTTTTCGATTGATGATCTAAAAAAAGTGATCGAAGACAGAAAAAATTACCAAAAAACAAAAAATAATAAGAAATCTGTAAAAAAGAGCAGTTAGTTTAATTCGATACTTAATATTTTTGAATAACTGTTCTTGATTGCTGTAACCAATAGGTATATAGGTGATTAACAGGATATTTAGAGCCGGGTTCCATCGGAATTATTTGACATTACCGGTAGCGATTTTGCCAAAAAAAGTATTTTGCTATTTAGATCGACTATAAATATATGGTTACATGGAGATATTTACATATTTGAAATATAATTTATCGAATTGATTCAATACTTTTGCGCCCGTAATTAAAAAAATTTGAAACATGTTTATTTTAATGCTTGTAATTTTTGTTCTGGGGTATATGATGATAGCTCTCGAACATCCATTAAAAATTGATAAAGCTGCCTCAGCATTGCTGACCGGTACAGTTTTGTGGGCTATTTATGCTCTAAATGCAACAGGATTGTTAGATCTTGGATTAAGCCCGACATGGCAAATGATACAAAGGATGTCGCACGATATTCTTGCGTATATTGAACCCAATGTTGATGACGCCTTTTTTGACAGAGCATGGGAAGACACAGTTGAGGAAGCGCAGATCATTTCTCATTTTGTAAAGCATGAGCTTGAGCATCACCTTGTTGAAATTGCTGAAATATTATTCTTCCTGCTAGGAGCAATGACAATTGTTGAAACGGTTGATCAACACCAGGGGTTCAAAATAATTACAGATAAAATAAAAACAACTAATAAAGTTAAGCTGCTTTGGATCTTAAGCTTCTTAACATTCTTCATGTCAGCTACTTTAGATAACCTTACAACTACCATTGTACTTGTTGCACTACTCCGAAAATTAATAGCAGATCAAAAAACACGTTGGTTCTTTGCATCAATGGTTGTACTTGCAGCCAATGCCGGTGGAGCATGGTCACCTATCGGAGATGTTACAACAATTATGCTTTGGATCGGAGGTCAGGTTACAGCCGTAAACATCATAACTGACGTAATATTCCCAAGTTTGGTAACCATGATAGTACCTCTTGTCATTGTTACTTTCACAGTAAAAGGTAATATTGAAAGACCGGTACTTGAAAATGGCGAACTAAGAGAATTTACTACTCCGTTTGAAAGAAAATTATTGCTTATAATGGGAGTTAGTGCACTTCTTTTTGTTCCTGTATTTAAAACCGTTACTCATTTACCTCCATATCTGGGAATGTTGTTCGGTCTGGGAGTTATTTGGATGACAACAGAAATAATGCACCGCAATAAGACATTGGAAGATAAAAGACAACTTACAGTTATTGGAATTCTAAAGAAAGTTGATGTACCAACAATTTTCTTTTTCCTTGGAATTCTTTCTGCAGTTGCAGCATTACAATCAGTGGGTCATCTTGATGTACTTGCAAAATATCTTGATGAGAACTTACGAAATATTTATGCCATTAATCTGATTATCGGAGTACTTTCGGCAATTGTTGATAACGTACCGCTGGTAGCCGGAGCAATGGGAATGTATCCTGTTGCTGAAATTGGTACAACAGGTTATATGGCAGACTTTATGGTTGATGGTAGATTTTGGCAGTTCCTTGCATATTGTGCCGGAACCGGTGGAAGCATCCTGATTATTGGATCTGCAGCTGGAGTTGCAGCTATGGGACTTGAGAAAATAGACTTTATCTGGTATATGAAAAAGATAAGTTTACTTGCACTTGTTGGATATCTTGCCGGTGCAGGAGCTTACTATTTACAGGTTCAACTGCTGGGATAGAGATTTAAAAATATTGATATGATAGAAACCCGGGAGGAAATTTCCGGGTTTTTTGTGTTATTGAAAACTGAAATATGTTAGATAATGTTACAGTTATTTTTCCGGTAGAAGAAATAAAACAGGACGGTTAAAGTTATTATATCAGTTTACATTGTATTTGAAATTATCAGATAATGGCCTTAGTTTGAATAGAAAGCATCAGGAAACTTCCCTGTATAATTCGGTAATATTCGAACTTTCGGAGTTACTATTTTGTTAATTTTACATTTTTAATATATCTGTTATGAACCGTAAAAACGCAATAATCCTTGGAATATCATTTGTAATTCTGGTATCACTCATCTGGTACTTCTCAACATCAACAGCTGAAACTTCTGATACAATTGAGGTAGCTGTCAGTAAAGGTAAATTTGTTATTGATGTTACTGTAACAGGTGAACTGGAGGCAAGGAGCAGTGAGGATATAAAGGGGCCAAACCCAAATGCTCTGAGAAATGCCAGGATACACAGGTATATGATTGAGGATATAGTACCTGATGGTACAGTTGTTGATTCGGGTCAGTGGGTAGCAACGCTTGACAGGAGTGATCTTCAGAATAAAATTACCGACCAGGAACTTGAAGTTGAAAAGCTTGAAACCCAGTTTGTAAAAACCCAACTCGATACAACTCTTACACTCAGGGCAGCCAGGGATGAACTTATTAACCTTAAGTTTTCGCTTGAAGAGAAGCAAATTGTTGTAGATCAGTCTATTTATGAGCCACCTGCCACACAACGACAGGTAAAGATTGATTATGAAAAAACACTCAGATCTTTAAACCAAAATATTGAGAATTATGAAATAAAACAGCAAAAGGCCAGGGCTGATATGCGTGAGGTGGCAACAAACCTGGAGAAGGCTCGTCGTGTGCTTAGGGAATACAATGATCTGAAGTCTGAATTTGTAGTACTTGCACCAAAATCCGGAATGGTAAATTATAAACGAGACTGGTACGGAAAAAAAATGGGAGTTGGGGCACAGGTTAGTATGTGGGAAAATGTAGTTGCTACACTCCCGAATCTGTCAGCTATGAATTCAAGAACATATGTTAATGAGATTGACATAAGCAGGGTTCAGGATGGTCAGATTGCAGAAATTGAGATAGATGCATTCCCCGACAAAAACTTTACCGGTGTTGTATTTGATGTTGCCAATATGGGTGAACAAATGCGTAACTCCAATGCCAAGGTTTTTGAAGTTATAATTCATATTGATGGTTACGACTCAATATTAAGGCCATCAATGACAACCAAGAACAGTATTATTACAGAAATAATTGATTCTGTATTATTTGTTCCCATTGAATGTGTTCAAATCCAGGATTCAATAAATTATGTTTACAAAGACGGAAGACGTCAGCAGGTGATCATTGGCAAAACCAACGAAACCAGTATTATTATTTATGAAGGACTTGAAGAAAATGATGAAATATATTTAATTCCTCCCGAAGGAGCTGATGACTGGTCAATGAGGTTATTGGATGAAGAGTTGGTTGAAAAGTATAAAACAGTTAAAGTTGATACGGTAAAAACCGCTAAACCCTCAGGTGAAAATGCAGGTAAGAAGGGGTATAAAGACAGAAAAGGTAAAGGCAGAAAAAACGGGTAATAACAGTTTGATTTAATAAAAATTAGAATGGAACGATATTTCTTAATACTGTCTATTTCCCTTGAAGCTGTTTTTACCAATAAATTCAGATCAATCCTAACGACGTTGGGAATAATATTTGGTGTTGCTGCTGTAATAGCAATGCTTGCAATTGGAAACGGAGCACGGCAGGAGATCCTGGAGCAAATTAAGCTTGTAGGACTGAACAATATAATAATAACACCAAAAGACACCAGAAGTAATGGGGAAACTACCGAAGAAGAGGATGAAGAATCCAAAGAGATGAGCAAGAAGTTTTCTCCCGGTTTAACTTTGAAGGATGCTGAGAATATTCTTAATTCATTGCCAACAGTTGAGAAAGTAAGTCCCGAGATAGTATATAATACCTCTGCACTCAGGGAGGGTAAGAACCTGTCGGTTAAACTGAGTGGTGTAACAAAAGAGTATTTTACTTTGTTCAATCAGGAGCTTAAAAAAGGTGAGGTTTTTAACGAAAAACAGATAGAGCTTGGAGCACCGGTTTGCGTAATTGGTCCTGAGGTTGTAGCAAAGCTGTTTCCTAAAACCGACCCAATAGGACAACAGCTAAAATGCGGAAGTATATGGCTGGAGGTAATTGGAGTGCTTAAAGGCGTGGCCGTTAGTAAAAAGGCTGAGGAAATGGGTGTAAGCAGTTATAACAGGAATGTTTATGTGCCGGTAAAAACGATTCTTTTGAGGTACAAAGACCGGTCATTAATGGCACAATCGTCGTTGATGTCAGGCGGACAGGTTTTCTATTTTGGCAATAGTGTAATGATGACTTCAGGCTCGGGTAGTGGTGATGATTCGGAAAATCAGTTGAGCAAAATTGTAGTACAGGTAAAGGAAAGCAGTCAGCTGGCGGCAACCGTGGATGCCATAAAACAGATACTAAAACGCCGGCATTACGGAGTAGATGACTTCGAAATAACGATACCCGAATTATTGTTGAAGCAGGAACAAAAAACCAAAGATATATTCAACATTGTACTTGGAGCAATTGCAGGAATATCGCTGATCGTAGGAGGAATAGGCATTATGAACATCATGCTTGCCTCAGTTATGGAAAGGATACGTGAGATAGGGGTGAGGCGCGCCATTGGAGCCACCCGAAAAGATATAATATTCCAGTTTTTGGCTGAAGCAACATTTATAAGTATAACCGGAGGCCTTATAGGAATACTCCTGGGTGTAATAATGGCAAAAATAATATCAGCATCCACTGATATAAAGACCATAGTATCATTCGCATCAATAATATTATCCTTCGGTGTTGCAGCATCTGTGGGAATAATATTTGGCTGGCTACCAGCCAGGAAGGCTGCCGAACAGGATCCTGTTGAGTCATTGAGGCATGATTAGGGGATGTTGGGTTAAACAAAATCAAGCTCCACAGCCACTATCCATTTATTATCAATAAATTGAGGATTTGAAATAAATTCTAATGTAAAGAAAACGTGAATATCTATACATTAGGTATTGGTTTAAATGCCTGAATGGGTGGTATTGATTATAAACGGAATCTGCTTTCTGTAGTATTGACAATACAACCGTCAATGAACTTGGCTTTCCTGGTTGCATGGAAAATTATGAATAGTTATTTTTGTAGTACCAGAATTAGAATATGAGTGAAAGTAATAAGAATAATATAGTGTTACCTGATGAAGTAATAATGAGTAAAATATATTTTATCAGGGGAGAAAAAGTAATGTTAGATAGTGATTTGGCTGATTTATATGAGGTTGAGACAAAGGTGTTAAAGCAAGCTGTAAGGCGTAATTCTGATATCTTCCCAAAACATTTTATGTTTGAACTAACCATTAAAGAGAATGAAGTTTTGAGGTCACAAACTGTGACCTCAAAAAAAAGAAGGGGTGGTACTCGTTACTTACCAATGGTCTTTACTGAACATGGGGTTTTGCAATTGGCTAATGCACTAAGAAGTAAGAGAGCCAGACAAATGAGTATTAGAATTATTGAGGTTTTTGTTAAGATGCGGGAGATACTAACAGATAACTTAAATATGCAACTGGAGATTGAAGAAATTAAAAGAAAACTCGTAAACCATGACAAGAACATAGAACTTGTATTTAGCTACCTTGATGAACTAATTGAAAAACAGGAAAACCCACCGCCCAGGAAACGAATCGGATATAGAAGAAAAGGAGAATAACCCTCACAAAATACTCTAACACGAAAATCTCACGAACGGCAGAGTACTTGATATTTATAATTATTTTTAGGATACTTAAACTGCTTATCTGAAAGTCAATTTTATAATTTACTTATTCATTTATTTCCGTAAATTATCCATAAGATTTGTTATTGTGACTGCTTCTTTTGTAAGGAAAATGGCAAAATCTTTACAAAGGGAGGTTGGTTTGTATAGAAAACATCACAATATCTATACAGTTGGTATTGGTTTTGGGGTCTGATTGGATGGTATCGATTACAAACGGAGTCATTTTTTTGTAGTATTGATGGTATAACCGCCAATTAGCGTGTTTTGGATAGAAGCCACTAAGTGCTATTCAATTGGAGTAACTGTGTTTCATTTTTTGCAACCTCCGGTTTTAACAATTATTTTTGTAGTATTAAAATTAGTATATGGGTGGTAGTAAAGGAGGCAAAATAGTGTTGCCAGATGAAGTAATAATGAGCAAGATATACCTTATAAGGGAGCAAAAAGTTATGATAGACCGTGATCTGGCAGAGCTTTATGGGGTAGAGACAAAGCGGTTAAAAGAATCTGTAAGAAGAAATATTGCCCGTTTTCCTGAAGATTTTATGTTTGAAATGACCAATGATGAGTTCTTGAATTGGAGGACGCAATATGCGACCTCCAGTGCTGACAAGATGGGACTGCGGTATGTTCCATTCTGTTTTACTGAACAAGGGGTAACAATGTTATCATGTATTTTAAATAGTGAAAGAGCAATACAATTAAATATCCAGATTATAAGGATATTTACGAAAATACGAGAGATGCTGACAGATAAATTAAGCATAAAGCTCGAAATAGAAGAAATTAAAAGAAAACTCATAAACCATGACAAGAACATAGAACTTGTATTTAGCTACCTTGATGAACTAATTGAAAAACAGGAAAACCCACCGCCCAGGAAACGAATTGGATATAGAAGAAAAGAAGAAGAATAACTCTCACAAAATACTCTAACACGAAAATCTCACGAACTGCAGAGTACTTGATATTTATAATTATTTTTAGGATACTTAAACTGCTTATCTGAAAGTCAATTTTATAATTTACTTATTCATTTTTATCCATAGATTATTCATAAGATTTGTTATTGTGACTGCTTCCTTTGTATAGAAAACGGGAAAATCTATACATAAGGAGGTTGGTTTGTATAGAAAACGTGAATATCTATACAGTTGGGATTGGTTTTGAGGCTTGATTGGGTGGTGTTGATTATAAATTGAATTAGCTTTATTAATGTAACTTGTTTTTATTCATTTTTACTCTAGTCTTTCTCGAAAAGAACATCCATTTTAAAATGATCGGTTAAAATATTACTGTAAGTATTAATCTTTAACCCCTTTGTTGTTATCATAACTAACGCTAGTGCTTCTTCAGGGTTAGCTTCTTCTTCAAAAATTTCCTTTTTGTTGATCATTTGATCACGATAACTTTTAGAGATTGAGTAAGGCCTATTGTAGAACTTGGTTTCAATAAGATCAATCCTTCTATCATGTCTTTTCAAAAGCATATCAATTTGAGCTCCTGACTTTTGAGCACTTTTTTGAGCTTCTTTTGATGTCCAGCTATGTGTTGTTGTCATTACTTTTGGGATTCCCAGTGCTTTTTTAATTTGATGAGTATGTTTCATGCATATCATCTCAAATGCAAATCCCGACCATGAATTAAATGATCTGGAACTATATATGTGAAGCCATGTTCCCTCCCCTTGCCCATTATTTGGTTTAATATATTTGAGATAGAAAAAACAAAATTCATCATTCAGTCTAAATAAATTTTTGGTTACTTTTTGATCGAATGAAGGACATTCCACAATGAATCCTGATTCTTCTAATTCTATTATGGCAATAGTGAAAGCTTCATTATTTCCTTTTCCCAGGTTTTCGTTTAATGCCTTTCTTGTTAGTCCGATCTTTTTTTGAGCTAATTCAATAATTATACTTTTGTGAAGAGAAGAATTTCTGAAAAGAGATAATAGAACCTGGTCAAATTCATTTACAAGTTGTCCTCCTGTTTCAAAACAAAGTCTGTCAATGTTTTGCGGAAGTGTGTAACGTCTGTCCAATAGATTTAAATAGTGTGGTATTCCACCTAATATCATATAACATTGTACAATGTCATAGTGATCCCAGTTTATCTTTTTGTATTTGAGGTATTCCCTGGTCTCATAAAGATCAAAAGGCATCAATCTAATGATTGTTGATATTCTCCCGTGCAGACCATCTTTATTATAAATTATTTTTTTTACCATAAAGGAAGCTGCACTTCCACAAACAACCACAACAATGTCATTCCTTTTTGCACAGAAGTTGTTCCAGAAATGTTCAAATACAGGAAGGAATTCAGACCGTTGACCACAGAACCATGGGAATTCATCAATGTAGATTACCTTTTTCGTTTTTCTAACAGACAAAGTGTATTCCTGTAGTAACTGAAACGCATCAAACCAATTTTGCGGAGTTGGTGACTTCTGAAACTTCCTGGATCGCACTGCAATTTGTGTTTTGAAGTTGCTGAGCTGAGTACGTATGCTTGCTCCTTTAATTCCGGTTATATCAAAAACAATTTCTTTGGTAAGGGTATTCTCAATCAGATATGTTTTTCCAACTCTTCTCCTTCCATATACAGCAACCAATTGAGATCCCTCTTTTCCTAAAGCCTGCCTAAGTTTTTCCTGCTCTTTTTCTCTTCCTATTATCTTCATTTTTCTTTTTCAGATGCATGAGTATGGTCTAAAGATATAAAAAATATATTATACTCAGACTTATCTCGTGCATTATGTTGCAAAATAAAAGTGCATGAGTTGAGTCTTAGATGTGTCAAAAATATTATATTTCAGACGTATCTCGTGCATGAATAATTGTTTTCAAATCTTTGGATTACTTTGGCTTTGATTCAATATAGATATGTAGTTGTAATTCAATTGAAATTTACCAATTATTTTGCATCCTTGCTCCTCCAACTGGTGATAATGATTATAAAATTGAATTTGTATTCTGTAGTATTGTCGGTACAACTGTCAATCGGCGTGGTAAGGTTTGACCTGAAACGGAGATTAGGTTAACAGTATTTAACTGAAATAACAAGTTGAATGATTTAATCATAATCTGGTTAAAATAGCTTCATTTGTTGTTCTTTATTCGGATGAAATGTTCCAATGATCATAAATGGGTTACGTGATACATAATGATGAACCTGTGTTGTACCTAAAAACAGATACAGATCTTTGGTTAAAGCAAAATCATCGAAGTATTTCTTCCGTACATCATAAATAGCTTTCGTTTCATTACCTTCATGTTTTTTAAGAAGGCTCCAATACAAAGCTCCTATTTCCCAATCTTCGATCATCATTTTACTTTCTTTTCCATGAATATCTTCAATATGGTAAGAGAATTTATATGGTAATTTGTTTACACATTCAAACGGGTCTTCAGGGTGCTCAAACAGATTACACTGTTCTCTTTGAGCTTTTAGTTTGGCAATTTTCTTTTTATCCCATTCCCGCTCAACTTCCTCCATGGTAAAGTCTTTGATCTTAGTGGGTTTAAAGACGGCAAGTGAAGTACATATATTTTTATCCTTTGCCTCCAAATATCAATTCAGATAGATTTTCGTAAACTTTTGTTAAAACTACTTGCTTGCGTAATTGCCAGTTCCCGGAAGTGTTGATATGTTCAATAATTTTAATTTCACTATCCATTGAATATGGTCTGTAACTCTCAGGTCTAAAATCACTCGTATTTCTAACTAAATCCAATTCTATCCATTCATACTTACGGTATTGTTGTGAGTATTCTTTTTTCCTGAAGGGGACCGGATATATTCTTATCCAATTTCCATCTTCTGTGAATCCTGCTGTACAAACTAACTCGTCATATTTGCCGGAGATGGTTGGATATGTTTTAACTGTAATTAGAACCTTGGTTTTTGCCATAGTTTAAAGATGTTCAACAACTAAATCAACCTCTATTGACTTCAAAGATTCTGCTAATGGTAGTCTGTGACATTGACAGATGTTTGATTCAAAACAGGTAAGTGCGATTCTGTTATATTCATTTAACAGAATTAGAATTTGTTGTTGATGGGTTAATGTTTCCTTTAGGGTTGTTTCTTTATATCGTTCAAACAGATTGTCATAATCATCCTGACATTCCAGTGTTTGCCTTTGACTTGAGTTTATTCCTACTTCAGGAATATGTATATATTTTATTCCTAAACTTTCACAAAATCGATTTAACAGGGTTTTACTAAAACCATATTTCATGCTTAACGGATTCTTCCTAACATCAATTAATAGCTTTATATTGTTTTTTACAAGTTTATTTAAGTAGTACTCAAGGCTAATTCCTTCATAACCAATTGTAAATATGGTTTTTTCATTATCGCTTGGGATAGAATTTATTACTTTTTTATATTGATCTTCATTGAGCAATCTTTCCGCAATTGTACTGTTGATTGCATAATATGGAAAATTGATATAAGTATGCAGTATTAAGGATTCATTCGTCATATTACCATAACGATCCACAGTATCAATTAATAAGTCACTATCTTTAGGTTTTAGGGTATTTAAGTAGTCCGTTGAATCAATTTTAACAAGTCCATTATCAGATTCAGATAAATAATTTTTCTTTACTAATGTTAATAAATCGGCATTCGCTGAGTAGGAGTAACAACCATATTTGTAAGGAACAAATTCATATTCAGGATTTTGCTTTCTTACATTATATAAAAACAGTAACTTTTGTAACCTTGTTTTTTCAATATTTCCATTACATAATTGAAATAGGGCTAACACTATTTTTCTACGATAATACATTCTGCAAATTTAGGCTTTATAAATTTATGTCAAATTAGTTAAAATTCGATCATGGTTGTAAATTTATTCCCTTTACTATTTCTATTTCAATTCAATAACTTCAAGTCCCCATAAATCTCCTTAAACATTTCACCCGGATCAATGTCAATTGCCAAAGCGATTAAATACAATTCATTTGCCCTTAGTTTTGTTGAATCGTTAAGAGTTAGTTGGGATAATCTTGCCTGGCTGATGCCAGTTCGCCTGGAAACCATGGCCCTGTTTACTGATTTTTTGGTTAGATAAAGTCCTAAAGATGTCATTTTACTATTGATTTTGTAATGATAAATTTAGAACTATTAAAGGAAAATATAGATAATCGAAAGTTTTGTTTTGAATTTAGATAGAAAGTATATATTTTTGTATAGAAAATCTAAAGAAAACTTAAAATTATTCAAGTCATGAGCCGAAGATACACAAAAGCAGACCTGGAAGAAATAGTACATCTCCAACTTGATAACCTAAACGCAATGCACGATTTGCTAAGCATAATGAAACAACAAAACGAATTACTTGATAGTGCCAATAAAAAACTAAAAGATGAAATAACGGATTTCAGGAAGAAGTTGTATCCGGTTGGGAAGGGGAGGAGTAAGGTATGAAACTAGAGAAGAAGCGAGTTAGCATTTTCAAGTTCACTTGCAGTTCTTGCTCTTGAAGTAATCTCTTCATTTTCTTCTGCGGTATCATCGTCAGTAATTATTGAACATCGAATCATCAAGTTCTTATTTTCATCATCATTATTGAAAAGGTTGACTAAGTGAGAAAACGCAATGCCATTAATATTAACCAATTCTATTCCAGCCTTGTCAATATCATATTCATCTCCAATAATCTTGCTAAAAATTGGTGTAAGCAATGCTTCAGAAATACCCTCAACTAAAATTGCCCCGTTAGAAAAAAAGTTGTGACTTAGTTACATCTAAGAATTTTCTCAGGTACTTATGGTTTGTATCTGATAGTCCAGATTTTATTAGAGATAGCGCTTGAATTTTATGTTCTTGATTCTGCAAAACAATTACGGACTTTAAATTTGACTTAGCTGTTATTGTTGGAGAATGAGATGAAATGAAGATATGAAACCCCTGTTCTGTGTCTAGTTTATTCAAATAGTTAAAAAATAGGTTTTGCAATTGAGGATGTAAATGTGCTTCGGGTTCCTCTATTAGTAAAGCAACATAGGTTTCTTTTTGTAATTCCTTTCTTTGCTTTAAATCACCTAAAATTGTAGCTATGTATATAAGGTTATTATATCCAAGTCCATTTTGATAAAGCTCAAAATGCTTTTGCTTAGAAGGGTCTCCTCCTATTAAATCATCTGAATAAATTGGCAATTGAATTTTCAGATTGTCAACCAACTTGTTGAAGTCAAATGGAAGGAAAGATACTTCAACTTCTTGCTTTTTATCAGTAAAACTTGTTTCCTTTAAATGCTCATTAATTTTTTCTTTACCTGTGGCTAGGTGTCCAACCCAATCTGCATCACTATCTACTGCTTCCCTAACTTTTTTTGCTAATTCTCTTTTCTTCTCTTGGTCTGTTTCATGGTCTTAGTCAATTTGAATTTTTGAATAAAGTTGACCTAACCTGTTTCCTCTAATTGGTCTTAAATAATGCTCGGAATCCCTTAATGCATCTAAATGAACATGATAAATTAAAAACAGGACCTCAGGAGCTATTGATTGTCCTTCGTTTGTACCGCCCCAAACACGATATTTAATTCTGTCATTTTCATCTAGGTAATACCGAAAATGTAACTGCAAGTCCTGACTTCCATCTTCTTGAGTACTAAGTAAATCATTAAACCAACCAGCTTCTTCTGGAATATCTATGTGGAAATGTAAATGAAATTCAATATTAATCTTTTCATCGTTTATAGCATTCTTATCAATATAAAAATCAGACCTCGAAATGTAAATATCTCTCCTTTGATTTCCATAGCTTAAACAAATTCTTAAAGCGTCAATGATTGCCGTTTTTCCCGCATTATTCTCACCAATGAGGACATTTAATCCTTTGTTGAAAGTTAGAGAAATGTCTTTTACACCTCTAAAGTTCTTGATTATGAATCTTTCTAAATACATATTATTTTCATTAATATAATAAATTTACAAAGTGATTTTTTCATTCCCATGTAATCCCTCTTGAATCAGCTTTATTAAATCATAGAAGCTCGTATTCTTACTTATTGATGCTTTTTTCAAAATGGTATTAGTATTTTTAGCTTTAATTTTCTGTATACTTTCAACGTATCCTAAATTGGCAGTATTTAGATGATTTGTTATAAGCGAACGAAAATATGGAAGTGCAGAAATAATACCTGATAAGGAATTATAGGCAACATCTGCAGCTGATAAAACATGATAAATCATGTTTAAAACAAAGTTGAAGGTTAGTTTATTAGTTTCCATACTCAATTCTTTTTGGCTAAAAAGAACTGCCTCATTTTTAAGTACATCAGTAAAGGTATTTTCAATTTCATTTATAAGTTTAACTAATCCATGAAAATCTTCAAAACGAATATCTTCTATAGTTTTATTAGACTCTTGATAATATAGTTGGGATGAAGTTTTAACTAGGTGATCATATTTTTCAAATATTCCAGTTTTAGTTATTTTATCTCTAATTACAGAGATGTTTTGAAACGACAAATCATCTAATCTATCCAATTTAATTCTTGCCGTCGGTTTAGATATTAATTCAAATGCCAAATCAAGAAACAATTTTGTAAATAATTGTGTTTCAGAGTAGACTTTGCCTTTTACGACGTTTTGAGTAGAATAATCGACATAATTACCAAATGGAAGACTACTTTCACAATTTACAATTTGAGCTCCAGATAAGTGATATATGAAGTTAACAAATGATAGCAAATGATTTCTTTGCCGATAATTCCAATTATTAGCAAGATTAAGAATTTGTTCTCTAGATAACGAGTTTAATCCACGTATCTCATCTTTTAATGATAAAGCTTTTTGCTTATGTTTGTCATTTAAGTTCAGCATTAAAATGGAATTCGGATTGTTTATGCTTTCACATAACATATTCATAAAGTTTATTGTATTCGGTGATAATTCCCATTCTACAACAGACCTAAGATTATCTTGATAAAATGTTTTAATATTTAATTTATCATTTGCATTGTAATTAGGATACCTTTCTAAATAATCATAAATATGAGCTTTGTCCTTTCTTAACGCTGGTTTCAACATATTCTCTGTTAATAATTCAGGATTACTCCAAATAATATCAAATGAGATTGGATTTACAATGTGAGATGCAGCGCATACAACGTTATTCTTAGATAGCAATAATATTTTTAAGTCTCTTTCTATTTTGCGTTTAACTTTTTCTTTATGCTTTCCTTTCAGTGCAAAATCATCAAAACCAGTGAAATAAGCGTTTGCTCCAATGAGTTGATTTGAGTTTAATTTTGCAAATTCCATAACTATTTAGTTTTTCTGGTTATAACTTTATCAATCATAAATTCCTTAAACTCTGTAATAGCATCAAAATGCACCCAATGCTTTGCATTTTTGAATCCTTTAGTAGTTATACTTGGATATCGACTCATCCCTTTTCTATATTCAATTCCGCTTGAGTCTTCGCCATAAACATATGTAAATGAAAGTTCCGAATCAATTATCTTTTTCCTGCTATTTTCAAATGACTGATAAACTTCTTTAGCTAGTCTCTTAAGTTCTGTTATATTGGAGTTTTTGATACTTTTATTATAGAATTTATTATAGCCAACCTCATTCCTTTCTTTGCTAGCAAAAGCATCAACTCCTACACCGAGAGGAGGTTCTTGAATGTATTTAAAAAAACTATTATCAGGTTCAGTAATTGAAGGTTCAATAGCAATGATTTCGTCAAAATTTAAGTTGTTTTCAATTGTTGACAATAACATAAACAAGCCCCCCATTGAATGTCCGATCGCTATATTCCTATATGCTCTTTCTTTCTTAAACAATTCGGAAAAAAGTTTAAGATTTTGCTCCATTCCTATACTACTATTGATGTTTTCACCCATTCCTGGCATATCATAAATAACCATTTTTATATTTAGGCTATCTAATATTGGATACAATAGATGAAAGGATTGTTGGTTGTCTCCAAATCCATGTATAAAGAAGCACGCAATGTCTGAGTCTGGATTATGTACCGAATACTTAATTTCTTCATTATTTATGCTAATAATTTTGTCTTGCTTCGAATTTGTTGTTCCACATGCAAGGAATAATATTAATGGTGCGATCTGTATTAATTTTTTCATTTCTGTTAACTTTATCTGTTTTATTTGCATTGGCGGTAACGGACAAGTATATGCAAATGTGGGCGATTGCGGGCTTTAAACTTGTCAACCCGAGATGATTTAAATCGGGCTACAGCCATTAAATTTACTGCAATATCGCCCATTTTGTATATACACTGTTACCAGCTGGGCTTATTCTATTGGTTTCCATATGTCATTACAAATTTCTATCATTAATTTTTTTCTTTCCTCAATCCAATTCTGTGAAAAATCGTATGTTAAAGGTAAAGTATATTTTTTTGACAACTCGTCTTTTTCAAAGTCTGTTAATTCTCCGGTGACAATTAGTCTGTAATAAAGATTATGATACTGACTGTCAACTTCATCGTCAATATCTTTTCTTCTCAAAATGTAATTACAAATACTAAAATAAAACTTATCTACATCCTTTTCCTCTTCTAAATCAGGCTCTTTATTAATTAAATCGTAATCAAAAACAGGTTCAAGGAGGCTTCCTGTCTTTCTTCTAGCAGACATTAAATCATAAAAGTCTATATCTAAATTGCAAATAGAATTTATATAATAGGTAATTCTTGCAATTAAGTATCTAAAGAATTTTCGATTTAAATTGTACGTTTGGATATAATTAATTTGCTCAAAAGCTTCTTCATATTCAATTGCTGAATTTAGAAAACTTATCAATTCAGGAGTCTCTAAATCTCTAGCTCTTTTAATTATGTTATTGAAAAAAGAATACCTAATTGATGTCTGTGATATCGGCAAACTTTTAATTGACCTATATACAACAAACCTTTCAATGAAATTGGAAATTATATTGAGTTTTGATTCAATTATTTCTTCTGAATCTAATTTCTTAATCGGTGAAATATAAAGTGGATAAGATAACGATGTTGCTATTGAGTAATTTGAAATATAATTTACTAATTCTAAATCCCCTGTTGGATATCTTTCAATCTCTTTTATTCTTAAATAAAGGTCTGCATAAAACACAAAATCCCCTTTTACAAAATAAAAATAACTTTCTTCATTTTTTAGTTTCAATTTACTAGCATTCTCTTTTACCCAGCGATGAAAACTTGTCCCTATCTTTTCAAAATCTTCCCTTGCAGTTCCTGCTGCAGATGATTTCTTCATTGTATCAGCATATTGCCCACGTAACCAAGCCCTAAAAAACTCCAAGTCTTCATCTACAGAATAATAATGAAATTCCGAAATTTTTTCTCTCCAGATGTCATTTAATTCAACAAGATAATCCTCATTTTCAATTTTTGAAAGTAGCAATCCTTTTAGCATTTCACTAGGAGTTAAATTGTATCCCCTATCATTCATTGTTTCAAAAATCGTATATGCATTTTTGTCTGAATAGGCAATTATTTCAACAAAAGTGAGTTTTTCTTTTAACCAATCTATAAACAGAGAAAGTTTATCACCTTTTAAGTGTTCAGGAAATAACTCTTTAATATCTTGATATCTTTCAAAAGTGTTAATTATTGAGAGATTTTTTTCATTTGCAATATCATAATCGTCCTCATCTCCATTATATAAAGAGTTTAAAATATCATAACGCTCAGGGACTTCTAGGTTAAAAGAAGTCCTACCATGTTTTCTAGAATATATTAAGTCTGTAATCGGTTCAGCGTCTTCATTATCTTTTTGAAGATTATGAATGTATATTAAGATTAACGTGATTGAAGTTAATCTTTGCTGGCCATCAATTATTGAAAGTGTCCCTGACTTGTCATAGAAAATAACAGGTCCCATATAATATGAATTATAACCAGAGACATCTTGAATTTTGTCACCTAGTTTGTAACTATCTGTAAATGCTTCTTCAATATCTATCAGAAGTTGTTCGATATGCCTCCTTTGCCATTTGTATTCACGTTGAAAAAAATCAATTGAATACTTTTTTGATTGTAGTATATCTCTTAGACTTCTATCGTCTGCATCTATCTTATTTGCTGCTGAATTTGACATATTCTTATTTTAGACTTGTTATTAATGTTTTTAATATATAAAAAGCTGGTTCATAAGCTTTTTGATTCTCTTTACTAGGATTTAGTTCTCCATGAAAAAGAATACATCTTAGTTTATATAAAATCTCAATGATTCCTTTCGCTAATTTATCTACATCTTCTATCAATTTAATATCTGCTGCTTCAATTCCATTTCTATTATCAGATATTAAGCTAATAGCTTTTTTAGGGTTGATAAATTCATATGTGTTAATCAAAGTTGCTACTTGACTTTCATTAAGAGAAGAAGAATTCTCAATGTTGGTTCTTAAATCATCAACATCGTATTTGTTTTGAGAATGTGTGTATTTAGTTGCTCCATTTCTGCCAGTTACAAGAATATTTATATTTAAATTATTGTGAGGAGGATTAGTGTAAATTAATTCGGTTTTATAATTCCATCCTTGTTTTTGATTTATTTTTATTGTGTCAGGATTTCTTTCAATAGTTATCTCTTCAAATGAAATTCTATTATCTGCACTTGGAATATAATTTTCTTCAAGTATATGGTACAAAAATCCAATTTTATCTCTAAAAATTCTGCTGTTATAATCCCGTCCATTTAGTAAGGAGATAATTTTATCCCTAAACAAATTCGGAGTGGATTTAATTCTATTAATGGTTTCTCTATCTGTTTTAATCGCAGGATAGCTATTTCTGTACCATGCATTAAATGGAATCCATGCTTTCACAAAAAGAGTTAAGTAATCTGTTTCAGCTATTGCTAACCACCTTTCTGAATTATCAATAAATGGATTTGACATATTGTATTCTTTATTTTTTCATTTTATGCACAATGTTCTTCGGCCTTGCTGGTAACGTATGTATATACGAATGTCGTATATTTCTATTATATCCACCAAATTTACAATTTGATTTATTTGCTGCATATCAGCTGATTATCCATTTTTAACGTTTCTAATCATTTACAAACGTTTAAAAACACTTAATCTTCACTCAGATTATTGAATAGCACACCAAACCTACCAACAAATCAAACACCAAACAATACCCTGAAAGTGTAGTGCTAAAACCTACATTAACAGGTAGTTTGCAACAATATGGAGATTCGTAAGATTAAGATAATGAGGCGATTGTGTGTTGCAGGAGGTGGAGGATCAGGTTTTTTTGGTTTCTGTGGAAGTGCATGACTGGAGGCATTAAAGGGGTGCAAATGAATTCTTTCGTTAAAATCCAGTCTCCTTTTTCTAATCCACAAATGTTTCCTTTATTACCGATTTTAACTCTTTGGATTCAGGTTTTGATAATCTGCCTAGTACTTTTATTACCCTTTGTTTATCAATGGTTCTTAATTGATCGATAACCATCCAGCCTATTTTGTTGTCGTGTTTTATTTCTATACGGGTTGGGTATTTTCTTGATCTGGTTGTCATTGGGGCTACAATTATCGTTTGCAGATATTTGTTCATTTCGTTGGGAGAAATAATTACACATGGCCTTGCTTTTTTTATTTCACTTCCAATTGTCGGGTCCAGGTTAACAAGGACAATTTGATACTGATTTAACTCCATTCTTCCAGGTTTTCGTCCTCAAATACATCATTAAATAATAGCTGGTCATCTCCATGTTCATTCATTTCCTTAAATGCTTTGTCCCAGCCTTTTCGTGGACTGGGTATTGGTTTCAGAATTATATAACCTTTTTCCAGTATGAGTTCAACTTTGTCTTTTATGTTGTACTTCTCGATCAAAGTTTTGCTCAACCTGAACCCTTTCGAATTTCCTATTTGTATTATTGATACTTCCATGATTAAACAATTCTTATGTAATTACAAAGTTAATACATTTATTTTATTTGTCAACGTGCATTATTCTTCTCATTTAAAACTCCATTGTCTGTCGCACGAGTAAACTCGTATGGCAGACAAACTAAAGATATATACCCAATCAACAATAGCAAAACATACCACATGAGGATACTCGTGCGGTAACACGGGATTTATCTTTATGTAGTAAATTTAGCCGGTTGCAAATTCAATTAAAGGCACAATATCACCATCGTCAGCTTTTATTAAGGCTCTTATGTATTTTCTTCTTGTTTCGTCTGCTTTTACCATATTTGATTGATGCCATGAGAATATTTCTTTACCGAATACTGATTCCATAATTATATCAGCCATCAGCCTTGAATGCCTTCCATTTCCGTTTGGAAAACAGTGAATTAAAACGATTCTGTGTTTGAATCTTATGGCGATTTCCTCAGGAGGGAATGTGTCGTGTTCAATCCAATATTTTGTATCATCCAACAGGTTTCTTAAACCAAATCCTATTTGAGTCCAATGAATACCAATGTTTTTATCAGATTTTCTAAATTTTCCTGCCCATTTCCATACATCACCATACATTCTTTTATGCAAATCTCTTATGAATTTTTCAGTAAAGATTTTTTCAGGCTTTAACCTGGTATGGATAGTCCATTCTACTGCTTTCTCAATATTTAACTGTTCAAATTCATCCAATTCACCCTGGGTAGTTATTGATTTTATTTTTAACTCTTCCTTTTCTTCCTCATTAATAGGCGTTTGTCCATCCTTGTATATTAATTCTAATCCCATAACGACTTTTTCATTTCTCTTTTTATATCATAGGCCAGCTCCTTTATCGACTCATCAATTCTTGCATCATCAATTCCCTGCTCCTCCAACATCATGTTATGATTTGTCCTTAATACTATTCTTTTAGCCAGTTCTTCTGCTTTTCTATTAATCAGATCGTCAATAGTGCCATCTGCAGGAGTAAATCCATAAACTAGATTGAAACCCATAGCATTGCCAGCCTCTTTCAATGAATTTATTGTTATTGAACCTTTTGACTCACTTTCTTCCAGGCCTTTGACACCTTGCCTTGTAATATTTAATCGCATTCCAAGCTGAGCCATAGTCATATTCAGTGTAGTTCGGATTGCGTTTATCCAACCTTTATCTGGAACGATTGCTGACTCTGTTTGTTTAAATGGAGTTAGTTTCCTGTCTAGTTGTTCTATTAATAGTTTTCTTTTAGTTCTCATAATATGTAAGTATTAAATTTTACAAAAGTTTAGTAAAGTAAATTATATTATTTACAAATATAATGAAAAGTAATTAATCATGTTTACAATTAGTAAGGTTTAGTAAAGATATAAGTTTACTTTTTGTTAGATTTCATAAAACCATCCGAATTTCTAAGTAGTTATACTGCGTTGAAAGTAACTATCGCAATCTGTTGTTATTCACCATTTTCCCTATAGCCGGGAAGGCCTGACTACCGTCAAAGGCAGGCTTTCCATTTTTTTCTTCCTGCCAGCCAACAGGAAGGAATCCTGCAAGACAGTTGTCTGAGTGGAGTTTTATACCGGTCCTCAGGGTGAGGGGATAGTAATGCAGTTGCGTAACAGACTGAGGGGATTCCTCATCATTCCAATCCGCTTCATTTTCTTCGGAATGACAGGAAAGTATGACTTGAGGGAAAGAAGTGAATAGAAATTGTTGTGACCTTTTAATTAAATATTAACCTATTACCTCATAATTTCTCATTGATCATAAATAATATCATTCTGTATTACAAAAAAAACCTGTGAGGCATACACCCCACAGGATATCATATTTCAAGTTTGATTCTTTAATGATTGCAGCCACCGTCTTCTTTACGACTATAACTCATACGGGCCATTGGATTCCAGTTTTCACCTTTGTCTGCCGAACTCTTGATTTCAAGTATGAAACTGTCGTCTTCGATGTCGCCGTACTGATACCGGTAAACGCTGGTGTTTGTGGTGTCACAGCCTATGTTTACGCTGTTTACTACAAAGGTTGTGTCGGTGAATCCACCCTCATAAACATCAATATCGGATGAAAATCCGTTGTAGATGGTTACTCTGTAGTTTTCTGCTGTTGCGTTGTATGAGAAGTTTAAGATCTTCGTTTGCACAAAATGTCTGTCGTAGCTGATGTTTTCCTGAATTAAATTTGTTGCTGCAAATTCAATAGATGAACTGGTGCTGTCTGTCCTGTACCACCTGTTGGCACGTGGGTGCCATGCTTCTGCTATTACATTCCATTCTCCGGGTAAAAATGATAGTTTTTCAATTTCTTTACTCTTTGGCATATGGAATTTGGAACAGCACATTTTGGTGTTGAACTCAATATTATCTATCTGAAGTATACGGTCGCGCTGCCAAAAGGTACGCTCCGAGAAGAATGGTACAACCACTCCGTCTACTTTCCTGTAGTCATCAAAATATGTTTCGGATATCACCCTGTAACCAAAATCAACCCAGTAAGATTCATATTTATACGGTAAATAGGTTTTTTTGTCGAGATACCATGTTTCTGTATTACCGTTTGCGCGGTTGAGCTTTAATACGTAAACATCAACGCCGTCAACTTTCACTTCTCTAACAAATTCAACCGTATGTCCTTTTTCTTTGTAGTTGTAAAAAGGTGTGAAAAATTCGGCTTTTTGCTTGAATACATTTCTTTCGTGTTTATTTACTTCACGGGGATATGTAAAATCCTGCCAGGGGTCAATTGTCCAACCTTCATCGCCGTCAAATGCTTCAATTACATCAAACCTGCCGAGACTTAACTCACTGTAATATTTACCATCTTTGGTCTTGTAGGACATAAAGTCGTCTTCTTCGCTAAAGGCAGTAAATGTACCGGTTATCTTCATTGACTCGATTTTGTCCCAGTTTTCAATGCCGCCCTGTGCTTTAAGGTGTTTTGCAATTATTTTGTCAACATCCTGTGCCATCGACATTGATGCCGTAACGGTTGCCATTACAACCATCAGTAAGTATGTTATAGCTTCTTTCATTTTTATCTGATTTTATTTTTCACTAGTTTAATTTGTAGCAAGCCATTTCAGTAAGGTTTCTCATATAAACCTTTCCATCCATAAATGACGGGGCTGTCCATGATTTACCATCAATTGCCTGTATCGATTGCAACTCGTTATAGGCTTCAGGTGTTGCTTCTGCAATTGCAAGTCTTCCTTTGTCTGATAATACCAGAAGTTTGTCATCAACCATTATCAGCGATCCTTTTCCAAATCCGCGTTTTGTCCAGCTTACTTCTCCGGTTTCGGCGGAAATACATCTCAATGCAGCCACATGGTATCCGTAAATGTATCCGTTGTGATACACACATGAACTGTAGTCATTTTTCATGCTGTTTCCTGTTATTAATTCAGTTGCTTTGTTGTCTGTTACTTCAATTACAAAGAATCCCGGGTTTCTTACTCCCGAAGCAAATATCTTGTTTTCGTCAACCAGCAGGGGCATTGCTGTTATAACTCTGAACGGCATATTGTATGTCCATAAAGTGTCACCTTTTGAATTGTAGGAATACAGTGTTCTTCCGTTTGCAAATATCAGCTGCTCCTGACCATTGATTGTGGCTTTCAATGGAGAATCGTGTGATGCATTACCCTGGCCATTGTTCCATACAACACTTCCGTCTTTTTTATCGAAAGCCATAAAGGTTCTTGTGTCTGATCCACCTACTTCTGATACAAGAATGTCATCAATTAATACCGGAGATGATGCAAATCCCCATCGTGGTGTCGTACTACCAAAATCTTTCAGGAAGTCAACCTGCCAGATAAGTTTTCCATCTTTTCTGGAATTTGCGCTTAGTTTACCGTGACTGGTTAAGCTGTATATATGATTTTCGTCAATTACCGGTGTTGATCTGGGACCGTCACCCCATCCGTCAACATCGATATACATGGAATCGACTTTGGTTTTCCAGATTTCCTTTCCGGTTTCTTTATCAAAAGCAGCTATATATGCGTTACCAGAAATGCTGTCTGTTTTTTCACTGATCATTGTGTAAATTGTGTTGTCAGTAATTACCAGTTCTGAAAAAGCAGAGCCAAGTTCTTTCTTCCAGATCAGTTCGGGTTTGCCCGGTTTTTCAAGTATTTCCTTTGAAGCACCATCCCGGTCGGGTCCACGGAACTGATACCATGAATTTTCAGAGATACTTTGTGCCTGTAACATGTAAACATTTGAGATGATAATGGTTACCCAAACAAGATGCTTAAATTTTATATTCATAATAATGCTTTTATTAATTAATCAAATAATGGTAGTTATACGGATCTTACATAAACATCCGATGTAGTATAGATGATAATCAGTAATATTAATTTTACTAGAGTCTAATTATCAATTAGTTTTAAAAAGTGCTTAAAATTAATAAAAAGAAAATAATTGATTGATATTATTCAGGGATACAGGTAAAAAATATACCAACTACCAATATCAATCTACAAGTGACCTTTACTAATCAATATTTTGTTAATACCCTGCTACTCTGTTCTTAAATGCTTTAGTGGTTTTGTTTTTAAAACAGTTTTTAATGGAATGTAAATCCAAAGTAAACCGCTTAACAGAACCATTAATATCAATACGAAAACAAAACTATTTGATATACTGAAATTCGTTGATAAAACTGATGGTAATATTGCTATTGCTGATGCCAGGATTCCTGTTGTCATGCCGGTTATGAGGAGGAGGAAATTTTCCAGAAAAATGACATTGAAAATTTGTGATTTCTTAAACCCGATAGCATAATAAATTGCAATTTCATTTCTTCGTTCTATCAGATTTCTGACCAGCACAAGGCTTAAGCCTATTGTTCCTATAATTACCCCCATTCCTCCAAGTATCATAAAAATCGACAAATAGGTATTTGTAACAGAGTAAAAGTTTAACAGCCTGTCAGAGGTGGTTGTTATGCTAATTCCATAGTCTTCCAGATAGGTATATAACAGATCGGTAACTTTTTCGGATTTATCGGCATCGGTTTCAACAAGCATTAATGCCGATCCTGAAAGGTCCGGAAAATTACTCAGAAGATGTTCGTTACTTATAATAATATTCCCCTGGAAAACCGATGGTGCCAGTCCGCCTACGAGGACAAGGTTTATTATATCTCCCTGTTCGTTCATGTACTTAAGTGTATCGCCCAGCGACTTCATTAATCCCCATTGGATTACAGTCTGATCAGCAATTGCCGGGAAGGTATTATTGTCCAACTGCTTTGTGAGATCAAGCCATGGATTTGGAGAGCCGGATAACCGGTTTGAAAAGGTAAAAGCTCCAAGACTGTCCATAAGGTAAGGATTAACCCCAATTATTGCTGGCTGCTGGACCTGGTTGAGGTTCAAACAACTGGCATCATCACCCATAAGTTTGCTCAACTGCATGAAAAATACGCCTTCAAGATCTTTTTCACCTGATAAACTATAAAATTCTTTACCGGATTCTGTATTTAATTCTTTCGTAAAAGGTACACTATTCTCTACCCATAACTGGAAGCCTCCGGTACCTGACTTTCTCTGGTTTTCAGCCTCCGAAAATGTTAACCTGTTTGCCCCGGTTACAATTATTGTAAATGTTCCAATCGCCAGCAGAGAAACAATGGCAATATTCCTGTTTCTGTTCAGTCTTGTATTTTCCTTGGCCAACTGCCATTTGTTTTTAACCGGGAGTTCTGTTTTTCTCTTAAAACGTGATCCCATTGCAATGTAGATTGCGGATACGCAACCAGTAAGAAACAAGAAACCTGCTGTTAACAGCAATGAAGCGTTTTCCATCCCTGAAGACGCCATAAGATAAGCAGTAATAACTATTGATCCTGTTGTTCCTGAAATAGCCAGAATTTTTACAGGTATATTATTATTTTTCTTCTTTACAGATGACTTACGGATAATATTAATACCCTCTTGTTTTAATGATCTTCTGGTTGTGAAATAAACTGACAGAAGCGATGTTACAAACCCAATCACTATCCCTGTTATTAGAGTAGATGGCAGGATATGAATGTAGATCAGTCCTGAATGTAGAGCATCGTTCCAGATGGTGTTAAGTCCGAACAACATTAGTTCATTGTAACCAATACCTGCCAAACCGCCAGCTATAGAGGCAAAAGCAAGTGTTGGTAATGATTCGTAAAATCGTAAACGGAATATTTTTTTTCTGCTGAATCCCAGACTTTTTAATACACCTGTTTCGTATTCCCTTCTTTTTATGTTCAGACTGGTTACCAGTATTGTAAGCAGCAGAGCAGATACAATAATGAAAAAACTGAGACTTAAGAACAGCTCACCAAAGTCAACCCCGTTTTCAGCTGCATCGTTGCCGGTTGTACGTGCATTTATAAAAGTAAACCCCACATCTGAAGGTATTACTCTATCAAGTATTTGAGATTCAATGTTTACCTGTGATGTGACAAGGGAGTCGAACATAAATCCCGAATATCTTCCAAACTTATTTTCCCATAGTTTAATTCCTTTGTCAAGTGAAATGTAAGCTTTGGGAGTGCCTCTGTAACTATCCCAGTAATCTTCGTCTTCTTTTCTTATTTTTTTAAGGTCAATGGGAATCCCTGCTTCCCAGTCGCTGCAATTACCAGCATCACTCAATCCAGGAAAATCGGGCATGAGAGATTTTTGCAGCTCGCTTTCCTCCAGCGGGATGATCTCTTTAACAACAAATGAACTCCTGTTTGTAGTTAAGCTGCCAAGCCTTCCAATCAGAAAATATTCCATTTCTATTGTATCACCAGTCACAATATCCAGGTCCTGGGCAAGCCATGAATTCACTACTATTTCATTTTCACCTATTGAATCTGTAAAAAATCCGTCAGGTATTGCTGAAACAAAAGAATACGGAGTTTCATTTTCTCCAGATTTTATGGAATTGGCGAAGTAGGTAAGTATTCCGTATTTGGGAATATCGATTTCCTTTATTTTCCCGGTTAAAGGTTTGTCTATAAATACCCTGTTGGAAACTAGTTGCAGATATGGTGAATCAGGAACTTTTTTGAGTTGGAGATTGTAGTCGGCAAGCCTCATAACATTACTAAGTGTATTATTCAGCTTTGTTTCTTCAATTCCAGGTACAGAAGGCATTATTATCATATTAGAATAACCGGTGAGTTCCGTTTTCTCAGCAAGATAATCTCTGTTTATAAAAATATTTGCTGGTGACGACTGGTTATTTTTCAAACTGAATGATCCACCTTGTTTGAAACCGACAATTCCATTAACAACAACTCTGAATGTTAATATCTGGTCGTTGTCGCTGGTAAAAGGTGCATTTCCTGGCACAATTCCCTCGTTGTTGATCTTTATCAGTAATTCATCTCCGGTTTTAATACCCAGTTTGTCACTTGCGTTTTTTGAAATTACTACCTCATTACCTGCAAGTTCGGGAATAGTCATGCCGGTTCCTTGTACGAACTCATTGTTAATTCCTGTAATTTGAACATTATTGAGACGTTTATCAGTCCCCGGAAATACAACAATCCCGTTAAGCTGTAATACTGAAGCAGCAGGTATGTTCAGATCTTTAGTTATTCGTGATGACAAATCGCTTTTGAAATATCTGTTTCCGGTAGTCAATACATGCTCGATATTTCCCAATCTGTTATCAACAATTGATTTCAGGCTTAGTTTCACTGAATCACCAATTGTCAATGCACCGGTCAGGACTGCGGTACTTATCAATGAAGCCAGAAAAACACCAAAATGCTGCTTTCTGTAATAGGCTAAGCTTCTTTTAATGAATCCTGAACTTTTCATTAGCTATGTTGTTGAATGAGTTTACCTCCGGTAAGCCGGTAGTTTGTGCCGATTTGTTTTGCAAGTTTTAATGAATGTGTTACAACAACTAGTGCTATATTATTTTCCTGTTGGATATTTTTAAGAAGTCCACCAATATTATCAGCAGATTCTTCATCAAGAGAACCTGTGGGCTCATCGGCAAGGATAAGTTCAGGGTTATTTATCAATGACCGTACAACAGCGACTCTTTGGCATTCACCTCCTGATAACTGGTTAGGGAATTTGTTCATATCGTTAGAAAGATTTACCCTGTCAATAAGTTCCAATGCCCTGTTACGGGCTTCGTCTTTATATTTTCTATCCTTTACAGGTATAACCGGCAAAAGAACATTATCAAGAATGTTCAATTGCGGAAGTAAGTAATGCGACTGAAAGATAAACCCAATTTTCCTGTTTCTAATTTCAGCCAGCATATCATCACCATAACTAACCAGGTCTTTTCCTTTAAAGTAAACATTACCAGATGTTGGAGTATCAATAGCGCCCATTATATTTAACAATGTACTTTTCCCCGAACCGGACGGACCAGTAATTACAACTGAATCACCTTTGTCAACTGAAAATGTGATATCGGATAAAACTTCCTGACGAATTCCGGTAGCATTATTTGTATATGATTTGCTGATATTTTTTAATTGGGATATCATGTAATTTGTTGTTTGTATATTTCAAGGACTTTCTCACTCACCGGATCAATTGCAAAATCATTGATTACTGAATTATAACCCTCATTGCTCAATTCTTCGATCATTTCAGGTTTACGTAATATTTCTTTCCAGGTATTACTGAGAACTTCGGGTGTGTTAGGAGTGTATGTAATTCCTCCACCGGTTTGCTTAATTATCTCCGGAAATGCACCAAGTTCAGGTTGCACAAGCGGTACTCCGCATGCAAGTGATTCAAGCTGATATGTTCCAAATGCTTCTCCTTTCAATACTGGAACCGACAACAGGGTTAGTTTATTAAAAAAGCTAAACCTTTGCTCTGGTTTGTATTCATCAATAAACTCCACATCATCAAGAATACCTGCAACTTTCAGTTTTTTAATTTGTTTTTTAACATATTTACGATCATCGGCAGTGTATCCACCTGATAGTTTTAACAGAACATTTTTAAACTCAGGATCTTTTTTAAGTTCAATATATGCATCAATCAGTAATCCAAATCCATGTTCTTCATACATTCTTGAAATATATCCAATAACCGGAGGATCAAATACAGGTTTAGCATAATGATATAATGACGAATCTACACCAATGGGAACTGTATGAAGTTTTTCATCAGGTATTTTCATTTTGGTTTTCATTTCATTGGCATAGTAATCGCTAACTGCAATGAATGCATCAATATTTTTAACCTTTTCACTCATAAGGTGCCATACCTTTTTGCGGTAATAATCATTCATTGCATCAACCCATACATCTTCATCCTGAAGTGAACATATTACAGGTACATTAAGTTGTTCCCTGATCTGTTTTGCCAGCCCCATTAACAGTGCATTTGAAAGATGCACAATATCCGGTTTTTCGTGTGTTTTCAGAAAATCAATTAACTCCTGAAGCTCCTGGTTTTGATTACCATCTTTACCCATTAACATTGAAATAGTCATTTCCTCAAGACCCTCAGTCCTTGTTGATCCCGCCTTTTTTGCAGCATACTGTAGTATTGCTGAAGAATTAAAAAACTTCTCCATCCAGCCGGGCATCTTTTTCAGAAACCTGAAATTCTGTTTCAGGTAAATGTTAACTGCTCCGTAGAAAATAGGTGTTTTATTTTCTTCTACACCATGTTCGAGTGTAAGAGGCAGGTAAATGGGGAGCATCATTGCATCATGTCCCAGTTTTATAAGTGATTTGGTGTACCCGCTGTCTCTGAGGCAGTTGCCGCAATAAAATGTGCCACCAAATCCGGGAACTATATTTACGATCTTCATTTTTTCTGTTTTTCAGTTGATTTAAAAGCATAAACCCTGCCATCTTCAGCACCAACAATTATCATGTTGTTAATAACTGCGGGTGTACCGGAAACCGGGCTTCCTATTTCGTATGACCATATTTTGTCTCCTGTATCAATATCAAGTATATAGATCCTGCCGTCAGATGATGTAATTATCACCTTATTTTCGGAAATAACGGGTGAACTCTCGATTTTTCGTAGTGTTTTAAATTTCCAGATTATGTTACCATTATTATTATCATAGCAATAAACGGTTTTATTTTGTGATCCGATTATGGATTTGTCTGTAGTAACTGCAGGAGATCCTAGAAATGCTCCTGCACCCTCACTTTTCCATATGATCTTCTTCTCCGGGATATTAACCTTAAAAAACACTCCATCGTAGTTTCCAAAATAAGCGTTGTTATCAATTATTGCTGCTGATGAAGCTATGTAGGTACCGATATCTATAGTATCATTAGAATATCCTGACCTTGTATCTACAAAATGAAGAAAACCATCACACCCTCCAAATACCGCCTTGTTACGGTATATTGCCGGAGTGCCGTTTATGTAGTTGTTTGTTTCATATTTCCACAGCGGAATGCCATCCTTTGCTGCAACGGCATGCAGATAGTAGTCATAACTTCCAAAGACCAATTGTACATATTCTGTACCAGGTGATTTTATAAGGTTTACGGACCCGGAGATCTGTCCTTCAGTTTCATATTTCCACTTTTGGTTTCCTGTTGTAGCATCTATTGCAAACAGTATTCCTTCCAGTGATCCAATGTAGATTGTATTATTGTTGAAAACAGGCGGGGCTTCAAAAGAAGTTTCTGTTCGGAATTTCCAGTTTAGTTTCCCGTCCATGGATATGCTGTACAAAGCTCCATCGTTCGATCCTATGAAGATTGTATTGTTGCACACCACAGGTGATGATTTGATTACATCTTCAGCCTGAAAACTCCATAGTAGGTCATATGAGTCATGAATTTTTGTATCGGTGACTCCCGTTAGAGCAGGATTTCCTCTGTACATCGGCCAACAGTTGGTTTGAGCTGTTCCTGTAATATATTGCCCCAAAAGTACAATGCAAATAATCACACCATAAATGCCGGAATTATTTATTTCCGGTATACTAAGTCCTTTTCTGGTTTTATTTTGTTTTCTCATTCATTTATAAATCAGAGGCTTTCAAATATAATAATTCTTACTTATTTGGTTAAACAGGTTACTTCAATGAAATAGCACCGGTTGGACAATGATTGGCACAATCAGTGGCAACATCTGTAATTATTTCATCAATAGAAAAGTTCATTGGCATACTGATCTCCATATCAAACCCTCTTCCAATGCTTGTAAAACCAACAACATCCTGCTTTTTGGCACATATTTCCACACATAAATTACATTTGATACATTTTTCCGGTTCAAATACGATTGTATCATTCTGGAAATACTTCTTTATGGATTTTCTGTTACCAAATTTGTATTTCTTTTGATCTGCACCGTATTCATCGGCGTATATTCTCAACTTACATGTTGAAGGTTTTCTACAATCACAATGCATACATCTGCTGGCTTCAATACCGGCCTGCTCATCACTGAAATTATCCAGTTTACCATTTGGTAATTCTATTCTGAGATCAGGAATTGTTTCCTTTTTGTATTCATTGATCTCATCATCAACTAACAATCCAAACTTAGAATTGAATAAACGGTGTACAGCTTCAGGAACCTGTCCTGAAAGATACATATTTGCTGATCTGGCAGCAGCTTTTCCCTGAGCTACTGAGGTAACAGCCATTTTTCTGGATCGTATTATATTACCACATGCAAAAATTCCTGATTGGTTTACTTCGTATGTTTTTCTGTCGGTTATCAATCCATACCTGCCAAGTTCAAAACCAAATGTAGCAATGTTGGAATCATCAGAATTACCCATTGCTATTATCACAGCATCGAACTGACCTTTGATATCCGAATTAAATACTTCTGCAGTAATATTGTAATCTACATTAAACTTACAGCCCAGTTTTTCAATCAGACTGATTTCCTTATCCAGTGCGTTTTTTGGTAGTTGTTCGTCTGGTATGCTATATCTGAGTGATCCTCCGGGTTCCGGGTTCCTGTCAAATATTGTACAATTATGACCATACAATAACAGGTAATAAGCGGCTGACAATCCTGCCGGTCCTGATCCTATTATTGCTACTTTTTTCCCTGTTGATCTTTGTTTTTGAGGATGAAGAATGGTTTCATCCTCAAATCCGGTTTCAGCCACTTTCTTTTTTAGTGAACATATGGAAACTGCTTCATCAACCTGTTTTCTTCTACAAGCTTTTTCGCAAGGGGCAGGACAGATATAACCAAGGATAAGTGGTAAAGCGATATCTTGTTTTACAATATCAAGTGCTTCCTGATATTGCTCCTCACTAATTAACCTGTTCATCAGCGGGATATTCATATTTGCTGGGCAGCTGGGTCTGCAGGGTGCTTCGCAATCTCCAACATGATCGCTTAAAAGAAGCTCCAGTGCTTCTTTTCTTGCTGAATGTATCTCATCATCATCAGTAATGATCTTCATCCCCTCTGAAGCCGGTAATGCACAGGACGGGTGTAGTTTACCGGTTTGTTCATCCTTTACCAGGCATATCATACATGAAGGATGGTTTGACATTCCCTTCAGAAAACACATGGTTGGTATTTTGACCCCTGTTTTTTCTGTAGCAGTCAACACACTAGTACCTTCGTCAACCTGTACTTCTATATTATTGATCGTTAGATTTATCATATAATAATTACTGAATTAACCGGACATATCATCCGACAGATATCACATTTGATACATTTGTCATTATCAACAATATGAATCTCGTAAGGCGTGAATTCTATGGCATCAACAGGACAGTCCTGTGCGCATTTTGTACAACCAATACAGTCATCTTTTATGAAATAACGGATAAGGTCTTTACATTTTCCTGTTGGACAACTGCCATTAATGTGATTTTCATATTCTTCCCTGAAATATTTTAATGTTGATATCACCGGATTGGGTGCAGTACTACCCAGACCACACAGACTTCCTTTTTTAGTACTCTCAGCCAGTTGTTCCAATGTGGTTATGTCATCCATACTTCCTTTCCCTTCACAGATATTGTCAAGAATTTCAAGCATTCTTCTGGTTCCTATTCTGCAAAAGGTACACTTTCCGCAAGACTGATCCTGTGTGAATGCCAGGAAGTACCTTGCGATGTCAACCATACAATCATCTTCGTCAAGTACCACAAGTCCTCCGGAACCCATCATCGCACCTGCTTCTGACAATGATTCAAAATCAATTGAAATATCACACATTGAGGCAGGTATACAACCTCCTGATGGACCTCCGATCTGAACTGCTTTAAATTTTTTTCCTCCCGGTATTCCTCCTCCTATTTTCTCTACAATATCAGTGATTGTTGTTCCCAGGGGAACTTCAATCAGTCCGCCACGGTTTATTTTACCGGCAAGTGCAAATACTTTAGTACCTTTACTGTTTTCAGTACCAATAGCTGCGAAATCAGATGATCCATTTCTGATGATCCATGGAATAAGTGAAAATGTTTCAGCATTGTTGATCAATGTTGGTTTTCCCCATAATCCAGATTCAGCAGGGTAGGGAGGTCGCATTTTAGGAAGTCCCCTGTTTCCTTCTACAGATGCTATTAATGCCGTTTCTTCACCGCAGATGAATGCACCGGCCCCTTCAAATATTTTAAGATCGAATGAAAATTCTGAGTTTGCTATGTTTTCTCCTAGGAGTCCGGCCTTTCTGGTGTAATACAGAGCTTCATTTATCCGCTTAACTGCCAGTGGATATTCCGCCCTGATATATAATAAACCGGAATCAGCACCTACTGCATAAGCAGCAATTGTAATACCTTCAATTATTCTGAAAGGATAGGATTCCAGCAACATACGATCCATAAATGCTCCGGGGTCACCTTCATCACCATTACAAATTATATATTTTTTCTGTTGTGATGCATTTCTTACCATTTCCCATTTCAAACCCGAACTGAATCCACCACCACCGCGACCACGTAATCCGCTGTTTTTTATGGTTTCTATAATTGAATCAGGATCTTTATGTGTCAAACAATCCCGTAATCCTTTAAATCCTCCGAGACTTATATATTCTTCAAGGTCATCTGGTTTTAATAATCCTCTGTGTTCAGTAGCAAGGTTTATTTGCCCGTTCAGAAATTCAGCAACCGGAGTGTCAACACTTTCAGATGAGTAACTACGCACAGATTTTGGGATCCCACGTATTATGTAATTATCAATGTAACCGGAAATATCCGATTTTAACCTTCTGAAAAGATTATCAGACCTGAAGTGCCTCCTTATTATATCATCGACCTCTTCTGAGCGTATCTTTGTATAATAATGTGGGGTTTCACCTGGTTTATGTATTTCAAGCAACGGAACCTGGTTGCAAATTCCAACACAACCAACCTGTTTAACATCAATATTTGTATCAATATGCTTAAGCGAGTTTTCCAATTCAGATTTTACATCCGAACTTCCGCTTGCAACACAGCATGATCCCAGTCCGATTCTTATTTCACCTCCGTTTTTTTGATTGCCTTTTAGACGGTTTCTGCCTGAATCGGATACCGGAGTATCTGAGTTTAAAAACTCATCAATTATGTTCGAAACATTTGCCGGATCAACGTGCCCGAATGTGGAATTATCTATTTGAACCACAGGGGCTATTGTACAGCATCCCAGGCAGGCAACCTTATCAACAGTAAATAATCCCTCCGAATCAGTGTCATCATTGTCATCAATCCCAAGCTCACGACGAAATGCATCATAAACCCTCATTGCACCCTTCACATGGCATGCTGTTCCAACACAAACTCTGATAACATGCTTTCCAACAGGTTTATGACGAAATTGTGAGTAGAATGTTGATATTCCGTAAATACGATCGGGAGTTATTTCCGTTTGTTCGCATACTCTCAGCATTGCCTTTTCAGGCAGATAGTTGAATTCGTCCTGAATTGCCTGTAATATAGGAATAACTGCATCAACAGTTTTTCCCTTTTCGGCAATTATTCTATCTATGGTTTCAATCATTTCTATTTTTCAACTAACTATTTTTATTTTCCAATACAAAACAGATGTTCATTGCCTCTTATGTATATCCTTCCATCAGAAAATGCCGGTGTTGTCATAGCATTTTCCCCAATAGGTGATTCTCCCAGGGCTTCATATTGTTTACCGGCTTTCATAATATGTGTAACACCATCCATATCCATAAGATATATCTTGTCTTCAACAAGCATTGGTGATGAATAAAAACCGTTGTCGAACTCCTGTTCCCAGTATTTCTCACCGGTTTTTGAATCATAAGAAACAACAACTCCGTAACTCGTTGCCATTATCAATATATCTTCCGTAGCAACAGGACTTGGGACATCGGAAAGGTATTCATCATCTTCCCATAGTATTTCGGGAGTTTCTCCAATCTTTATAGCTGCCAGCTTTGCATATTCATTAACTGCAAAAACTACTCCATCGGAATACGCAACCGAAGGGCCAACCTCACCAAATATACAATCTATTTGCCAGTTTTCTTCACCTGTCAAAGGATTGTATGAAGCCACAATTGGATCTGCTGCAATTATAACTTCATACTCTGAGCCTGTATTAACACAAATAGGAGAAGCCCATGATATTTTTACATCCCTGTTTGTAGTCCATAATGTTTCCCCTGTTTTTACGGATAACCCCATTAACATTGGAGATGATTTTGTATCGTATTGAAGAATAAGTATATCCTGATAGTATATAAGTGATGATGAATGACCATAGTGGTTTCCAGTGGGCCCCAGGTTTTTGCTCCACACTTCATTTCCATCCATGTCAATTGCAACCAGATCGCCATTACCAAATATTGCGTAAACGCTTTCTCCGTCAGTGGTTACACTTGGTGCTGCAAGTCCCGTATCATCGGTTGTTTTTGGTGATTTTTCAGGAGAACCGGGTATACCGGTTACATCATATGTCCATAAAACATTACCTGTATTCCGGTCAATACAGTAAACTTCTCTTTTCTCAGCTGTTGCACCTGACAGAAACACCTTATTACCCCAAATTACAGGTGAGTTATATCCGTGTAATGGTACTTTAAGTTTCCAAAGTATATTTTCACCCGTTGTACCATCCCAGCTAACAGGGATATTTTTACGATAAGAAATGCCATTACTTCCGGGTCCTCTGAATGCCGGATGGTTCTCTGTTATTTTTTTTTCTGATGGATAGGAAGGTTTAGCTACAGGAAGTTCTTTTTTTTCAACCGGTACTTTTTCTTCTTTTACAGGTTCTTTCGTTTCTTCCGTTGGTTTAGATCTCTCCTGATTGCCTGCTTCAGGTTTGCTTTCTGTTTTTGTAACCACAGCACTTTTTTCTACTTCCGGCTTATTAACCGAGAGCTCAGTTTCCGTATTTGACTCAGGTTCAGATGCAGGTAATTCAACCAATTCATCCTGAACTCTTACCGGTTCATTTATAGGTTCAGATTTTGCAATCTCAATGGTTTCATCCTTAAGGGTAACTAACTGTTTGTCAATTATGCTGTTCAGGTCGTTTATACTAAATAAAGCTGATAATAAAGCCAGTCCAACAATGATGATCCCTGAAACTGACAGCCATGTTCTTGTATTTTTCTTTTTAGTTATGATATTTTCATGTTCATCAAAGGTAATTTCAAGTTTGGCTCTTGATCTGATAATCCGGAGTGTGATTATAAGAACAGTAATACAAATAAGTAATAAATATCCACCGGTTCTGACCTGCCACTGGTTTGTGAAGTAAGCTTTTCTGGCAAGTAAATCAAGTTCTCTTATCTGATCTCTCAGGACAGAATCTTCAGGTGTCTCATTAAGCCTGGTTATCAGATTGTTAATCAATTCAGTATTTACAGGATCAATATTTTTATATTGGATATAATTAACAATCAGCATCATGGAAATGATGAAAGCAAATGCCCCGGCTGCCTGTGCTATCCTGATTAGTATCTTATTATTTGATTTAGGTTTATCCATAATACTATTTAACTTTTTCAATTAATTTGCTTTCATCATCAACCGGACAATAATCCATACAACGGGCACAGCTTAAGCATTCTCCTTTATTGGGTTCGTAATCATTTTTATATCTGTAAACTGATAATCCGGCAAGTGTTATTCCGAAAACAAGTCCGATAAATCCACCAAATAGTATGCTGCCAATCCGAAACTTTGATATAACAAGTTTTGCTTCTTCAAATAATTGTTCTTTTGATTGCCCTGAAGTTCTGAATGCTTCAACTTCAAATGATTCAGTATATGAAGGATCATCCGTAATTTCAGGATGTTTATCCAGATAAATTAATTCGATTGCCAATTCTACTTTGGAATTCACAATTGCGAGTTTTTCATGGATCAAATATCCTGACCAGGCTCCAGTTAATGTTATTAAAGGAATAAGTACCACCAAAGCAATGAACCTTCTTTTAGTGGTTTGTTTTGATTCTTTAGGCTTTTCTGTATCAGGGATGTCGATTGCATCAAAGGGGCATGATCCTTCACAAAGTTTACACTGTACACATTTAGTAGGAGTGATAGTCATATGAAACAGCGATATCCTGCTCATCCAGTTTAGAAGAACTCCATATGGGCAGAAGAAACGACAATATGGCCTGGCAATTACGATACTTGCCGAAAGAAATAATCCACCCAGCAGAAACATGGAAAACTCTCCATTGAGTCTGAAAATACTAACAAACGGATCGTAACGGCAAATGATAAAATCAGTGTTAGTTGCTGCGTATAATACTGCAAGCCCCAAGTAGAAGTAGGGGATAAGCCCAAGTAATTTTTGCACCCAGTTCTTTAACTTAAGTGGCTTAATAACAAAGAAATCCTGTATGGCTCCAAGGGGACAAACGCCGGCACAAAATGTTCTTCCAAATAATAATGTGAATAATAAAGGAAGAATAAAAAATAATAAAACCGTTATCGGGATCTTGTATCCAGGGTTGAACAAGGCTAAAGTAACATTTTGCAATGAACCTACCGAACAGACACAACCTTCCCGAAAGAACCCAAAATACAGGACAGAGAAAACTGAAACCCAAAAAACACCTGTACGGGATCTTTTTCTTAAAACTATCCATGTAATAATACCAAGCGCGATGAATAACACAAAAACATCAAAGTACTCCATGAAGTTTGAACGTGGAACAGGGATCTGAGTTTCAATCTGTTCATAACCGGATTCAAATTCCGGTTTGGGAAATCGTTGCGCTTCAGCATCAAAAGAAATAAATGAGATGGCTATTATAAAGATAAATATGACCAGTTTTCCCGGCTTGAATCCGTTTATAAATATGCTGAATGTGGTTTTCGTCATTTGCATTTACGATTTATTTACAAATTCAATATCACTGAAACCTTTAAATATAGAAACAGAATCAACCGGTACTCTTTCAAAAGCATCTGCCGGGCATGTAAGGGCAATATTACACTGGTTACAATTCTTACACAGATCATGTCTGACCTGTAGCTGTAAAGAACCGTTCCCAAAAGCTCCGCAACCTGCAACACATTTACCACACCCGATGCAGAGATCTTCAGTTATAGTATATTCGAAAAACGGATCTTCAACAAATTTTCGTTCAATAGCACCTGTAGGACAAAGCTGATTTTCAGCAGCTGTTGTAAGTTCTTTGGCATCAGCTCTGAAATACCCACCACATAAGTCACAGTAGCCGCACATATCAAAAACATGAACACATTTAACGGCAGATGGAGTAACAACGCAATTGGTTACACACTGCCCGCATTGAATACATTTGGCTGGATCAAGTTGCCAAACCAGATCTTTTGTATTTGAATTTCCTGCAACATAAACAGCAAGACCGCCAACTGCGATTCCTGCAGATGCCCGTAGAGCATTAGTCAGGAACTTACGTCTGGTTATTTCATTATTTGTACCTTCTTCTTTCATATGCCAGGCATTAAAAGTTAAGTGTTACTGTTTAGTTTCTTTTTCAACTCATTCTTTTTTGAATTGAATTTTTTTGCTTCAGGCAGTTTACATTTTTTCAGTTTACTACACCTGTCACACATGAAATCAGTATTACATGTTTCATCCGATTCTTTACGAAAAATCAGATAACCACTAACTGAAAACAAAAAAGTGAAAGAAGCAAGTCTTAAGCTTTTCACTATAAACTCTTTGCGTGATAGTTTATTCATTCTGGTTTTCGTTTAGTTCAAATAATCTGATTAAATTTCTCACAGGATCCAGAACAATAATACGGTCTTTTGAGTCAACAGCCAGATCAAGACCTTTTGTGCCTTTTTCAAACTGATCTGATTCGGCAACCATACACCTGTACTTTCCTGAAGGTTCATGTATTTTTATCCTGACAATACCTTTTTCACTTGTAACGAATGCACCGTCAGACATTATGGCAATGTGAGAAGGGTTACAACATCCGCTGAATCCTTCAGGTCGCATCGAGCTCTTTTTCCATGATGAGATTAATCTACCATCAGGGGAATATGCCTCAAGCTGGTGTCTTCCCGAATTTACAGCCCAAATTTCTCTATCTCTTCCGACAGCAACATCGAAATACGGACTTGGTATTACAAATCCCTGAATTCCGGCAATACTGTCTTTTTCTCCTATTTCCTGTATTAAATCACCACCATAATTGTATTTGTAAACTATTTTATTACCTGCATCTGAAATAAATACACCTGTATCTTGTAAGGCTATACTTGTGATAACAGTTTTTTCGTTGAATGAATCCCATTTACCTGTCAAATTACCTGTGCTGTTCCGTACCTCAATCCCGTCAACAATTCCAAGAAAAATGTTTTTATCATTATCAACGGCAATACATGAAGAATTTGTCTCTGTTTCGAAATTATGGTAGGGTTCCCCGTCAGGGGTATAAATCTCAACTCCTCCATCACCGGTTATATAAATGTGATCATCATTATCAACGGCAATCCCTCTTATTGTTTTTAACCCCGGCTGTATTATTAACGTTTCAGAATATTGAATACTATCATCAGTTTTGCCCAACTCATCAAGGTTGTATTCAAACGTGTTACTGTTATTCCTTTCATCACTAAAAAAATCTGACATCATCAATGCTATTATTATAACTATGATGATTATTCCAAATGTGACTATAATTCTGTTGTTCATAGTAGTAATATTTTAGTTTTTTCGAATATCCACACATACCATTTGTTTGGAGTCTCTCATTAGTAATTTACCATCAGCAATTGCCAGTGGTCCCCAGGCATCATGTCCATTTAAAATTTTAGTTTTACTAAGTAGTTTGAATCCATCTGTTGATGCTTCAGCAATTGAAAGGTTACCATCATCTTTCAGTATGTAGAATTTATTATCAGCGATCATATACGGACCCAGGCCATACCTGTTTGTCTTTCCACTTGTCCATAATATTTCCTCACAATTGTCAACATTACAGCAGACAAACTGGTTTCTGTTGGAGCCTGCATCTTTTGGAAGAATGGTAAATATATGTCCATTAAATAAAATTGGTGTTTGTTGTTCTGAAGCGATTCCTTTCTTTGGTTTATACATTTGCAGGACAGAAGTTTTATATTCATCACCATTAGTCTCCACTTTAAAGAGAATTGATCCGGCTCCATATCCTGCCGTCATAAATATCTTACCTTCATCGAGAATGAGTGGTGAAGGAGCAACAACGTTTGGTGCAAAATCGGTTATTTTCCACAGAATTTTCCCTGCGTCATTTCCTTCGGCTGAGATGCCGCAAATGCCACCAATTGCAGCATAAATATACATCTTTTTGTTATCCAGGGTCATTGGCATAACCGATGAGTGCGACATCCCCCAGTTATCAGGATTTGGGGTTTTCCAAAGTATATTACCTGTTTTACAGTCAACAGCAATAATTAGTGAAGTGCCTCCCGGAGCAATGATGGCAATGTCATTTTCTATCAACGGACACTGACCTGTGTACCAGAATGGGATTTCAGTCTTGTAATCCTTTATGAGATCAATACCCCAGTATAATTCACCATTATCAGGATTTGTACACATAACATGCCCTTTTGGACCAATTGTAACGACATAGTTCTCATTTACTGCAGGTATAGTTCTTGACATTCCATGATTACGTTTGATATGCACGTTGTATTTTCGTTGCCAAAGTTCAGTTCCGGTTTCAAGAGAGAAACACCTCAGAGCATCTGCTTTTTCTTCCTCAATATAGTCAAGTAAATAAACTTTACCGTTGAAAATTGCCGGTGCAGCATGTCCTTCACCAAGGTCAACCTTCCAGATAATTTCAGGTTTATCATCATGGAAATTATCTATCAGGGGAGTGTTTTCAAAACTGATGTTATCTCTTGAGCTTCCTCTAAAACCGGGCCAGTCAAATGTAGATTCAGGGTTATAGTCTTCGGCAAGTTTTATAAAAGTTTCTCCGATTGCAACATTCTCAATGTCATCAGAAATGCTGTCAGGTCTGTTATCCATTCCCGGTAAACTTGCTTTAAAGTCCTTAACCGGGTCATGTAATATCCAGTATCCCAGGAAAGTACATCCTACAATAAATGAAATAATTATAATGTATTTTTCATTTCTATCGATAATCATAACAATTCCTCAATATTCCGGATGATAGAAACAAGATTTTGAAATAAGCGATCGACAGGTACCCTCAATTTTCAGCCTGTCTGTAAATCAAATTTATGTAGTTCAATTATAATTTAGACAGACCTTAATTTGCAGAGATATCATAGACCATTAGTGAGGTTCCGTGTCTCACATACAGTCGCTTATTATCAATTACCAAATGAGCCCAGTGATATTTTTCGCCAAATGGAACCTCAAACGAACTGATAACATTGAAGTCATCTGTTTTTGGATCTACAATACCAACTTTTCCACCCGTTCCGTAGCAATACAACAAACCATCAGCGTAAATAATATTGCCTACTTTGAGCATATCATTTGAATAAAGTACCCTTCCTGTTGCCCAATCTAAACAAAACCAATCTTTATTGTTGTCGCCGGACCCATAAATTCTACCATCTATTAATACGGCTCCACCCATTTTGGAATCCAGATATTCGTCTTCCCACACTTTTGTGATGCTTTTTCCATCATCTGAGATTTGTAACATAACTCCACCTTTGCCATATCCACTGAAACAATAGAGCATTCCATCATTGTATATTGGAGTATTTGCCTGAACCGACCACCTGTTTGGGTGATCGAATGTCCATAATAATTCACCGTTTTTAGCATTTAACCCAATAATTGATTCGGCAGTTTGAGTTACAAAAATTTTCATCCCTTTTATTTCAAAAATTGCCGGTGAGCAATAAGCACTTACCTCCTTCATACCTTCTGATACCCAAATTAGTTTTCCTGTATCTTTATCAAGTGCAATGATATTATCCTTCTCACCCCCCGGAGTTACGAACAGCATTTGGCCATCAATAAGCAGGTTTTCTGTTATTCCCCATCTTATGTTTCTCCCGTCATAATCTTTGAAAACATCTGTCTTCCAAAGTAAGTCTCCTGATTTACTATCCAGACAATTAAGTTCACCATAAGAAGTTAATATATATACTTTTTCATGATATATTAACGGAGTTGATCTTATACCTTCAAAGTTTTCCATCCATTCTTTACCTATGTCACTTTGCCATTGAACAACACCATTATGATCGAGTGCTATAACAAATCCCTGTCCGTTTTCCATGGTGCCGGCAGTAAAAATTAAATCATCTGTAACAGCAGCTGATGCATGTCCCGGCCCAAGATTGTCATAATGCCATAATAGTTTAGGTCCACCTTTGGGCCATTCTTTTAACAATCCGGTTTCATTGTAAATACCATCACGATTCTGTCCTCTCCACTGTGCAATTTCCTGAGCCGATATTTCCAATTGATATACGAGCAGGGTAACAACTATAAGTGCTATATTCTTTATTTTCATTTTGTTCTGTAATATAGTTTATAATACATACGGCCAAATTTACATATTATTATACTTAAATATATTATTATACAACAATTTAAAATCCTTCTTATTAAGGTTTACATACACTGGTGACGATTTGAAATCTTTGAAAAATGATTAAATTCCTTGTAAAATATTAATTATTAGCGATTTTTGTAATAGTAAAAGAAAATGAGTTTGTTTTGTGTAAGAATTTTTCCCAAAATAGGAATTCGTTTAACTAAAAAAAATTGTAACTTGCGCATGTTCAATTATATGTATTTTATGGCTTTAAATTAGTTAATAATTGAAGCTTAGTAAGAATTTGGAATTTTCAGAAATGGTTATCAGGATAAAACCTCACCCGTGTTTAAGTAAGATAGTTGATTACTATTGGTTAGAAAAAAGTGGAAAACAAAATATAAGAGTTCTGCCTGATGGATGTGCCAGTATTATTTTTAATGTAGGGAAAAATACTCGTATTGATTTTCACAATAATGAATATTTAGATTTTAGTGATAATATACTGATCGGGCCACAGACCAGACATTATGACATCTATTTTGAAGATGAAAACAGCTTATATGGAATTAAGTTCAGACAAAATGGTGCTTTTCATTTCCTAAAGACTCCAATGATCAAATATAAAGATCAGTTTTTTCAGCTAAGTGATGTTGTTGATGGAGAGTCTGATGATTTGCTAAAAACTCTGCTTGAGACAGATGGAGCTGATGAAGTCAAAAGGGCATTGGATTATTATTTGCTTATAAAAACTGATACTTTGCTGGGTGTTTCAGGTATTGTAGATGTTACGGTAAAAAAGTTATTGTCTGGTAAAAATAACATATCAATAACAAAACTAAGCCATGAAGCAAAAGTTACTAACAAACATTTAATTACACTGTTCAAAAAGAAAGTAGGAATTTCTCCTAAAATCCTGCATCGTATAACCAGATTTATCAGGGTAGCCGGAATTGTACTAAATCAGAATAATATTAACTGGTCTCAGTTAGCATACGAATGCAATTTTTATGATCAGGCACATTTGGTAAATGAGTTTAAACAATTCTCAGGATTCTCACCAACCCAGTTTTTAACGCAAGCAGACTCTGAAGATCTGAAACTTCGAATACTTTAACCATTTCCGGTAATCATATCCTGGTATGGTGAATTTTGTCCAATACAATGCAAATCTGTTTTGTAAATTTGACCTTGATAACAATCAGTATAAATATATACAATTTAACAATTTGATTGCCAGATAGATAATTTGCTTTTTCACCACGTTTACGGAAAGGTATGGTAACTAATTTAGAATCATTATAAACTACGTTTAGCCACTAAATCTAAATATAAAATGAAAAAAACTACTTTGTTTACTACATTGTTGTTAGTTTTTACAACAATATTTAGTCTTAATATAAATGCCGCATATTATACCGATCCAGATGGTGATGGTGGACAACCATTGCTTGAATTATGGATATATGGTGTTACACTTCCTACGGGATCACCTGAAGTTGGTGATGAGATAGCCATTTTCGATGGTGGTACTTTGGTAGGGACAATGACATTGACTGTTGTTCCATCAGCCAGTAACTGGGTAAGTTCGCAGTTAATAGCATATAGTTATAATAATAGCGGAGCAGCGCTTTACACTCCTGGGAATCCCTTTTTCCTTAAATATTACGATGTAAGTGAAACAACGGAATATGTAGCGTATGGATGGGGTGATGGTGAAGCCATTGATTTTCATAATAGCTGGTATGCACCAACCAGTGAAGATGTTGGATCCACAACAACCGGAGCGTTTTTCCCTCCAAGCGGATCATCAAGTTATTGTTATGTTGACATAACCTGTTCAGCCGGTTCCATTCCAACAAATGCAACTATTACAGTTACGATCTGGGAAGATGACGGTACAACCCCGGTTACAGGAGCATCTGTTACTGCCGGTGGGTACACCGCTACTGATAATACTGATGGTACATACACACTTGACCTTTACGCCGGTGGAGCTACTGACACTGATAATTATGACTATACAGTAACAGTCAGCAAAACAGGATTCAGCACAGAAACATTTGATAAAACTGTGACAGCAGTTGGCGGGCCTTATACACAAACAGTTTACTTAGGTGGTAAAGGTAATCTTACAGGAACTGTTAAGGCATATGATATTAATACAAGTAGTATGGTTGTGGTTGAAAATGCTACTGTTTCTGCAACTGTTTATGGTACAGTATATTCAGATAACACGAATGCTTCAGGTGTGTATCTCATAAGCGATATACCTGATGGTACCTGGGATTTTACATATTCGTATCCTGATCATGTAAGTCAGACAATCAGCAGGGTTATTGATTATGACGGTTCAACTAATACTGTTGCAGGTTCCACTGATTTATTAATGAAAACCGGAACCATATCTGGTGAGGTGTTTGATGCAACAACTGTTACCTTAATTAATACACAAAACGTTGATGTGAAGTTGTATTCTTCCGATGGCTTAACATTACTTAACACTGAATCAAATACTGACGGAACCTATAGTTTTAGTTACTATGGAGGTACTTATGATATTGTGGTTTCGAGTACGGGTTATGATGATTATACCATTGATGATTATACGATCTATCAGGACATTTCAGAAACTATCAATTTCAACCTTTTGCCAACAGGTACATCTGCAAACTACACACCTATTACAGGCAGTGCAAGTGATCAATGGTCAATTTACATTGAAATGGCTAAATTCGGGCCAAGTCATCTGCTACCATGGGATGAAATAGTGATCTTTGATACAGATGAAGCTGGAACAGGCGGCGAACCAGGAAGAAGAGTTGGTACATTAAGACTTACAAAGGAAGCTGTATATCAGAATTCTGCGACTAATATTCTAAAGGCATATGGCGAGTTTACCGGTGGATCACCAGGTTTTACCCAAGGACACAATATGGAATTCTGGGCCTATGATATTAGTCATGATGAAGTTTATGAAACTCCGTTAAACTGGTGGTTTAATCCCGGTGTTGGAACTTATTCAGGAACTACTTTCCCTGATCCTTCCGGAGGACATATCAGTTATCTGAATATATACTGGGATGCTCCTACACTAACACTTAACGGTACTGTTTCTGATAATCTTGGTACTGTTGACGGAGTTACTGTTGAAGTTCTTAATATCTATACACAGGCAGTATTGTATACTACTACAACAGCAGGTGGTGGGCTTTATTCATTTGACGTTCCTGCCAATACTTATGATATCAGATTTACAAAGTCAGGTTACACAACAGTGTTAAGTGAAGATGTGGTAGTTCAAAACGCTGTTACCACGCATGATATAACTTTTGCAGCCAGAATTTCAACCACAATAGAATATGACTTTACTGCACAGGGGTATTATTTTATAGGTAGAGCAATTGAGAAAAGTGCTGCTGCTGATGACATGTTGATGTTACTGGATAATTTTGCTGCTCCTTCTGTGGCATCATTCTCAACTACACTTACAAATAGCTGGGTAGAAGACGACGGTGCGACTAGACTTGCCCATGATGGATCAAACTGGGAGCCTGTTACAACTACACCGGGATCATTCGACTGGGAACTCCTGGAAGGATATCAGCTTTATCTTGAGGGAGCTTATAGTTTTGAAATGTCAGAATATATGGTAATACCCGGTAATAATTCTATAACATTTCCATCAGCAGGTATTTACTATATACCTTATTTTCCTTACAGTGCAACCCCGGCTGACTGGGATAATGCGCGAACAGCATTTAACGGTATTTTAAGTGATCTTGACTGGGTAATGGATAGTGATGGTAACAGACTTCATGATGATAATGTTGTCTGGACAGATAATATTGGAACGTTATCTCCTGCAGAAGGTTATAAAATTAAAATGAATGCCGGAGCAACATTAACATATCCTGCTTCCAAAAAATCTGCTCAAATAAGCAGGTCATCACTCGAACCTGTTCACTTTATATTCACCGGAGGTAATGCTGCCGGATGGACTTACACTATCCACATAAATACCGAAGAATTTGAAACCGGTGATGAAATTGCTGCTTTCAGTAATGGTGTTATGGTAGGTTCGATGGTAATTGACTCAGATAATGCATGGGAAAATGACCTGAATACTTTCTATGAAGCAGTTAATGGTGGTTATGAAATTAACTCACCGATTGAGCTGATAGGCTGGGATGCATCTACAGGATATGAATATAGTGTTGAGTATGAAATGGTTGAGGTAAATGAAGCTGCCTACATTGGAACCAGTTATCCTGCCGGACTTGATCATTTTAGTTATGCTAATGTTTATCGGGGTACCGTTAGGGTTGATGAGAACCATGTTGACAATTATGTTACAATTTATCCAAATCCAACAGATAATATTATGAATATTAAATCGGTTAGCAAAATACATGATATGAAGGTATTTAATATTTACGGATCCCTGGTATCAGTGCATAACATAAGTTCAGGTAATCATCATATTGATGTGAGTAACTATTCACCAGGTACTTATGTTGTTCAGCTACGCACAGACAATGGGATAATTACTAAGAGAATAATAGTTAAGTAACTATAAATTAATGGTTTAAGGATTGAGTAGCCCGGGTCAATAAGATCCGGGCTTTTTTTTCTGAAAGTCTTATCTCCTCAAAGATCAATATTATAAAAAGCATAATTTTTTCTACGTGCTCTAAGGCAACAACTGTTGGTTCTTAGCG
>JANQGJ010000049.1 GCA_028277395.1 Bacteroidales bacterium | reverse complement strand
ACCCATGGTACCACTCCGATAAATCTCCGCTTTCGCAAAAATTTTAATCATCCTCGGTTGGTATATTAGGATGCTGAAAATTTATGCTCATTTCATCTTATTTAACTTTTAAAATGGAATTATAATAGTGCTAAGTTTCTGTGTTACTTTTGTTTATGTAATAAGTAATTTTTGTCAGTGATATTTACTAGTAATCTGTAAAGCTATTGATTTTGTAAATAAGCTATTCAAAATACAGATCAAAGATAACTTATTTCATTGGTTATTATTCATTTGTTAACATCAACAAAAAATTATGCCGTATAGGCATAATTAAAACAAATATTTACCGGTGTACTGTATGAAAAAGAAATTTCCTGAGCTGGAAAATCAATAAGGTACTACGGGTTATCCTGTGGCAGATTTTGTTTTATTTTTTTGAACATTGCCAACATCAACACAGCTCTTGAAATCATAAACAGGTTTAGTGCAAACCATAATGCATCGTTACCATATAATCCTTTTGTAAAGTAATAAGCAGGAACAAAAACAAATAGAGATGAAATAATCATCGCATTTCTCATTTCTTTGGATGCTGTAATACCAACATAGATACCGTCCCAGATAAATGCTGCCGTACTTGTGAGAGGGATGAGGATTACCCAGATATTATAATTTTTTGCCAGTTCCAGCAGATCAGGATTAGTTGTCAACAGTTTCATCATCGAATTTATCCCGAAAAAATAAAATAAACTGGTTGTCAGCGCAGCACCCCATCCCCAATAAAACAGTTGAGTAATTGTACTTTTCAGCAGGTTTTTATTCCTGGCACCAAATGCTTTGCCTGTAAGTGCTTCTCCGGCAAAGGCAAAACCATCTGCAAAATATGAGAAAATAAAGAAAAACTGAAACAGCAACGTGTTAATGGCCAGAATATCATCCCCTTGCTGAGCTGAAGTATTTGTAAAAAATGCAAGTGTGAGCAACAGCAATAGTGTTCTGATGAAGATATCAGAGTTTACTTTGAAAAATCTTACAATTGCTTTTGTCTGAAGTATTATGGCGAATGAAAACCTCCTGACATATATCCGGTATTTAGAAAGCAGGAATACAGATGCAATTGTAAATCCGCTATATTGGGCAATTACAGTTGCCAGTGCTACACCATCTGAGGTCATATTTAATCCCAGAACGAAAATGAAATTCAATGCAATATTGACCGTGTTAACCACAAGAGCAATGATCATTGGAATTCTGGCATTTTGCAATCCAAGGAACCAGCCATAAAATGCATATAATCCAATAGTTGCCGGGGCTGCCCAAATCCTTATGTAAAAGTAATCCTGTGCCAGTAGTCGTACTTCTTCACTGCCATCCAATATCTTAAAGGATACCCATTGTATTGGATATTGGAGAATTATTAAAGTAGCTGCCAGTCCTAATGCTACAAGAAGCGATCTGATAAGTACCAGAGAAACTTCATCATCCTGTTTTGCACCGTAAGCCTGTGCTGTAAAACCGGTACTACCCATTCTCAGAAAATTGAAACTGGCATAAACAACATTGAAGATAATACTGCCGAGAGCAATAGCACCAATAAATATGGGATCTTTGAGCTGACCCATCAGAGCTAAGTCAACCAGACCTAATAATGGAACAGTAATATTTGTTACAATATTTGGTATTGCAAGGTTTAATATGCTTTTGTTGATCTTTTTTGAAGTCTTCACTTGGAAATATTGGTTTCTTCAGCTATTTAGACCCGGAGGTGAAACTTAATAGTAATTGGTTCTTAATTTTCACTAATAACCAAACACCGGAGTTACTGCTTATGTAATCCGCATTCTTTTGTGTCGGGATCTTCCCACCACCATCTGCCGGCTCGTATGTCTTCGCCCGGTTCTATGGCCCTGGTACATGGTAAGCAACCGATGCTTTTAAATCCTTTATCGTGAAGAGGGTTGTATGGAATATTTTTTGCTTTTATATAATTGATCAGATCATCCTCTGTCCAGTTAATTAGAGGATTGATCTTGAGCATATTATAATTCTCATCCCATTCTACCAGTTGCATGTCTTTTCTGGTAACCGACTGGTCTCTTCTTAATCCGGTAATCCATGCTTCCAATCCTTCCATTGCTCTGGCTAGAGGTACAAGTTTTCTTACATTACAGCATTGTTTTCTTTTCTCAATACTATCGTAAAACAAATTTATACCATTGGTATTCACCATTTCTTCAACATCTTCCCTGTCAGGGAAGAAAACTTCAATTGTAATACCATATTTTTGGGAAGTTCTGTCAATCACGTCATATGCTTCCGGAAATAACCTTCCTGTATCGAGAGTAAAAACTTTTGCATTATTATCAATTGCAGAAATGATCTCGGTAAGCACCTGATCTTCCAGTCCAAGACTGGTTGATAAAGCAATTTTGCCAGGCATTAACTTCAAGAAAAATTCAATTACTTCTGCCGGAGTAGCGTCGTCCAGTTTACGATTCCACTTCTTAATATTTAATTTATCCATTTTATATACAGATTGGTCTGGCAAATATATTGAAAGTTACGTTTTGGATATAATCAGAACTATTAATTGAACATTATCTGACATCACAAAATGTAAGTAAGGAAAAATAAAATACTGAAGTGGTGCAATTAAACGATCATTCCTCCAATCAGATCACTTACATTATCTATGCTATGTTGTTTACAATAATCTTCTATACCATCAATAATTTTTGTGCTGATCTGCGGATCGATAAAATTTGCTGTACCAACCTGTATCGCAGAAGACCCTGCAAGCATAAATTCGATAGCATCAGTTGCGTTCATAATACCACCAATTCCAACTATCGGAATTTTCACTGCATTATAAACCTGCCAAACCATTCTTAAAGCAATTGGTTTAATTGCCGGACCTGATAATCCTCCGGTAATTGTTGATAGTATTGGTTTTTTTGTATCGGCATCAATTGCCATTCCCAATAATGTATTAATTAAAGAAACCGCATCAGCTCCTGCTCCTTCTACTCCTTTTGCTATTTCAGTTATATCAGTAACATTGGGAGAAAGTTTTACGATTAACGTTCCTGAATAAACATTACGAATAGCTTTGGTAACTGCTACAGCAGACGGACAACTCACACCAAATGCCATCCCGCCTTCTTTTACATTCGGACATGAGATATTCAATTCAATTGCATTAATTCCTTCAACCTCGTTTAATTTCTCAGCAACTTCAATGTACTCTTCAACAATTGAACCATTGATATTTGGAAATATTTCAGTATCCCACTTCCTGATTTTTGGATATATGGTATTGATAAAGTAATCAATGCCTTTATTTTGAAGACCCACTGCATTTAACATCCCTGAAGGTGTTTCTGCCATTCTGGGATAATCATTGCCTTCTCTGTTTTTTAAAGTTAATCCCTTAACAAAAATACCACCTAATCTGTTCAGGTCTATGAAATCCTCAAACTCCTCACCAAACCCAAATGTTCCGGAAGCAGTAGTTACCGGATTTTTCAGTTTAAGTCCTGCAATATTAACACCTAAGTCTACCATTTCAAGTCTTTTGAATTAAAAACCGGCCCTTCTGTACAAACACATTCATTGCCTCTTACTGTAGGCGTTACACAACAGAGACATGCTCCAATACCACATGCCATCATATTTTCAAGCGATGCCTCGCAGCTTACATTTTTTTCGTCAGCAATCTGTGCAACAGCTTTCATCATTGGATCGGGACCGCATGTATAAATAAAGTCGAAATCGAAATTGCCCTTAAAAACTGAATGCCGGGTAACCAGTCCTTTTTCACCCATGCTGCCATCTTCCGTGGTTACAAGTACATTTCCGAATTTGCTAAACTCATCGGTTAGAAAAACATCATTCTTGGTTCTTGCACCTATTAGAAATGTAACTTCACAACCCTTTTTTATCAATTCCGAGGCCAGCAATATAAACGGAGCAATTCCTGAACCTCCACCTACAATCAGAACTTTCTTATTATTAAGTATTTTAAAAGAATTTCCCAGTGGATACACAATATTCAAATCTGAATCAATATCCAGAGAGCCCAGCTTTCTGGTTCCTTTCCCAATTGCTTTAATATAAAAATCCAAAGTTTTTGTATGGTAATCTACATCCAGAACTGATATTGGTCTTCGTAAAAAAACATCAGGTGAGTCTGGTACTTTTAACTCAGCAAAATTTCCCGGTTCGATTTTTTCAATATTACTATTTGTTGACAGGGTCAGTATATAATTATCATCATTTAACCAGCGATAATTTTTAACTTTAAAGTCCTGTATCCTTTTCATTTTATTCCTTATCTTCTGATTTATCTTCAGGTTTATCTTCAGATTTATCTTTAGGTTCATCTTCAGATTTATCTTTAGGTTTATCTTCAGATTTATCTTTAGATTCATCTTTAGATTTATCTTCAGATCCACCCTCTGATTTTATATCTGTTTCTTCTGTTTGAGAATCAGTAACTTCATCATCTGAGTTTTCTTCTTCATTAAACTCAAGCAGTTCCTTTTCCAAAAGAAGGTTGTACCATGAAAATACCTTTTTTATATCCGAAACATATACGGCATCGCGATCATATTCGGGGAGTACTTCAGCGAATAATGACTTCAGAGTATCTCCCGACGCTTTTTTAGGATTTTCAATTGGTTTCCCTCCTGTGTGATCAAAAATATTTTTCAGCACCTTCTCTAAGGCAACATCTTCTGTTTCAGTGTAAATACTGATCTCTTTCAATGTACTTACTCTGTCATGTGCAAAAGATGGACTTTTTTTTCCATCAAGCAGCGATTCAACAATTAAATTGTTTTTCGCTTCTCCAACCATAAGGTATAATCCGGGTTTGCCGGAAATTGATAATATTTTACTTAAATCCATATAGTGTTAAAATTTTTGCAAAAATAATATTAATCATAAAGCAATAATAAAATGAAGTTCATTCATTTTGGTTTTTATCATGTAATATCATCGTTTACTGCGGTTTAGACTTTTTAATTTCAATATGGGTTGCATTCAATCCATGTTCTGGTGTATAGGTAAGCTTTAAATATTACTTTTGTCGCTTCAAAAAAACAGCAATGAGATATAATATAATTCTTCTTTCGGTAATTGGTTCTATGATTTTATATGGGTGCGGTGCCGGTAAACAACTTACTCAAAACAGGGAAGCTGCTGAAGCAAATTTCAATTCGGGTAACTATATCAGTGCATTGGCTGAGTACAAAATGGTTATTGAGGTTTATGAAACCAATAATAATGAAACAGAGTGTCAGGAATATACAAATGCAGGTATAAGTGCTCTGAAAACAAACGATGCTAAGTTAGCAGTGAGCTATCTGAAAAAAGCTATGAATACAAGGTTTGCTGATCAGAATACTTATTATTTCCTGGCAAAAGCGTATAAAGACATTGATAATTTGTCGCTGGAACTGGTTACTTTGACTGGTTATGTGGAGTTATTTCCCGAAGGGGAAAAGATAGATGAAGTTAAGAATCGGTTGTTTTATACATATATTGAAAGTGAAAATTTTGATAATGCCCTTGAATTATGGCCTGATATTTATAACGGAAATAATGAGGATATTGAACTTCTTGAGGCATATTTTGTTATAAATAAAGAGGTTGATAATGTTGAAATATGTAATGAAACAGCAGATAAATTACTCGGTATTGATGAATCAAATATTACGGCATTAACATGGTTTGGAAAGCAATACTATCGTAAAGCAGAAGACAGATACAGGGAAGAAATGAAGGCTTATGAAAAAAACAGAACTAATAAACAATACCGTAAGCTCCTGAAAGCTTTGGATGAGGTAACAATTGATTTTAAAACATCGTTGAAATATTTTGAAAAACTATACAAAATTGAACCTACGCCGGAAAATGCAAATTACCTGGGGCATATTTATGGCCGTTTAAGTGATAAGAAGAAATCGGAATACTACAAGAAGCTGGCAAAGAAAACAGAATAATCAATACTACATTAAAACTATTCCGGTATAATTATCCGGTGTTATTTTCTTAAGCTCGTTCTTTAGTTCATCAGAAATATCAAGTCCGTTTATAAATACTTCAATAGATTCTTGTGTGATTTTCTCATTGGTCCTTGTTAACTCTTTAAGTGCTTCATATGGATTAGGATAGTTTTCACGACGAAGAACTGTTTGAATTGCTTCAGCAACAACTGCCCAGTTATCTTCAAGATCCTGTGCCAGTTTCTCCTCATTCAATATAAGCTTACCTAAACCTTTAAGTAGCGACTTTATGGCAATTAATGTGTGTGCCAGTGGAACGCCAACATTTCTTGTAACTGTGGAATCAGTTAAATCCCGCTGAAGTCGTGATATTGGTAATTTTTCAGCAAGATGGATCAATAAAGCGTTTGCTATACCCAGATTTCCTTCAGCATTTTCAAAATCAATTGGATTTACTTTATGTGGCATAGCGGAAGAGCCAATTTCACCTTTCTTGATCTTCTGTTTAAAATAATCCATGGATATATATGACCAAATATCCCTTGAAAAGTCAATCAGGATTGTATTTAACCTGCTCAGGTTGTGGAAGTAAGCAGCAAGATAATCGTAATGTTCAATTTGTGTTGTGGTTTTCTGCCGGTGTAATCGTAATTCCTGTCTTACAAACTGACATGCAAAAGCTTCCCAATCAATTGAAGGGTATGCTACTTTATGTGCATTGAAGTTTCCTGTTGCTCCGCCAAATTTGCCTGAAAATGGAACTGATCCAAGCATCATCAACTGGTTCTCAAGCCTTTCAACAAATACATAAATCTCTTTACCCAGTTTTGTTGGTGATGCCGGTTGACCATGAGTACGGGCAAGCATTGATATTTCTTTCCATTCAAATGCTTTCAGATTAATGCTTTCCAACAGTTCTTCAAAAGCCGGACGTATGACTTCATCATTTGCATCTTTAAGTGAAAGAGGCAATGCGGTATTATTTACATCCTGTGAAGTCAGTCCAAAATGAATGAACTCTTTAAACTCACCTAATCCTGCTCCTTCGAAACGCTCTTTGATATAATACTCAACGGCTTTTACATCGTGATTGGTAGTTCTCTCAATTTCTTTGATTTTAAGTGCATCTTCAGGAGTGAAATCCTTATAAATATCCCTTAATTCATTGAACCGATCTTTGCTGAAATCCTCCAGACCTTGCAATGGTACCATACACAGCGCTATAAAATATTCAATTTCAGTAACTACACGATACTTAAATAGTGCATATTCTGAAAAATACTTTGTAAACTCATCGGTCTTGTTCCTGTAACGTCCGTCTATTGGTGAAATCGCTGTAATTGGTCTTAGTTCCATGTTAAGAATTTTTGCTGCAAAAATATGAAATATATAGCTAATCAGAATAATGAAATTACTATCTTAGGATGGTTAAATTAATGATATATCTCATGCAATTCAATGAGGCTGTCCAAAAAGGCAGTTTGTTTTTTTATGCAGCTATTTTTCCATAATGACACAATATGATGATTTTTTAATTTGTTTTTCGAAAACCGGCTGAATCGGATTTTATTTTAATAGGCTTTTATTCGTTTAACGATTATTTTATCTAAAACTGCTTTATGCAATATGTACATACCAACAGCCCATGCGTACTAATACCTGGTTTAAGTTGAAGGTTCGAAGAGCTATACATAATTGATGTAATTGTTGTCTGTAAATTGAATTACCAATGTAATTAACCCAGTGTAAAACAACAGTTCAGCTTCCAACGATTCCGTACATGATTGGAAATAAATTGCATGCAATAAACCTGTGAAAATCATAAGGGGAGCTATATAGTTATATTATTAACATCGACCTGAATTGTACAATTCTGCCAAAATGATACCAGAGAAGAGGCATTTTATTACATATCAAAATAAAACTCTGGTTATAACCGCAGGCAGGTCGCACTACCAAATTACCTGCCATATAGCATCAAAGGATTGTAACATAAACTACAAACCCTTCCCCCTTATGAGAATAACACCATGCACTTTTTTTAGTTTCAAATTATTCCATATTCCTGTATTTACTAAAGTTGTTTTATAGTACTATATGTAATGTGTTATTAAATCTTAACAAATTCAACTTTCCATAATTTATTCCGGAAGTATTAAGCAACTATTTCTTGTTTTAATGTTTTTAATCAAAAAGTTTAGCATTCAACATTGTTGACAATACTTTATATAAATTGTAGCGCAAAACCAAAACAGTAGTATGTACTCTGTTATGAAACAGAGCCGGCTTGCAAGGAATAGCATTGTCATGCTTCTTCTTTTTTTAATGTAACACAGTTCTTATGAACCGGAACTTTATGTTTTATAGAAAAACCTGATCAAATCATCAGCAAAACCTGCATTTTCTTGATTACATCTAATAAATATTTTATATGAACATATAATCACAAATATCGTATATGTTTGCTTGTATGACCTTGTTTCATGCATTACAAAAGCGTTTCATAAACTGGCATGAGCATTACATTTACGTTTCAATATGCCAGGCATCCCGAAAGCTGATATTTAGGTAACCTATAATAAGTCACAAACTACTGTAACGAAACCATTGCAAGGCAGAATGCAATGTAATAGACACTTTTACATAATGATATGTGACAACACCTTGAGTTTTGATCGTTTTTATAAAGAATAAAAACGCATTTTCGACTCCATACTACCTCCTTCTTATAATTTTATAATCCTCAAAACCAAAAGGTTACTCCAGTTAATAAAATTTATAGTGTATCGTATTATTTTGTCACCTCCCCCTGCAAAGGTCTTGTAACATATATAGATTCATGACTAACCAATAACTAAGTAATGATGGTACGAGCAACTACAGGATTTCAACTTCTATTTGTTTTATAGTGTAGATATATCTGAATTTGATGCATAAATTGCATTTTGGGTTTGGAAAAATAATACTGAATTACATATGTGTAACCCATAAATAAACCCATATCCGGGTAAGTGTGCCATTGCAATCAAAGTTATTTCTATGTATTGATAGTGCCGGATCAATCATCCCTTATACACCGTACTGATAAACCATATGCTCGGTGTATAGAATCAAAGTTAGCTGAGCTTGAAGAAAAATGAATATACGTTGCGTATATGTTGCTTCCGTCATTCGTAGAAATATAATAATATCCATCGTCTCCAACCGAATACAGATCTCCGTATCTAGTCCGAAGACCACCTGCCGTGAATTTCAGGGGTGAATTAAATGCCCCCCAACTATTTTGTTGCTGCCCCCAACTTAGCTTTTCCGACTCAAATTCAGCTGTTGTGGGCACCCTGAACCCTGAAGGACAAGGATTATTTGTTCCGCTACCACCATCCCAAAGTGTATGATCCTGTGGTGTCAACCAATCGTCGGGATGAACCGTAGTGTAAATGAATTTACCATCCCACTCGTTACCACCGTTAGGTGTTGGGGTGGTGGCTAAAGTGCCTGTTTCAGAACTTGTTCGCTTTTCATGGCCTTCAGTTGCCCTTCCCCATTGGTAAAGGTCACCATAGGCCAGGCTATCGTTAGAAGCAGTTGCCACCCGTGAAGCTCCCAGGTTACGGTCAAGCCACCATTCTCCGGTTGCAGATTGAACCTCACTCGGGCCATCTTCCCAATTAAGGGTAACTGTATCTGTTACTGTGTAGCACCCTGTTCCTGTAACCAAACAAAGGTAGGTATAGCCATCCATACCTGTACCATCGCTTATGCTTAATGTATCGTTTGTAGCCCCGCTATACACACCACTATTGATTATATTAGTAAAGCCACTCCCCTGGTTTACCCGCCACTGGTAAGTTAAACCTGATCCTGTGGCTGTTAATGAAAAGTAGTTACTGAGAGTGCCTATCATATTTAAATCAACAGGTTGTGATATTATTGATGGTTGTGCGTTTACTGTAATTGCAAGGTCTTTATAATTACTTGTGTCGCAATCGTTAAGAGCGCACACACTTACATTTCCACTGGAAGCTCCAAAGTTAACATTAACTGAAGTTGTACCCTGTCCTGAGGCTACACTAGCCCCTGTTGGCACAGTCCAGTTATATCCTGTAGCATTTGCCACTGCATCAATGGAGTAACCTTCTCCTGTAGTATTTTCACACAGGCTTGTGTTTCCGGTAATAGTTCCGGGGGTACTAACAGAGTTAGTTATTGCAACAGTCAGATTACTATAATCACTTGTATCGCAAACATTTTGAGCTCTTACGCTTACATCTCCACCAACAGTTCCAAAGTTAACATTAACTGAAGTTGTACCCTGTCCTGAGGCTACACTAGCCCCTGTTGGCACAGTCCAGTTATATTCTGTAGCA
>JANQGJ010000043.1 GCA_028277395.1 Bacteroidales bacterium | reverse complement strand
TTGTACTGGTATTTCCATCATCAAAATCCCATAGCCATGACTGGATATTTGTGGTACTGTTATCCATAAATGAGATCAGCTCGTTTTCACAGATGGAGTTGTTTGGAGAATAGGAATATGCTACTGTTGGCGGATCGTTTACCGTTACCTGGTGTACAACTGTATCATTACAACCATCTGTATTTATTACTACAAGTTCTACATCATAGGTTCCTGCAAGGGTGTAAGTATGAGATGGGTTTTGAATGTTAGATGATTGCCCGTCACCGAAGTCCCACTGCCAGTTTGTTATTGAGGTGGTGCTGTTGTCTTCAAATAAAACAGGTACTCCCTGGCAAGATGTTGAACCTGTGAGGATATTAAAATCAGCAACAGGTAAAGGATTTATCGTCAAGGTCATTGATGAAGTATCGTTGGGACAGGCTCCCAAATCATATGCAATCATTGAAAGAGTTACATTTCCTAATTCACCAATTCCGGGAGTATAAACTGGTGCTATTAAATACGGGTCATTAAAGCTACCTGTTCCACCAATCCATTGAACAGATGAATGATTTGAGGCAGAAGGTGGTTGAGCAGAGTTTTGAAAATCATATGATTCTCCCCGGCAAATAAATTCATTGGAACCTGCGAAAGCGATTGCAGATTGTTGAAATATCAAGTTTATTGTATCATATGATACGCAATGGAGAAAATTAGCTTCAACATAATACTCTCCTGTTGAATTAACAATAATCGACTGGTTCGTTTGTCCTGTATTCCACAAATAATTTGTAAATCCGGCACCGGCATCAAGTGTAAAAAAGTTACCCGAACAAATGATAGTGTCGTTTCCCAGGTTGATTGTTTCTCTGAAAAAAGAAATATTAATGGTATCTCCACCTGTACACCCGTTAACATCTGTTACATTAACCCAATATGTTCCGTTATTGTAAACCGTTAATACAGAATCTGTACTGCCATCCTGCCAGACATAACCTGAATAGATATTACCTGCATGTAATACTACGGAATCAATGAAACAATATGTTGAATCGTTGCCTAAAGATAACTCCTCCATACCAGTAACATAGACATACATTGAATCAAGAGTATCAGAACAAAAACCTGACAAAAGATATATAGTGCCTGACTGTCCGTTAAAGTTTATATAAACAGTTGTATCATTAATATTATTTATTATTGTTGCAGTACTTGGAATGTCCCAATTCAGGTCTATTAAGTAGTCAATATCAACAGTATACTTTGCATTAAATGATTGATTACAAAATAATGTATCTTCTCCAACAATATTTATTTCGTCATTAGTGCAAATTAAATCCTCATTAACTGTAAAATCAGTAATATTCACATTGTGTGGCCTTTCGGAAAAACTATATGTAGAGGTAACAAAATTTACAGACTGAGGATTCAGGTTTATTGTTTGTGAAACAACGCTTGTAATAGAATCTGAACAACATGAATTATAGTCATTATCAGTATGAATTAATAACAAATCGGTTCCACTTGATGAATAGCTTTGTGTTTCAGAAATGATAGTAAATCCATTTGATGAAGAGGCATAATCCATCCATAAATAACTCTCATCATTAACTCCACCATAAGTATACCCGGAAATGAAATTACCATTTTCATCACATTCCATCAGAAAACCATCTTTATTTCCTGAGTAAGATGTAATACCTAATATAGCATAATTTCCATTGTAAGCTTCTTCTATCTGATATGCAGTATTTTCACTGTTACCTTCAACCCTAATTCCTTTAGCCCATAGTAAATTTCCATTACTATCAAATTTCGAAATAAGTACATCGCTTCCTCCAGAGGATGAATTTGTAATCTCACCCACACATATTATATCTCCTGCTGTTGTTTCAGTTAAGTTCCAGTAAAAACTAGGCTGACCAGATGCATTTTTTTTTGCCCAAACAAGATTACCCTGTAAATCGATTCTTGCAATAAAACCAGTCATACTGCTACCAGTTCCAAAATAGCCCGCAATATATAAATCACCATTAGAACCCTGTATTATATTTCTGGGAATATCAACTTGAGGAGTTGAGTACTGCGAAACAGTTCCCATATTTAAATTTGCATCGATTATTGAGAAAACTAACTCTGCACCCCCCTGATCAGGATGAGAATAACTTGACCCAATAACCGCAATATTCCCGTTACTAAGACTCGTTATACCATGTATTTCATCATCATAATTCTCTCCATATGATTTTTGATTTATTATATTACCATTTTCACTTATAATCATAAAGTGCATATCATCAGTTGTACCTCCCCCAGTTTCCTCTATCCATCCTGCAGCAAAATAATTACTTCCAAAAGGTATAATATTTTTCGACAAATCCCTATATGTCGTACCAATACGCTTACCCCAATCCATTGTGCCCTGATCGTTAATCTTAAACAATGCCATATCATAATAACCGTATGAATTTGAATTAGTTCTTGCAAAAATGAGATGACCATCATCTGGTGTTAACAATACTATAGGATACTTTTCATCGCCAACAGCACCTATTTTCTTTTGAAATTGATTCTGAGCCGTAACAGAGTCAAGAAAAAGAAAACAAAATAAAATAACTAAGCAGGTAATTATTCTTCTCATAACATTATACTAATAACTATAGTTTTTTTCGTAAAAGGTAATTAATTGATCGACACAAATTTATTACCTGATACAAATATAATGATGTTATATTAATAACTACACCAGTTTACTTATTTAACAAGATATATAATATATATTGAACATCTATATTTGATGTGTATCATTTATTGTTTAATACCTATTTTACAATTACAATTAATTCATAAATATCTATTTTTGTTTCGCTAAATGAAATATATGGATTGTATTTTAATAAGTAGTTCAGAGAATGTATCATTATCCAGGTTACCCACTATAAATTGTCCTATTTTTTATACACAGGAGAGCAAGGTGAATTTTGACCGGAACTATACTTCAATTGATTTGGACGAAAGTTCGAAAAGGAGAATTAATTATGATATTTTAGACAGGATAAACAATTGGGGAAATAAATGTATTGATAATATTACTTATAATGATCTTTTATCTTTTAATGGATTTAACTACTGGCAATATCATCGATTCAGAATGTACTTTCATATCAGAAATATCGAATATGAAATCCAAATTCTCAACAAGTTAAAGCAAAAGGGATATAGCAAAGTACATTTAGTATCTGATTATAATTATAACCCTGAAGATTTTATTTCTTCCCTTAAATTCAGTTTTCAAAATATCACTAAAAGCAAATCCACTAATTTGCTTACAAAAGTAAAATATATTGCTGTTCTAGGGGTTCGCGTAATTATTGGTTTATTAAATAAATATGATCGAAATACAAAACATATAATAACAGACAGTTCATTAAAACAACCATGTTTAAAGGCTGACGGCAAACTTGTTAACGATAATTATGTACTTGGATATTTATTCGACAAACTCGACCATCGTTTTACAATTTTAGAAGAATTAATGCCACCATCTAATGATAAGACATTTAAAATAAAAAAAGAATTAATACTTAAAACAGCGAAGGACAGAAACGTTTGTTTTTCTGATATTATATTATTCAGAGGTATTACGTCGAAAAATGTACGAACAAATTTTAAAAGGATAAAACTTAAGATAAAATCAAAACTTAACACTATTAGAGATAACCAACAAGACCCATATGATAATCTAATTCTTAATACCTTAGGTAAGTTCGACAAGTCTAATTCGTTATATTTATTGAGATACCTGTCATATATTAAGTACTTCAAATCTAAGAAAATCAAAAGTGTAACAGCAACTGATGAAAACGGACCAATTTCACGGACAATTCTGGATGCAGCTAAATATGTTGGGATTACTACCATAGGAATCCAACATGGTGCAATACACAGATTACATCCTAATTATTATTACTCAAAAGCCGAAGCTAAATACACACCAGATTATACTTTTTTATGGGGTAAAAAATGGTCAACACTTTTGAGTGATATTGGATCTTACACCGATCAATCTATGATTATTACAGGGCAGATCCGAACTGATATCATCCCTTCACTTATTGAAACTAATGATAACAATGCTCCGTTTACTGTTGTTTTTGCAAGTCAACCTCAACGAGATCCTAAACTCAGGGAACAAACTGCAATAGATATCTTCAAAGCAGTTGCAAATATTGGAGATGTCCACTTGAAAGTTAAGCTTCATCCTAATGAACAAAATGATGTATTATTTTACTCACGAATTGCTGAAAGTGTATCATTAACTAATTATGAAATACTGGTTAATACAGAGTTATACCTAACACTTTCTTCTGCTGATATAGTAATTACCAGCTTCTCAACTGTGGGTACTGAGGCAATTTATTTCCATAAACCTTTAATTATTTATGATCCTCTGCTACAGGATATTCAGGAATATTATAAGGAGGGTGTTGCATTTCAGGCTGTATCTTCAGAAGATATTCAGAATTATATGATAAACATCAGGAACGGGAAACAAAAAATAAATAAAAAGTTATACAACAGATTTATCGAAAACAATGCCTTTAAGATTGATGGTAAAGTTGCAGATCGCTGTTTAGGATTTTATAATTCAATTGCTCAGTGATTTTTTATCAACTCTGTTAATGCATCATCAAGAAGTCCCATTTGAGATAATAATCTCTCAATAAACTCTCTAAAAACACCGGCACCTCCATTTTTTGATAGCACCCAGTTTACTTTATTCTTTACATATTCAGGTGAATTATTCGGACAAGCTGATAATCCGACCTTCTCCAATAATCTTATATCATTGATATCATCACCAATATATGCAACATTTTCAAACTTTATATTTAATTTATCACAAAGTAATCCGGCAGTTTCAACTTTGTTTTTTACCCCCTGAAATACGTAGGGTATTTTTAGTTTTTTGGCTCTTCTTTCTACAATATTAGTTTTCTCACCTGTTAAAATTCCAATGGGTATTTTACAAATTTTTAAGAACAAAATACCTGCACTATCAGAAGTATTAAACTTCTTTAATTCATTACCCTGATTATCATAATACATGCCTCCATCTGTCCACACTCCGTCAATATCAGTTAATACTAATTTAATTTCCATGGCTAAAACATATTTTTGTAAATAATCTCATCTTTATTGATATCGACCTTTGCCTCTTTACCAATAACTAAATGCCTGTCAGTCCATCCAAACCCATCACCAGGGCTTAACAAATGAATATCGGATTCGGTAATAATTTCACTTTTCTTAATGGAGCGATTCGAAGCGATAGATCTTTCAAGTTTTATACGTGTTTCTTTAACTGAATCATTTATGAAAATTTCTTTTTCACCCATAGCCTTTTCAAGATTTCTAATATCTCTTACCATTCTGAATAGACCATCAACGCCCAGACTTCCTTTATGATCTGTACCTTTCATATTTCTATCCAAAGTAATGTGCTTTTCAATAATTTCAGCCCCCATAGCTACAGCTGCTACAGGCATCATAATTCCAATGGAATGATCTGAATAACCAATTGTGTAATCTTTATAATTATCCTCAAGATAATTAATCGATTTAAGATTAATATTCTTATACTCTGAAGGATACTGTGACAAACAATGTAAGATTGAAATATCACTGTGATACTTAGAAATAGTATCCAGGGCATCATCTAGTTCCTTCTTGCCGCCCATTCCTGTTGATAAGATCATAGGAATCTTTGTCTCGGCCATTGCTTCCAAAAGTGGCAAGTTTGTTAAATCGCGGCTGGCTACCTTAAGTTTATCAGGTAAAAATAGCTTAGTCATTGAAAGGCATCCTCTTGCACACAGTGTTTCAATAAATTCCAGCCCTTTACTTTTTGCATATTTATATAATTCAAAATGCTGATTATCATCCAATTCCAAAAACTCACGATGCTCTCCATAAGTACTACCAAACGAATTTGGATTTTTATAGGGTTTCAGCATAGCACTATTTGATAATTCTTCCTTAAGATCTCTTTTAGTAAACTTTACAGCATTCATAGATCTTAGCTTCTCTCCAAATAACTCATCAATTACAGGTTCCGCGACTTTATCTATTATTCTTTTGGCAATTTCTACCGAACCATTATGGTTTTGTCCTATCTCACCAATTATATATGTCTGCTTCATGTATATTTTTCTTAACTTTATATTCAACATTATTCATTAAACGTAGGTAATCTTTAAATAATATATATTGGTTATCAGGTAATTTTACCTTCTTATTTTCATCTATAATATCAGCTAAATCTATGTTTTTAATAATGTCTCCTAGTTTTATATCAACCACTTTATCTTTTCCAATTTTTCTAAGCAAATCTAGAGCTCTATCATAATCTTCCTTATAATCTATAGAAAGGTTAACATAGCTTACCCTACTGTCTTTTGGTATAAAATTCAGACAACCTTTTCGTGCATTTTCATCATTTAGTACATCCCATGACAGATATTCAGAATTATGCGGGTTTTCCATTTTCAAATATAAATCCCACAAATATTTCGTAGAGAATAATTCAGCTGACACACCAAATGGCACGTTGTTGACTCTAATATAGTCAAGTTCATTATTCTGGTACATTTCCACCATCATTTCAATCAATGCATTATCTGTGAATGGATTATCGCCTGTAACCCTCAGCACTGCACCAAGTTTGTTTTCTCTCACAAAAGAAAATATTCTATCAATTACTGAAATTGCATGTCCTTGTAAACAGTCAGACTCCTCGAACCTACTGCATAAAGGTTGGTCTTCCAACAGATCTGATGTAGTCAGTTTGAGCTTAGTAATATACTTACATTCAGCTAACTTTGTGAAAAGGTCTTCAATTATGCTGTTTTCATGAAATGAAAGGAGTACTTTTTCCTTAAGTCTTTGAGACTTTAATCTTGCAATTAGCGCAATACCTACTCTGTCTTTTCTATATGATTTAAATTCGTGTGTTAAATAGTCAACACAATTATCTTGTCTGTACAGCTTTTCATCATTGTCATTTAGCACCTTTTTGTACATAATGTCACGATAAACCAACTCATTTTTAACAGGGTGTTTAATCCCATTACCCAACGCTTTATGATAAAGCTGAAGAGTTGAGACCATTACTTTGAATTCTTCAGGATAAATAGAAACCTGCCAATCAAAATTTCTATTATTTCTAGTTAGAGTAATGTGTTTCTCAAGAAAATCATAACCAATAGCTAGTGCCATCAAAGGTACCTCTGTTACCGTTGGGGAATGATCTGCTAGTCCATATTTATATTGAGGAAAATCTTTTTTTAAATGATGAATTACATTTAAATTTAAATCTTCAAGCTCAGTTGGATAATTTGAATACCCGTGAACTATGGTATCTACCATGTCAGAAATAACTTCAAGACTCACTAATATATCCTGATATGTTGCACACTGTGTTTCCAGCATAAGTCTGCAATTACCACGTTGTTTAATCTTTTTCAAAAAAGGTACATTAATAATATCTGTAGCATGAACTTTGAAATACCTGTACCCATATTCATAACACAACTCAAAAGAATCTTCCTCAAGCACACAAGGAATTACATTTATACCTATATCTTTACAATAATCAAATATTTCTACCCACTCTGGCCTTGTGAAGGAATTCTTTTTATAAATATCATATTTACTATAACTTGGCTTACAAAATGAATCTGGATCCATTACTTGTAATGTAAAGTAATCTGCTCCACAATTTTTTGATTCTAAGGCTAGTTTTTTAAGATATTCTTTATCACCGTTATGGTTAAATGCGCTTTCTGAAATAATCTTCATGAGTAACTATATTAATTTGATTCATAAACAAAATCTGTTAGAAACTATATATTGCACTTGTACATGGCACCTAAGCTACAATCTTAGCTATAAAAACCTAATAATTTTTGAGATGTCATACTTTTAGCATCATCATCAAACCGAAGCAACACATTTGGTTCCTTTCCTCCAAAATACTCAACATCAAAAATTTTCATTTATTACCTCAAACAAATTATTATTACGACTATTTGTTGTGGCAAGAATGATTTTATAACTCTCAAAAGAGCCTGATATTCCTGACAATAATAAAACCCAACAAACTCTTAACCTAGTAAAAAGTTGCAAACATCATGTTATTAAGCCTTATTGATACTGTTCGGGCTTATAAAATTATCTATGTATCAGACATTATATTTTTACTTACAACAAAAATACATTGAATTATCATACATAAATTAATTATACTTCAACATTATGATAATCTCAATATGTTTTATTTTTAAGATATTTGCAAATACTTTTAAATGGAAATATGGGAATAATCCAACGCCAAAGCATTTCAGGAACAATTTATTCATATATTGGAGTAGGTCTTGGCTTTCTTACAACTGCAGTATTATTCACCAATTTCTTTACTACTGAAGAAGTAGGCTTGTTAAGAATTCTTGTTTCTTACTCTGTTCTCTTCTCCCAATTTGCAGGCCTGGGCATCAACACTATTACCGTAAAAGTTTTTCCACATTTCAGAAACGATGAAAAAAAACATCATGGGTTTCTGGGGCTGGCATTAATTATATCTACCATTGGTTTAGTTCTGTCTGTTTGTATCTATCTGGCATTAAAACAATTCATATTAAGAGACGCTCAAGAATCTAACAACCTGTTTGATAGATACTTTTTTTATGTAGTACCGCTAATTATTTTTACATTATTCTTTAATGTTTTCGACACATATTACAGGGTTTTATATAATGCTGTAAAGGGGATCATCTATAAAGAAGTAATTCAAAGAAGTCTTATTCTACTAATAATAGTTCCTTTTTACTTTAAATTCCTTGATTTTCATCAAACAGTAATTCTTTATTGCATGGCCATCATTACGCCAGCAATATTGCTATTCGGGTCTTTGATTTATAATAAAAAGTTATTCCTCAAACCTGATTTCAAGTTTATTGATAAAGACCTTCGCAATGAAATGCTCAGTGTTGGTTTCTTTGGTATAATCGCCAGTTATTCCGGGGTATTAGTAATGAACATTGATACCATAATGATAGAAAGAATGCTTGGTTTAAGTGCAACGGGTATATATTCCATTACATTCTTTTTTGGAACTCTTATCCTTATCCCTATGAGAACTATGGGAAAGATAAGTTCAGTTGTAATTTCTGATGCATGGAAGACTGGTGATGTTAATACGATTAATGATATTTATAAAAAAAGCAGTATTAGCTTAAGTGTTGTGGGATTACTATTACTCATTGGAGTTTGGGGAAATATAGATAATGTATTTCAAATAATTACCCCTAAATACCTGCCCGGAAAGTATGTTATACTAATTATTGGTATAGCCAATTTAATGGATATTTCGATGGGTGTAAGTCCTCATATAATCGTTAACTCGAAATATTATAAATATCTATCATATTTTTTAATAATTTTCGCAGCTCTGATTGTAACAACAAACCTCATACTCATCCCAAAATATGGCATTATTGGTGCTGCAATTGCTACCCTTGTTTCAAAGTTTATTTACAATCTGATAAAATTCATATTCCTGTATGTAAAATATAAGTTGCAACCATTTTCATTCAAAACCGTATTACTGTATCTAGTTGGTGTTTTTGCTTACGGTGTTTCATTATTGTTACCGGAGCAATCGAATTTTATTGTTGATATAGTAGTAAGAAGTGCTATTATAACGATAGTATTTATAATACCCGTTTATTATTTGAAGATATCAGAAGATATAAATAATAACATTGATAACATTATAAAAAAAATAGTGAAATTTATATGACAATTTGCTGTTTGACGTTTACTTTTATTTAACCGGAAAATGAACGATAGTTTAAGAATATGTTTTATTGGTAGTGGCGCAATTTCAACTGCAATGGGCAATGTGCTCGCTCAGAAGAAAAAATACGAGGTATTTTTATTGTCCATTGAGCAGGATGTAGTCGATTCTATCAGTAATGATCATATAAACAGGAAGTATTTTCCAAACATTGATCTTGATCATTCACTAAAGGCTACATTCGACAAAACGATACTTAATGATTCCGATATTATATTCCTTGGAATTCCATCAAGTATTATTGTTTCTTATATAAGGGAAAATTCACATTATATTGGTGAAGATGCACTTATAGTAAATCTTGCCAAGGGTTTTGGCGATGGTCAAAAAACCATTCCCCAGGCTATAGCAAGAATCATTCCCAATCAGATATTTGGAATGAAGGGACCATCTTTTGCAAGAGAAATTGTAAATAATATGCCAACTGCATTTACACTGGCTTCTAAAAGAGACAAACACTTCAGATTATTTGATGAAGTTTTTAAAAACACCTCTATTTTTCTTGACTATTCCAATGATGTTACCGGTGTGGAATTAGCAAGCATCCTTAAAAATATATATGCCATTATTGTTGGCATTGTTGATGCACATTTTGATTCACCAAACCTAAGATCATTGATTTTAACAAAAGCAATTAATGAAATGAGGGTGATAATATCGAAATTCGGAGGCGAAGAATACACTATGTTTAATTACTGTGGTATTGGTGATTTCTCTTTAACAGCTCTTAATGATTTAAGTAGAAACAGAACGTTAGGACTTCTTATTGGCAAAGGTTTCTTTACAGATTATATTTCAGAGAAGGTAGTTCTGGAGGGTAAAGTTGCTGTAAATGTATTTGTTGAAGAAATTGCAAAAAAAAGAGGAATAAAAACAAAAAATCTGATGCTTAAAGAATTATATAAAGTGTTTAATGATGAAAACTACGATATAAATAATTTTGTATCCAATATAACATCTATTTAACCGGCATCAACCTGTTATGTCATTTAAATAATCAGCCATTTTACCTGTAAGATTCTTTCTTTCATATCTCTCAACATTTTTACTAACTGTACCAAGGGTTTCACCATTCTTGAATCGCAAATAATATTTATTTATATCATTCTTTAATTTCCAGACTTCATCGAAGTCATATGTAGTCCCGGAGTTAGTATCAGATATTACTTTTGCGGCATCACCTTCGGTTGGGGCAATGCAGATAATTGGTGTACCTGAAATAAGGTATTCAAATATCTTTCCGGTTAAAATAAGCTTTGCATTAGGTGTATCGTTTATTAAAAGAAGTAATAATGTTGCTTTATGTTGCTCGGCAATTACTTTATCATGGGATAAGTAATCCGTTTGATTCAAATATCCGGTCAATCCAAACTCATTCAGGGATTCAACAGCATTAATATCAATTTTACCAATATTATGGATTTCAAGATCTTTCGCAAATTCTTCATTCTCTGCAACCAAACTACTTAATGCATTCCATAAATTGACAGGATTCCTGGTTTTTGTTAATGAGCCAATATGTGCCAGACTGAACTCCGCATTATTTACAATATTCTTATTACTATACGATACATCATCTGAATCATATCCATTTGGTATTACACGATATTCCCGTTTTACAATATTCATGAAATCTGTTACCATACCAGGACTAATAACAGAAACACCGTCAGCTTCCGTAAGAACCTGTTTTTCAAGCTTGTGGTGAATTCTATCAGATCTTTTTGTAAGCTTAAGATCTTTATAATAATCAATATTTGTCCAGGGATCTCTAAAATCAGCTAACCATGTAATTCCTGTAATTCTTTTCACATGCAAACCAATCATATGAGCACTATGGGGGGGACCGGTTGTAACAATTACATCAATTGAATTTTCATCAAGAAACCCTGTGATATCACGAACAGAGGTCTTTATCCAGTATTTTCGTGCATCAGGTATAAACAGGTTACCTCTTATCCAAACTGACAACCTTTCAAGAAAGCCGGTAGCTTTTTTCTTTTCATTTAAAAATGCTGTTTGTATTTTCTCAGACTTCTTTCTTCCTGTAAATTTTTTATAAAATGAGTAGGGTTCCCAGATCCTGTTTTTTACAACCTGAATATTTACAGGAATATCTTTAAAAAGAGAATCATCAAATACAGGTACTTCCGGATTTTCAGGAGTAAATACTACGGGTTCCCAACCGAAGTTCTGCAAATATTTCACAAACTTTACCCATCTTTGGACACCACCACCTCCGCTAGGTGGCCAATAATATGTTATTATGAGTACCTTTTTCAATGAAAATCCCAAATTTCAATTGTAGCAGAACTGTTAATCATTTCTTATAATACGTTTGGTTTCAAAACCAATACATGCCAGTATTAACAGTATCAATATCAAAGAACTTGCAAAAGAAATTCTCTCTCCGGTTACCCATATCTTAGGTTCAAATTTGAACTCTATTTTATGATCACCCTCAGGAACCACCAATGCCCGTAATACATAATTTGCCCTTAAGTACGGAACCTGTTCTCCATCTATGTAAGCATTCCATCCCTTATCGTAATAAATCTCTGAAAAAACAACAAGCTGCTCCGAAGATGAACTAAAATCATATACCAGATAATTAGGCGCATATGATTTCAATGTAATGGTTGAATTCTTCTCGTTTTCAAAACTACGTCCTTTCAGTTTTTCCGAAAACTTATTATCAACTATCGCAGTTAAAGAAAGATCGTTTTTATTTACAGCTGATATCTCTTCGTCGGCATTGTCAACCATAACAATATTATTTGCAAACCAGGCGTGACCAAATGCATGTTTATTTACAATTGGCACTGTATTAGGGTTAGTAATAATATATTTTGTGTTCAACATATTAAGAACCTGAAGACCACTGAGCATTTCTTCTATATCTTTCATTGTTGACTCACCGGATAATGTATAGAAACTCTGTATTTCATTATGAATAGAGTTCTCAATCAGGTCCTGGTACCTTTGTAATTTTGCACCATGATATCCTCCAATGCTTTTATGGAAATACGAACAACCGGCGTCATTAAAGGTACTTTTGGTCAGATCAAGTACTCTAAAATCCGGATCATTATCATTTAATATATAATTATCTGCCACACCCGGTTTAAATGGTTTTTCGTATTCTCTTCCTCGTATGAAATTGTCGTTGTTTAAATAACGCTGATTAATAGGGATCATATCTAGCAGTATCAAAACTCCAAGACCAGATATCAGCCATATCTTCTTTAATTTATCAATAATAAAAAGATAAACCAGTAGAGCTGCAAGTGATACAAAAATGATGCTTCTCAGAACATCTGCTTTAAATATTGCAATTCTGACATTCTTTAAATTAGACAGATAAAGTTTAACCTGTCCTGCATCATTGCTACTTGCCAGCTGATCAAATTGCATTTTCTCAGCAACACTGGTAAAGTCGAATATCAGTGTCGGAAATAAATAAATAACAAACAGAATTCCTCCTGTTAACCCAAAAGCATAATAAAAAGGTTTTTTACTGTCTTTTAATATCTCCGGATTAGAAACAAGTTTCCCTAATCCTAAAAATGCAAGAATGGGAATAGTTAACTCTGCGATTACTAAGGTCATCGAAACAGCCCTGAATTTATTATAACCCGGAACATAATCAATGAAGAAGTCTGTAAATGGCATCCAGTTTTTACCCCATGCTAAGAAAACAGAAAGAATTGTTGCTATTAACAATACCCACTTCATATTATTCTTTACAATGAACAGTGCCAATATGAAAAAGAACATCACAATAACACCAACATAAACAGGGCCTGATACGCCAGGCTGGTCTCCCCAGTAGGAATTAGTTCTTTGGGCTATGATATCTCTGTATGACCTATCTGCTTCTTTCAACTCTTTCACATCTCCAAGTATTCCTGAAGCTCCTCCTTTTACATTTGGAATTATCAATGACCAGGTCTCCTGAATTCCGACACTCCAACCAGTAATATAATCCTTGTCCAGACCACCTGATTTAATATCGGCATTTTTTGTTAATTCAGGTTTTCCCCTCATCGTATCTTTACCATAATCATATGTTGCCCAAAGATTAGTTGTATGTGTTAAGATCGCCAGTATTGCAGCAACAATCAGAAAACCTGTGGCCTTGAAGAAGTGAGGCATTCTTTTTTCAATAATTGACTCAACCAGTTTGAAAATTCCATAAATAATTATGATTATAAGCAAATAATATGTCATTTGTAAATGACCAGACAGGATCTCCAGTGACAGTGCAATCGCAGTTAATAATGCTCCCTGCCAATATTTCCCCCTGAAGGTAAGTATAATACCTGCTAAAACAGGGGCCATATAACCAATTGCATGCGCTTTTGATGTATGACCAGCACCCAATATTATAAAGAAGTAAGACGAAAGGGCAAACGCAATGGAACCTATGATTCCAACTTTGGGATCAACCTTTAGAACCAACATTAAAATAAAGAAACCAAGAAAATAAAGAAACACAAAATTAATCGGATAAGGTAACCACAGTGTTACAGCTTTGTCAACAAATCTCATTAAGTTACCACTGTATTTTACGGATATCTGCCAGGCAGGCATACCTCCAAACATGGAGTTTGTCCATAAAGGTTCCTCTCCACCTGTTGCTTCACGATGATCAACAATCTCCTTTGACATTCCTTTAAACATAGTAATGTCATGTTGCTTCAGTTTTTTCCCTTCAAGTACAGGAGAAAAATATATTACCGTGATCAATAAGAAAACAACTATCGCAACAATATATGTTATAACATTTTCTTTCTTTAGTCCACCTGAAAAAATGGTATTATTCTTATCCATTATTAATTGATTTATGTGCTGTAATAATTCTATTCTTCGATATCCTCAAATTCAACATATTCCCCAAAATCACTATCGTTGCTTTTTTTTGAACGTTTATCCCTGTCAGTCTTTATATAAACCTCACCATCAGCCTTCTCATCTACAACCGAATCGCCAAACCCTGACATGTTATTGAACTTCTCCTGTTGCCTCTTCAAAAATCGGTTAATCAACCAGGGCAGTCCATATCTCAGGAATAACCTAAGAGCATAGTAAATAACTATTACTATAAAAATAAACTTCAGCAATATTTCCATCAGAAATTTTTTAATGCTTTGCGAATTTATCACTTTTTATTAAAACCATGTGTAATTTAGCAGGTTCGTTAAACCTTTTTAACAAAAGAAATAATAAAGATCATTTTGGTTAAAAGCATATAGGTTACAGGTCAATCGCCGTTCTTTGTAATGATCGATGTCACATTACAATTTATAGATTTGATATCTTATCTGTATTGAAAATACCAGGGATGAAAAATAATACACGAAATAATAGCTACAGGTTAAGATAAATTTGATGTTAAAGTAGGTGATAATTCAGAAAATAAAACTAAAAAGGGAGGTATGAACACATACCTCCCGAATTATATATTATAACATTACGCTGAATTTTAGCGCATCTCGTCAGAAACAGTAAGTTTTTTTCTTCCTTTTGATCTTCTTCTCTTAAGCACCTTACGACCATTAACACTAGCCATTCTCTCACGGAAACCGTGCTTATTTTTTCTTTTTCTTACCGATGGTTGAAATGTTCTTTTTGTCATCGTCTTATAATTTTCTTTAGGGAGTGCAAAAGTAGAAATTTATTTAATATCTCAAAACAAATCTGTGAAAAGATTTTTCTTTTTCATAAATCATCCATGGTTTGTTCTGAGATATAAGTTGTTATTTAACTTCCACTTTATTAATTACAAGTAATAAAGCCTACTATTTAGTTGGTGCATTTTTTAAAGTTTCAACAAGAAAATCCCAAAACAACTGAACGGTTTCAATATTTACCATTTCATCAGGTGAGTGGGGGTTTCTAATTGTTGGCCCAAACGATATCATATCCCAATTAGGATATATTGCACCTAAAATACCACACTCAAGACCTGCATGAATTACCTTTACTTCAGGAACTTTTCCAAATTTCCTGTTGTACACCTCTTTCATCTCTTTTAATATTGGAGAATCCGGGTTTGGTTTCCATCCCGGGTATGAACCAGAACTTTCAGCTTTTGCACCTGCTGCTTCAAATACTTTTCGCATCTCTGCTCCCAGTTTGTCCTTGTCGTCATCAACTAAACTGCGTTGTAATGTTGCAAGTTCAATCTTATTATCTGTTGATTTTACAATTGCAAGATTTGTAGAAGTTTCAGTGATTCCTTTAACACTTTCACTCATTTTTATTACCCCGTTAGGGCAACCTGCAACTGCTACATAAAGGTTGTTCTGAGTTTTCTCATCGATAACAGTTTCGGGCATATCAGTTGGTTCTGCAATCACCACAACACCTGAATCTGCTTCTTTAAATTCATCCTGTACAATTGCTTCAAATTCTTTTACAAAGAGCTCGAAATTTTCCTTATTATCTTCAGGAACCACAGTAACAGCAAATGATTCTCTCGGAATTGCATTTCTAAGACTTCCTCCATCAATATTAGCAAGTCTTAAACCATACTTCTCACCAGCTTTCAGAAGCAGAATATTCATTATTTTGTTAGCATTCCCCCTGCCCAGATTTATATCTAACCCCGAGTGTCCGCCTTTCAATCCTTTTACACTTACTTTGTAAGCTGCAACACCTTGTGGTACTTCTTCAGGAGTATAGGTAAATTCACCTAAAGTATCAATACCACCGGCACATCCAATATATAATTCTCCCTCATCCTCAGAATCAAGATTTATTAAAATATCACCACTTAGAATTCCCGGTTTAAGGTTTTCAGCACCAGTCATACCGGTTTCTTCATCCATAGTTAGTAGTGCTTCTACAGGACCATGAACCAGATCCTTAGCTTCAAGAACAGCCATAGCTGCAGCAACACCCATTCCGTTGTCAGCACCAAGAGTTGTTCCTTTTGCCGTTACCCACTCACCATCAATATATGCGTCAATCGGATCTTTTTCAAAATCATGAACAGTATCAGAGTTCTTTTGGGGAACCATATCAATATGTCCCTGAAGGATAATCCCTTTTCTGTCTTCCATTCCTTCTGTAGCAGGTTTTTTTATAATAACATTACCCACTTCATCAACTATTGTTTCAAGCTGAAGGTCTTCACCAAATTTTTTTAGATACGCAATTACCTGTTCTTCCTTTTTAGAAGGACGTGGAATTTGAGTTAATTCATAAAAATTCTTCCAAACCGATTCCGGTTTTAACTGTAATATATCTTTACCCATTTTTCTTCTTTTTATTATTATTTCTGAATATTTGGAAGCTCAAGTCCAAATCCTTTTCTCTTATCTTCTGCTTTTAGTAAAAATCCAAATATTACTGCCAATACTGTTAGAGTAACAAATATTAACCATGTATTGGAATAATCAAACATTGGAATTTCACCACTTACTCTTAATGCCTGAACTTTATCGGCGATATCACTTGCCGGAACACCACTTTCCCTAAAACTCTCAATGGCAGCTTCGGTTTTTTCATTAACTCCGGGATTGGTTTTATCCAGAACTACTCCTAATAGAATTGGAACAAGCATTAGACCAATATTCTGGACATAGAATATCAGGGCATAGGCAGAGCCTAATTGTTTTTCAGGTATAATTTTCGGAACTGATGGCCACATCGCTGATGGAACAAGTGAAAATGCTATTCCCAACAGAACAACTGCAAAAATAGCTGTCCATGTTTCAGTAAGTGAAGGAATATAAAAGATAGTATGTACTACAACAAGAAGAGCAGCACCAAGTATCATTATTGAAGCACCTTTACCTATCTTATCATAAACAAACCCAAATAACGGTGTTAACAATATTGTACCAAATGGTAGTATTGATGGAATATCACCGGCTGTACCCGGATCAACTCCAAATTTATTTACCATTAATCCCGATGAAAACTTGTAAAAAGGGAACACTGCTGAGTAAAATAACAAACATAGTATAGCAATGTACCAAAATCCTTTACTTGAGATTATTAGTTTAAGATCAGAAATCTGGAAAGGATCCTCTTCGACAGCATCCTCATTAAGCTGTTTATCCAATCTGCTATCCATAACAGTATAAACAATAAACAGTATTAATGCGATACACAACGCGATAGCGCCTACTAAAACTGATGTTGGAATATCAATTGCATTTGCAATACGTGGAGCGCCAAATAGAGCGATAAATGATCCAAATCGGGCCAAAGCCATTTCTGTACCCATTGCAAGCGCCATTTCTCTACCTTTAAACCACTTAACTATAATTCTTGAAACAGTTATACCAGCACCTTCAGCACCAACACAGAAGATAGCAAACCCTGCTGCAGATACAAATACCCTGGAATCAATACCAATAATTTCTGAACCAACTTCAAAATTACCTGCAAATGCCCAGTATTTAATAATTGCACCAAGAATCATCACAATACCTGAGCTAACAGCTGTGAATCTGATTCCCATCTTATCAAGAACAATACCGGCAAAGATTAACATAAAGGCGAAGACATTCAGGTAGCCCTGAGCACCGGTTACTATCCCCCATTCTGAACCACTCCAGCCATAGGTACTTTGTACTAAAGTTTGAAGAGGTGACAATACTTCCATAAAGGTATATGCTATTAACATACACAAGGAAACCAAAATCAGAACAAACCATCTGACCCCGGTATTATCTCTTAATGATCGTTTAACTACTTCTGTCATATTTCTATTTTTTTAATGAAAGGGCGAAATTAAGATAAATTATTCTTGAAGACTATAATTTATTAAACTAATTTACTTCACATAGCCCTGATTCATACGTCTTTTTCTCTGTTTGCTCCGAACGTTCATTCTTATAACACCATATATTATTACCAATACCATCGGGAGAAGGAAATTAAACCACTTAAGAAATGCCTTTTTTGAGTCACTTATCTGATCGATTGGTCTTGATGTGATCCCTTTAGTACGTAAATCCATTAGACCTGTCTGGTCTGACAACCACTCTATTGAGTTTACCATTAAGCTTACATTATCCGGCTGTAATCTTCGGGGTCGCTGACCTGTTCCGTTAACAGCAAAATCACCGGCACTTACTACAATGATTTTTGATTCAGTTCCTCTATTGTTTAATTCCAGTAGAGCAGCAATTGTTTGTTTACCATCCTGAAAATCAACAACAGTCCAGTTTTTCTGCACTTCAAGCATTACCGGCATAGAAAGTAAACCTGAATTTTTTGAGGTAGTTGCAAGTGACTTAAAAACAGATGTAGAGTCACCCACATAGCTTATTGGACTGGGAAAACCCAACATAACAAGCTCCAATCCTTTTGTAATTGGAAAATCAGCAAAATTTTTAACCGAAGGTAAAAAAGGAAACTTCACCTGGGTTGTCATATTAAACCGGCCGGTTGGCTGTGTTACATTTACTGTTCCGCAATTTGCATCAATTACAAATTTATTGTCGACAAGAATTCCCTTTTCCAATAACCAGGATTCAAGTCCTGTCACGTTTTCCTCACCCTGTAGTGTTTGGGTATTTCCAATTACTCTGTTAAATGCAATAAACAGGTTTCCTCCACTTCTAACATAATCATCAAGTACCTCCAGCGCTTTCTCGCTAAAAGAACCGGTTGGACCGGCAATTACAAGTGTTTTATAATCTTTTAAATTTCTAACGGTATCTGACAAAGTAACCTGCCTTACTGTATAAAGAACTTCCAGGTCTGCCCTAACCTGTTGATAAGCATCAAGCAGTGGCTCGCCCTGACCCTGAACAAAACCGACTAAAGGCTTTCTCTTTAAACTGATTTTCTTAATTGCTGTTGTTAAGTCATATTCAATACTACCCTCCGGATTTATGAATGGAATAACTTCCTTTTTATCATTCATAGTTATTTTAGCACCCATAAATACTTTCTGCTGCTTGACTTCATCCTTATCGCGGGCTTTGAACAATACAGGTCTTATTCCTGAGCTTACAGCTTCTGATTCTATTTCCTGATCAGCATTAGGATTAACAAATTTAAAAACCAGATTCCCGTCACTAAGATTACTGTATTCAACCAATAAATCATTAAAACTCCTTTTTACTTTATCAAGGTCAGGAGGCAGATCGCCTGTAAAATAAGCAGTTACCATAATTGGCTCATTAATACCATTCAAAATTTGCCTGGTAGCATCACTCATGGAATACTGCCTGCCTTCAGTTAAATCAAATCTCATATAATATCTTTCTGAAACAACTACTATTACTATAAAAACGCCTAACAACAACAGTACGCTTTTAAAATATGATTTCTTATTCATCTGATTGAAGATTTTTAATTTTTCTTAATTAAGCATATCGTTTTTTTATCAGCATAATCTCTGAAAATACAAGAGATATAAAAGTTATTCCAACAAAAAAGATAACATCCCTTGTATCGATAACTCCTCTTATCATTGAGTCAAAATGTGTGGTTGTGCTCAGATAATCAAGAACATACCCTACAAATCCAAGAAAGTTATGTCCAAGCATATCAAATATTATCTGGAAGAAGATCCCGATAAACAATGCCAGAAGGTAACTGACAATCTGATTGTTTCCTATGCTACTGGTAAATAATCCTATTCCTATCATCATACTGCTAAACAGTATCAATGCGAAATACCCGGAGAACACCTGTCCCATATCAAGGTTTCCTATTGACGACACACTTATTATATATGGTATTGTAAGTAACAAGGCGATAACCAACAATAAAAGTGATGCCAGAAACTTTGCCATGATAACCTGCCAGTTTGAAACTGGTTTTGTTAATAATAACTCAATTGTACCCATCCTGTTTTCCTCAGACAACAACCTCATTGTTAATGCGGGAATAAAGAAGAATAATGTCCATCGTGCAATACTAAAAAACGGCATTAAAGTAGCCTGCTTTATAAAAAAGATATCACTGCCATATAACCATGTAAAAAAACCACTAAATCCCAGAAACAGTATTAGCAGAATATATGCCATTAACGAATCAAAATAAGATTGCAATTCTCTTTTTGTAATTATCCAGATTTTATTCATTTCAATATAATTTTTCAGATTTACAATTACTCAGTTGTTAATTCCTTGAAAATATCTTCCAACTTGGTCTCTACAGGAATTAGTTCTGTAAGAACCCAGTTTTCTTTAACACAAAGCTGGAATACATCTGCTGCAAGTGATGTACCACCTTTACTGTCAATTTGAAAACGGGACTTATCTGCATCAACAATATCTACTACATCTGCATCATCCAGATTAGAAAGTTTTTCGTAAATATCATTAACTTCTCCACTTTCTATCTTTACATTAAGTACATTATTTCCTGAGGCCTGTGATCTGAGTTCGCTGGTAGTACCATCAGCTACAATTTTACCATTATTGATAATAAGAATTCTATCACATGTAGCCTCTACTTCTGCAAGTATATGAGAACTCAGTATCACGGTTTTCTCTTGTCCGATTTTTCTTATAAGATCCCTTATTTCAACTATTTGATTTGGGTCCAAACCAGTAGTAGGTTCGTCAAGGATCAGTACATCCGGGTTATGAATTAAAGCCTGTGCAAGACCAACCCTTTGTTTGTACCCTTTTGACAACTCACTGATCTTCTTGTGCTTTTCTGCCTCTAATCCACAGGTGTCTATTACAGAAGCAAGACTGCTATAAATATTTTCCTGTGAAATACCCTGCAACTCTCCAACGAATTTTAAATAATCGATAACAGGCATGTCTTCATATAACGGGTTATTTTCCGGTAAATAACCAATGCTCCTTTTTACTGCTTCAGCATTTTTTGTTATAGAATAACTGCCAACATGAACATTTCCGCTATCAGGAATCAGAAATGTTGTGATAGCTTTCATTGTAGTCGTTTTCCCTGCTCCGTTAGGTCCTAAAAAACCCAGCACTTCACCGGTTTTTACTTTGAAAGAAATATTATCTACAGCTTTCTGAATACCGTAGGTTTTAACAAGCTTATCAACAATAATATCCATAGTAATAATTATATTATTTTTTTGTTAAAAAAGACATGCAAAATAATTCAATTAAGGGAAAATATAAAAATCAGATAAGTTTATTTTAACAAATCTTAACAACTTTTACAGGCATGGTTTGATAATCTTTTTACGAGCTATTTTCTGAAAATGTGTACGACCTTCTTTGTTTCAAAAAATTCTTCGCTGAAATAATCATTAATATGATAAACTCTGGTTTTTAATTTGCTTAGTTGTTTTAATTCACTGTCAACATCACCTCCTTTTATATATAATATCCCATTGGAAATATCATTGAATGATCTGTTATGAAATTTATATGATGTCCACTTAATGAAATCCGGTAATGAAGTAACTGCTCTGCTAATTATAAAATCGAAAGTGTTGTCAACCTGTTCAATACGACATTGTTCTGCAACAACATTATCAAGTTTTAGTTCATTTACAACTTCATTCACCACTTTGATCTTCTTGCCAATCGAATCAACAAGATGAAATCTGGCTTTTGGGAAAAGAATAGCTAAAGGAATACCAGGAAACCCACCACCCGTTCCGGCATCCAATATTTCAGTATAGGATCTAAACTGTACTATTCGTGCTATTGCCAAAGAATGAAGAACATGATGTAAATAGAAATTATCCATGTCTTTCCTTGATATTACATTAATTCTGAAATTCCAGAAATCATAAAGTTCTTTCAGCTTACCAAACCTTTCAATCTGTATATCAGTTAAACATCTAAAGTTTTCCAGAATTATTTGATGATCCATTGATTCTGATTTTTTATTGAAGCGAAAATAATCAATAAGATCAATATTACCCGGAAATAAAACTGACATAAATATCCCATAACTTCTTTACTAATTATTAATAACAATGATTTGTGCAAAAAACCGTTTAATGCTAATAATCAGAATACCTTTATTCTGATATTTTTGTTATTCTATCTAATATTATTTTGAGAAAAAGTTTAAACGGATATAATATCATATTAATTCTGCTGATGATATTTGCTTTTTTGCAGGGACATTCGCAAAAAAGAATCTCAACAGAGGAATATATTCGAACTTATAAAGATATTGCCATTAAGAAGCAAAAAGAATTCAAAATACCTGCTTCTATAACTCTGGCACAGGGAATACTTGAATCAGGAAGTGGTAATAGTAACCTTGCCCGTAAAGCTAACAATCATTTTGGTATTAAATGTCACAAAGGATGGACCGGTAAGAAATACTTTATGGACGATGATGCTAAAAATGAATGTTTCAGAAAATACAGGAAAGTTGAAGATTCTTACAGAGATCATTCTAAGTTTCTTACACAAAGAGGCCGGTATTCTTTTCTGTTCGACTACAAAACAACAGATTACAAAAGCTGGGCATATGGATTGAAGAAAGCCGGATACGCAACGAATCCGAAATACCCTCAACTCCTGATTAAAATCATTGAGAAGTATGACCTCCACAAATATGACCGCAAACAGGGTAAAAAATCTGTCCTGAAAAAGAACACAAAAAGCAATAAGTCCTCATCTATTTCCATTTCAGATTTCAAACACGTTGACACGTGGTCGTCAGGAAGGAAAATTTTTAAGAACAACGGCAAGAAACTAATTATTGTTAAGAAAGGTGATACATTCTATGGACTGGCGAATGAATTTGAACTATATGCATGGCAACTCAGAAGTTATAATGACCTTAAGAAAGATCATATATTACAAATAGGAGAAATTATTTACCTCGAGAAAAAAAGACGAAAAGCAGAGAAAAAGTATAATTATCACACTGTAAGTAGCGGAGAAACAATCCACGATATTTCACAACTATTTGGTATCAGATTAAAACGTCTGTACAAAATAAATAACCTGCCGAAAGGTATTCAGGTAGAAAAAGGTAAAAAAATCAGGCTCAGATAATGTTACTTGCGTAAATCCGCCAATTGCTTTTCTATAACACTTTTACGTGCTTCGGCATCACTTTGCTTTTGCCGCTCTTTATCTACAACAGCTGCAGGTGCATTATCAACAAAACGTGAGTTTGAAAGTTTCTTCATAACAGATTTTAAAAATCCATCCGTATAACTTAATTCTTCCTCAAGTTTCCTGATCTCAGCTTCAATATCAATACTGGAATCAACTGGAATGTAAAACTCATGGGCCCCGACTGTAAATGTTAGTGAGCTTCCTGATTTTTCATCAACAAATACTATGTCAGACAGGTTTCCGATCTTGGAAATTACCGGAAACATACTGAAACTATCAAGTTCCCCTTTTTTAACCTGCAACTCTATCCGTTCTTTTTGAGGAATGTTTTTATCCTTTCTTACATTTCTGATTCCAACAATGATATCCTTAGCTTTTACAAACTCACCAATTACAACCTTATCATACTCCTGAGCAACAGGCATATTGGCAACAATAATATCATCATCAACTTTTTCGCTTAACATATGCCATACTTCTTCGGTAATAAATGGCATAAAAGGGTGTAAAACTTTCATTAATTCTTCGAAAAATGAAATTGTCGAGTTCAAAGTTGCTTCATCAATTGGCTTTTGATAAGCAGGCTTAACAATTTCCAGGTACCAGCTACAAAAATCATCCCATATAAGCTTATAAACCAACATAAGAGCATTGGATATTCTGTACTTCTCAAAATGATTATTAATCTCGGATAATGTTTCATCCAGTTTCGCCCTAAACCAGTTTATTCCTGTTTTGTTGCTTTCAGATTGTTCAATATCTATATCAACTTCCCAACCTTTTACCAATCTTAATGCATTCCATATTTTGTTGCTAAAGTTTCTACCTTGCTCACATAATGCCGGATCAAACGGAAGGTCGTTCCCGGCAGGTGCTGTTAATAACATACCAACCCTGACGCCATCTGCTCCATATTGATTTATTAAATCAAGCGGATCGGGAGAGTTCCCGAGTGTTTTTGACATTTTTCTGCCAATTTTATCACGAACAATTCCGGTAAAATATACATTTTTAAATGGAATTTTGTTGCGATATTCCAACCCTGCCATTATCATTCTGGCTACCCAAAAGAATATAATGTCTGGTCCGGTTATCAAATCATTTGTTGGATAATAATAATTGATATCCTCATTATCCGGATTTCTTATTCCATCAAATACCGAAATTGGCCATAACCAGGATGAGAACCAGGTGTCGAATACGTCTTCATCCTGTTTTAAATCAGTGAGGGAAATATCACCTTTTTCCAGTTTAACTTTTGCTTTTTCAAGAGCTTCCTCTTTAGTTTTTGCCACAACATATTCTCCATCAGGTAAATAAAATACCGGAATACGCTGCCCCCACCATAGTTGCCGGGAAATATTCCAGTCTCTCAGGTTCTGCATCCAGTGACGGTAAATATTTTTAAACATCGGTGGATGAAACTTAATATTTCCTTCTTCAACAACTTCTAAGGCAGCCTCCCCAAATTCACTCATTTTAAGGAACCACTGAAGTGATAATTTTGGCTCAATAACGGCATCAGTTCGCTCAGAAAATCCTACTTTGTTTACATAATCTTCTACCTTTAGCAGGTTTCCTGATCTTTTCAGATCAACCAGTATCTCTTCACGAACCTCAAAACGATCCTTTCCTATGTATAGTTCGGCATTTTCGCTCATTGTTCCATCGTCATTAAAAATGTCGATGGTTGCAAGTTTATGCTTTAACCCTATTTCATAATCATGAACATCATGTGAAGGTGTTATTTTAAGTGCCCCTGTACCAAATTCCCTGTCAACATATTCGTCACAAATTATAGGTACAGCCCTGTTAACAAGAGGTACTATTACCTTTTTACCATGAAATTTTAAAAACCTCTCATCATTGGGATGAACACATACTGCTGTATCGCCTAATATTGTTTCAGGTCGTGTTGTTGCAATAGTGATATAATCATCCTCACCTTCAACCAGATAGTTCAGATAATACAATTTCGACTGTAATTCTTTATGGACTACTTCTTCATCTGAAACTGCTGTTTTAGCAGTGGGATCCCAGTTTATCATTCTGACACCTCTGTAAACCAATCCCTTTTCATATAAATCAATAAAAACATCAATTACCGAATCATACAATGAATCGCTCATAGTAAACGCTGTACGTTCCCAATCACAAGATGCACCAAGTTTTTTAAGTTGCTCAAGAATTATTCCTCCGTGCTTATGGGTCCATTCCCAGGCATGTTCCAAAAACTTCTCACGGCCCAGAGTTTCTTTACTAAGTCCTTCACTGTTCAGTTTGTTTACAACTTTCGCTTCTGTTGCAATTGAAGCATGATCCGTTCCCGGCACCCAGCAAGCATTTTTGCCCTGCATACGTGCCCTTCTGATCAAAACATCCTGAAGAGTATTATTGAGCATATGGCCCATATGTAATACACCTGTTACATTTGGCGGAGGAATAACAATTGTATATGGTTCTCTTTCATCAGGTTCCGAATGAAAATATTTTTTTTCCATCCAGTGTTTATACCACTTGTCCTCTGTTAATTCAGGATTGTATTTTGTGGGCAATTCCATAATAGTTCTCATTTATTTTGAGTGGCAAAAATAGAAAAGTTAAAGTTATAATTGAGACTGAGAGTTTTAAAAATTGATTTGAATGGAAAGAATTACCTGCTATTTGGATTTCCTTTTCCTCCGTCTTTCTTCACGTTCTCTCTTTCTTATTACTTTCGGGTCTGTACCAAGAGTTTCATCAATACGGGATTGAACTTTTTTACTCATAGTAGGAACAATTGTAGCTGTGATACCACTCTGAAGTGTTTTCCAAAGAAAATTCCCAAGTCCCTTGTACGGTACCCTTTCAAAAAACATCGGAACAACTCTTGGCTCTTTCTTATCTTTTGCAGGATTATTACTTATAATTACCGAATTTGCCACCCACGATAAAAATTTATTGGTTTCAACCATATCCTGCCGTTGTACACTTCCCTCCAGATCGTGATATAACATGGTCATTTCTCCAATAGCATAATCAGGATTAGCGGTAGCCCTGAATTTTATCTTATCAAGATTTCCACTTTCAAACTTCACTCCTATTGCCGGTAGTACAACCGGATTGAATATTTTCATGTTCCCTTTATCAAGGTAACCACTGAACATAAACGTATCAGAAATACTTTTCATGGGGAACAATAAACTTAAATTCATATCTATGGAGTTTTGTAACCTCGCACTGAGGTCAACTGACATATCTATCCCGTTAATTATACTATCAACAACTGAGGTTACATTCTTTACCTTAACATCCAGGTTCGCCAGTGTAACTTTCATAGGTTCATCCATCAGCTTATGCTGTTCGGAATAGATAAGTGTACTGTTTTTAATATTAACACCATCAATATACAGGTCGTTTTTTAAATCTGCTAATAATTGTTGTGGTAGTTTTGGTCTTTTCGATTCATCAAACGGTCGATTCTTATCCTTAAATATTTTCAACATCATACCTTCAATCTCCACATCCTTCAGAAATACCCTTGATTGTTGAACAATTTGTCTAAGGTTTATATCATCAATAGTGATTTTATTAACAACCAGATTATATATCTCATACTGATATTTACTTAATCCTACCATCTTACTCCTCTTATACCTTGGTTTTATTTCTAAACCATTAAAAGTCATTCTGGTATCAATCATATTGTAATTAACATCTTTAAAAGAGAGTACATACTTTCCACCTGGTAAATAAAACCTGTCATTCGCCATTTCGAAATCAACATCTTTTACTTTTAACCTAAAACTGGTTGAATCTGCCGTATTTTTTATCAACCTGATATTATCAAAACTTAAATCAAGGTTTCTCGCTGACAAAGTTGTGTCACCATTTTCAACATCAATGACAGTGAAACTAAAATTATTTATCCAGAACTTTGATACTTCGCCACCTCCAATACCGGGTATTACAATACTATCGACATTAACAAGGCCTTGTTTTGTTTTTCTTGGTAATGACTTCCTTTTCTCTTTTGATTTACCTGACATGTACATTACTATACTGGCATTTTTCAGAATGAAACTACCAATATCAATTTCCCTGTTACTTAACAGATCTATTACACTTATATTTCTGATACGTAACACCGGAATTTCTATATTAAATACTCTTCTCTGGCTATTACTTGTGTTTTTTAACTGTGCAACCAATGCACTATCAGGGATTATCTGGATATCTTTAAAAATCAATGTTATGGTAAACAGGTTAACTTTCGACTTACCAACATTGATCGTATAACGTATATCCTTCTTATTAGCCAGAGCATTTTCAACTTTTCCGGAAACGATATTACTAACAACAAGCTGTAAAATAAGGATTAAACATATTATTGAAACAACAATAGTAAAGGTTATTAGAACAGTTTTTTTGTACTTGCCAGACAGTATCATGGTACAATCTTTATCATTAATTGGAGAGTAAATATACTATTTTTAATAACCGGTAACATAAAGATTCCTAATGAAATAAAATCAAATGATCTTTAATATATCAATGATCAACAAATCAAATTAACTTTAACTTCATTACATACTACTTAGAAATAAACTAGTTTTGCTATAATAACGGGAATTAAAACTGAATAAAGTATAATCTCCAACTGATGGTAATAATTGTTTGCATAAACAGATTTGTTATTAGTATCCAGTGTTCAGGAAAAAGAAACTAATGAATAATTCTTTCAGAAAAGACCTCCAGTATTTTAAGTTTTGCTTATATGGTTTTTTTAAGAACCTGAGGTTGTTTGATGCTTTTATTATGCTTTTTTTTCTTGAAAAAGGCATTAGTTTTCTTGAAATTGGAATATTATATTCGACAAAAGAGATTGTAATTATGATAATGGAAATACCAAGCGGATTAATTTCAGATGCTCTTGGAAGGAGGAAAACACTGCTTATTTCATTTTTCATTTATATATTGTCATTTCTTGTTTTTTATTTTTCAGATATATACGTATTTTTTCTTGCAGCAATGGTTCTCTACGCCATAGCTGATGCAGCCAGAACGGGTGTTCATAAAGCAATGATCTTTCACTATTTAAAGGTAAATAACTGGGGAAAACACAAAATTGATTATTACGGTCATACAAGATCATGGTCACAATCAGGATCGGCTGTTTCTGCATTAATCGCCTCTATATTCGTTTTTTACTCAGGGAGTTACAAAATAATCTTCCTGATCTCAATAATTCCTTATCTGGCCGATATGCTGTTAATTTATTCTTACCCCAGATATTTAGACGGAGAAGTTTCGGTGATTTCAATTTCTGCAATTAAACTTCGATTCACTTCAGTATTCAAAGCTATTGTGCAAACAGTACGAAGTATAAAATATATCAGGGTTCTTTCAAACCTGTCATTATATACAGGGTACTATAAAGCGGTCAGAGATTATATCCAACCTCTTATCAAAACAATGGTAATTGGGATACCTGTATTTATGTACCTGTCCGATCAAAAGAAAACTACAATAATAGTAGGCTTTGTTTATACAATAATGTATATATTAACTGCGATTGCTTCAAAATTCTCAGGTAAGTTCACCTCCTTATTCAGGCATTTGCAAAAACCAATGAATTACACCATTTTAACAGGATTTATTTTTGGTATAACAATTGGGTTATGTTATATACTAGACAATTATTACTTATCGGTTATCGGTTTTTTCGCGATAATGATAATTGAAAATTTAAGAAAACCTGTGGGAATTAGTCTTATTGCTGATCTCTCGAATAACAAATCGATGGCAACATCTTTGTCAGTTACGTCTCAGGCAAAATCAATATTTGCAGCCATTATAGCACCAGTTATCGGATGGATAGCAGATATTTACTCTCCCGGAACCGGAGTATTATTCATTAGCATTTTACTCATAATCATGCTGCCTTTATATTGGTTGAAAAATGATCAGAATTAAAATATTTGTACATTTACCCCGAAAAAATAAATCCTTAATCATGCAAAAAATTTTTTTAAGTATCCTCACATTGTGCGTACTGATCGCAACAACTTATAATTCTAATGCTCAGTCGAATAAAAACTTATACTTTGTTTTCTTAAATTCAAAGTCCGATAAAGAAAAAATCAGTGATGCTGAAGCAGAAAAATTACAAGAAGCACATCTTGAAAACATTGACAGATTAAATAAAGAGGGTAAACTTTTTGCTGCCGGACCATTTGATGGTGGTGGTGGAATGTTTATTCTACATGCGAAAGATATTGAAACAGCTAATGATTACCTTAATACTGATCCTGCAATAGCAGCAAACAGATTCAATATTGAAATTTATCCTTTTGTAATATGGAATGGAAAAATGTGTGGAGCAAAAGAACCATATGAGATGGCTACTTACCAGTTGGCTAAACTAAAAACAAACTATGATCATCCTGGTGATATGCAGGATGCAATTGGAAAAAACAGGATATTTATGGGTGACCTGCATACCAATACCAACAAACTTGTTGTAATGGGTAAATTCAATGATGATAACGATGGTGTTCTTATATTAAACGTTCCTGATGCGGAAACTGCAAAAGAGGTTCTTAGTAAAAATCCAGCTATAAGCAACAATAGCATTACTTACGAACTTAAAACACTTTGGATTGCTAAAGGAACTTTTTGCGAAAAAGAATAATAATCTATTTCCTTAAAGCATCTGTTTTAGCCAGTTTTGAAGTTCTTCAACAAGTTCATTATAATCATAGAGATTTTCAGCTCTGTCACGACATGAAACTGACATCTGACGCCTTAATCCTGAATTTTGAAGCAGGTATTTGATTTTATTACCAAGAATTATAGGATCTCTTTCTGTCAGTATCCCTTCAGTAGGTGTAATAATTGATCCTACACCACCTCCTTTATAAGCAACACATGGTGTTCCTCCGGCGAGAGCCTCGGCATAAATTATTCCAAAATGTTCTTTCTTCTCAGGTGCAGCAACTAATATTGTAGCAGCATTTATTAATTTTGCCTTATCTTCGGATGATACAAAACCCAGAAACTTTCCTTGATCTCCCAACTTCTCTTCAAGTTCTTCCTGCAACTCACCGGCGCCAATAAATACTGATAATGCATAGTCAGAGTACTCTTTGGCAGCCTCAACAACATTTTGTGGCCCTTTTGAAAAAGTAAGTGCACCAGGGCAAATTACATAGGTATCGGGCAGATCATATTTCTCTTTGATTCCGTTAATATTACCAGGTTTAAAATCATCAAGGTCGACCCCACATGGCAATATAAGAAACTTATCGTTCTGCACATCGATCATTGGTTTCACAAGGTAATCCCTGACATATTCAGTGGTAACTATCAACCCCTTTGCGTTTATAATAGCATCTTCTATCAACTGCCAATTCCTGTCGTCCCATAAATCTTCATGCCTTGGTTCAATTCCGGTTCCATGCACAAAAACAACATAAGGTTTGTTAAACTCTTTAGCAATATTGTGAACTGCCACACAACTCAGGTTTGCATGATGGGCAATTAAAATATCAACATCATCAATTATTTCACGTAAAGCATATTCATAATCCTCCAAATACGCCAGCATTTCCTTATGAGTCATTCTGGCCACCTGCCTTTGTTTGTCGCCGGCTGCCGGCAGATATTCATGAACAGGCATAATATCACTGTGAAGTTCAATATTGATATTCTCAGCACCTTCAATCTCGTTGTCGTTCCCGGGATATAAAAAATACACCTTATTATCCTTCTTTAAAAGATGACGTACATGCTGACGTGCAACTTCTCCACTACCTCGTCCCTGGTTCAGTAATAATATTGCTATATTCATATGTAATGATTTAAATATTTGAGATGGTAAAAGTAGAATAAATATGGTATTTAGAATGATTAAAAATCCCATTTTTATTATACTTGCAAGAATTTCTGAAAATCAAGTCATTTGACATTATAGATTATGATAAAAAAGTTTATCTCAATTACCCTGATTTTATTCTCCACAACAATTCTTGCATCCACAACTATTCCTGAACATAAGACCGATTCAATAAGTGTTCTTAAGGAAATTGATGCTATAAACAAAGTGATAGAAGAAGAAGCTTTGACAATAAGTCAGCGAATTGACAGAGCATTTACTCCGGTTGTTGATGGATTGAGTGTTGTTCTTTTTTGGGATCCGTTCGAAACAATTGGTATTCATGATCCGGTTATTTATGATGAGATGGGTAATCCTGTTATGAATAATGATGGTACTGAAAAGAAATCACAGATACCTCTTGTTGTTATCTGGTTAATAATGGGAGCGATGACATTTACCCTCGTATTGCGATTTATTAATTTCAGGGGATTCAAACATGCCATTTTACTTGTAAAAGGTGTATATGATAACCCTAAACATAAAGGGGAGGTTTCACATTTTCAAGCCCTTACAACCGCTTTGTCTGCTACAGTTGGTTTAGGTAATATTGCTGGTGTTGCAATTGCAATTACAATAGGCGGACCTGGTGCAACTTTTTGGATGATCATTGCCGGACTCCTTGGAATGTCATCAAAATTTATGGAATGTACACTTGGTGTTAAATATCGTAAAATTGATAAAAACGGCGTTGTATCCGGTGGGCCCATGTATTATCTGAGGGACGGTCTGAAAAAGAAAAATATGAAATGGCTAGGTATAGTGCTTTCTATCATTTTTGCGGTTCTGGTAATTGGCGGATCATTTGGAGGTGGTAATATGTTCCAGGCGAATCAGGCTTTTTCCCAATTAACATATTTAGTACCTGATATAGCTGATCACGGTGTATGGTTTGGTCTTATCCTGGCTATACTGGTAGGATTCGTGATTATTGGAGGTATTAAAAGTATTGCAAGGGTAACAGATAAGATCGTACCTTTTATGGCAGCAATATATGTAATTACGGCTACAGCAATTATCCTGATGAATATTCAGCATACAGGTACAGCATTTATGTTGATCATAGAAGGTGCATTTGGTGCTGATGCCTTAAAAGGAGGACTGATTGGTGTATTAATCGTTGGATTCCAAAGAGCTGCTTTTTCCAATGAAGCGGGCGTTGGATCAGCTGCAATTGCTCACTCAGCTGTTAAAACTGACAAACCAATTACAGAAGGATTTGTATCACTTCTTGAACCTTTTGTTGATACAGTTGTGATTTGTACAATGACTGCCCTTGTATTAATTTATACCGGCACTTATGAAAACCCACTGGGTTATGAAGGTGCCCAACTAACATCCCTTGCATTTTCTAAGGTTTTCTCATGGTTCCCTTATATACTTCTAATCGCAATATTCTTATTTGCCTTTTCCACCATGATTTCATGGTCATATTACGGACTAAAAGGATTCGACTATTTGCTTGGCAGTTTATTCGAAAAAATATTTGGAACCAGGGATTCTGCAAAATATACTTATTTTGTTATTTTTCTTTGCTTTATTGTGGTAGGATCATCGTCAAACCTCGGATCTGTGATTGACTTCTCTGATATGATGATACTTGCAATGGCCTTCCCAAATGTTATTGGTCTGATCATACTTTCACCAGAGATAAAACGTGATCTGGCAGACTACTGGAGCAAACTAAAATCCGGGGAGATCAAAAGATATAAATAATGTTCGGAAAGCTACATAGCTGGTTAAAGACATTTTTTATACTTAGCAAAAGTGAACAACGTGGTATTGTAATATTAATTGTTGTCATAATTACAATTGGATCAATAAACTTTTTCATACCGCACCTTGAAAATTCAGACCTGAATAATGCAATTATTGCTAACAGGGAAACTGTTAATGAGTTCCTGGCAGAACAAAAACGTATTGATGATTCGGTTAACCTAAGTAAGAGTATTCATGAAAATAAACCGGGTAATTTATCAGTAAAATTATCTCCATTCGATTTTAATCCAAATAACCTTCCTGAAAATGAATGGAAAAAACTTGGATTTTCCGATCACCAGATTAAAAATATAAAAAACTTTGAGTCGGCAGGGGGCAGGTTCAGGAGTAAAGAAGACCTGAAGAAAATATATACCATTTCTGACGATGAATTTGATATTATTGAACCATACATTAAGATACCAGATGAAAAACCTCAAATAACAACTGCCAAAAACAGAGTGCTGAATTACAAAACTGTTTGTGTTAATTCAGCAGACAAATCTGAACTTCAAAATTCAATTCACACACCTGAATACTTAACAGAAAGAATACTTTCATACAGGGATCTCCTTGGAGGATATGTAAGTACAGACCAGTTAAGGGAAGTTTACGGATTAAATGACAGTAACTACATTATTATAGAACAATATATACTTATTGATACATCAGAGGTTAAGAAATTTGATATTAATTCTGTTGAATTTAAGGAATTACTTAAACACCCTTATTTTGATTATAACACTACTGTTGCAATATTTAACACAAGAAACAAAGTTCAGGGATTCGATAACCTTGATCAGGTTAGGATGATCAGTAAAATAGAAGACTCCCTGGCAAATAAGATAATCCCGTATCTTTATATCAGGGAAAACAATGATAGAGACTAATTTTATAGCATGAGTATAAACAGAACTATTTTTAGAAAGTTTCCACGTACATTTTGGGTGGCAAATACGATCGAGTTATGTGAAAGATGGGCATGGTATGGATTTTTCATGCTTTTTGCAAACTATCTGACAGAATCAGCCGATATAGGTGGTCTTGAATTCAGTCAGGCCGAGAAAGGTTATATTATGGGAATCGGTACAGGCATCCTGTACTTTCTTCCTGTTTTCACAGGTGCAATCGCAGATAAATATGGTTATAAAAGTGTATTGTTTATTTCATTCCTGATTTATACTTCTGCTTTTTTAATGCTGCCATTGTTCGATACATTTACCGGAGTATTCCTTATGTTTCTTTATCTGGCTATCGGTGCAGCTCTGTTTAAACCTGTTATTTCTGCCACAATAGCAAAAACCACTGACAAATCAACATCATCCATTGGCTTTGGAATTTTTTACATGATGGTGAATATTGGCGCATTCTTCGGGCCAATGGTAACTCTTCTTTATAAAGACAACTATAACCTGGTTTTTCAAATTTCAGCCGGGATAATTGCGCTGAATTTTATTCTGTTATTGTTTTATAAAGAACCTGGCAGAGAAAAGAACAGCGATCCTTTAAAAAAAGCTCTATTACGGGTAGTCAATAACATCTGGATTGTATTACAGGATGTGAAATTTGTATTATTCCTGTTAATTGTTGCAGGATTCTGGAGTATGTACTATCAATTATTTTTTACCCTTCCGGTTTTTATTACTCAGTGGGTTGACACCTCCATTGTTTTTGACTTTTTTAACAAATACTTACCTTTTATTGCAAATGAATACGGTAAGGATGGTCAAATGGAAGCTGAATTCATAACAAATCTGGATGCTTTTTTTATTATACTATTCCAGATTATTGTTTCAACAATTGTCATGAAACAAAAACCTCTGTCTGCAATGCTATCCGGATTTATTATTTCTTCAATTGGTATGGCATTAACGTTGTTAACTCAAAATGTTATATTCACACTTATTGCAATTTACATTTTCGCCATTGGAGAGATGGCTGCTTCTCCTAAAATCACTGAATATATTGGAAGGATTGCTTCATCTGACAAAAAAGCACTATACATGGGTTATTCTTATCTGCCTGTTTTTGTTGGAAGTATTCTTGCCGGAATTATTTCAGGACCGGTTTATCAGAGGTTATCAGATAAACATACTATTCTTGCAAAAGAAATTGAAATACGTGGAATATCAATACCTGATGGCCTGACACAGAATGAATATTTCGATACTGCTGCTCTATCCCTTAACATGACAGGCAAAGAATTAACACATTATCTATGGGCAAATTACAACCCCTCAGATATATGGATGGTAATTCTTTCTGTTGGATTATTTTCAGCATTTTGCTTATGGTTATATAATAGAACTTTAATCAAAAATTAATCCTGAATTAAAAATATAGGCACACATTTTTTTAAAAATAAGGATGCCTGTGTTTGTTTGAATTACAGATTTAATTAAATTTGTCAACTATCAAAAATAGATTTATTCACTAACTAACTATTATTATGAAACATTTTTCACGTTTTTTATCATTATTTGTTGTGATGGTATTCGCTTTGAGTAGTATTACTGCTCAGAATACATTAATGACAAAAGCTCAGACATTAGGGCTTAAAACATCAAATGGTGTGAATATCGTTGCTGACGATTTCAACCAGACCGATGCAAGAACAGTATTTCTTGAAGAAGGATTTGATGTTGAAGGTGATTTCCCTCCAACTGATTGGTCGCAGACCATCTTTAATGTAGACAACACCTGGATACAGTCAAACCCACAGGACAACGACTTTAATACCATTGACCCAAACAGCCTTTACTCTGCTTTGGTTCCCTGGGTATCTGCCGATCAGGACGAGTGGTTATTTTCACCTGTAATTTCAGCTCCTAATGAAACTCCATTAACTCTTGAATTCTATGCTGGAGTAAGCGGTCCCTGGATAACAAATGCAACACTTAAATGTCATATTTCAGACGATGGTGGTACAACCTGGGTTGAATTATGGGATGCAGCTGCTGTAATTGATCCTGCTGCCGACTGGGCATGGAATTATGTATCACTTGACATTTCAGCTTATGCTGCAGGAGACTTCCAGATTGCATGGCAATACGTAGGTAATGATGGTGACCTTGCAGGTATCGATGGTGTATCTATTGAAGCAGGTTACGAATACATTTACCAGGATGATTTTGAAGGATTTACAGTTGGTACCTATCTTGTTGAATCAGATCAGACAGGAATGTGGACAACATGGTCAAACGACCCTGGTTCTGCTGAAGATGCACTTATTACCGATGTAGAATCATCAAGCCCGACCAACTCAGTTATCGTTGAAGGTATTTCTGACCTTGTTCTTAAATTAGGAAACAAAACTTCAGGAGAATATATCATAGCTGTTGAGTATTACATTCCTTCAAACTTTGGCGGATACATTAACCTTCAGCACTTTGAAGCTCCTGGAAATGAGTGGGCTGTAGAGGCTTATTTTGGTGCTGCCGATGGCGACGACAATGGATACTTGTACGCTGGTGACCCTGCTGAAATACCATTTACTTTCCCTCACGATCAATGGTTTGATATTGAGTTTGTTGTTGACCTTGATGAAGATTTGGCAGCATGTACGATTGATGGCGTTTTAATAGCTGAATGGCAATTCAGTTTACAGGCTCAGGGCGATCCCGGAACACTTCAATTAGGTGGTGTTAACATTTATGCCGGTGCTCCAACCGGTGAAACTCCAAAGTTTTACTTCGACAATATTGAATATATCGTTGTTGATCCGGGTATATCAAACCCAATTATCAATGTTGACCCAACTTCAATTTTTGCAACTGTTGTAGAAGGACAATCAACAACTGACATGTTCACTATAGAAAACACAGGACAATCAGAACTTAGCTATGAAATTGTTACTATTTACCCTCAAGCAGGTAAATCTCCTGCAATGGTTCCTGCCGGAGCAAGTTCACCAAAAATATTGAATCAGGATATTAGTGCTGACCCAGATTATACACCAGGAAACGGTGCTCCTGTTTCCCGTGATGAGTTACTACACTATGATGGTGATAATTCAAGTGCTATCGGATCAACAAGTGCTGATTACGACTGGAGAGTTGCTGCTATGTTCCCTGCTGATATGCTGAAACCATATATTGGCATGGAAATAAATGAAATTCATGTGTTTATTAATGATCCTGGTATTGAGTACAAAGCTCAGATTTATGGTATGGGTTCATACAATACACCGGGCCCAGGGGATATGCTAATTGAGCAGGCATTTAATGCTAATCCTATGAGCTGGAATGTAGTTACACTGGATTCACCTGTAAAAATTGACGGACAAGACCTTTGGGTAGGTTACTGGGTATCATCTACAATGAATAGTTTTACTCCTGGTGTTGATGCTGGTCCTGCCAATCCAAATGGCGATTGGATGGCTTCCGGTCCCGGCTGGAGTCACCTTTCAAGTAATCCTGACCTTAACTACAACTGGAACATTAGAGCAAATGTAACCGGTGATCCAATCGTACAGTGGTTATCAGCTGATGTTGAGTCCGGCTCACTCATACAGGATGAAACACAGGATGTTAATGTAACAATTGATGCAACAGGACTTGTTTCTGATACTTATATGGGTAAATTCCTTATCAGAAATAACGATCCAACTAATGAACTGGCACAAGTTGCCATAACACTTGGCGTTACTGTTGGTATTGATGAAAATGGAGAAACTGAGTATGTTGCCGCATATCCAAACCCTGCAAGTACAGTTCTTCACATTCAATCAAATGGTAATATTACAAACGTTCGTTTAATAAACACAATCGGACAGGTAGTTTATCATAATACTCAAACATCTGACATTGATATTAGCAACCTTGAAAGAGGAGTATATTTTGTTCAGGTTGACACTGAAAACGGAACAACTACACAAAAGATCTTAATTCAATAAGATAATTTAAATCTATAAAAGCCTCGTCGTATTTATACAGGCGGGGCTTTTTTTTACATTATTATGACAAACTCATCTGTTGAACTATTCAAAAACCTGCAAATATCCGGTTCATTTGAAGGTATATCATCTCCCATAATAGTTGCCGACAACCTGAGAACACCGGAGAATATGGGATTAATACTTAGATTAGCAGCTAATGTAAATGCCTGTGTTACACTATTTTTATCAGACAACGATTCAAAATTCAAAACCTCTAAAATAAAACGGACTTCTTCAGGAGCATCAGAAAAAATAAATTGGAAGATCATTAAAACATCTGAATTAATGAGTTATATTCCCGAAGACTATACTTTGATAGCACTTGAAACCAGTAAGGACTCAAAAAGTATTTTTTCATTCAGGTTTCCGAAAAAATCTGTGATAATTGTTGGTAACGAAGTACTTGGTATCCAAAAAAAGTTGTTAGATATATCACAATGCAAAGTTCATATACCTGTTCCGGGTAAGTTGTCATCATTAAATGTAACGCATGCCTTGTCAATTGCTTTATTTACCTGGTTTGAACAAAATATGTATTCCATTACCTCTTAATAGCACGGATAAACTCCCTTTTACCAGGTGGCCCCGGTAACTTCTCAACCTTAAATCCTGCTGCTTTCAAAGACCTCTTTACTATCCCTTTACATGAATACGTTGTTAATATTCCTCCTGCAACCAGGGATTTATATAAACTCTGAAATATATCTGTATTCCATAATTCAGGTTGAACTTCAGGAGAAAAAGCATCGAAAAAAACCAAATCGTAATATTCCCTTTTCAATATCACATCCTGAATTCCGGTCGATTCACCTTTATAATTAAATATATCTGAAAAAGGAACAGCTTTGCCCGTAAAGTCTTGTGTCATTTCAAGAATTTTACTATTAACTCCTGTTTTCTCAGGATAGTTTAATTTATCTAACAAATTTACACTTATGGGAAATGGTTCAATTCCAAAATAATCAACTCCGATTTTATTTTCTAATGACCATAAATATGTCAAAATAACATTCAATCCTGTGCCAACCCCTACTTCAAATATGTTAATTTTTTCTAAAGTTTTTTCACGAAATTGATTTAGCCCGGCATTAATGAAAATATGCATTGACTCTTGTATAGCACCAAAAGAAGAATGATAAGATTCACGAATAAGTTTGTTATAAATAGTATGTGAACCGTCGTCTGTAACCCTGATTACAGTATGTTCCATGAAATATTAATTTACCTGACAAAATTAGCATATTAAAAAAATATGGAACAAAATAATATCGTATTCCTCCGGTAAAAATCCACTGAGTATAGTATCACGTATAAATCAGATATCATTTGTATTACACATTTTGTATATTTGTAGTAATCAATAAGCAAATCATTAAAACATATAACAATGAAACAAACATTATCAGTTGCTGTTTTTACAGCAATATTTTTCTTAGTATCGTGTAGTGGGATTAAAGTAACAGCTGATTATGATAAAACTGTTGACTTTAGCAAATTTAGTACCTATTCTTTTCATGGCTGGGCCGATGAAAGTGATAAGATCCTGTCGCCATTTGACAAAGAAAGAATTGAGAAAGCTTTTAAAGAGGAGTTTGACAAAAGAGGTTTAAAATATGTCAATGAAGGTGGTGAACTTCTGGTAGCATTGTTTATTGTTACCGAAAAGAAAACAGAGCAGGTTGCAAATACTACAACCCTTGGAGGATACTCAGGATGGGGGTATGGTGGATATTACGGTTATGGACCAGGCTGGGGCTGGGGAGGACCAACAATGGGCACATCGGTAACAACTGTTAGCAATTACGATTATACGGTTGGAACACTTGTTTGCGATGTGTTTGATGCAGCCAATAAAAAACTGATCTGGGAAGGTATAGGTTCCGGAACGGTTGATGATAATCCACAATCAAGGGAAAAAAACATTCCAAAGTCAGTTGCTGCAATTATGGCCAGATATCCTGTAGCACCGATGGACAGCAAATAATAAATTGTTACTGTATCCTGAACTAATATAATTACTTATGGCAGATTCAAATAAAGGTTCCGAGAGTGAAAATTTATCAAGAATAAAAGATATTCTATTTGGTGATGACCTTCAAAGCATTGAGCATAAACTGACTTCGTTTAAAAGCGAAAATCAGATTACTCATGATAAGCTGAAAAAAGATCTTGATGAACGGTTTAAGTCTATAGAAACTGAATTAAATGAAAAAGCCAAAAGGATTGCCGAGCTCCAGGGTAAGAACAATGAAGACCAAAAGGATATTATTTCAAATTTTAAACAGGAAATTATCAATATTAATATTGATGCAAAAAATGAAAGAGAAAAATTTGTTGATAGTATTACAGAAAAGATCAGTGAGCTAACCGAACAAATATCCGGCTTTGAGGATTCCTTAAAGCAGGCAATAGAGGAGATCAAACAAGAGCTAAAATCAAAATCTGAAGATCTGGATAATTCGAAAGTCAATAAATCTTCTGTTGTTGAACTATTCTCAGAAATGGCTGAAAAACTTAAAAACTCATAGTTTGCTTAATGCAGGAATCAAAAGAAAATAGTGGATTTTTTGGAAGTTTATCGGAAGTAAAACTGAACGAACTCCGAAAAATGATCATAGGCCTTGGCACTGAAGATCTTAGCAGGTTAGCTGTACTAATTAATGATCCTGAAGCATTTTCTGAAGAAATAAGTGATTTGCTACCGAATAGCATAAAACTAATGCTTGAAAAGGGGAAAGTTTCGTATGATGAGTTAATACCCATTATTGAGACTGCTTTAAAAGACAGTGTAAAACGAAATCCGCATACTCTTTCTGATATTCTGTTTCCGGTAATGCTTCCTGCCATCAGGAAAGCCGTAGCAGATGACATCAGAAATATGATCAATTCCCTGAACACAACCCTTGAACATGGTTTTTCTCCAAAGAGAATGGGTTGGAGGTTTAAAGCTCTTTTTAGCGGAGTTTCATATGCCGAGATCGTTTTATCTCATGCATATATTTACAGGGTAAAACAGGTCTTTTTAATTCACAAACAAACCGGGTTATTATTAAGTAGTGTATCGGATAGTGATGATTCCGTAACAAAGAATGATGATATGGTTTCATCAATGTTGTCTGCCATAAAGGATTTTGTTCAGGATTCATTTACTGTAGATGATGTAAATGAACTTGACACTATTAAGGTTGGTCAGTTCAACATATGGATAGAACAGGGACCCGGTGCAATTATTGCTGCAATTGTTGATGGCGATGCACCTTCCGGTTTACGAATATTGCTTAAAGAATCCATTGAGAAAATTCACCTTAAATTTTCCTATCATCTTGAAAGTTTTGAAGGTGACATAAGTGTATTCGAGAAAACTACACCTTTTTTGGAAAGTTGTCTTGTTAGTGAACAGAAGGAAAAAAAGAAAAGGAAACCTCTTTTACTTATCTTTATTCTCTTGATTATTCTTGGGTTTGCATCCTACCAGGCCTATCTTTCAATCGTAGATTATATTAAATTTAATAAACTGGAAAAGGAGCTCGGCTCCCACCCCGGCATTGTAATTACAGATGATGATGGTATCAACGGTAAAACTATATTTGAAGGATTACGTGACCCGTTTGCCATTGATCCCTATATTGTTGCAATGAATTATGATATTGATACATCCCAGGTTGGCTTTAATCTTAAGCCATACATATCACTTGACGAAGAGATTATTTTGAAAAGAGCTGATGCAAAACTATCACCTCCCAATAGTGTTACATTAAGATTTGAAGATGGAACACTATTCATCTCAGGAGAGGCAAATGAAACCTGGGTGAATGCTGTTAAGATTAATTATTCAGGGATACCTGGAATCATGAATCTGGATATAAGTGGTTTAAACTCAATGGTAAGCAGGAAAGTTGTAAACAGGGCATGTTTATCAATTGAACAGTATTTCTTTGTTTTTAAATACAATATAGTGGAGCTTAGTGAAGCCCAGGAAAAAAAGTTTAGCAGCTTGATCAATGAAGTTAATACTGTTCTTGATTTTAATTTTGCACAGGATTCTGTACCGGTAATAATTGTTATTGCTCATACAAGTTATGAAGGAAATCCGGAAGCTAATGAAAAGATAGCTTTCGACAGAGCCCAGCAATTTATAAACCTTATGATTAATGCCGGAATACCAATGGAGGTTCTGGTGCCAAAAACTGATTTTATTGAAGATATAAACGAAGCATTTCCGGTCCGGTCGGTTTCATTTAAAGTAATATATTCAAAACCTGAAGACCTATGATAAAGAAGAAAATAATTATGCTGGGATCATTTGCTGTTGGTAAAACCAGCCTGATACATCAGTTTGTTCATAGTATTTTCTCTGAGAAGTATCAAACATCTATTGGAGTTAAGATTGATCAAAAGATTGTAAATGTTGATGGTACCGAAGTAAACTTATTGCTATGGGATATTCATGGTCAGGATGACTATCAAAAAATAAAGCCGGCCTATATAATGGGTTCATCGGGATGCTTCATTGTTATTGACGGAACAAGACGGGCCAGCCTGGATGTGGGAATTGAGTTGATAGAAATGGCACAAAAAACAGCCCCCAATGCAGCAATAATTATATTGATCAATAAATTCGACTTAAAAGACGAATGGGACATAACCGATGACGATATTGATAATCTTAAAGGTCAGGGATTTGACGTAATTATTACAAGTGCAAAAACTAATTATGCAATTGATGATGCATTCCATTCAATTGCACGGAAAATGATTAATAAATAACCAATGCTTAATAATTTACCTCAAAATATAATAAATTATTTAGTAAATGAGTTACCTCCTTTTACAGGAATACTGATAATTAAAACAAGTTCGGATGGTGAAATAATTGATTATCATGGTCCGCACAATGATTACCTTAAGTCTAAACCCGAACCTGGGAAGTCAATACATGAATATGTTCCAGCGTTATTTGCCATGATTCCATCTTCCGAATCACCAATAGTCCTTAACAAAATAAAATCAGGTGGTTCTGTATATGCAGACATACATATAATTGAAACAGAAAAAGATGAATACTGGTTGTTATTTGTTGATCAAAACCATCAGGTTGAAGGAATTAGGGAAATTCTTCAGTTATTGAACGAAAACAATCTAATAAATGAATCTTCAGGTAACAATGATCAAAACGGGTCATTTAATCCATATGATGTGTTTGGTGATCTGGGTATAATTGTCAATGATGAGAACAATGGAATAATCAGTACAACAGTACCGGATTGGTTTCTGCAGTTCTCACCTGGCTTTGGGAGCAATTCTTCAATAAACTTCACGAAAGTGTTTCCATACCTTGAGGTATTTATGTACGAAGCCGTTGAGTTCTGGGAAATAAAAAAAACAGGTAAACTTAAGTCAGGAATCTGGACAGAAACTATTTCTGATGGTACAGAAGTTGCACTTACAGCATATGCTATTATTAACAATGGTATAAAATATCTGTTAATCCGTCCCATGGATGATGATATTGATAAAGAGCAACTGGCACTTCAAATGGCCAGGGAACAGAAGCTGGCTTATGAAAAGCTTGAAAAAGCCGAAAAAAAGCTAAAAACTTTACTTGAATACAAAGACAAATTTGTATCAATTGTATCACATGATCTGAGATCTCCTGTTTCTGCGGTATTGGGAATTACTGAAATGCTCATCCATGATGAAGATGAGATTGCAAAGCTTAATGATTTCTATAAGGATATGATCTACAGCATTAATGAAGAAATGATCCGTCTTCTTGATTATAATGATAAACTGTATCACTGGTCGAATCTTGAGCTTGGAAACTTTAAAGTTGTAAAAAAGAAAACCAGTCTTAAGAAGCTAATCGAGACATCGGAAAGGACCATTGATAATAAAATAAGATCAAAAAATATCAGCTTTTCCACTAATATTATTGTTGATGAATATATAGATGTGGATTCTACTTTATTCCTCCAGGTGTTAAATAATCTATTGTCAAATGCTGTTAAGTTCACTCCCGAGAACGGGAAAATTGCAATTAATGTATTTAATGATGAGGGATTTAGAATTGAAGTAACAGATACAGGTTTAGGCATGTCTAAAGAAGTATGTGATAATCTCTTTGCCGGATTTGTGAGAAATACAACCCTGGGCACTCAAGGTGAAAAAGGAACCGGTCTGGGACTGGGAATTACAAGTAAAATAATTGAAGCACATGGATTTACCATTAAGGTTGAGTCTACTCCTGGCCAAGGTTCAACATTTATAATAAGAATTCCACAGAAAGAATAGTTTATTCTTTAGTCTGCTCAAAACCAAATATCACGTAAATATTCTTATAAATCAGAAAAAAATTGGCTGATATGCCTATTCATATGGTTAATTACCATATTAGGGCTCATTTCTTTCTATTTAAGTAATTATCTGTATTTCAACATGGATAACGATAAAAACATCTTGAAGAAATATATCCCATTAAACTCAATAATATAAACAATATGGTATTTTTATAGTAATAAAAGGGAGTTTATGCGCAGACAACCGTTGGCATTCATTGTGAGAAACCGTAGTACAAAAAAATAGGTTCGATTAGAATAGTATCTTTGTACAAACGGTAACTTGAATTAATGAAGTGACAAACAAATCTCAGATAGAAGTAGAAAATAAGCTTATCTCAATAGTTAAACAAGATGAACAAGATTATATCAGCTTGACAGATATATGGTGCGAGATGAAGACGGTACTGACCATATTCGCAACTGGATGAGAAATCGCAACACGGTAGAGTTCATTGGATTATGTGAGTCTTTGAACAACCCTAACTTTAAACATGTCGAATTCGACACCTTTAGAAAACAATCAGGATTAATTAGTTTCAATTTGACTCCAAAGAAGTGGATTGAAGCAACTAATGCAATCGGAATTATATCCAAATCGGGTAGATATGAAGGGACTTATGCTCATAAGGATTTAGCTTTTGAGTTTGGTTCCTGGATTAGCCCGATGTTCAAGCTACTGTTAATTAAGGAATACCAACGACTAAAAGAGATTAAGAATAACCAGTATAATCTTGAATGGAATGTTAAACGGATTCTAACAAAAACAAATTACCAAATTCATACTGATGCTGTAAAAGAATGCATATTACCTGAGAAAAACTATGATAAGGATAAAGAATGGTTGATATATGCAGAGGAGGCTGATTTGTTGAATGTTACATTATTCAAATGTACTGCGAAAGATTGGCGATAGGCAAATCCTCATATAGCAAAAATGGGGATGAATATTCGTGATTTTGCAGGCTTAAATGAACTGGTAGTTTTGGCGAACCTGGAGAACCTTAATTCGATTCTTATTCGTAACCAGATTGATAAGTCTGAAAGGTTTGAGCAATTGAGAGATATAGTTCAGGTACAATTAAAATCGCTTAACGAAAAGGATTTTATGAAAGCCATGAAATGACCATAAACTTATTTAAGCATACCATACCGAATATGATTAAAAAAGTTTATGGGAAAGCGAAGCGGTTCCATCTGTCAGGAATTTTGGAA
>JANQGJ010000087.1 GCA_028277395.1 Bacteroidales bacterium | reverse complement strand
AGAAAACTTAGCTTCCGGTGCATTACATCCGGCTTTGTTGGACATACTGTTATCCCATTGTGCAGCCAGGTTTTCAATTGACCAGCCTGTTGGTGGCATTGTTCCTGAACTGAAATCATCGGTTAGGAAGGTTTGGGGATACATCTTAATTGCAATTAATGATATTACTATTACTACTATTGTTTTTTTCATTTTTTTTCGTTTCTTTTTATTATTATGAGATATTATCCAAATATTATTACAATCAATATTAATTGAGAACTAGATTAATATTTGTTAAATACCTCCTCATACATCAATAAATTACACACAAAATTATTTGATAGTATTGCAACTTTATAAATCGAATTTTCTCCAAATTCTTCTTTTCATTTATAAGTGATTTAATCCTTTCTATATATGATATTAATGATTCTTTACTATTTTAATAAGATTAAGATTGCTAATAATCTTTCATTTTACATTTTCAAAGAACACTTCCACTTTGTTTGTATGGAAGCTTCCCTTGTATAAGTAATGATTGTTAACATTGTCTGGTAACAATTGTTTTTTAAATATCCATTTTTCGAGTTCATCGCTCCAAATAGGAGTAATATATACAAAGTCAGCAATCGACTTCTTTCCAATCTCAAATGAATATCTCCCTCCAAGCAACTGAAAGCCAGTAAGGTTGCATAAAAAGGATTGCTTTTGATTTGGTTTCAAAAAAATAAATTTATTTTCTAAATTATTTTCTATTCTATTACTAGATAAATCTTCAACCAAATAATGTACTGACAGATTTCCATTCTTGCTGTCACTCTTACTCTTATTGTAAAACAGATAATCATAGATAATAGATAAATCATCATTAACTAAGTCTATTGGCTGTTCAATAAATGTATCCAATGTGTCTGAAATTACTGACCAAACTTGAGTTTTGAATGATACATCTTCTCCGATAAGTACAGAATATCCAAATTCTTCGTTTATAGAAATAAGTGAATCAATATTTCTACTTCCATTCATCAAGGCACTTCCAGCAAACATAGGAGCCTCTATATCAGTCCCATGCATTCTCAGGAAATATAATGAACTATCTGAAAGGTTGTTATAAGTAATCTTTAAATACGGAACACACTTAAGGCTAAGCATATCTGATATTTCAATCGTTTCTTTCTTCCATTCGATTGATAGTTCAATAGCAACGGGTTGTGAATGAAGATGAATCATACATTGTAGAATTATTAATATTATAAAAAGTCTTTTCATAGTTAAAAAGGATAATTAAAACTTGAAGTTTTCGTCCAATTAAAATTGATATAATTTAGATTTTTAAAATGATTTGGCCACTTTGCTGCAATTTGTCTTACTAAGTCAGGAGGAAATGCACTCAAATTTGTACCATTCACCGAGCTTTGCCAATTGTATGCATGAAATTCTAATAGCCATTGATCAAATCTATAAATCTCATTATTATATGTGAAACTCTGACTTAATAAACTTGTAGGTTGACCAGCCAATGCAGCAAATTGAGAGACATGTATGAATTCATGTCCCATTGTATTAAACAATTCTTTTGCACTGGTGAAAGCTATGTTCTTATTAAAACAAACACGCGAATTTCCTGTTAACACTCCACCTTTGGAATAACTATTAGTGGCTCCAGCAGCTCCAATATTGTCCATATTTTTTTGTAATTTTTTTCATATCGTATTTTTGTATTCTTTACTACTTATTAAATAAATATAAATGTACGTTATGTACAATAATTGTATCAAAGAACTTATTTATCAATAAACAAATCAGAATTAGCAACAATTTAATTCTATTTATTTTCGTTCCTTCGTATTCTTTTCCTGTTATCAGGAATTCGAAAATCTATTGGTATGGTATATCTAACCATTATTGGTTTCCCACGCTGCATAGCTGGTTTCTTATACTTAATAAGTTTAGCAACCCGTAAAGCTTCATGGTCTAAATCCTCTCTGATGCCTTTAATAATTCGATGATTAGTTGTTATACCATTTGTATCTATCCAAAACTCTACAAAAACAATTCCTTCAATGCTATCCTCAATAGCTTTAACTGGATAATTGATGCTATCATTAAAAAGTTTTAATAATTCATTTTCTCCACCTTCGTATTCAGGATTAGTTTCTATTACGAATCCAAGCTCATGAATCGAATCATTTATGTCTTGTGAAAATAATATGTTACTTAATAACATAATCATTAATATCTGAAGTATTCTTACCATCTTCTTTGAATTTCACAGATGAAATAATCAACATTATTACTCTGAAACAATTTGGGTCGCAATAACACTTACATCATCAATGAAATAATAAGCATTTCTAACAACATCACCATTTTCATCATTAAAATTCTTATTTAACCGAAGAATTTTTTGATTCTTACCTTTGTTAATAAACTTTTCTCTTTTACTGGTAAATTGTATTTCAGCTTTTTTATAATAGTTAATTAATTTCATATCGATTTTGCTATTATAAAACTTTCCAATCGTTATGTATCTCTCCCCACCATATGATTTGTATAAGAAGTTTAATTCTACCCATTCATTACCATTATCAAAGAAGCACCCCTCTAGAGTCTCAATATCTGATACTATTTGTTTTCTGTTAATTGACTCATAAAAGGGATCCACGGGAAAAAAATAGAATTTTTCACGTGAAAACAATAATCCAATGCAGTCTGTCGAGAATTGACAAACATCACCACTATATTTAATCCAAAAGCTAACTTTATAAATCGTCCCCTTTATTAATGGAGTTGATAATTTTCCTGTAATATGCTCCATATAACCATTCCACATAAATGGAACAATACCAACACAAGCAGAACCTGTATGTGCAGAATCAAAATTCATATAACTATTAGATAATGACAAATAAGATGTATCACAATCCAAATTAAAATAATCAGGTGAGCTGCGATTAGGAATATACCAGGATTGTGCAAATGATATTCCATTATTTGCAAAACCCGTTGGTAATTTCTCATATTCCTCAAAGGAGGGGTTTAAAACTAGGTTTTTCTGTGCAGATGAGTACGAAAAAAATATTATAGGAATTACAATTGTTAGAATAATCTTTCTCAATATAAAAACCATAATTATAATAACCTTATTGGAATCCTCAACCCCTACCTACTCAACACAACCCTCCTCGTAACAACCTCACCTCCATCAATAATCCGTATAAAATAAACACCATTGGGCTGCGATGATAGATCAATTGATCTTCCATTGAAGTTATCTTCAACATAAATTGGTTTTCCGGTTATACTGTAAACAGCAATTTCCGGATTAACGGCTCCTTCAATATTGATGATCCCTGTTGTCGGATTTGGATAAACTACTATATCTCTGGCAACATTGTTTTCAATACCTGTAATAACATTCAGATTCACGTAATAAGTAAGTTGTGTTACCAGGTCCTCTGCAAAAACATCTATTCTTACTGTTCCCGGTAATTCCTGTGCAGGCTGAACAATTACTATGGCATCCGGATCAGTTGGTATTCCTGTAATCTCCGGTATCTCAGTTGTCCCGTAAGGTAATTCAACATTATATTCAAATGTACCGGGGTTAAAACCGGCAATCGGGTTTCCATTGACATTAATCTGGCTTAACGTGGCATCACTGGCATAAATTCCCTGTATTGCTGCATAACACGACTGGAATATCTCTTTTGTATCATAATTCTGGATAAAAACAGCAACTCCCAGATCATCCCATTCTTCAACATTTGTCCCTGCCAGGTCTATACTCTGTGATATAGTAACAGGTTCCCTGTCAGCAATGTTTAAAGCAGAGCCAAACGCATCCGGCACCATTTTCATAAGTATATGTTTGAATTCTGTTTCTCCGTTATCCCCAACATTTCCTGTAGTGGTAGTTTCAAATACAACTACAAATAACCTGAAGTTATTGAAATTGGCATACGGAAGTATATTAACATCAATATCCATTATCCTGTTGCTGCTACTAACTGCTGACCGTGTGGCAACCATCGATGCAAAACCGGGTTCCAGTATGGTTTCAGCAAAGAATTCTTCTATGGAATAAAGAGCAGCATATACATCTTCCCCATTACCACGTAACCAGCATTCCTGGTAATTGGTTAATTCGTAGTAAACCTCTCTATGTTTACATTCTTCGGTATAATATGGGTCTGTAGGCAAAGGATACCTCCAGGGATATTTAATAAGAGTAATACTATCAGCATGATCATCACACCAGGGAACAAAATAATCATTGATCCACCAACTTTGGTAGGAAAATGAACTGGCGAATTGTTCGAACATGGGCCGCTTATAAACAATATTACTCACCATGCTTATATCCTTTGTAATGAGGTCATTCTCAGGATTATCATCCGGGGCTCCATTTACTTCTGATATCCATACATCAACTGCATAATCTCCAATTGGATAACTGAAAACATCAGGACAATTAAACCCATATAATCCTCCTTTTTCAATGTTTAAACCTGTATGTGTTGAAGTATAAACTTCACCATTAACTGCCTCCCAGTTTAGTTCAAGTGAGTTAATGGTCTGCTTACCATGGTTTTTAACAACACCTTCTATTGTTGTTTGATCAAGAACAAAAGGGTTTGTTGTTATCAATTTCATTTTGGCATCTAGTTGGTAAGGACTATATAATTCGATATTATCGATATGCCAGTAATCCATCTCCATGAGGTCACCTTCAATAAAAAAACAAAACTGGAAACTTGCTGTTCCTGCGTTACTGTTATCAATTATAATTGACTGCCTTTTAGGACCAATATTTCCAGTAGGTTCCAATTGCCAAACAATATTCCAATCTTCACCTGATGATCTTGTAGCAATACCAATCGAATAATCCTGTCCGTGCCAATCATCCAAATAGTGATTAAACTCCAAAATGATCGAATTATAACCAACCAAATCAATTTGAGGTGAAACTAATCTGCTAAAACTAACAAGGTCAATATATGAAAACTTAGCTTCAGGCGCACTACAGCCGGCTTTGTTTGACATGCTGTTTTCCCATTTTGCTGCCAGGTTTTCAATTGACCATTCTGTTGGTGGCATTGTGCCTGAGCTGAAATCCTCGGTTAGGAAAGTTTGGGAATTAGCTGAAGTTATTCGGGTTACTATTACTAGTATAATAATTATCTTTTTCATATTGTTTCGTGTTTAATATTCAATTTATTTAACCTTAATAGTTCGTTAAGGCTCATGTTGTCACGAATGTAATAATCATTTTGGTATTAAGCATATAACACATAATGATTTGCATAGTAACATAGTAGTTGTTAAAATATTATCTCTATTTTACCTGATAAAAGGGAACTTCTTTGATAATTAGTTAAATTCTTGTAATTATCACATTCTTGAAATATCGTGTTTTCTTCTAACTTAGTATATCTAACATTATTTCTGACATAATCAATATCATTCTCTAACCCACGATCTTTTATGGGTATCTCACTAAAATCACGATAAAAAGAATAGTCAAGTGATATTATTTTCAAATCTAGATCGATCTTTTTAAATTTAAATAAATAGTAATAGTAAAAATAAACAGCTGAACCAAGTTGATAATTATATCTGTCAATAACAGAGTCCACAATATGATCTATATCCTTTCTAATTAATTTAGGATATTGAAATTCCAAACCTTTATCAACAGCAATAAACACTAAGTTATTATAGTAATAATAATAACCTAAAATGCTCAATTGTTCTATTGCTTTTTTTGCAAAAGGAAAATCGCTCACTGAAAAAACCATATTATCTGTTTCCAATGAATTATGCAAATAAACCATTATGCAAACTTCATTATATTCTTGCAATACGAGTGTGTCGTAACAATAAATAAAATCACTAACATTTTTGACTGCTGTATTAATAATCTTGGTTATAGAATCTACCTTTGCAAAGTTGTTCGTTTGCCCTTTTACTAATTGTGTTGGTATAATTAATCCAATGACTAATAAGATTACCATAACATATAATTTTAGACTCTTCATACGACTTACTTAAATTATTTAAAATAAAATTTATAATGTATTCCTTTATAATTTCCAGGTGAATATTCAGTAGCCCTTAAACTACCACCATCATGATGAAATACTGGACCTTGTATTTTCACAGAAAACAGATAGTCTGCATCGTTTTTCGTATTTCCACCAGTAGTATATGCACCTCGTACTTTTGGAGCCCAATGATCTTGACGGATTACTTGATTACCCGTTAAAGGATTTATAGCTACATCACCAACCTTATAAATTGGATTAATACTATAATCTCCTGTGTTTTCGTTCCATGGTAGTACGAAGTATACCTCGTCTCCATCAATGTTTAATTCTGTGTAAAAACCTACCTCCACTCTCTCATTAATATCATTTGCAGTTTTCTTACAGAATTTAGCTGCCTCATCCCAAGTTTCCATGTATCCTCCATCAGTTTTACTTGGAAGTTTTTTCGACTTTTGAGTACTTGTTTGATTATTTTGATGTCCAGCATGATTAAAAAGTGCCACAAAAGCACCCGTAACTGCACCATTTGCAAATTTACCACCACCAAGAACTTCAGCTGTGCCGCCAACTGCTGCTGCCATACCTACTATTACTCCCATTTTTTTTGATACCTTGTTGCTATATGAAGCCCCAAGACTACTTGCAAAACCAGACAGGAAGCCAAGTTCGAAACGGCCTCCCATCAAGGCTCTTACTCCTCCCTGGTATACGCCGTGCATTAATGCTTGTCCACATTTTTCTATGAATTTCTGCGAATCTTTAAATAACTCTCCTATACCATAGGTTGCTAATGCTGACACGGCTCCAATAGCTGCACCTATTGCACCGGCCTTTAAAGCCTGCCCTACATTTGCCCCGTTAATCAATGCCGTTGTTACACCTCCGGCAAAACCACCTGCTGCTCCTATTACAGCTGCCCAAACAGGTGCCATTGTTCCACCTGATAATACAGTAGTAACCCCTGCAACAACCATACCAACCATCATTCCAAAGAACTGGGCACCCTCATTGATCATATAACCACTCGGGTCTGTCAAAGATAACGGATTATTCATTACATATGAGTACCTGTTTAGCCCCTGGGTATGTTCCGGCATCTGAGTAAACGGATCGGCACTCAGGAATCGTCCGATTACAGGATCATACATTCTACCATTCATATTTACCAGGTCAAATAAATCAAGATGTTCATGGCCTGTAAATCCTTTGTCTATGGCTATTCCAGGTGGTGTAACAAATGCTTCCCATGTTAACGGATCACGGCGCTTTCCCCAGGCATCATAACTGTATTCTTCAATCAACGAGCCATTAATATCAGTAATACAATGTATTGACCCCAAATGATCGCTATGAATAAATCGGAAACTTTCATTGGGCGAATCCACCGGATTACCCCCACCTGATGCCATATTATCAGTGATTGTATAAATGGCAAATAACCCAGTTCCTCCTGCAATGTAATGAACCTGTTTTTCGGTTCCATCTTCAATTACTTTTTCATATATTCCTCCTCCTGCATAATATTTCTTTTTCGTAACAATATTATTTTCGTAATTGGTCATCAACACCCTGTTATGATTATATCCATATGTAATATAAACAGAATCTTCACCTTCATTAATACTTTTAATTTTGTCGAATGATGTGTAATGAATGGATTGAAGCAATGAACTAATTGGTAAATTATTCCCGTTAATTGAAGTAACAGCATGTGGTTTTGTCCCATTGTAGCTATAATTACCAACATCAGATTTATACAATATATTTCCGATGTCATCATAATCCATATCAAGTGTCTGAACACCATTTTTTATAACTTTATCCAATCGGTTTAAGTTATCGTACTGAAACTCTTCCTTTAGTAATACTGCCTTGGAGTTATCAATACGTTGCTTTAAGTTAGCAATATCATACCACTCATATTCAAGGTCCTGTGTATTGGTTGTAGAAATACCGGTTATCAAACCTGTATTAGGATCAAATGATTGCGACGTAACCAAGCCATTACCTAGGGCAAACTCATTGTATTGGCCCCTGGCATTCATATCTCTTACCTCCCAAAGTGTTTCGTTGTTGTCCGGGTGGGTTACCTTTTTTAAATAACTATTGTTATCATATACATTGCGAATAACATATCCTGAAGGATAAACCAGCGTTTTTGGCCTGCCCAGCACGTCAAATGTTGTATTTGTAGTAAACAGTTCCCCATCAATGTACTCATCGGTTTTTTCAAGCCTTGACAACTGATCATAGTAATATATCTCAGAATTATCAGGTCCCTGTACAGAAGCAATGCTTCCAATAGCATTTGGAGCTGTGTCATAAATCCTGGTAGTCTCACCTTCAGGTTCTATTGTGCTCGTTAATCTGCCAAGTCTATCATATGTATATGTAATCGTATGCCCATTGGCAGTTGTCTTGCTAAGCAACTCTCCTATTGGATTATACACGAATGTGGTAATCCCCAGGTCAGGATCATCAAGCTTTGTCCGGTTCCCGAATATATCATACTCCAATTCGGTTTCGTTATTGTCCGGATCTATTATTTTGTAAAGTAATCCGTTACTATAATACTGGTAAGTATTTGATTTATTGTTTGCATCTTTACTCTCAATCAACCATCCGGCAGCATTAACAACCGAGGTATTAGTTTGCATTGCAGGATTTGTTGTAGTAGTGGTTAATCCTGCATAGTCGGTTGAAGTTATCCTGTTACCGGGTGCAATTTGCTTTATCACACGATTTATCTTATCGTAATTATACTCTACATAAAGAATTCCTGATGAACCGGTACCTTTAAAATAGGGCTCAGATACTCTTGTTAAATTACCATATTTATTATATTCTTTATCAACATAGATTTTTTGATTGTCAAAACCTGTTTTAACAACCCTGATCTCTCTGCCATACTTATCAAAATAATGTTTTGAAACAGGCCCACCGGAAGATTTAGACCAGGTATAATAGCATGGATTTTTGTCTGTTGGTGGTGTATCATCATCATCACCAACTACCCAGCGTATTGCTGAAATCGCAACTACTCCATTAGGACTCACCCTCTTGGTTTTGTGTCCAAGCCCGTCATAACTAATACTGACCTCCAGTCCGTTTGGATCTCTTAACAGTGTCGGTTCCCCGGTAAACGAATTGTATTCTTTATAGTCAGAATGAAGAAGTGAGTTTACTTTTGATTCAACATACCTGTTATCACTATCGTATATAATCTTATCTGTTCTATCTTCAAAATCAGTGCCAGATGTTATTGTTTTCTCAAGGTTCCCGTTGGGATAATAAAAGTATTCTTTTGAGTATTTCATGTTATCCCACGGATGTTGATGTTCTTTTTTGAGCATACCCGTGAAGCTGCCGGAAGTATGGTACTGAAAATATGAATGACGTATGATTGGATCTTTGCCTGTTTTTTCCTGAGTCACCCATGTGTTTTCCATTCTGCCAAGTATCCAGTTCGTTTCATCTGCTGTGTAGTAGGTATTGGTGTTGATCTCCCTGAATTCAAACTCGGTACCCGTGGAATTAAGGTCAAGTGATCCGTCGTCATCCTGATAATGGTGTTGGTATATTAAATCACCATAATCGTTGTAACCGAAATCAGTACGATCCACCTTAATAAAGCTTCCGTCCAGTTCAAAAGTCCTGGTCAATGTTTTCTTTAAATATGGAAAATATCTAAGCGATGTTCCGTTTCCTTCCGGATAAGTTATTTTGTCATAAGAATTGAAAGTAACGCTTAATAACTTTGTTTCACCTCCATTCACATCACTATACAATGAGTTTAATGAAGTTGTAGGCCTTAGGTAGTAGTAATCAGTATCTATTTTGAAATTTGTTTTATTTACGGAATAATCTGTATCTGATAACTGGGTACTGGTTTTAGTATAAAGGTATCCTAAAAATCCTTTTCCCTGCATATGAACCCTTGGTCCTTTAAATTCATATTCGGTATTACTGATATAATCGTCTTCAATAATTGATATTTGTTTAACAATATTTAGCGGACCCGGTAGATATGCAATTGGGTAAGCTGGGGTTTCTCCATCCTTTCTATCATCACCTACTAATGCTTTATATGTTATTTCACTTGTTACACCTAACCCATTTGTAACAGATGCAATATAATCTGGTTCAGGCTTAAGAGATAATAATCTTCCTCCTTCATACCTGTCGATTGTGGTTGTTAAAAATTTATACCTGGTTATGTTACTAAAAATATCACTGCAACCATCACCATTGAAATCTCCAACAAGAGATGCACCGTAGGGCAGGTCTTCAGGAAGTGGGTTTTCCGGCATATTATTGTATGTAACCTCAATTAGATCTGTTCCGTTTATATTTGATATTAATACGATTTCTTCAAAAGTAACATACTCTCTATTATCAAAGCCAAATTTATTACTTACAGACCTAATAATATCAGATCTGCCATCACCGTTCATATCTCCTGTGTAGAATGAGGATTCATCATTATTTGTATTAATTATAGGAACAACTTTGTTAACGACAGTTTGAACAAAACTGAATCCATGACATTGATAAACAGAAAAATCTTTATCATCCTTAATTATTGCAAGATCTGATAACATATCTCCATTGAAATCACCGATAAGGAAATCATTTTCGTCTTCATAGTCAATATTGCTAAGAACCAAAGTCCTGTCAAACTGAGTTACGTTGTTTCTGTAAAGGTAATTGTTTCCATGAATGTTTAATTCAAGTAAATCCGTTCTCCCGTTACCTGTAAAATCAGCAAATACAAAATCGCTGTTTGTCATGTTCAACCCTGAGGGCCAGTGTATATCATTTGCCTGTGTTTTAAGCGGTTCTGAAGAGCTTTCGTTTCCGTAGTAACAAATGCTGTGTGTTGGTAACAAACAGAGTACATCTGCCTGTCCATCGCCATTAAAATCACCAATATCAGCCCTGTACGATCCAACGCTGCCATAGCTTTGAATAATTCCCGGAAACTCATTAAAACTAAAATCTTCATTAAAAGTGTAAAGATCACCTATTAATTTGTTAGTAACATCTGCTATTACAGTTAACAATATATCTGAAATACCATCACCATTATAATCAGCAATATTTACCTGTTGTTGAAAATGATTCACATGGTTTTCAATACTTGCCATCTTGGTAAAGGTACCATCACCGTTGTTTTTATACATATCAACAACCTTTGTGTCAATGTCCTGACCGGCAAAAGGCACACAAGTTAACTGAAAACAAAGATCATTTAATCCATCACCATTAAAATCACCAACCAGTGGTTTCCCGTTGTTTTGAAGGTTTTCGTTAAGTTCAAACTCATAGTTAGTTGTCGGTATCTCAGGCCATGTAAAAACTGTTTTATTATACTTAGTGTTGTTTTCTCCAACCAATTCTACTTTATTAAGATATCTGTTTTCAGTAGTACCACGTTTCTGGTATTCCAGGTTATACGTTCTATATACAACATTGTCGTACAGAGATTCAATTTTAACAAGACGTTTTTTAACTTCAAATGTTGTAAAATCTCCATAATGATAAACACGTGAAACAAGGTTTGTTAGTTTATCAACTGTACCGGTTTCAATTCTGTCTTCATATATGAACTTTACAATACATTTACCATTGCCATAAGTAATATTATTTAAATAACATTCTCCTGTTTCAGGTATATTTGTGTAGTTATAAATGATCTCATTACCAAGTCTGTCAGAAGATTTATTTATGAAATAACTCATTACTGCTCTTTGAGGAAAATTTGTTGTAACATTTGACCTTTGTCGTGAATCATTAGTACAGCCATAATAATATTTTAAACCACTTTTAGTGTCTGCACTAAAACAAAAACCATCAGTACCATAGGAAGTTCGGTTAATTCTCTTAAAAGACTCATCCTCTGTTCTGTATTCCGCAATTGGAAAGGTACCTGGTGTTCCTTTTTGAATTAGTCTTTGTCCGTCTAGGGTAAACTGCTTTGTATTAAAATAAGAAGGTTCTTCAAATCCATCAGGTTCGCCTGAATAATATTCATTTTCTCTTACATTTGAAATTGCTGATATTCCCCCAATAGTCCAGCCAGGGCCCATCACTCCATCAGCACCACCACTAGTATATATTAATGAGATTTCCGGTGTCATACCTGAAATACCCGGAGAAGCTTCAATTGGTATGCTGTATATTGCTGAGCCAGAGCCTGAAACTGACAAGTTACCGGGGATGGTACCAACTATTCCATGATCATCCGGGGTTGGCCCTGTTTCACCTCCTTCGGGTAGCTCAATATGAAAAGGGTCAATACTGGCCTTAACATAATTATTAATATCCGGGGAAGATGAAAAGTTTGTCCCGGGTGGAGGAATTGTTGTATATGTCATCTTTACAAATTCGCCGGCCACCCAGTCTTTGGTTTCATTGGATGGTACAGGATCTGTAAGTACAAATGACGGGGCAGTTGTTTGAGCAAACAAACCTGTTAATGCTGCCAATAATATTAAAGTTATTATATATTTCTTCATTTATTTATTTCTTTTTGGATTATTCATAAGTTTCAAAACAGTATCAGTAATTTGAAATATCATTGTCTTATTGTTTTATGATTTTCCAGTTGCTTTTATTGCTGCCTGATATTATTGACAGCAGGTATATACCGTTTTCCCTGTCACGGATATCCATTGTTGTGACGGACTCTTGTAGCTTTTTACTTAATATTTCAGTACCATCTAAAGTGTAAATCTTTATAGTAACATTTGTGTTAATATCCCAATTTTCAAAAGAAATATCGAATTGACCACCATTTGGGTTTGGAAAGATGGTATAATTTGTTCTATCAACTGTACCAACTATATTAACAGTACTAACTGTTCTGCTTAGCAAGCTGGTATCATTTAATGCAGAACTTATTTCTTCAATTGCTTCGAACATAAGAACACTTCTCTGGTACCTGTTACCGGCATTGTCATATTTATATTCAACTGTTTGTGCATGTACTGAAAAAGTTAGCAGTATCATGGTTATTAAATTCGTTATTTTCATCTGTATAAAATTAGTTAAATATTTAAATTTCAATTAATTAAAAAACAAGCTTAAGAGATTAAATTTTCATCTTCGTACTCTCTTTCACAAAA
>JANQGJ010000084.1 GCA_028277395.1 Bacteroidales bacterium | reverse complement strand
CACCAAAGTATCCAATATAATCAGCAGTAAACGAAACAGGATGTATATATTTATTCATCTTACAAAGTTATCAATAGTTGTGGGTACACCGTAGCTGCCGTAGGCAGGATTCATTGCTTCATTGTTAAAAATAATTTTCAGGATATCATGTAACAATCGAACCATCTGAGCGATTGAGTAATCCTAATAACTATTGGGAGAACAATCAAACAACGTTAACTTCAAGTTCCAGGTGGATATTGAAATTGGTCAAAATACTTTTCTTTACAGAGTTAGCAAGGTTTAGGATGTCATGACCTGTTGCTTTATCATATTTAACAATAACAAGTGCCTGGTTCTTGTGTACTCCTACATTTCCTATTCTCTTTCCTTTCCAGTTACATTTCTCAATCAGCCATGCTGCCGGAATCTTAAAAAGATCATTATTTATCTTATAATAAGGGATATCGGGATATGATCCTATTAGGGTGTTCAATTGTTCTTCAGATACATAAGGATTCTTAAAAAAACTACCGGCATTTTTTAATTTATCAGGGTGTGGAAGTTTAGAGTTTCTGATTTCAGCTACTTTTTTACTTACATCTTTTACAGTTAAAGATTCATTATCAATATTCAGAAATGCATCAGCAAGAGGCTTATAGCTTAGATTCAATTTCGGATTCTTTGATAGTTTGATTAAAATACTTGTAATGAAAAACCTGTTTTTATATTTAGATTTGAATATACTGGTCCTGTATCCAAATTTACACTCATGGTTTTGAAACTCAACAGTCCTTCCTTCAACCATATCGAAGGCTTTCAGGCTAATAAGTACATCTTTTAATTCTGAACCGTATGCACCAATATTTTGAATAGGTGCTGCACCAACTTTTCCTGGAATTTCTGCCATGTTTTCAAGACCTCCCCAGCCATTTTCAACAGAAAAATCTACCAGCGCCGGCCAAAATTCACCCGCATTTACTTTCAGATATACAAATTCATCATCTTCATCAACGATTTCTTTACCCCAGATTTGATTTAACAGTACCAAACCCTCAAAATTTCCTGTGAACAAAATATTACTTCCTTTACTTAATATTAGTATCTTTTTCTTAAGTAATCCGGCATTGAACAATTCCTGCAGGTTTTTTATTGAGTTTATAATTGATAATTCATATGCAATAGCCTCAATGCCAAATGTATTGAAGGGAGTTAAGCAAAAGTCTTCTTTTATAATCATAGTGCACCAAAGATAGCAATTTGAGCAATAATAAACTTATTACTTTGTTATTCATTAAAAGGAACTAATTTTACCAAATTAATAATCAGGATTGAAAAAACGAGTAGTTGTTTCTGTAATAAATGATCTGGTAACTGATCAAAGAGTTAACAAGGTTTGTCAAACACTTGTTTCTATTGGATGTGATGTTCTTCTGGTTGGAAGACGTTTGCAGAATAGCCCGGAAATGGACTCACGTGAGTATGGTTATAGAAGAATGAAATTGTTTTGGGAAAGAGGTCCATTATTTTATGCTGAGTTTAATATTCGGCTGTTTTGTTTTCTGTTGTTTAGAAAATCAGATATGTTAATATCAAATGATCTTGATACCCTTTTACCTAATTATCTGGTTAGCAGAATTCGGAAAACCCCGTTGGTATATGATAGTCATGAATACTTTACTGAAGTACCTGAGTTAGTGAGCAGGAAAAGAGTTCAAAAGGTTTGGAAATTTATTGAACGCAATTTATTTCCTAAATTAACTGATACTATCACTGTTAATGATTCAATAGCAAACCTGTTTGAACGTGATTATGGCATTAAGCCAACAGTAGTGAGAAATATTCCAAGAGGGTTAACTGCAATTGATAATATTACCAGAAATTCTTTGGGTCTACCTGATAATGTTCCTATACTTATATTGCAAGGTTCGGGAATTAATGTTCAAAGGGGTGTTGAAGAGTTAATTGAAGCAATGGTTTATGTAAATGATGCCATATTATTGATAATAGGTGGGGGAGATGTTATTAATAAGCTAAAAGAAATGGTTGAATATCATAAACTGGTATCAAGAATTATTTTTAAACCACGTTTACCATATCATGAAATGATGAAGTTTACGTCTGTGGCTAACCTTGGTTTAACACTTGATAAACCACTAAATCTGAATTACATGTATAGTCTCCCTAATAAGTTATTTGATTACATACAGGCAGGGATACCAGTATTGTCATCACGACTTCCTGAACTTGAAAAGATTATAACTAAGTACAAGATTGGCGATTTTATAAAAGATCATGACCCGGTAAATATTGCCGAAAAAATCAATCATATGCTTAGTAATCAGGACTTAATGGATGAGTGGAAAAAAAATTGTATTTTCGCTTCAAAAGAACTGGTATGGGAAAACGAAGAGAAATCCTTAATAAAAATTTATAGAAAATATGTCTGATTTGCATTTACATATAATTTCATTCGATATTCCGTATCCTGCGAACTATGGAGGTGTGATAGATGTGTTTTTTAAAGCAAAGGCACTTACTGAACATGGTGTAAAAGTACATATGCACTGTTTTCAGTATGGAAGAGAGCATTATTCAATTATGAAGGAGTCTTTTTATAAAGTTGACTATTACAAAAGAGACATATCAAAAAAACATTTGTTTAAAAGTATTCCTTATATTGTAAGTACAAGAACCTCAGAGAATCTGATTGAAAATCTATCAAAGGATAATTATCCTATATTGATGGAAGGTCTTCATACATCTGCTTTACTTGAAGAACCCAGACTCAAAGCAAGAATAAGACTGGTTCGGGCACATAATATTGAACATGAGTACTACCATAATCTTGCAAAAGCTGAGAAAGACATATTTAAGAAGTATTATTTCTATAATGAGGCTGCAAAACTTAAGAGATACGAGAAAGTACTGGAAAAAGCTGACAGAATCCTTGCAATTTCAGAGAATGATAAGGAATATTTTAATAAGGAGTTTAGCCGGGTTGATCATGTTCCTGCATTTCACCCATTTAAAGAGGTGAAAAGCAAAAAAGGCAGGGGAAGTTATGTACTTTATCATGGAAACCTATCTGTTGCTGAAAATGAAAATGCAGTAAACTTTCTTTTAGATGAGGTTTTTAACGATTTGGATGTACCTTTTAAGATTGCCGGGTTAAACCCTCCAATGCAGCTTAAAACCAGGATCGATGTTATATCGAATGTTGAACTGATAAGCAATCCCAATGATGATGAATTACAAAATTTAATTGAGAATGCTCACATTAATGTTTCAATTACAGCTCAGAGAACCGGTTTGAAGTTGAAGCTGCTTAATAACCTCTACAATGGAAGGTTCACTTTGGTGAACGATAAAATGCTAAGTGGCAGTAATTTAGACGATCTGTGCGAAGTAGCTAACAACCATGTTACATTAAGGAGAAGAATAAAGATATTGTTTAGAAAAGAATTTACAGAACAACACATTGAGGAAAGAAAAAAGAACCTAAGCAAAATATATTGTAATGGTCGCAATGTTAAAAGTCTGATAAACCTGATTAATTAGGATTTTCAACTACAAATGAGATTGTAATAGAGAATTTAGGAAACAGTACCTTCTTCGCATTTAATAACTCTTCCGGGAAATTTATTTATTAAGTTATAATTATGAGTTGCCATGATTACTGTTTTGCCGAGTTCACTTATTCTGAACAAAATCTTCATAATGCCGTTTGATGTTTCAGGATCAAGGTTACCTGTTGGCTCATCTGCCAGTATAACATCCGGCTCATTTAGCATAGCCCTGGCAATAGCAATTCGTTGCTGCTCACCTCCTGATAACTGGTGCGGCATGGAATTTAGCTTATCTATTAATTCTACTTCATCCAGAACCTTCAAAATTCGTTCATCAATAGTTTTTTTATCTTTCCACCCTGTTGCCTTTAACACGAATTCCATATTTTTACGGATGGTACGGTCTTCAAGTAATTGAAAATCCTGAAATACAATTCCCAATTTCCTTCTCAGATGAGGTAATTGTTTTGACTTAATAGTTTTTAAATTATAGCCACAAACAGTTACCTCTCCCTGTTCTACAGGCAGGTCTCCATACAAAACCTGCATCAGACTTGATTTGCCACTTCCTGTTTTACCTATCATATAAATGAATTCTCCAACAGAAATATTAAGATTAACATCTGTTAAAACAAGTTTGTTTTTTTGAAATACTGAAAGACTAGTTAGCTCAATTATCGATTGATTTTCCATTGATAATATTTTTCAAATATCAGGTCAAATGTAATCAATTTAGAGTTATAATTAACGATATGATCAGTTATGGAAAATGAAGTAAAGATCTAAGAAAAGCAAAAAAATAATTAAGTGGTTTTGGTCAAATACACATTAAGATGCGTATAAAATAAACTCATTTATCAATACTGGCCAGTCTAAACCAGTCCGGTAAAACCAAAAAACGATAAAGCTAATATACCGGCAACTACAAGAGCTATTGGAACACCTTTCATTCCTTTTGGTACTTCCATCAGATCAAGATGTTCTCTAATGCCTGCAAACAGAACTATTGCAAGGGTAAATCCAATTGCATTGGCTACTGCGTAAACAACTCCTTCGAGCAGGCTAAAATCTTTCTGAATTGTAAGTATGGCAACCCCAAGTACAGCACAGTTAGTTGTAATCAATGGTAAAAATACACCTAAAGCTGAGTATAATGATGGGCTGACTTTTTTAAGAATAATCTCAACCATTTGCACCAATGAAGCAACTACCAGGATGAAAACAATGGTTTGCATAAATCCTAATCCAAACGGATTCAGAACATAATATTGTAACACCCATGTCACCATAGTTGCAAGAGTCATTACAAATAAAACCGCTCCACCCATACCAACAGAGGTTGAAACCTTACTGGATACTCCAACAAAAGGACATATGCCTAAAAACTGTGCAAGTACAATGTTGCTTACAAATATCGACCCTATAATAATTACAAAATATTCCATATCAATAAGTATTAGGCTTTGTTAAATTTATTAGTGATAGCTACCAGATAACCTAAAGCGATAAATGCTCCCGGAGGTAAAATGAAAGCAAGCATCAGGTCTCCTTCCAATAAGTTAAAACCAAAGATTGCACCTGCACCCAACAATTCTCGTACTCCACCTAATAGTGTAAGGGCGAAAGAAAAACCCATCCCCATTCCAAAGCCATCAACAAGTGACGAGCCAATATTATTTTTAGATGCAAAGGCTTCGGCACGACCCAGTACAAGACAGTTTACTACAATAAGAGGAATAAACAATCCAAGGGCATCAAACAAACCGGGCATATATGCCTGCATAACAAGTTCCACTATAGTTACAAATGAAGCAATTATAAGGATAAAGGATGGAATCCTTACCTTATCAGGTATCATACTTTTTATTAAAGCAACAACCAGGTTAGACATCACTAAAACAAATGTTGTTGCCAGTCCCATACCAAGACCGTTAATAGCTGAGGTAGTTACCCCAAGAGCAGGACAAAGGCCAAGCAGGAGAACAAAAACAGGATTTTCCTTAATAAATCCTTTTGTAAGGTTCTGTATCTGATTCATAGTTTTAAATTTTCAAATATTCGGATCTACTTCTGGTCATTTTCTTTTTTATTTTCAAATGAGTCGTAAGCTCGTTGAACAGCATCACAAAATGCACGTGATGTAATAGTGGCAGCAGTTATTGCATCAATTTCACCACCGTCTTTTGTTACCTTTAAATTGTAGGTTCCTGGATCTTTACCTATAAACTGTAGAGGAAAATCAGATTTGGCAACATCCATTTTATCTCCAAGTCCCGGAGTTTCTTTATGGTCAACAACAGCAGTATTATTTATGGTACCATCTTGTAATAATCCAACCATTATTTCAATTTTACCACTAAAACCCATCATTGTCCATGATTTTATTGCTGTACCAATAACTTTGTCATCTTTTGATGCAACATAATATATCAGTGAATCTTCATCATCACCAAGTCCTACTTTTATGGTTTCTATATCATCAAATTCAGGAAGAACAACTTTTATTGCCGCCTCCAGTTTCTTCTTTTTTGCCAACGCAATCGGTTCTTTTGTAACATTATACACAGCTCCTAGAGCAAGGGCAGCAACGGCTGATACCATAAATAGAGTAACAACCATGTTTATGAAATTCGATTCTCTTTTACTAGCCATTTTTCTATGTATTAATTGTTTAAAGCTACACCTGGTTTGGCACCAAATCTTCTTGGTTTAAATCCCATGTTGATCAAAGGTACAGCAGCATTCATAATTAAGATTGCGAAAGATACACCTTCAGGATATGCACCCCACATCCTTATAAGTATTGTTAAAAGCCCAACCCCAAAGCCAAATACAAGCTGTCCTTCTTTTGTCATTGGAGATGTAACCATGTCGGTTGCCATAAAAATTGCACCAAGCAACATACCACCAGTTAACATATGGAATACTGGATCCGCATAGTGCTCAGGATCAATACCCCAGAAAATACCTGAGAATATAGCTACCGTTAATAGCATCGAAACCGGAATATGCCATGTAATTATTTTTTTCCATAACATATAAATACCACCCAATATAAGTGCTAATGCAGATACTTCACCCATTGATCCGCCCATATTACCCATCAAACCCTGAGTATAAGTTGGCAGCTCAGGAGTAAGCTCTGACATTGTTTTATTAGCTCCCAATCCCTCTTTAACAATTCCAAGTGGTGTTGGGCCGGTAATTACATCAGCAAGTCCTTCGGTAATGGGTTTTGGTTTTGGCCAGGAAGTCATTTCAACCGGAAATGATACTAATAAAAATACCCTGGCAACCAATGCCGGATTGAATACATTTTTACCAAGTCCGCCAAATGACATCTTCGCCATTCCAATTGCTACTAATGCACCTATTATAACCATCCATCCAGGTAAATTTGAAGGAAGATTAAGCGCAAGTAAAATTGCTGTAACCAGCGCCGATCCATCATTTATTGATAAAGGACCTTTAATCAGGTATTTTTGTATTGCCCATTCAAAAAATAAACTTGCAACAATTGCAAGTAGAAATACTCTAATTGCGTCAATGCCAAAGAAATATATCGAAAAAAGTACAGTTGGTATCATCGCGATAACAACGCCGTACATAATTTTTTTGGTTGATTCATCTCCTTGAATGTGAGGAGATCCTGATACAGTGAAATTAGACATCTATTATTTCTTAGTTGTTATTACTTACTTTATCATATTAATTGATAGCTCTAATATCAATTCTATTTTCTATTTCTCATTATCTGACCAACTTTTAGTTTACCTAATCTGAGGTAATCTAATAATGGTATAGCAGCGGGACAACCGTATTGACAAGATCCGCATTCAATACAATCCATTATGGATTCATTTTCTGCCATCTCAAAGTTGCTTAATTTTGCAGCTTTTGATAATAAATATGGTTCAAGACCCATAGGACATACATAAGTACATTTTGAGCATCTGATACATGGGCCCTCTGTACTTCTGAATGACTCACCTTCTTCCATAATTAATATTCCTGATGAACCTTTTACAACAGGAACTTCAAGCGAGGTTATAGCTTTACCCATCATCGGTCCTCCTCCGATTATTTTACCGGTATTTTCAGGTAGTCCGTCAGCAGCATCAATTAGCTCACTTATCGGAGTTCCTATACGAACCATGAAATTTGATGGTTTTTTTACTGATTTACCGGTTACAGTAACAACTCTTTCAACCAGGGGCTTATTTTTTTGAACCGCTTCATATACTGCAAATGCAGTTCCTACATTTTGAACAACACAGCCAACCTCAATTGGTAATTTACCAGATGGTACTTCACGGTTTACAGAAGCTTTAATCAATTGTTTCTCACCTCCCTGCGGATATTGCACCTTTAATGACTGGATTTCTATGTCATCATGTGATTTCACCAGTTCTGTCATATGGTTTATGGCATCCGGTTTATTATTTTCAATACCAATAAAAGCTTTCTTAACATTTAAGGCCTTCATTAATATTCTGGTGCCAATGATAATCTCCCTGCCCTTTTCAAGCATTAACCTGTGGTCAGAAGTTAAATATGGCTCACATTCAACACCATTAATAATTAAATATTCTGCAGTTTTTCCAGGAGGAGGCATTAATTTTACGTAAGTAGGGAAAGTTGCTCCGCCTAATCCAACAATACCGGCATTTTTTATAATATCAATTATTTCTTCGGGACTTTGTTTGATTTCACTTACAATTTCAGCAGAAGTATCAATAGTATCATCCCAAACATCATCTGCAACATTAATAATTATGCAGGGACGTTTATATCCGGTCCCATCAATTGCATTATCGATTTTAAATATTTTCCCCGAAACCGGTGAATGTATATTTGTTGAGATGAATCCTCCAGCTTCTGCAATTAACTGTCCGACTTTAACTTCATCACCCTTTTTTACAATGGGTTTTGATGGCGCACCAAGATTCTGTCCTAATGGCACAATAGCTTGTTTAGGAACAGGTAGTGTTTCGATTGGAGCATTTGCAGATAGCTTATTCTCCGGCGGATGAATTCCTCCTAATGCAAAAGTTCTTAATATTCCCATTTTATCGGATTTATTCTTTGTTATCTTTTTCGTCTTTTAAATCTTGAGTAACAACTTCTTTTTGTGTTGTTGTTTTTCTGGCAACAGATTTATCTGCTTCAGGAGCCTTAGCTTTTGGTTTTTCAGGTCTGGGTTTTCGTGGTTTAAAATTAATTTCATGTATTGCTGATGTAGGACATTCCTCAACACATTTTCTGCATAGTGTACATTTCTCAAAATCAATATAAGCAAGGAAAGAAGTGATAGTAATTGCATCAAATTTACATACTTTCAGACATTTGCTACATCCAATACATGCAACTGCACAGTTTTTCTTTGCAGGTGCACCTTTCTCCTGATTTATACATGAAACGAAGATTCTTTTATCTTTTGGACCACGTTTTCTTAATTCAATAATATCTCTTGGACAAGCTGTAACACATGCACCGCAAGCAGTACATTTAGTATTAACCTCAGGTAAACCTGTTTCCGGATTCATGTGGATAGCATCAAAATCACAGGAATCAACACAGTCTCCCAATCCAAGGCAACCATGCATACACCCACCTTCACCGGCATACAAAGCATGGGCAAAAGAACATGATGTAGCACCCTCATAATTTACCTTGCCTGGTGAATTTGTACGTGAACCGTTACATCTCACAACAGCTATCATTGGATCCTTGGCTTCAACCTCCAGTCCTAAAATCTTACCTACAGCCTGTGAAACATCATTGCCACCAACCGGACAGTTTAAACCATCAAGATTACCGTTTTCCTTGGCAGATTTAACTGCTGCTTCGGCATAAGCCCTACATCCCGGAAAACCGCACCCACCGCAATTTGCAGAAGGAAGTGCTTCTTCTACTTCATCTATCTTTGGATCTTCAAATACCTTGAACTTATTAGCAATGAAATACAGAATAATGGCCATTATTAATCCCAATCCACCAAGAGCACTTATTGCAATTATTATTATATTATCCACTGTAATCCGTTTTTATTAATTGTTCTTAATTTCACAAAAAACAAAAATAAGATATTTAAAAATACTGTGAAATTTGGAACAGTAATTTGCATGTTGTGTAATAGTCAGAATATCAGGTATATAGCCATACGGTCGGGCGAAAATCAGATTGTAAGCGTAGGTAATAAGTTGGAAGACAGGGTGTTGGTGTAATTTCTTAGAAACACTCTAAATTACCAAATTCGGATTAATTTAGAAAGATTATGCCCTGATAGTGTAGTTAAACTTTGTTCCAAGGTATTTTCTTAGCATATAAATTGTAAGATAATACGGTAGTAGAAGAAGGATTGATAAAACTCCGGCCATGCCTTCATCCATTTCAAGGTTAATGAATAATATTAAGCTTAAAAATACAACGAGGAAAGGAAATACATAACCCAGCAAAACAGCCCAGGTACCAAGTGATTGTTTCATTTCGATGGTAATTTGCTGATTAACTTTATACTGATCAGGGTTATCTACCCTTACAAAAACTGACTTTTCTTCCGCATCACTAACTGAGCATGCTCCCTTAATTTCACATGATGCACAGCCTGAAGTGACCATAATGGAAACTTCAACCTTATCATCTTCAATCCTTTTAATTATTCCGGGGTGTGTTACAATATTATTTTTCAAATTTCAAAATTTAATTAAGGTGTTGTGATCGATACCGGTAGTATCTTGCCATTAAAGTATTTCTTTCCATTAATTGCAAAGTAGTGAATGTAATCAGCTATTTCAGCTGGTTGTAATGGTGCTTTGTAACCTGGAAAAGCTTTTCCCAACATTTCTGTTTGTACAGCTCCAAGCGCTAAAGCATTGACACTAATATTTCTATCTGTAAACTCTTCTGCCAGACATTCCGTTAAAATTGCCAGGGCACCTTTACTTGCGCTGTATAATGACAGTCCGGGAAACTTTGAACTTCCCTGGTACCCACCCATACTACTAATATTTACAATATGTGCATCTTCGTTTATAACATTTGACAGGTCACGTATCAATCGAAATACACTTTTAACATTTGTATCAAACATTATATCAAAATCTTCATTAGTCAATTCAATAAAAGGTTTGTTTATTAATAGTCCTGCATTGTTGATAATAATATCAATTTTACCCATGAATTTTTCGATAACAGGTAAAAGTTCTCTTTCTATATCTGTTTGGTTTAAATCCAGACTTAAATAATTCAAATTATCAATGTTGTGATCAACTTTAACTGGTATGTCGATGTTTTGGCTTCTGGATATTGCAATGATCTTACAGTCACTATCCTGCATGAATTTTCTACATAATTCAAATCCTATCCCTTTACTTGCTCCTGTTATTATTACATTCATATCACTAAATTGAAGGTGTATTATTCAATGCCCAATTGATTTAATAATGCGTCAGTATCAGTAGCATTTATTGTGAGTGTACCATCATTATCAACTGTTATTGAAATATTGTATCTCTGATTACTTTCAGAACCGATTTCAAAATTCATATAAGAGGCTCCTTTAATTGATTCAATGCCATATTTTTCGGACAATAATAAAGCGTCTTTGTAATCTTTGCTTAATGGGATACCAGCCTTATGAGCTATTATCTCAGCTTGCTGCATGGCAATATCATAGTCACCATGATAAACAAGTATTACGGAGTTAAATCCTTCATTAACATTGTGTTCAGATGTTGATTGACTAAAGTCTTTATCGAAGGATAATCCGACAGGTTCAGTTAGTCCTAATTTTTTTGCCCATCTTGGTAGTCCGGAAATGGGATTTGTATTTGATGTTTTGGCAATCTGTCGTCCTATCGTATTATTTAATCTGTTAAGTTCGTTTATTGCTTCTTCGTCGGTTATTGTCCCTTTAGCTCTCTCAGCTTCGACTTCTTCAATTTTTGTCTGAAGCTGGTCCATAAGATTCATGGTACTGTCAAGTTTATCCATAGTAGAGGTAAATGAGCTAAGGTTTTGCTGGAAATCCTTCTCCTTATCTTCAGGTACTTCATCGCACGAATAAAATAATACTGAAAACAAAATAGTAGCTATCGAAATTCCAAAGTATGATTTTGTAAACATCAATCAAAAATTTATTCAAAAGTATAAAAACATAGAATAACAATCCCCGGAATTATTAATTCTAACTGTTATTTGTTTTTAACATGATGTTACATATTATAAGGTATAGTTTATGTTATCTTCAGTCAATATCGAACATAAAGCTGAAATTAAACTACCTTTGTATTGCTGATTGAGTTATTAAATCTTATTAAATTAAGCACAGGTATAATTTGAACACAGCAATTATTATGACAAAGAATGATGAATTAAAAATAGCAGACCTGATAAAGAATGCTTTGATTGAGGATATTGGTGATGGAGACCATACGTCTTTAGCAACAGTTTCAAATACTGAACAAGGAAATGTGAAGCTTATTTCAAAAGACAATGGAATACTGGCTGGTGCTGAGGTGGCTTTGATGGTGTTTAAACAGGTTGATAAATCAACGGAAGTTAATATTTTAATTGAAGACGGAAGTAGTATTGTACCTGGAGATACTGTTATGACAATTAGCGGGAATTCACTTTCATTGTTATCCGCTGAAAGAACTGCTCTCAATTTCATACAGAGAATGAGTGGGATAGCTACATTTACGAATAAAATATATTCTGAGATATCGGATCTAAGTACAAAGTTGCTTGATACCAGAAAGACAACTCCATGTAACAGGATTGTTGAAAAAATGGCTGTACGTTTAGGTGGAGGAACAAATCACAGGTTTGGGTTGTATGATATGATAATGATAAAAGACAACCATGTTGATTTTGCGGGGGGAATATCAAATGCAATAATATCAACACAGGAATATCTGAATCGAATAAAAAAAGATATTAAAATTGAGATTGAGGTTAGAAATTTTGGAGAATTGGATGAAGTAATTAAAACTGGTGGTATTGACAGAATTATGTTGGATAATTTTTCACCTGCTGATTTGAAAAAAGCTGTAGAGATAATAGGTGGTAAATATGAAACGGAAGCTTCAGGAGGTATTACAATAAGAAGTATCCGTAGTTATGCATTATCCGGGGTTGACTTCATTTCTGTAGGGGCTTTAACCCACCAGATCAACAGCCTGGATTTAAGTTTGATAACTTGTTAATTAAAAATTTGAAGAAGCTGTTAAATAAATTAAACCTGATTGTAAACAGGGTTGGGAATAATGTTAGTAATAAACTAAGGATAATCGTATTACCCGGATTCGATGGAATGCCATTATATGATGTTCTGGTATTTTTCCTCAGAGGTCTTTTTAAAGGAGTTTTAACATACAGAGCTGCAGCGATTGCCTATAACTTCTTCCTGGCTTTGGTACCACTAATTCTTTTTCTGTTTACATTAATACCCTATGTAACAACCACAAATTTTCAGGGAGAGATACTTGAATTACTGGATGATGTTATTCCATCTAATATTTATTCAATGGTTGAATCAACATTGGTAGAAATAATAAGCAGACCGAAGAGTGGTTTGTTGTCGCTGGGTTTTATGATGGCAGTTTATTTTGCCACAAATGGAGTAGATGCTATTCTTGAAGGATTTAATCAAAGCTATCATAGAATTAAAACCTGGCCCTGGTGGAAACAGAAATTTTATGCTTTTCTGCTTATGACAGTTATATCCTTTTTGGGTTTTATCTCAATGCTTTTCCTGACTTCAGGAAAACTTATTATTACAACATTGGGAAAATACGATATTCTTGAGGGAAGTATGACAGTTTTCCTTTTGTCAATAATACAGTGGCTTGTAATTATTGGTAACTTATTGTTAGGAGTTTCTGTGTTATATTATTTTGGTCAAAGGAAGGATAACAAAAGAAATTACAGATTTTTCTCTGCCGGATCAATTCTTTCAACAGGATTGTTTATTCTGGGTGGTCTTGTTCTTAAATCGTATTTTGAGAATTTTTCTAACTATAATGTATTATATGGATCAATTGGTTCTCTGATAATCCTTTTGGTATGGTTGTTTTACAATGCACTTATAATACTTATTGGTTTTGAATTAAATACAAGCATACGTCGCTCGAAAGAAATGGCAGAAGCTATGGATAGAAAACTATAAATATTTATGTGGCGATTCTTTTTTAGTTTCAGTATTTGCTTTACTATGACAGTTTTATTATCAGCTCAGGTTCCTGTTACCGATAATGCTGAATCTTTAGAGGCTGAGATAAATGATTTTGTTAATGAATGGCATAAAAATGCCGCAGATGTGGATCTCAGATATTTTGACAAGATAGCTGACAATGGTATCTATATCGGGACAGATGCCAGTGAATTATGGACAAAGAAAGAATTTTATGATTGGGCGAAAAAATATTTTGATAGCGGTAAAGCCTGGAATTTTGAAACAATTGAACGAAATGTTTATTTTTCAGTTGATAGTACATATTCCTGGTTTGATGAGAAATTGAATACAGGATTGGGATTGTGCAGAGCTTCAGGAGTATTAAAAAAATATGAAGATGAATGGAAAATTGAACATTATCACCTTAGCATAGCCATTCCCAATGAAAAAGTTGATGATATAAAGAACATAATCGGGAAAACGGATCAATGATCGTTTTTATGAATATCCAATGGTCTGTTAGTTTTATTTATGAGGAGTATTTCCTTTGTTATTTTTGTTCTTATTTCTACGGTATGTCCTTCTTTTTCCGGTAGGTTTGCTCTTATTGCTTTTCGACCTATTCCGTTTAATCTTAGGTTGGTCAGGGTTCCAGACCGGAGCATCTCCCAGATCCTCTGGTAGTGGAATTTTCATTACTTCGTTTTCAATAAAATTCTCAATACGTTTAAACTTAAACATATCATTTTCATTTATCAAAGTGATTGCAACTCCAGTTGTCTTGGCTCGCGCTGTTCTTCCTACCCTGTGTACATAATCTTCGGGATCATTTGGCACATCATAGTTTATTACCAGATCGATATCCTTTACATCTATCCCACGACTCAGTACATCGGTAGCAACGAGTATCCTTGTTTTTTTTGATTTGAAATCTGATAGAACCTCTTCTCTTCTGGCCTGGTCAAGAGCTGATGATATTCCCTGTATATTCCTTTCGTTTTTTCTTAGTTCTCTTACAATATCATTAACTTTTAACTTTGTAGAACTAAATATAAGTACGCTGTTGATATTTGGTTTGTTTTCAATCAAACTTCTTATAAGAGATGTTTTCTGAGAATCATATGTCAAGTATGCTGCCTGCAAAACTCCTTCGGCCGGTTTGGATATTTGAATACTTATTTCTTTAGGTTCTGAAAGGATTTGTGAAGCCAGTTGCCTTATTTTGTCAGGCATTGTAGCACTAAACATCAGGGTCTGTCTTTCTTTAGGCAGGAAATCAATTATTTTTATAATGTCATCATAAAACCCAATATCCAGCATCCTGTCAGCTTCATCCAGTATTAAGTGTTTTATACTATGAAATTTGACATAACCCATGTTTAAATGTGAAATTAACCTTCCAGGTGTTGCAACAATAATATCAGCACCGGAGGTTAATGCACGTTTTTCACTATCCCAGTCGGAACCACCACCACCTCCGTAAACAGGAATTGATTCTACAGAAGTAAAATATGTAAAACCCTGAATAGCCTGATCAATCTGGATTGCAAGTTCTCGTGTTGGAACAATTATCAAAACACTGGTTTCATGTTTATGGTTGCTGGTTAGTTTATCAAGTACAGGCAAAACAAAAGCAGCCGTTTTGCCGGTGCCTGTTTGAGCGCACGCTATCAGATCATGACCTTTTAATATAATTGGTAAAGCCAGTTCCTGTATTGGTGTTGCTTTTTCAAAGCCCATAAAAGATATTGCTTCCAGCATTTGCTCATTGAGTCCTAATTCTTTAAAGTTCATATCCTGTTATTCAGTCTGTTATTGTATATGCCAGAAGCGTTACCGTTTTGTATTGCGAAGTTAATACTTTTTGATACTCCCCGGGTTATTATGTTTAATAAGACTTTTATATACATTTGCGATTTATTTACAAAACCATGCGAGTTGCTTTTTTTACCTGCGAGGAAATGCCTGAAATGTTACCCTATGATATGGAGATTATCAGGATGTTAAACAATCGTGGTATTACAACAAATGTATTGATCTGGGACAGGATAGATTTTACAGATGAGATATTTCTGACAGAGTTTGACATTGTAGTTATACGCTCAATATGGGATTACTACCGGAAAACACAAAAGTTTTTAGAATTCCTTGATTTTCTTGAGAAATCATGTGTTAAAGTACTAAACCCATTGGATATAGTCAGATGGAATATGGACAAGAAATATCTGGAAGAGCTACAGTCAGAGGGTTTCTATATTATACCAACCATATTCAATCATAATAACAATGGAGATAGTTTTGAAGAAGCTCTTTCCAGAGGATGGAACAAGATGATAATCAAACCAATGATCTCGGCCGGTTCGTATCACACTTTTGTTATTGATAGATCTGAGAAGAACAGATATAACCAGATTGTTGAAGAATTATATAAAAACAGACCATTTATGCTTCAGGAGTTCATCCCGGAAATTTCTGAAGGAGAAATATCCACTATTACCCTGGAAGATGTAATAGGTGGTAATGGAAAGGAATTATCATATTCTGTAACCAAAGTTCCAAAAAAGGGAGATTACAGGGTACAATTCAACTATGGAGGAGTTTACAGTTCGGGAGATGTTGATCCTTATATCAAAGACATAAGCAGGAGTATCACTGCCCGGTTCAATAACAGGATATTATATCAGAGATTGGACGGCTTATGGAGAAACGGAGAGTTTCTTATAATGGAAATAGAATTAATTGAACCTGACTTGTATTTCAATTATAATAAAGAAGCAATGCAGTTCTGGGTGGATTGTTTTGTTAAAAATAGGCGTTAATCTGTTAAATGTATTTTTACTTATATAAGATATTTATATAAAACAGAGGTTACTCATTGAGCTTGAATAACCTCTGTTGATCAAAGTTGTACTGATATTATTGAATATTGTTGATATTTCTTTTTACGAAATCGTTAAGTTCTTTACCAACCAGTAGATTTTTAGCCAGTCTGGCCAGGTCATATAGTTGTTTAATAGTAGCATCTTGTTTTTCTGTATCTTTTTCATCAAGAATTCCACTGATTATCGGATTATTGGTGTTAACTATAAACTCATATGACTCAGGTAAACTTCCCATACCCATCATCATTCCGCCTCCACCGCCTATTTTCTCCATATCTTTCATACGACGCATGAACTCATTTTGTGTTATGGTTACCGGTAGGTCAGATTCACTTTGGCTCTCAAAAATAACATGAAATGTTTCTTTATTGATATTTCTTTCAAAAGTTTCTTTCAAAGATTCCTTTTGTTTGTCATCAAGTTTTGAAGGTGCTTCATCTTCTTTTACAATAATCTTGTCAATGGTATTTGAGTCAACCCTGGCGAAAGTTGAGTCTTTTAGTTTTTGTTCCAGACTATTGATGAAATGATTATCAAGTACTCCATCCATTAACAATACGTCATAACCTCTTTCGGTAGCAGATTCAATATAGCTGTATTGTTCGTCTTTGTTAGTAGCATACAGGTAAACCAGTTTTTTGTCTTTATTTTCCTGAGTTTTTTCAATATGCTTTTTATACTCACCCAGGGTAAAATATTTATCTTCAATGTTTTTTACCAGCGCAAACTTTTCAGCTTTTTCGTAAAACTTCTCTTCTGATATCATACCATATTCGATGAATATTTTGATATCATCCCATTTTTTCTCAAATGCTTCCCTGTCTTTTTTAAATAGTTCCTCAAGTTTATCAGCTACCTTTCGTGTAATATAATTGGAGATTTTCTTTACATTACCATCACTTTGAAGATATGATCTGCTAACATTAAGAGGAATATCAGGTGAATCTATAACTCCGTGAAGTAATGTTAAAAAGTCAGGTACAATTCCTTCAACCGAATCGGTAACAAATACCTGGTTGCTATACAACTGTATTTTGTTGCGTTGCATTTCGTAGTCTTTCTTAACTTTTGGGAAATACAAAATACCTGTGAGGTTGAAAGGATAGTCAACATTTAAATGTATATGAAAAAGTGGCTCTTCAAAAGTATAAGGATATAATTCTCTGTAGAAACTTTTATAATCTTCATCAGTTGCGTCACTTGGCTTTTTCTTCCAGAGAGGATTTGTATTATTAATTATTTTAGGTTTCTCAACTTCAATTGTTTCCTGGTTACCATCTTTATCTTTCTTGCCTTCAACCGGTTCCTGTATCTTTTCAGTTCCAAATTGTATAGGTACAGGCAGGAATTTACAATATTTATTCAGGAGTTCGTTTATTTTGAAATCTTCAAGAAACTCAACATTCTCATCATCAATATGGAGGATAACTTCTGTACCCCTGTCGTTCTTTTGAATTTCTTCAAGTAAATAATTAGGACTACCATCACATTCCCAACGTACAGCTTTGGTCGATCCACCTTTTTTATAAGTTTTGGTTTTTATTTCAACTTTATCACTTACCATGAAAGAAGAATAAAATCCCAACCCAAAGTGTCCTATGATAGCATTTTGTTCGGCTTCAGTTTTTGTTTTGAACTTCTTAACAAATTCTTCCGCACTTGAGAAAGCAATCTGGTTGATATATTTCTTTACTTCATCACCGGTCATTCCAATTCCTCGATCACGAACTGTGATAGTTTTATTGTCTTTATCTACTTCAACATGAATAGTCAGATCACCTAATTCCCCGTTAAACTTACCCATTGAAGCGAGTGTTTTTAATTTTGATGTCGCATCAGTTGCATTTGATATAAGCTCACGTAGAAATATCTCGTGATCGGAATAAAGGAACTTCTTAATAATCGGAAAAATATCTTCCGTTTTAATGTCTATTTTGCCTTTCTGTAAAGTCATAATAATTAAAATTTTGTATTTGAAAAGCCCAGTATCAAAGCTTATGCCAATGACAGAAGTGTGACAATTTGTCTATACCTGTAATAACCTGATGACTACCAGCAGAGAAGAACATCATATATGGTTGACATCAATAATACTGTATATTGGATATGTTAAAGTCATTAAGCTTATAATAGAATTTAATTACTATTTACTTTGTATATTCGCGGACTATGATTGGTACTTTCGTAAATATTGTAGCCATAATTATTGGAAGTTCGATAGGATTATTTTTAAATAAGCGTCTGCCGGAAAGGTTTATAGCAATATTTTTTCAGGTTATTGGCATCTTCACAATCTTTTTAGGTATATCAATGGCATTGGAATCCACACATATTTTACATATGATAGTTGCATTAATTACCGGTTCTGTTATTGGTGAAGCTCTGAAGATCCAAATTGGTTTTGAGAAGTTAGGAAATTATTTAAGAAGAAGATTCAAAATCAGGAACGAAAAATTTACGGAAGGTCTGATTACTGCATTTTTGTTGTATTGCGTAGGTTCTTTAACAATAGTTGGAGCACTTGAAGCCGGACTGAGAGGTGATGAAGAATTAATTTATATAAAATCAATAATGGATGGTGTTTCTTCTATTGCCCTTGCTTCGGGATTGGGTTTGGGAGTTGCTTTTTCTGTATTCCCATTATTAATATTTCAGGGAGGAATTACACTTCTTGCATCAGTTTTTGGTGAGTTTATACCGCAGGTTATGATTGTTGAAATATCAGCAGTTGGAGGTATTTTGCTCATTGGAATGGGTATAAGTATACTTGATATAAAGAAAATAAATGTTATGAATATGCTGCCGGCACTAATTACAATAATACTATTGATGTGGCTGATCCCTGAAATAAATCTGTAATCAGGATATGAGTTCCTACAATAATCCAAACATCATTTGTCCTAACTGTGAAAATGAATTCAGCAGTGAAAATAACTATTGTCCAAATTGCGGGCAGGCCAATAAAGCTCACAGATTAAACTTCAAATACATTGTTTCCGATTTTTTATCAGCCAATTTCAGCCTGGACTCAAAAATATTGATTACTCTTAAATTGTTATTAATCAGTCCTGCAACATTAACCGTTGAATTTTTATCGGGCAAAAGAATGAAATACATTTCTCCGGTACGATTATATCTTCTAATTAGTTTCGTATACTTTTTTATGCTTTCCATAGATCCATTTAATGAAGAAAAGCCATTTGAATCAGACAATGTTGTTTTTTCCGATTCTACAGATAGCATTATTGAGAACGAAATGTATGGTGAGTATCTGAATGATAGTTTAGAGCAGGAGAGTAATGAAGATGAATATTTAGAGAAAGCCTTAATAAGTAAAACGAGAATATTGAAAACTGAAGCAGGGAGTATTGTGTTTAAACAATTATTAAAAAAGTACACTTCTATTGGTATGTTTATATTAATACCCCTGACAGCATTGTTGTTTTTTATACTTTTTTACAAAGGCACTTTTTATATTCAACACTTAATATTCTCAATTCATTTGCAATCGGTGATTTTTATTTTATTTATAATATTTAATATAATAGAGTGGATAGTTGATAGTGAGGTGTTCTTTTATCTTGAGTGGAGTTTATTTATTTTAATCCTCTATATATGGATAAAAAAGTATTATAAAAGAAGTTACCTCAAAACAGCCTGGAAGCTTTTCCAGTTTCTTAACGGGTATTTAATACTGTTCATTTTCTTTTTTACAGTTGTCTTATTGTTAAGTTTTATCAATCTGAATTGAACAGGTTAATAAATAAAATAAATTGTATTTGATCTCCACAGTAGCTATTTTTATATTAAATTTGTTATCATATTAGTTTGAGTAATAACATGGGAACAGAAGAGTACACATCATCTTCTCCTGATGTGGATAAGAAAGAAGATTCCATCAGAAAATTGATTCTGTATAATGATGATTATAATACATTTGATTACATTATACAATCATTAATAGAAGTGTGTGAACATGATGAGTTACAGGCAGAGAGTTGTGCTCTCATAGCTCATTACAAGGGAAAATGTCATATTAAAAATGGCACAATAAATAAACTTAAGCCTATTCATATCGAAATGAGTAACAGGCAAATAACTACTGAAATAAATTAAAAGTAATCAATTATGTGGACAGTAATAGCAATATTGATATTGATTGGTTTACTTATGATGATTCTGGAAATAATCGTTATACCGGGATCAGGATTTGCAGGAATTATTGGCTTTATATTAATGGCAGCAGGAGTTTGGCTGGCATATTCAAAACATGGAGCAACAGCCGGTCACTTAACTCTGGTTACAACTCTGTCTGTAAATATAATCGGATTGATACTAACGCTTAGGTCAAAAACCTGGAAGAGGGCTACGCTTAAGACAGTCAATTCAGGTAAGGTAAATGAAATTGATGAAGATCAGGTTGTTGTTGGAAGCAAGGGTGTTACAATTTCAAGGTGTGCTCCAATGGGTAAGGCAATGTTTGATGGTAAATATTATGAAGTCAGTACTTTATCGGAGTTCATTGATCAAAATGAAAACATAGAAATAATAAGAATTTCCGGAAATAAAATATTTGTAAAAAAAACTAAAGATTAGCCATGGAAAATGTTTATGTATTGTTAGCAATTGGATTGGGTGCCATATTTCTCTTATGGTTGCTCTTTTATTTTGTACCTGTTGGATTGTGGTTTACTGCCCTTGTATCCAATGTGAGAATTTCATTATTGCAACTGGTATTAATGCGTTGGAGGAAAGTTCCACCACGAATTATTGTTAATAGCCTAATTGCTTCCACAAAAGCTGGACTAAAACTGCAAAGAGATGATATGGAGGCACACTATTTGGCTGGAGGAAATGTACAGGGTGTTGTAAATGCATTGATTTCAGCCGAAAAAGCGAACATAGCCCTGAATTTTAAAACAGCAACTGCAATAGATCTGGCGGGTCGTGATGTATTGGAAGCAGTTCAGATGTCTGTTAACCCTAAAGTTATTGATACAAAAAAAGTTGCTGCAGTAGCTAAAGATGGAATTCAGTTAATTGCTATGGCAAGAGTTACGGTTCGTGCTAATATTGATCAACTCGTTGGTGGTGCTGGGGAAGAAACCGTTCTTGCAAGAGTTGGTGAGGGAATTGTGTCATCAATAGGATCGGCTGATTCTCACAAAGCTGTACTTGAAAATCCGGATAGTATTTCTAAAGTAGTACTGGCAAAAGGTCTTGACTCAGGTACTGCATTTGAGATATTATCAATTGATATTGCTGATATTGATATTGGTAAAAATATTGGAGCTGAACTTCAAATGGATCAGGCAAATGCAGATAAAAATATTGCCCAGGCGAAAGCGGAAGAACGTAGAGCTATGGCAGTTGCTGCTGAGCAGGAAATGAAAGCTAAAGCACAGGAGGCTAGCGCCAATGTTATACAGGCTGAGGCTGAAATTCCAAAAGCAATAGCTGAAGCGTTCAGGACAGGAAACCTTGGTATAATGGATTATTATCGTTATAAAAACATTCAGGCAGATACTTCAATGAGAGAGTCAATTGCCGGTAATCCTGGTATAGAAAATGATAAAAATGAATAGCTTTGATCTTCAACAGAGAAAAGGAAACTAATCACTAATTAATTAGAAATTCTTAAAACCGGTTTGGAAAAATAAATCCAGACCGGTTTTGTTTTTAGGTACCTGCAAGATACCATGATAAAACAGATCATGTTTATTATTTAGTCAATTTGACTATCTTGCGCCAAATTCTAAAATATGAAATTTTCAGCACAACAAATTGCTCAGGCACTTAATGGTAAAGTTGAAGGGGATCCCGATGTTGAGGTAAATAACCTTTCAAAAATCGAACATGGAGAAGCCGGCACCCTCAGTTTTTTAGCAAATCCTAAATACACAAGTTATATATATACAACCAATGCATCAATTGTAATTGTAAATAACGACTTTAAGCCTGATAAGCCTTTGTCACCAACATTAATAAGAGTTGAAGATGCTTATTCATCATTTGCTACTTTGTTGGAAATGTACAACCAGGCCAAAAAAAAGCGAAGTGGTATTTCAAAACATGTAAGTATCGCTGATTCTGCTAAAATTGGGAAAGATGTGTATATCGGTGATTTTGTTTCTATTGGCGAGAATTCTGTCATTGGTGATGGTTGTATTATACATCCGAATACGACCATTGGAAATAACTGTAAAGTTGGATCAATAACAACTATATATTCCGGAGTAAATATATATGATGATTGTATTATTGGTAATGAATGCACCTTGCATGCAGGAACGGTTATTGGAGCCGATGGTTTTGGATTTGCACCCCAGAATGATAATAACTATAGAAAAATACCTCAGATAGGAAATGTTATTGTTGAAGATCTTGTAGAGATTGGTGCCAATACAACAATTGACAGAGCAACTATCGGCTCAACTGTAATCAAAAAAGGAGTTAAAATAGATAATCTCATACAAATCGCTCATAATGTAACAATTGGGGAGAATACTGTTATTGCTGCGCAAACCGGTATTTCGGGTTCAACATCAATTGGTAGGAACTGCATGATAGGAGGACAGGTAGGAATTATTGGCCATCTTGAAATTGCAGATGGTGTAATGATTGCAGCCCAGTCGGGTATTGGTAAAAGTATTAAAGAAGAAAAAACAGTACATGAAGGTTCACCGGCGTTTTCATACAGGGATTTTCAAAGATCGTATATTCACTTTAGGAGATTAGACAGTATTGTAAAAAGAGTAAACGAAGTTGAAAGACAGCTGAAAGAAAAGAAATGAGTCACATCATTAATTATTTATCATGTATTAATGATCTTGTGTTAAGACATGATATTTAAATGATGGAATCTGTTATAACAATTCCAAATAACAGATAATTAGTTTAATTAAAAACCATTCTGCTAAAATTGATTATTTTTGCGGGATTCTGGACGATGGCATATCGGATTGATAATTCAAATTTTTAAATGGCTGATAAACAAAAGACTATAAATAAATCTGTTTCTATTAGCGGAACAGGTCTTCATACCGGTAAATTGGGAACGATGACATTTCACAGTGCACCGGTTAATCATGGTATTAAATTTCGTAGGATTGATATTGATTCGAAGCCTGTTATTGATGCCGATGTAGATTTGGTTATAAGTACAGCTCGTGGAACAACACTTGCGAAAAATGGTGTATGTGTATATACAATTGAACATGTTCTGGCTGCATTTATGGGTATGGGTGTTGATAATGTTTTGGTTGATCTCGACATGGAAGAAATACCTATAAAAGATGGTTCATCAAAGTATTTCATCAGTGCACTAAAAGAGGCAGGTATCACTGTACAGAATGCTAAAAGAGATTATTTAGTAATTGAAGAACCTGTTTCATTTGAATTACCAGACTCAAAGACCAAATTACTAATAGAACCGGCTGACGACTTTTCTATTTCAGTTGTTATTGATTTTGAAACAGATGTACTGGGACAACAAAAAGCCGAATTAGATGATATTGTCAAGTTTGAAAGGGAAATTGCACCATGCAGAACATTTGTTTTTCTTCATGAACTGGAATATCTTCTGACAAACAATCTTATAAAGGGTGGTGATTTAAAAAATGCCATAGTATTTGTGAATCGTCAGATTTCTCAGGAAGAACTTGATAAACTGGCAGATTTATTCAATAAACCAAAGGTAAAGGTTAAAGAAAATGGTATTTTAAACAATCTTGATCTGATTTTTCAGAATGAGCCTGCCAGACATAAGCTCCTTGATGTTATTGGGGATTTGTCGTTGATAGGTAAACCAATTAAAGGACATATTACTGCCTATAGACCTGGTCATAAAGCCAATACGGAATTTGCAAAAGAAATAAGGAATAATATAAATAATAAAGTTATGCTGAAGAAACCTCCTTTTGATATTTATGCCGAACCATATTATGACATAAATGATATTAAAAAGATTCTTCCTCATCGCCCACCGTTCTTACTAGTTGATAAGGTGCTTAAAATGAGTGATAATCATATAGTTGCTATGAAAAGTGTTTCACTTAATGAACCCTATTTTGTAGGTCATTTTCCTGATGAGCCGTTAATGCCGGGAGTATTACTGGTAGAAGCTATGGCCCAGGCAGGTGGAATTTTTGTATTAAATTCAGTAAGTGAACCGGAACTTTACTCTACGTATTTTCTCAAGATAAATGATGTTCGATTCAGGTCAAAAGTTGTACCCGGTGATGTGGTGGTATTTTCAATTGAATTATCAGGTCCCATAAAAAGAGGTATATGTTCAATGCATGGTAAAGCATATGTTGGGGATAAAGTAGTTATGGAGGGACATTTAGTTGCTCAGATTATTAAGAATAAGGAAAAATAGAATCAGAAAAAATGAACCAACCTTTAGCATATGTTCATCCTCAGGCAAAGATTGCACCTAATGTAGTAATTGAACCGTTTGTGAACATCGAAAAAAATGTAGTTATTGATGAGGGGTCCTGGATAGGCTCAAATGTAACTATTATGGAAGGAGCCAGGATAGGTAAAAACTGTCGTATTTTTCCTGGAGCAGTTATTTCTGCAATCCCGCAAGACCTTAAGTTTGATGGTGAAGCTACTATCGTAAAGATTGGAGATAATGTAACTATCAGAGAATTTGTAACAATTAACAGGGGGACAAAAGCAAGTATGGAAACAGTAATAGGGAACAACTGTCTTCTCATGGCTTATGTTCATATTGCTCATGATTGTATCCTTGGAAATAATGTAATTCTGGCAAATGCTGCAACACTTGCCGGACATATCGATATAGGAGATTGGGCTATCATTGGTGGCCTGGCTGCGGTTCATCAGTTTGTTCATATTGGTACCCATTCAATGGTTTCAGGTGGTAGTATGGTCAGAAAAGATGTCCCCCCATATGTAAAAGCAGGACGAGAACCTCTTTCTTTTGCCGGAGTTAACTCAATCGGTCTCAGACGTAGAGGTTTCCCAAATGAGAGAATAAATGACATCCAGGAAATATACAGATTGCTGTTCCTTAGAGGTCAGAATGTTACACAAGCTGTCAGATATATCGAAAGAAATCTGGCCGCAACTGATGAACGAGATGAAATATTGAGCTTTATAGCCAACTCACAGCGTGGGTTAATGAAAGGTTATACAAGGATGAGAGATAGAAACTTATAGTTTTATACGTAAACAATAAAGATGTTATGGCAACAACCGCAGATTTTAGAAACGGATTATGCATAATGCACAACGGAGATCTTTTTACAATTGCTGAATTCCAGCATGTTAAACCAGGTAAAGGACCGGCTTTTGTAAGAACAAAACTCAAAAATGTTAAAACAGGACGAATCCTTACAAATACTTTTACTTCAGGAGTAAAGATTGATATACAAAGAGTTGAAAGAAGACAATATCAATACCTGTACAATGAAGGTGATATTTATCATTTTATGAACTCGGAAAATTATGAACAAACATTTATTGATAAATCACTTATTCCTGCACCTGATTTATTGAAAGAAGGACAAGAGGTTACAATAGCATATCACGGAGAAACCGATTCTCCAATTTTATGTGAGATGCCGGCGTATGTAGTTCTTGAAGTAACTTATACTGAACCGGGAGATAGAGGAAATACAGCAACCAATACTTTTAAGGATGCAACCGTTGAAACAAATACAACAGTAAAAGTTCCTCTTTTTATTAATGAAGGAGATAAAATAAAAGTAGATACACGGACCGGAAATTACTCGGAACGTGTTAAGTCATAGTTCATATGGATTTTAAAGCACCACACACTTTAAGCGATATTGCTGATATCGTTAAAGGGAAAGTTATAGGTAATTCTGATGCTATTGTAACAGGCTTGAACGAATTACATGTTGTAAGAAAAGGAGATATTACTTTTGTTGATCACCCAAAGTATTATAAGAAAGTACTCGAATCCAAAGCCTCATTCGTAATTATTAACAAAGAGGTTGAAGTACCCAACGGAAAATCAATAATATTGCATGATGCTCCTATGGATGCATTTAATACTTTGATTGAGTATTCCAGACCACTTGTTCCTGCTAGTGACATGATTAGTGAAACAGCTGAAATAGGTGAGGGGACTGTTATTCAGCCTGGTACTTTTGTTGGTAATAATGTAAAGATTGGAAAAAACTGTATTATCCATGCTAACGTTAGTATTTATGATAATTCGGTCATAGGTGATAATGTTGTATTGCACTCAAATGCAGTAATTGGCGGGGATGCATATTATTTCCAACGTCGTAAGGAAGGATTTGTTAAATTCTTATCTGCCGGAAAAGTGATCATTGAAAACAATGTGGAGATAGGGGCTTCCTGTACCATTGACAAGGGGGTTACCGGTGATACAATAATCGGTGAAGGAACGAAAATGGATAATCAGTGTCAGATTGGACATGATACTGTTATTGGTAAACATTGTCTGATAGGTGCATTTGCTGCTATTGCCGGTGTGACTGTTATTGAAGATGAAGTAATAATCTGGGCTCGTGTTGCAATAAACAAAGATCTTGTTATTGGAAAGAAGGCTGTTATTATGGCTACATCTGCTGTTGATAAATCTATTGAAGGAAACAAAGTTTATATGGGTTCTCCTGTTATGGAGGTCCGCCAATACTGGAAACATTTCGCATCCTTGAAAAAAGTTCCCGAATTACTAAGAAAATTAAAAAGCTTAGAAAAGTAGTAACTGTTCTATTCATTATTGTTACCCTGGGTGATGGATCTGTTTTCTGATTTATCACCACGGGGACCATGATAGACGTCCAATGCAACAAGTATTGCTGTAAATCCCCAGACAGGTACAGATAGTTTATCGGTATCAAGGAAGTTATTCAGGAAGCCATGTGTAAAGTAGGTTATTAATCCCAATAATACCATTAGGCTTAAAAACTTAATTTTTTTATCTCCGGTTTTATAAACTCTTAACCCCACAATTACTATATACGTTATTAAAATTATAATAATAAGTAGTCCGGGAATTCCCATTTCTGCTAATGGCCCAAGATACTCACTGTGAGCGTTTCCTTTGTCTCCCAGGTTTGTACTTATGATCGTTTTCTCCTGTGAGCTTTGGAATGGAGAATAAACAAACTGGTATGTTCCGGGTCCCCATCCAACTATCGGTCTCTCAGTGTATAATCTTATTGCTGCCTGCCACCTGTTTATTCTTTCAAGGTTGGAGGCGTCCGAAGAAATATTTGTAATTGATTGAATATGCTCTGCAAAATTTGCAGATGAATCCTGCTTGTTTTTTGATAATCTGTCAAGTATTTGATGCTGAAAAGTGAAAAAAGTTCCAACAAGTATCATAAAGGATACTGCAAGTACATAAAACTTAACACGCAACAGAACAAAAACCAGAACTACTATAGCAGCTGCTACACTAATCCAGGCGGCCCGACCGTAGGAAAAAACAAGTCCGACACTCAATATTATTACAGCAATTAAAGCGAATAACCTTTTGGTTTTCGAAATACCCGGGAAGAATAAATAGCCAAAAGCCGAAGGTAAAAAAAATGCCAGGGCCCCACCGTATGCCGTATGATCATTATAAAAAGGTGACATAACCCAGTGACCAGCATCTTCTTCAAAACTATATTTGGAGTGTTGAATAAGCGTGTAAATGATGATTACACATAACGCAGACATATATAATATAATAAACCTGTCAATATTCTTTCTGTTTTTGAACATTATGGCAGTAACAAAATAAAAGGGTATTACAAACCACAACCGTGATAGTAAATACTTAAACGATATAAGGGGTAGTTCACTTAAAATTGCTGTGAAAAACATCCAGAACAACGAAGCATAAATGATATATGAGATTGGATGTTTGGAAATCTTACTATCATACCTTTGTTCAAAAATCAGGTTTGCAACAAATAATAGAAGTACCCCAAACATCAGAGGCTCCGTAGGGAGTGAAAGGCCCAGCCCCCCTTCCATATCACGTAATTCAACAGCAAATGGGGTAAGGAAAGTTATGAAAAGGATGATTTTATCCAAAGAAACAAGATAATACACAAATATTACCAGAACAATTGGTAACAGGAAAAACCAATAAACATTTTTCTCAAGTATTAAGTAGAAGTTTACAACAAGGAATAATGCTGTAATCAAATATACCCAGACTATTTTAGATTTTTCAGTCAAGTTACAAAAGGTGTATTAAACAGTTGGTTAATTCTTGTTATTCTCAATAAAGAAAATAATAAGTAATGACATAATAAATGTTGCAGTAGATACAAGAAGTACGATAAGCCACCTTATTGGATAACTTTTCTTATCAGAGGGATATGGAGCACTAATAATGTTGCTGTAGGAAAGGTTTGAATCGTAAAATCTTTGTGCCATCTCATAGTCAAGCTTAACTTCTACATAAGCAGCAGCTTCGTACCCAATCATATGAACGAGTTCAATAAGCTGTCCACTACCCTTCTCCATGTTTTTTCTTAACCTTTCAACCTCTTTACTGTTGATCTGTGACCTGTTAGTTCCATCAATAGTCCCAAGATATCCTTTCATTATTTCCTGTGACTGGGATTCATACTCAAGCAAACCTTCTTCCACTCCCAAACGTGTTAACTCACGTTTTAGCGAGTCAAGTACTTTTCTCTTCTTGTAAAGTTGGATCCCATACATTTCAATAACCTCTTTCGATTTGGATTTATGGAGATGAGCAATTTTTTTGTCATAAAAATCAAGCAAAGCATCAACCATCATTGAAGCTGTATCGGGACTTTTGTCGGAAGCTTCAATTCTTACTGATTCGTAAGGTGTTTTATTAATTGAAACATGTTCATGATAAGTGTCGTACAAAGCAGTTTTAAAGTACTTATAATCAGGATTAATCTCATAATGCTTTGCTAAATCAAAATGAGCAATCATGCTGTCAGTTATGTCCTGGGAATTAAGGATCTGAAGCATTTGCTCAGTTTCGCTCTCATCAGCGTATGGTTCTACATTAGCTGGATATGCAATCGCATGCGATTTATACAGCGGAGTTATAAATGCCGGACCTGAGAAAATCATTGCCAATATTGCTGCTATGATAACAATTGCTAATAAATGAAACCTCCATTTTGCAATTAAGTTTATTAGATGTGCGCTATTAAATAGTTTGTCCATGTCGATTTTATTAATATCCCAAATGTATTCCTCTATATCATCTCCTGCAGTTGGTTGCGGCTGAGGATCAGTAATTATCCCTTTTTTCCTTTTATTATTTTTTTTACTACTAAAAGTAAAACTTTTAAAAACGTATTTACTTCCCGAACTTATTCTTTTTCTACCAAACTTTTTTTTTTAATGTCTTCACCAAGATTGCCTGTGAACATGTCAATTAAACTAAATATTATTACAGCTAAGAACAAAGTTGTAAAGGTAGATATTACAACTATTAACCATCTTATCGGGTAAGTTTTTTTTTCAGCTTCGTAAGCAGTATTAATAACGAATGTATGTGGCAAACTCTCCTGAGCATCAACTTTTGCTTCCTCATACTTTGCCTTTAGCTGACTCAATTGTTTTTTGTCATGTTCCAATGCATCTCTTAATGACACATAAGGGCCTCCGTATTTAGCTAAGGTTTCGAGCTTCTTCTCTAATCTGGTAATACCATTCCTGTTTCCTTTTGCCATTTCTATGGCCAGTTGCCTGTTAAACATTTCCGACTGGCTCTCATAGTCATGTACACCGAATTCACGAAGAATTGTTAAGGAGTCCTCTTTATTCTTAATTTCAGTCTTTAATTTTAAATACTCTGCTTCTACTATATCAAATGCTCGTTTGGCAATTTTCTTCTGCATCTGATTGATAGTAGAATCAACCAGTTCAGCTACATCATTTGCCATAAAAGCAGCCAGTTCAGGATCTTTATCGTAAACAGTAATTTTTACAGCCATGAACTCAGTTCTTCTAAACACAAAATTACTTTCATATTCATCATATAACTGAGTCATTTTATACTTTGACCTTTCCTTTATACCATAATGATTTATAAGGTCATATTTGTTAATTATCCGATCTCGTATTTTGTTTGAGTTCAATACCTGCAACATTTGTTCAGTTTGTTCAATCTCACCAAATTCAAGGATGTCTTTTGAATTATTGAAGTTATCGCTTAAAAGTACTTTTGAGATAGAATTACTTGCAGTTGGGTATAAAATTACAATTGATTTATATAAAGGTGTGATGAAACCAGGACCTGAAAAAACGGCAGAAAGGATTATTGCACTTATTCCGATTATAGTTAAGTGTTTTTTGTAAGTATAAATAACCTGCATTAAAACACCTGATAAAAACGGTTTATGATTTTGGTCATGCGAATTCATAAAGTTTTTTTGATTTTAAGCGATCAAAAATATGAAATTTTATTTAGCCGGCAATATGGTTTCGGTCAAGGATATATAAAATTTATCAAGAGTGTTTGTAATGTAATCTTACATATTCTTTAAACATACTACAGAACATTGGATTACTCCTTTTCCTTTATAATTTCAATAAACTCTTTTACATGGAACAGTTTAAGTATCACGGAAAGTAAAAAACCTGAGATTAGCATCAGTACCATCGAAACTTCCCACCTGGTATTTAAAAATTCGGTGAGCAGAAAACCTACAGAAATTAAAGCAATTATTAGAATTGCAAGGTTTAATATGAACTTATAATTAATCCTGAACCTGAATATAATTATTACAATGATCAACTGTGAAACTGCTGCAGCACTTTGTGTTGTAACACTGGCAATGGCAGAACCTATTGCCTGAAAATGAGGTATGAGGTAAAAGTTTAGCGAGATGTTAATTATTAAACTACCCAACGCAATAAAATTTAGTTGTTTCAAACTATTATTTGCAGTTAATAAGGTCCCGAATATGTAGTTGGAAGAAATTGCTACAAAACTGAACATCAGAAATCTAAATATTATAGCAGACTGATTTATTCTTAATGTGAAATGTTCAACAGACTCACCTGGAAACCTGTAATACATCAGATTCATCAAATCAGTTGAATAAAATTGAGCGGTAATTGCGATAATTAGTGAACCTGAAATTAATATTGAGGCTGATAGCTTTACTAACTTCTCAACAGATTGTTTGATACTGATCATCTTCGAAAAAAGTGGAAGTAATAATACTGCAAACAGGAATGCAAAATTCTGTCCAGCATCCAGTAATCGATATGCCTGAGCATACACACCTGACTGTTCTTCACCAAGTGTTCCGGGTAATATCCTTTCAATCAATACTGGATCTACTCTGTTATAAAAACTCATTAATAAAACAAGCAATGCAAAAGGAATACTTTTTTTCACGATTAATATGAAAAATGGGAAATTCCAGTTGAACTTCAACTTACCGGATTTATTAATAACAGCTGTAACAGCCACAGAAAGTGTGATTAAATAAGCTGCTGTTTGTGAATATACGAACCACTCTATCTGAAATGTAGTACCAAAAACATTAAACCAAAGCAAAAACCCACATATTATTATCATCAATACCCTGTCAAGTATTGACAGAAAACTATCGGTTTTAAATAGTAATAAACCTGATAGATTTGATCTGATGTAAAGAATAAATGATAAAACAAACTGGTTAAATCCTACCCATGCCAGCAGATACAATTGTTGTCCTCTGTAACCAATTATCAAACCTGTTACAAATATTATTATTCCGTAAAATAATCCCAGCAAAAGCTTAAGAATGCTTATGCCAGCCAGATGTTTACTAAGCAACTGATTATTTTGAGCAATATTCCGGTTATTAAAATTTGTTATTCCGAGGTCAAGGAAAATATAAAACAAAAAAGAAAAATTAAATATTGTAAAATACAAACCGTATTCTTCAACTCCCACTACATTTTGAACCTGTCTGTCAACTCCCAGTATCCAAAAAGGTTTAATAAGCAGATTAAGGAATAGTAGTAATCCCAGATTTTTTAGAAATTTCTTTTGCATTAGTGCAAATGTAGTTTAATTGATGGATTTAGCTGATGTATTTTAATAAACAAAATATCAAAAAATGTGCTTATTAGTAACAAATTGTTTATCGAAAAGTCATATTAAATATCTTTGCACAAATTTTTATAATAGCTGAAATGAGAAATTTTGTTAATGAACTAAAGTGGAGAGGGATGATACACGATATGACCCCTGAGACAGAAGAACATCTGTTAAAAGATATGACATCAGGGTATGTTGGTATTGATCCAACTGCTGATTCGTTACATATTGGTCATCTGGTGGGGGTAATGATGCTGGTTCACCTGCAAAGAGCCGGACACAGACCGATAGCGCTTGTGGGAGGTGCAACCGGAATGATAGGTGATCCATCAGGAAAATCACAGGAACGTAATCTTCTTTCTGAGGAATTTCTGCAACATAATGTCGATGGAATAAAAAAACAGCTTTCAAAATTTCTTGACTTCAAAACTGGTGATAACAAAGCATTACTTGTAAATAATTATGACTGGATGAAAGAGTTTTCTTTTATTGATTTTATAAGAGATATAGGAAAACACTTAACAGTTAATTATATGATGGCAAAAGATTCCGTAAAAAAACGGATATCAGCTGACAGTAAATCAGGAATGTCGTTTACAGAGTTTTCTTACCAGCTTGTTCAGGGATACGATTTTTTACATTTGTTTCAAAAAGAAGGTTGCACTTTACAAATGGGCGGATCTGATCAATGGGGAAATATAATAACCGGAACAGAATTGATCAGAAGGAAGTTAGGGCATGAAAGTAATGCTTTTGCAGTTACCTGTCCTCTGATAACTAAAGCTGATGGATCAAAATTTGGTAAAACCGAAGGTGGTAATGTTTGGCTTGATCCCGAAAAAACAACACCTTATGAGTTTTATCAGTTTTGGTTAAATGTGTCAGATGAAGATGCCGAAAAATACATTAAGATATTTACATTATTTTCTGAGGATGATATAATAAACCTCATTGCTAAGCATAAAGAAGAACCTCATCAGCGGCTACTTCAAAAAGAACTCGCCAGGGATATAACATGTAGAGTGCATTCTGAGAAAGAATATAATATGGCAATTGAAGCCTCGCAAATTCTATTTGGAAAAGGAACAACTGAAATGCTCCGTAGTATGGATGAAAAAACATTATTAAGTGTATTTAACGGTGTTCCTCAAAGTGAGATTAGTTTCCAGGAGTTTAGTTCGGGGATTGGAATTCTTGATTTTCTTTCTGCTAAAGCCGGTGCATTTAAATCTAATGGCGAAGCAAGAAGAATGTTAAAAGATAATGCAGTTTCGATCAACAAGGAAAAGATCAGTATTGATTTTGAAATAAATGAGAGCTGTTTACTCAATGAAAAGTATATTCTTGTTCAAAAAGGTAAGAAGAACTATTTTCTGGTAAAAGTAATCCGGTAATTGCACCAGGCTAACTGATTTAGGTTTCTTAACAAGCAGAATACAAGGCTGTTGTGAGATTTATCTTTTTATATAGTTACTAACATTTTTGTGTGATTAAAATTAGACTGGTTATTTATTTACAAACGAGTAATAATATATTTTTATTGATACAAATATGTGTTGATAAATATGCCTCATGTAAATGAATTAAACGAACTGGATGCTTTAATAAGCCTGATGGATGAGCCAAATGAAGAGGTATTTAGCGAAATCCGGAAGAAAGTGTTAAGCTATGGTACTAAAGCTATACCATTACTGGAAGAAGCATGGGTAAATACCTTTAAAGACAGTGATTCCGACAGAATTGAAAGTGTGATAGATGAGATTCGTGTAAACGAACTGATTGTTAATTTTTCTAATTGGGCAGCTGATGATAATGCTGATTTATTTAATGGGTATCTTATATTAAACCAATATTTTTACCCTAAGATTGATCACAAGTATTATGTTGATCAGTTTGAAAAGTTATATAGAGAAACCTGGCTCGAAATAAATGAAAACTTAACAGCACTTGAGAAAATAACTGTAGTTAACCATGTTTTTTACGATATTCACAGATACATAGGTAATCATAAAAAATCTTATTTATCTGATAACTACTTTTTAAATAAGGTTGTGGATTTTAAAATAGGTAATTCATTAAGCCTGGGTATTCTTTACATGGCTGTAAGTCAGAAGTTAAACTTGCCTGTATTTGGAGTTAATCTTCCAGGTAATTTTGTTTTGGTTTATATGGACAACGATAACCGCAATACGTTGTTAAAACAGTATGTACGTGATGATGTATTATTTTATATTAATGCGGCTAACAGGGGAGCAATCTTTACCCATAACGAAATTAGTCACTACCTAAAGCAAATGAAATTAGATATTACCCCTGAATTTTATTTGCCATGTTCAAATTCAGAGGTAATCAAAAGGTTTATTTCCGAATTAATAGTCACTTATAAAAAGGAAAATAAACAATCGAAAATACAACCACTGGCTAAATTGCTGGAAGCACTTTGAAAATATTTTTCACTGGAGTAATTCCTAGGTCTTTTTAACAGCGTAATTTTTACCTGCAGATAATGCTTTTAAGTTGAGATTTATAATATCCTCACCTTTGGAAGCAAATATCTTTTTAATAGCATGTTCAAGTGATTCGTATTTAATTCCCAGGTAAGGTGATGCAGCACCAAGAGCAACTATGTTGGCAGCTTTTATTGAGCCTTGTTCTTTTGCAACCTTTTCGGCATCAATAGTTACATTACGGGGAACTTCCCAAATGGCTTTAAGAACATCTTCTACAGGAGGATAATTTGGGATATTAACAAATGGATTCATGCTGGTTACCAGCCAGCCGTTGTTCTTGTCCAGCATATTTATATATCTCAAAGATTCCATTGGCTCAACCGAGATAATTAGATCAGCTTTACCTTCAGGGATCAGATCTGATGAAATATCACCGGAGGAGATTCGCAGATTTGATTGTACATCTCCACCACGTTGGCTCATACCATGAACTTCCGCCTGTTTTAATTGTAATCCTTCTAATAGAGCAGCAGTTCCAATTACAGTGGCTATTGTTAAAATTCCCTGACCACCTACGCCTGCCAATATTATATCTTTTTTCATTTAATTATTTTTTGAATCTTGTAGAACTGAATAGTATGTTATTTAACTGTCTTGACCTCACGTTTTTGCCTGGCTTTTTCTTTCATTCTGCGCCCAAGAGTCTGAATACATTCACGTTTAGCAATAATAACTGAAACCCCATTATATTCAAGCTCTTCACGAATAACCTTTAAGTTTTCTTCATGATGTCTGCGTAATGGTTTTATAACCCTGATTCGGTCTTCTTCAACACCTACGCCTTTACAAATTTCTTCAACCTTACCAAATGCTGACGAATCCTGCCCGCCTGTCATTCCTGTTGTAGAGTTGTCGAGAATGATAACAGTAATTGGAGACTTTGTGTTAACAGCATCAAGTAACCCGGTTATACCTGAGTGGGTAAAAGTTGAATCACCAATCGCAGCAACAGAAGGAATCAACCCTGCGTCAGCAGCTCCAATGGCCATTGTAATAGACGCTCCCATATCAACACATGAGTTTATCGATTCAAGCGGAGCCAGAGCACTTAATGTATAGCATCCAATATCGGAGAAAACTCTGCCTGCCGAATAGTCAAGCATTGCCTCATTCAACGCAGTAAAAGAATCAGTGTGTGAACATCCGTCGCACAATTTGGGAGGCCTTCCCTGAACAATATCCGGTATTGTATGTCCGGTTTCAACTTCAAGTTTTAATGCAGCTGCAACTTTATTTGGATTTAGCTCACCAGAAGCAGGAATACTTCCATCCATTCTGCCCCTTACTTTTTTACCTTTGTTAAGCAAGCCTCTTAATAATTCTTCAATAAGTGGATAGCCGTCTTCAAGAACAAGAATTTCATCAACAGATTCGTATAAACTGTTTACCATATTAACAGGAATTGGGTACTGACCTACTTTTAAAACAGGATACAGTAATTCTTTATCCTGATAGTTTTCGGCAAGGTAATTGTACGCCAATCCGCATGCAATTATCCCCAGTGATTTATCTGTTCCGTCAAATAATGTGTTAAACCCTGATGTTTCAGCATCATTTTCAAAATCATCCTGTTTGCCAAGCAGGATGTCATACTGTTTCCTTGCAATTGATGGCAATAGAATAAATTGTTTAAGGTCAGAAGGAAGTTTGATTTCATTCTGCGCAAGCATTTCTTTTCTCTCTACACCGGCTCTTGAGTGTGCCAGTCTTGTGGTTACTCTTATCAGAACAGGTGTTCCAAACTTCTCGCTTAATTCAAATGCGTATCTGGTCATATCATAGGCTTCCTGTTGATTAGATGGTTCCATAACAGGAATTAATGAAAATTTACCGTAAAACCTTGAATCCTGCTCATTTTGTGATGAATGCATTGATGGATCATCAGCAGATAACACTACCAGGCCTCCGTTAGCACCTGTTATTGCAGAATTAATGAATGCATCAGCTGCAACATTTAATCCAACATGTTTCATACAAACCAGCGACTTCTTACCTGCATATGACATGCCAATGGCGCTTTCCATAGCAGTTTTTTCGTTTGCCGACCAACTTGATCTGATGTTATTTTCCTTTGCATCTTTCGAAGCCTGAATATACTCTGTAATTTCTGTTGATGGTGTGCCAGGATATGCATAAACACCGGATATTCCTGCATCTATAGCACCCTGGGCTATAGCTTCATCACCTAATAATAATAACTTTTGCATCACGCTATATGGAGTTTATTTTTGTTGAAATTATAGTGCAAAAGTATCAAAAATACAGGTATTCACGATTTAAGGTAATTAATCTATAATGATTATAAATTGATTAGTTTTGCCTTTTAGTTTATATTAATGAATTTTCTTGCTCACACTCATCTCTCAGGAGAAAATGAAGACATAATTTTCGGTAATTTCATAGCTGATTCAGTAAAAGGTAAGTCATTTAACAAATTTCGAACTGAAATAATGACTGGAATATTATTGCACCGGGAAATAGATGTGTTTACCGATAAACATCATATACATAGAAGAAGTAAAGAGCTGGTAAGGAACAAGTTTGGAAAGTTTTCGGGAGTAGTTATTGATATTTACTATGATCACTTCCTTGCTTGTAACTGGAATAATTATCATGATGTTGAGCTGTCTAAATATTCTTCACATATTTATATAATTCTCGCCAGAAGATACAGATTATTACCACCCAGAGTAAAAAGAATCCTGCCATTTATGATAGGACAAAACTGGTTAACAGGGTATGCCAATATGCATGATCTTGCAAAAGTATTCAAAGGTATGGACAGGAGAACAGGATACATTTCGGGAATGGGTGATGCCATAAGAATTTTAGAGATGAATTATAATTCATTGCACTCTGATTTTACTGAGTTCTATTCGTTACTTCAAATATTTGCTTCTAAAAAACTGTCAGAACTACAAGGCATATACGGCAAATAGTTAATTGTTCGAAGTGTCATTTGATTTACTCGTTTTCCCGGATTTTATATTTGTATCCATCTCGATCAGGTGTATTGCAATATCAGTTAATCCCAATATTTTATCAGGATTTGATTTTTTTATTGCAGCAATTGGCATAGCATTGGCTTCTGCCTCCTTGGGGTCCTGTACAATACAATAACCGCCTGCTTCTTTAATTTTTTTCAAACCTTCCGCACCATCATTATTTGCTCCGGTAAGGATTATTCCAATTAATTCTTTTCCAAAAGCCAATACGGCAGTTTCAAAAAGAATGTCGATGGAAGGACGTGAGTAGTTTTTCTTTTCTTCTGTAGATAATGAAATTGTTCTGTCCTCTTCTATCAACAAATGATAATTCGGTGGAGCAATATAAACATGACCTGGTAATAACGGCTCTTTTTCATCCACTTCCTTTACTTTTATTTCTGACAGATTGTCAAGAAATCTGGCCATGTAATTATCTGAGGTTGGGCTAATATGTTGTACAATAACTATTGGTATAGAAAATTCCCCGGGAAGCATGGGAATTAACTTCCTCAAGGCATAAAATCCGCCAGCAGAAGCTCCAAGTACTATAGCTTTGTATAACATCACAAACAACCATTATGTTATTGAAACATGGATATTAACCATGTCACAATTATTAAAGTAATTTCTTTTTGTAGATCTTTTCATCATTGTTTACAACAGCAAATTTCTCATATTTATTTGTAAACTGAAGTGTTTCTTTCGATCCAAGACCAAGATATCCTCCATTAATCAGACTCTCATAAAACAAACTTATTACCCTGTTTTGCAACTCTTTGTTAAAATAAATCAAAACATTACGACAAATAATAAGATTAACTTCAGCAAACACGCTATCAGTTACAAGGTTATGTTCTGCAAAAACAAGGTTCTTTTTCAACGACTGGTCATAAATCACGGAATCATAATTTGCCATGTAGTAATCTGAGAATGACTGAGTTCCTCCAGCTGCCTGGTAGTTTGCAGTGTATTCTTTAATTCTTTCAATAGGATAAATCCCCTTTTTTGCAATGTCAAGTACATCGTGGTTGAAATCTGTAGCATATATTTGTGCCCTGTCGTATATTCCTTCTTCCATCAATAACACTGCGAATGAATAAACTTCTTCACCTGTGGAACATCCTGCATGCCATACCTTAAAAAACGGATACGTCTTGAGTATTGGTATCACTTCTTTTCTCAACGCCAGATAAAATCCGGGATCGCGAAACATTTCAGTTACGTTTATTGACAGGTCCCGTAGTAATGTTTCAAAATAATCAGGTTCATAAAGAACCTTATGCTGCATTTCAGATATACTTTTAAGTTTTGAAGCATGTAACCTGTTCAATAACCTTCTTTTTACATGAGCTTTGCTGTAGTTTCTAAAATCATAACCGTATTTATTAAAGATAGCCTGTAATATTAGCTCAATTTCTAAGTTTACAGTATGATTAATATTGTCTGTTTCTTTGATCATTGTTTAGTGGTTTACCTGAACTACGCAATGCTTTCAAATTATAATGATTACGTTTGGTGCTTGTTATTATGGCTACTAAATAAGCAATTCACAAACTAGTATAGCCATACTCTCAGTAGGGATAATAACTTATCCTTTTCTACAGGCTTTGATAAATATTCATTGGCGCCTGCTGCAATACATTTCTCTCTGTCTTCTTTCATTGCCTTGGCAGTTAAGGCAATAATTGGTAGTTTCTGATATTTTGGTTCTTTGCGTATTAGTTTCATAGCTTCATATCCATCCATTTCTGGCATCATAATGTCCATTAAAATGAGATTGACATTAGCATTTTTCTTTAGTTTCTCGATTCCGTCTTTACCATTTTTACCAACTACAACTTTCACATTATAGCTTTCAAGTAAACTACTAATAGCAAATACATTTCTCATATCATCGTCAACAACCAAAATTGTTTTTCCTTCCAGAACGTCTCCCTTACCGTGTACTTTCTCAAGCATTTTCTTCTTATCTTCCGGCAGTTTCGACTCTACCTGGTGAAGGAATAATGTGGTTTCGGCAAGTAATCTTTCAAATGATCTTGCTCCTTTTAAAATAATACTTTGCGAGTATTTCTTTAACTTGTCATTTTCGACTCTTGATAATTCACGTCCTGTATAAATAATGATCGGAAGGTTTCGTGCTACCTGGTTTTCTTCAAACAGATCAAGTAATTCAAAGCCAGTCATATCTTCAAGTCCCAGATCAAGGATCATACAGTCAAACTCTTCTTTGGATACTTTGTCGAATGCTTCCTTCCCGGTTTCTACATCAGTAATTGCGATGTTTTCACCTCTCATCAGATTTATAATACTTTTCCTCATTATCTCTTCATCTTCAACAATAAGGAGTTTCTTAATAGGTTTCGATATTATTTGTTCAATTTTGTCAAATACACTGTCAATCTGATCTTTTTCAACAGGTTTTGTAAGATAACCAATAGCACCCATTTTAAAAGCTCTGATATTAGAATCAACAGCAGAAATAAAGTGAACCGGAATATGTCGTGTTTTTGGGTTATTCTTAAGTCTTTTCATTACTTCATAACCATCCATACCTGGCAGACCAATATCCAGAATTATTGCTTTTGGTTTATGATAATCGGCCAGATGTAATCCTGATTCTCCATCAAGTGCAATAATTGCTTTAAAATCATGTTCGTGTGCCAGATTGTATAAAACTGAAGCAAAATTGTAGTCATCTTCAATTACCAAAACAACTTTGTCATCATCAGTTAGTTCATTAATATCGTCAACGATATTTCTGTTAGGTTGAATTATTGAGGATTTTTGTTCAGTAATTGCATCAGTATATATATTACCAGGTTGAATTTCTTCAGGCTTTGATTCAATTTTGATTATTTCATCCTCATCCGTTTCAATTTTGCCGACACCATCCTTTAAATCAATATTGTATGGTAAATACAGTGTAAATGTTGATCCTTTGCCTTCAGTACTCTTTAATTGCATTTCGCCACCAAGCAGTTGTGAGAAGTTTTTGGATATACTTAATCCCAAACCAGTACCTCCATATTTTCTGCTGGTAGTGCCATCCGCCTGTTTGAAAGCTTCGAATATCACCTTTTGTTTTTTGTCAGGTATTCCAATACCTGTGTCAATTACGGAAATGGCGATAGTTGATTCAGGTTTAAGATTTGTATTATTAAACTGAATATTCTTTCCGGGTTTGCTTACCTCAAGTTTAATTTCACCTTCTTTTGTGAATTTAATTGCATTGGAGAAAAGGTTCTTCACAACCTGATGTACCCTTTGAATGTCACTTAATATACTTTCGGGAACATTTTTCCTGATATTTACTTTTAGTTTTAGACCTTTCTCCTTCAATATCTCTTTAAAAGAAGATTCAATAAACATTTTAAGGTCATCAAAATACAGCCTTTCAATATTTAGTTCAATCTTCCCTGATTCAACTTTCGATAAATCCAGAATATCATTAATAAGATTAAGCAAGTCAATACCGGATGAGTTAATTGTTTGAGCAAACTGTAGCTCCTTCTCATCAAGGTGGCTCTTTTTGTTTTCTGCCATTAACTGTGACAACACAATTATACTGTTCAGTGGTGTTCGAAGTTCATGCGACATATTGGCAAGGAACTCAGACTTATATTTACTTGCCAGTTCAAGATCTCTTGCTTTTAGTTCAATATCTTTTCTGGCAACTTCCAGTTCTTTATTCTTAGATCTAATGGCATCGCGTTGTACCTCAAGTGCTTTACTTCGCTCTTCCAGCTCTTCATTTGTTACTTTCAATTCTTCTTTTTGTGCCTGAAGGTTTTCTTCCGAGGTTTTCAAAGCATTTGTTTGTTCCTGTAGTTCTTCATTTGTTTGTCTTAACTCTTCCTGCTGCACTTCAAGGGCATTGGCCTGCTCTTGTGTGCGTTCCAATAATTCAAGCACTTTAACGTGGGATTGTAGAGTTACAATGGAAAGGGCAATATCATTAGCAGCAATATCAAGAAATCTAAGTTCATTTTCTGATAATTTATTAAGCATTCCCAGCTCCATAATGGCAATAACATTATCAGAATTTATAAAAGGTATGATTACAAACTGGGTTAGTTTTTGCTCACCTGCTCCAAAATTGAACATTGGCAGGTCTTCATCTGAATTATTGGTTATTATAATTCTTTTTTGTTCTTTAAACGATTGCCCGATAGCACCTTCTCCGGTTTTTAGCGTACGCAAACGTGCTTTATCGTCATTATTGAGTGCATAAGATGATTTTAAATGCAATTCACCATCTTCAACAATGTAAATCAGGCCAAGTTGTGCTCCCAGGTAAGAACAGAAGAACGAAATTATATCATTTGAAAGTTCTTCGATATCTGTCTTGCCTTTTATTGAACTCTCAAGTTGATTGATACCTGTTTTTAGCCAATCCTGCTGTTCAATTTCAAGTGCATTATTTCTTAATGTTTCTGTCATAGTGTAAAGTGACTTACCCAGACTATCATTATCACTTCTCGGTACAATAACAGTAGAATAATCACCTTTAGCAATTTTATTTGCCTGTTCTACAACAGACTTCAGACTTGTGATCATTTGATTCAATGAGTTCCCCAATATGTCATCCTTACTGCGTATCTCAACATTGTCGCTGTAATCACCCTTAGCCATAAGTCGTGCAACATTTGCGTAAGAGGTTAGTGATGTTACCAGACTATTGAAGGTATTTCGCATGTCACCAATTTCATTTGGCGGGGCTTTTATTGATTTTGAGGCTAGTTTACCAATGGCAACTTCTTTTCCCCATGATGACAGTTGTTTAATCGGATTAACAAACCAGCGGGTTACCAAAATGGATATAAAAAATACAACCAATATCGTTAAGATAAATGATATTTTAACCATATCACTTAATCTTCTTGCATAGGCAAAAGCTTCTTTATGTTCAATTTCTTCAAATAAGGCCCAGTTAACACCAAGAGGTACAAGATCATCAATATTTCTGTAAATACCCATAACATATTTACCATTGCCGTCTGAGTCATAATTTGATACTTTGTTGTCTTTCAGTTCTTTTTTGATAAGATAATCTAAATCATTCTTATGCAACAGGTAATCTTTCCAGTCACGGGTTTTTTCATTTAGTACTTTTTTTGTTAAAATATCAGATTTTTCTCCAAAACGAGTGGCAGATCTAAGTAACAGATCATCTCCCACAAGATATGCCTGACCTGTTTCGCCATATCCTGCTTCCTGTTGGATCATTTTGTTCAACCCTTCAACGGTAATTTGCAGGGTGAGTAACCCGATTATCTGACCTTCACTATTTATTGCAGGCTGAATAAAAAAACCTGAAACATTATTATAGCTTGGTTCAAAAAAATCAAGATCAGAAAATAAAATTTTTCCACTTTCAAGGGATTTCCTGGCAGTTTCGCTAAGTAATGTAGTCCTTAAATTTCCAGAAAATATGTTTTGACCCAATATGTTTTCATTTCTTACCGAGAAAAGTACATTACCATCTTTATCAATAAACAGAAAATTGTAATAATCATTTTCATTTATTAACTTTTCAAACTCATTTCTTAATTTAACAGTTGTGCTGTTCCATAAGTTTGTTTTAACAAATTCGTTAAGCGGTAAATTGCTGTTGTCCAATTCTTTGTCAAGCTCTTCAAAAACTGACAAACGTGCATACGAAGAGGCAGTAACCTTCAGTATGTCAATAGCTCCATCGAAATAAGTATTTATGTATTTCAATCGTAGCTGAGAAGAAGAGTTCAGTGATTTGTCGGCAACTATTGTTAAACCATGATAGGCATTTAAATAATTTATATAACTCACAGTAGCCAGTGGAATAAAGGAAATTGCCAGAAACCAGATCAGAAGTGATTTGCCAACACCTATATATTTCCAGGATTTTATTGAAAATTTAAGTTTTTCCCAGGTTGAAGATTCATTATAATTGAGAAAATCGTTGCTCATATTATTCCGGTTAAGTTCTGGATAAGATTCTAAACTTTTATTTTACGTACTTTTCCACTATTTCATATAATTCGACCGGTTTAATCGGTTTTGAAATATAGTAATTCATTCCGGCATCCAGACATTTCTCTCTATCGCCTTTCATGGCAAATGCCGTCATGGCAACTATAGGAATTGTTTCTCCTGTGTTTTCTTCCATCGACCGAATACTTTCTGTTGCAGAAAAACCATCCATCTCCGGCATTTGAACATCCATTAGGATCAGGCTTAAAGTGCTTTTGTTTTGCTCATATTTTTCAACTGCTATTTTACCGTTTTCCGCTGGAATTACCTCCCAGTTTCTTTTCTGGAGCAGCTGGGTTACAATCTTCATGTTGATCACCTGATCTTCGGCCACAAGAATTCTTACTGATTTTGGGTCTGTTTTAACCTTGGTACTTTTGTCAGTGTTTTTCTTTGATTTATCTGCAATAGGTTTTTTTCCGTATTTTTTATCGAAATAGGATTTTATTTTTGTTCGCAATACGGGTTTGGTTATAAAGTCGTAATTCTTTGTCTTTTGCAGTTTATTAACCTCAATCGATGATTTAATTTGCGACAGGAATACAATGTTGAACTTATTTTCGGGGTAACTATTATTGAGTTCGTCAATTATTTGATCACCTGTCATACCATTCAACAGAAAATCAATAAATAACAGATTGTAATTATCATTTTTTAAAAGATTAATACCATCTTCGAGAGTATGAGCTACTTTATTATTTAATCTGTATCCGGTAAGTATATTGGAAAGAACTTTTGCCGATTCCTCATTATTATCAATAATAAGAACTTTGAAATCTTTAGACTTAATTAAATCATTACTCAGTACTTCTACTTTGGGCTGATCACCTGAAATCAGGTTTAATGTGAAACTAAATGTGCTTCCTACATCGACTTTGCTTTTAGCAGTGATGGTGCCACCCATAAGGTTTACTAACTTCTGGGAAATATTCAGTCCCAGTCCTGTTCCTCCATGTTTTCTGGTTGTGGAGGCATCTGCCTGAGTATATGTGGTAAATAACCGTTCAATTATTTCATCGGGAATTCCAATTCCTGTATCAGTTACACTAAATTCTATTCTTAACTGTTCTTCAATATTGTCGATCAGCTTAACACATAGTTTTACTGTACCATCAGTAGTAAATTTTATGGCATTGTTAAGCAGGTTTGTCAGTATTTGTTTCAACCTCAACGGGTCACCAATAATAATATCCGGTATATCTTCATCAATATCACATATTAACTCATTCCTGCCGTCAATTGCTTTTATGCTTATTGTATTGAAAATTCTTTCGGTAAGTTCTCTTAAACTAAATTCAATTTCTTCTAGCTCAAATGCATCAGCTTCAACTTTTGAAATATCCAGAATGTCATTAATAATTTCCAAAAGAGTTTCACCAGATTTCTTTATATCTTCAAGCCTTTCTTTTTGCAAACCGCTAAGATCAGAATCCATTAATCCCAGATCAGCCATCCCAATAATACCGTTTAGGGGAGTCCTTATTTCGTGACTCATCGATGCAAGGAATAAACTTTTTGTATTTGTGGCGCTTTCCGCAATGTTTTTAGCTTCCTCAAGTTCTTTTACCGTCTTTTGCAATTTTACAGTAGTTTCCTGAAGTGCGGTTCTATGTTTGAAAAACTCAATAAAAGCAGACATTTTGCTTTTAAGAATCTCCAGATCAAGAGGCTTGTAAAGATAATCCACTGCGCCTGCACGATAACCTCTGAAGATATGTTTTCTTTGCTTGCTGATAGCAGTTACAAATATTATAGGTATCTGTTTGGTTTTTTCATTGCTTCTCATAATCTCAGCAGTTTCAAAACCATCCATCCCTGGCATTTGAACATCCATTAATACTAATGCAAAGTCATGCTCAAGAAGTATTCCAAGCGCTTCATTCCCTGATGTTGCAGTATATATTTCAAGCTCCGGACTGTCTAGAATACCTTCAAGCGTAATAAGGTTCTCTGGTCTGTCATCAACCAAAAGAATTTTATACTTTTCTATGTGCATGGTAGGGTGCTATTTGTATAACAACAATAAACGTTAGTATAGCAAAAATAGATTATTTTGTTGATATCAAAAAACAAGTGTGTAATTATTTAATTCAGGCATTGGATTTTTACTATCTGTTACAAACAGACTTATAATCACACCAAGTGCACTGGTTTTTATCCTGCGTTTTTGTAAACGTTGTTTCTTTGTTTAGAATGTCTGAAGTTATTTTGATGATGTTTTCCTCAAATTCAGTAAAGAATTCACTGATATCATTGTGTTGTTTCAATAATACCGGAATAAATCCATTTGAAATGTTACGAATACTTACAATTCCTGACTCAAGTTTTTCTGTTGGATAATTCTTGTTTGCCAGCCATGCGTAATATATGACCTGAAAGGCTTTGGCATATTTTGAATCGGAAAATAGTTCTTCAGTATTTTTTAATGTCAGATCTGTTTTGCTTACTTTACCTGTTTTGTAGTCAATAATTCTAAAATTATCATCAATAATTCTTTTATCGATTCTGTCAATTATCCCTTTATAATTTATGTTTTCTCCATCAATTGGTAACGTTACTGTAAGTTTTGATTCTGTGCTTATGAGGATTGTAGGGTATTCCTTAGTGTTAACAATATCCCATTTCAGGAAGTTTTTCAGGTAATTACAGGCAACTTCAAAGATTAGCATATTCTTACCGGAATAAAGCTCTTTATTGCTATAATGTATCTTGAATTTATCAGTCAGTATTTCTCTTACTGAGCCAAGTGACTTCTTTAATTGGGAACTGTCGATTTCCTTACCGGTAAATGGCTTGTAAATATATTCGAGTGCCTCATGTATGGCTGTACCGAAAGTATTTGCTTCAACTGATTGTTTAATTTCGGTATTGGTGTTGATTTTTAGTAAATATGAGAGGTAAAATTTTAAATGACATGAAATATAAGTATTGATTAAAGAGGCAGATAATCCGGTTTCGGTGATGGCAGATAGCTTGTAAAGTATTTCATTGCTTTTTGCTACTTCAAGGTCAATGTCATTCCTGCTCAATATCTGGGATAACGAAATATCAGAATTAACTATCTGTTTAGTCAGGTTAATGATGGGATTCACTTTTTGCAATTCATTTTCAAGTTGAAGTATAAACCTGCTTTTTTCTCCTCCTCCAAAATTATCTGTATCTGAATTATAAAGCATCGTAATATTTTGAGCTCTCTGTAATAACCTGTAAAAATGGTATGAGTAAATTTCTGAAGTACGGGATGGTAAAGGAAGTCCAAATTCTCTCCTGATATCGAATGGAATTAGTGAGTCAATCTTTGTTTCAGCCGGCAATATTCCCTCATTTGCTGATAATATATAGATATTGTCAAAATCCAATGCCCTAGTTTCAAGCATGCCCATTATCTGAATACCGGTAAGTGGTTCACCTTTTAAATTTATCCGGCTCTGATTTATCAGTTTATTTCCAACTTTTTTTATAACGTTAAGGTTTATATCTTGCCTATTTCGTCTGGTAAGCAGTATTAACCTGCTAATTATATTAATGGTAGCCTGTAATTGTTCTCTTAATATTATATTTGAGTAGTTGGTTTTTTCTATACCTGCAAGTAGTACTTCTTTTAAACCGGCAAGAACTTTGATGTCATCTGACAACCCGCTGGTTAAGAATAATTTTGAAATAAAACTTGAAGATTGTACCTCTCTTTTGGGAATCAGGTCAATAATATCACTCAATGATATTTCAAGGAGGTTATTCTTTATTATGTGCTGAGTGATATTTTCAATATCTGATCCTTTTACATCAATAAGCTTTTTTAGGATATTAATATTTAAAAAATGCAATAAATCGCGGGTTGCAATAACATTTTTATTATCACGCAATGAAATAATTATGTCAATCCATGAGTTGAATAAATCTTCAACCTGACTGTTTTTTAACGGATAACCCAGTGTCAGGTTGTAAGCTGATGAATTACTTTCGTCTGATAGTTCAGGCAACGAACATAACAATTGTATCAACAGTCCTTCATTTGCCAATACAATAGCAGTTGATCCTTCATTGCCTGAAATATTGTTTTTGCTATGCTCTAATTCCTGACCAATGAACTTTGCCTGACCAACATTCCTTGGAACTCCAATTATCCTTACATTCTTTTTAGATTCTGTCAGGTTTCGTTCTATTTCAAAAGGGTTTGATATTTTTAATCTGTCAATAATATTTTTGATATTTTTTCCTGCCTCTTTTTGAATTACAGGTTTACTGTCAACCGAATAGTAGTATTCATCAATGTCCCATATAAAATCAGTATTATAATTTGATTTTATATATGCAATTGTTTGCAACTCAGCTTCCGATAAGGCATTTAATCCTGCAAAAAGAAAATTCGTCCACTTGTTATTTTCGCGGATAATCTTATTGTTCTCTGCCAGGTATCTGCATACCATTCCATAGTAACCAATATTCTTTTCCTTCAATGTTTTATTGAATTTCACATAGTAGTTGTACATGGAATTAAAGAAACTAATATAATTTTTCTGTAACCCGGTGAGTGGTTTACCATCGGGATTCCATTCCTGGATAGCCTTAATTGCAGACAACTCGTGATAAATTTCACTGGCACCGGCAAGTGAGCCGTCAATATCATTAAAATCAGAAATTATAATTGAAGCCCAGTTTAGGAATTCTTCAACAGAACTGGAATTGTTTCCTTCTATTTTACTGTAAACATCATATAGTGTAAAACTCAATGATATGTTATCAGCTTTTGTAATTCCTGACAGTTTATACATTAATTCATCAAAAGGGATAAATTCAGGTAACCAAATATTTGACCTGTTTATCTTCTTAAGTTCATCCTTTATAAAAATAATTGATCTTCTGTTTGGTAAAACTACCACTGAATGCAAACCATTGAGATCGGTATTAATAACCGTTTCTGCTATTTTTGTTATAAATTTCTTCACAATAGTTTCTGATTTTGCTCCACTGTATTGATCTTATCTATAGTTCCCAGATCATGCCATACCAATGAATCATCAACGTAACCTGAAATATCTTTCCTGCCTGCAATATCTAGCCATGCGTCGATTATTGAAAATTGTCCTCTAAATGTAATTTCAGAAATGAAATCAGGATTAATCATATAAATTCCGCTATATGCGTAATTATGAAATGATGATTGCTCACTTTTTACCCATTTAAACTGATTTTTTGACTTGTTGACCCATCCGGTTAAGAGCATATTATTATTAAAAAGCAGCCCTCTGTTCGTTTCTCTTTCTCTCACACACAAAGTTGCAATACTATTTTTAGAATTATGGTATTCCCTCAGTAAATCAAATTGTAAATCAGAAATAATATCCACATTATGAATCAAAACAGGATCGTTACCAATAATGAAATCCTTTGCCTTTAAAATTGCACCACCTGTATCAAGAAGTTTGTTTCTCTCATCTGATATAGTAATATTTACTCCAAAATTATTATTGATGGTTAAATAATCAATAATTTTCAGGCCATGATGATGGATGTTAATAAGAAACTCATCAAATCCCTGCTTTTTAAGTCTTAAAATTAATGATTCAAGCATAGTAGTGCCATTTACTTTAACCAGGGCTTTCGGAGTATCTTTAGTAAGTTTCTTCAGCCTTGAACCAAGTCCTGCAGCTAATATTACGGCTTTCATTGTTCCTGTTTTGTATTAGTGTTAGTTATAATTAATTATCATTATAGTTCATGATGTGTTAGAATTACGTTAGTGTCCGGATAGGTTTTTCGGAGGTAATTAGCTGTAAGCGATGCGCAATAAACAGACCTGTGCCTTCCTCCTGTGCAACCAAAGTTCACCTGAAGATCGTTAAACTTACGTGCTATGTAATTATTAACACTTTGATCGATAATATTTTTTGTATTATTGATAAATTCCATCATTTCTTTTTGATCTTTCAGAAAAGTAATTACAGGTTCATCGTTTCCTGTAAAATCCCTTAAAGTCTCATAACGACCCGGGTTTGGTAAACTTCTGCAATCAAAAACATGCCCACCTCCATTTCCTGATATGTCAATCGGAATACCTTTCTTTTTATATGAGAAGCTCGAAACAGAGATAGTAAGCAGGTTTTTTTCTGTGTTGTATCGTTTATAATTCAGATTAACTATTTGTTCAAAAACTCCAGCCAACTCAGGTACTTTATCTATTAGTGATGATTCAGACATTAATTTCTCCAGAGATGAGATTGCCAAAGGAATACTTTGTAAGAAATGTGATTTTCTTTGTACAATTCCTCTAAACCCATAGGCCCCCATTACCTGCATTAATCTGAAATATCTGAAATAATAAAAGTATTTTTCAAACATCTGTACTTTTCCTGGAACCAGCTTATTAAGTTCACTTAAATAATAGGAATGGAGCATGCCCCTGGTTTCATCTGAAATGTTTGCTTTTACCTGATATAATAAAGATATCAGATCATATTGTAACGGACCCTTTCTTCCACCCTGAAAATCGATATACCATGGTTCATCATTCAATATCATAATATTACGGGATTGAAAATCACGATAATTAAAATAATCACATTCACTTTTAAGCAGTTCCTTTGCCAGTGTGATAAAATTGTCCTCAAGTATATTTTCATTAAAATCAATATTATGTGGTTTTATGAAATAGTACTTGAAATAGTTGAGATCCCACATAACCGAGCGATGATTGAATTCTTTTACCGGATATGCAACATCAATATCAAGATCCCTGATTCCGGTTACCTGGAATTTTACAAGGTCTGAAATTACTTTTTTTAATAGTTCTGTGTTCTTTTTCTTACCCAGCAGATCAAATAATGTAACATCGCCAAGATCCTGAATCAGGAAATATTTATATGACCTGTCTTTTGCTATTATTTCAGGTACATTTAAATCTAGTGACCGAAAATGCTGCGTGAATGAATAGTTTGCTATGTTCTCACTTATATCATTGTTGAATGATGCAATTACGGATTCTGGTCTGTCTTCGGACTTGCATTCAGTCTCACCGGATTCCGAAAAAAGGATCCTGAAATACTGTCTTTCAGATCCTGATTGTGGAAGTGGAATTATCTGATAGTTATTGCTGAACCCGTTTTCGCTAAGAAGTACTTTAATATTTCGTATATGGTCACCCGGCATAATTATTCATTTTCATACAAATGTACGTAATTGATGTGTTTAAAGTAGTAATGATGTTCATTAAAAAATGCTTATGGAGTAACAAGGGTCTTTGTAAATATTCTACATTTGTACAAATTTAATCATTTAGTTTATGAAAGATAGTAATCTGGCACTTGATGTGTTAAAAACAGCAATTTTACTTGAACGCAGAGGGAAAGCTTTTTATACTCAGGCTGCCCGTCAGAGTGAAAGTAAGTCAGCCAAAAAAATATTTGAAATGATGGCTGAAGAAGAAGATGCACATATTGATTTTTTAGTTAAACAGTTTAAAAGTTACGCGAGTAATAATCAGTTTTTGAAAATTGATGAACAACCTGAAGAGGATGATACTGTTGTTGAAATTCTTACGGAAAAAGTAAAGAGTGAGATTTCTGCTGCAGGATTTGAAGCTTCTGCTATTTCTGCAGCAATTGATTTTGAAAATCGTGCAATTGAGGTATATTCAAATCGTGCTGAATCTGCGACTGATCCTAATGAAAAAGAGATGTATCAGATGCTTGCCGACTGGGAAAAAACGCACCACAAATTATTACATGATCTTAATGAGGATCTGAAGGAACAAATCTGGAATGATAATAATTTCTGGCCATTTTAACCCGAGCCAAATTCTTAGACAACTTAATTTTAAACCCCGGCATTCTATTGTCAGGTTTTGTGTACATGATATTCAGATACACAATGAAGATAATCGCCTGCTGTAATTAGCAAGGTAATATAATAGTAACATAATGGATACAAAGAATAAAGGATTTACATCAAAGCTGGTACATTCCGGTAATATTCCTGATGACAAGGGTAGTGCAGTTACACCAATATATCAAACCTCAACCTTTAGTTTCAGGGACGCAGATCATGGGGCAAGGTGTTTCTCGGGAGAAGAGAAAGGTTATATTTACACACGTTTGGGTAATCCGAATATTGAAGAACTTGAAAATGCCGTTGCTGATCTGGAGAATGGTTTTGGAGGAATAGCAGCAGCCTCAGGTATGGCAGCAGTTAACATCGTTTATCTGACATTATTATCTCAGGGAGATCACATGATTGGGCATAATGCACTCTATGGCCCTTCAAGGGGAATAATGGAGAAGCTCTACCCTAAGTATGGTGTTGAGTATGATTTTGTGGATGCGACTAATATTCAGGAAATTGAAAATGCTATCAGGCCAAATACAAAATTGTTGTATCTTGAAACTCCTGCGAATCCAACAATGGGAATAACTGATCTGGAAGCTGCTGTAAATCTGGCCAAAAAGCATGATATCCTTGTATGTGTTGATAACACATTTTGCAGCCCGTATTTGCAGCGACCATTGGATTTTGGTGCAGATATTGTACTTCATTCTATGACCAAGTTCATAAATGGTCATGCTGATATTGTTGGAGGAATTATTGTCGCAAAAGATGAGGCATTATATAATGAATTAAAATTTGTTATGATTAATGTAGGTTTCAATATGGATCCACATCAGGCATGGCTTGCTCGTCGGGGGTTGAAAACCTTATCATTGCGAATCGACAAAGCTCAGGAAAATTCAGTGAAAGTTGCTGAATTTCTGGAGTCTCATCCTAAAGTTGACTGGGTACTTTATCCGGGATTAAAATCTCATCCGCAATATGAACTGGCAGTCAGGCAAATGGATGGACCGGGTGCAATGATCTCATTTGGAGTAAAAGGAGGACTGGAAGCCGGGAAAAAGGTTATGAATAATGTTAAATTGGCTCTGCTTGCTGTATCACTTGGAGGTATAGAAACATTGATTCAACACCCTGCATCAATGACTCATTCAAAACTGTCAAGTGAAGCAAGAGAAACAGCTGGCATAAGCGATGGATTGATTCGCCTGTCAGTAGGAATTGAAAATATTGAAGACATAATTGCAGATTTAGATTACGCATTGTCAAAGGTTTAGACAGCAATAAAATTTTAAAAAACCTGTTATGGTATAGCAGGTTTTTTTTATGCCTGTATTTTATTATTTTCGTATTGTCTTTTTACCCAAATGATGCAAAACATAAAAATACAACGATATTTGGTTAAGCACTTTCTGCTAATGTTCCTTATAATTAATTCAATTACGGGATTTACTCAGGGAATTGCTCTTGTACTGAGTGGGGGTGGAGCCAAAGGTTTTTCACATATTGGTGTATTAAGGGCGCTTGAGGAAAATGATATTCCGGTTGATTATATTGTTGGAAACTCCATGGGTGCTTTAATCGGAGGTTTGTATGCTGCAGGCTATTCACCGGACGAAATAAAACATTTGTTGTCCGACCCCAGATTCCTGAATTTTACAAAGGAGGGTAATTTTAGAAACTCCAGTTTCTATCAGGAAGATGAACCTAACGCATCATTTGCAAGTTTTCCGTTTAACGTTGATAAAGGTTTTAGTATACAGATACCATTGAATGTTTACGACTTTAAGGAAATTGATTATAAACTTATGGAATATTTTGCCGGTGCATCAGCTGTATCCGGTAACAATTTTGATAGTTTAATGATACCTTTCAGATGTGTAGCAACTGATATTGACTCCAGCAGACTGGTTGTATTCAGGGATGGTAATCTTGCAAAATCTGTCAGAGCTTCAATTACTTTCCCTTTTTTCGTCAGACCAATAGAAATTAACGATGTAATATATTTTGACGGTGGAATGTATGATAATTTCCCGGTTGATGTTGCATTAACGGAGTTTAATCCTGATTATATTATTGGAAGTAAGGCTGTTAAAAACTATTCCTCACCTAATGCTGACAACGCAATTTCGTTAATACAGAGCATGTTGATGACAAAAGCAGATTTTGAGGTTGATTCTACTATTGGTATTGTGATTGAAAGTAAAAGCGGAAATGAATCAATATTCAAATTTTCGAAGATCGAAAGTTATATTGACAGTGGTTATGTTGCAGCCCAACAGAAAGTTGGAGATATACTGCAACGAATTGGTAATACCAGGAGCTATAAACAAGACGACAAACGTAAGAAATTCAGATCGAAAATTCCTGACAGGGAGTTGAGTAATATCCGAATATCAGGGTTGAATTATAAACAGGAGCAATATTTTCACAAATTAATTGGTAATCCACAACGGTTTACCAATACTAAAAAGTTTCAGGACTTTTATTTCAGATTAATAACAAATGAAAACATATCAAGTATATACCCCGAAATAGAGTATGATAGTAAGGAAAAGAAATATGAAATTAACCTGGTATTAAAAAAGGCAGAACCATTTAATATTCAGGTTGGAGGATATATTTCATCTTCGGGAGTAAACGAAGGATTTATAGATCTGGGTTATAATTATTTAGGAAAATCAGCAAAGAATTTTAATGTTGGGGCTTATTTTGGAACTTTTTATAATAGTTTTTCTACTGTTGGAAAGATTGAGTTTCCTGGAAAAACTCCTGTATCTCTGAAGTATAAGTTCTTAATATCAAGAAAAAACTACTTTAGTAATGCCCGATACTTTTTTGAAGACCAGTTTCCTGCATATATAATAAACGATGAGAATTATTTTGAGATATCTTCCGGAATGCCTATTGGAAATACCGGTGTATTGAATCTGTTTTTGAGTAACATCAATGCGTATTATCAATATTATCAGGATAATTATTTTACCAGAACAGATACAGCTGATGTGTCAAACTTTTATTTTCTGACTCCGGGAATAGAATATGAGTTAAACAGCCTTAACAGAAAACTTTACCCTACTAAAGGTAATCATATCTATCTGGGACTTAGTTATTTTTCAGGTAATGAAAAGTATACTAAAGGTTCCGGTAGAAGACCTGATGAAGAGATAACAAAGCATTTTAGTTATTATAATATAAAGTTCAAAACTCAGCATTACCACAAATTATCATCCAGGATTTCTTTTGGGCTTTCAGGGGAGGTTGGTATGTCGAATAAACCACTACTTGAGAATTATATTTCCAGTTTGTTACTGGCAAATCCGTACGAACCGATACCGGTTATGAAAACATTATTTCTTGAAAATTACCGTGCATTAAATTATGGTGGAGCAGGTGCAACATTGGATTACAATTTTTTCAAGCAATTTGATTTAAGAATTGATGGATATTATTTCCTGCCGTATGAAAAAATAAAAAAGAACACAGTAAATAACAGTGCATATTTGGGGAATGTTTTTAGTGATAGTTATTTTACAGGCTCGGCAAGAATTGTATATCGACCTCCAATTGCAGTGATAAGTGCTTCGGTTAACTATATCGAAAAACCAGGTAGTAAATTTGGTTTTCTCCTAAATTTGGGGTACCTGATATTCAATAAGTCACGTATATATCGATAGTGGATATTTAAGCAATATTATCTAAGCAGTGGTTTTTGTATTAAGTCACTAACAATGATTATCACTATTCACTGATTTTTAGAGTTTTAATTTGGCTTTTTAAATCGATCGTATTTTTATAAAAACTTGATTATTATATTGTTTTATTGCTAAATTTGTCGGCTCGTAGGGTACTACCTGGCGAATTATTGAAAATCTATGAACCGTAGCTAATTATGCTTATCGGATGTATGTAAAGTTTTAAAAAATGGATATTAAAGAACAACCTAATCAGAGTCCGGAACCGGAAACAAATCCGATTACCCCGGATGAGAAAGCTTTAACCACTTCCAGCGAAGTTGTTAACGAAGAACAATCAGAAAGTAAAGAAGTATCAAACGAAACACAGATTTCAGATTCAGACAAAAATGAAATTGTTAATTTGTTACATGGAATTAACTCCTTAGAAACAGGAGAACAGGAGAAGAAAGATGAAGAAGATAATACGAAGTTTGAGAATGAAGTTACTGATGAAATAAAAAATCAAATCAGTGATGAAGAAAAAAAAGAGATCATTTTAATGCTTCAGGAGAAATCTGCATTTGCTGACCAGGAATTACTATACGCTGATATTGATTTTGAACATCTTAACAAACAGGAGCTTGTTGAGATCATTGAAGATATTGTTCAGGAAAAAGATATTTCACTGATAAAATCACAGGTTGCGAAAATAAACTCTGCTTTTTATCATCGTAATAAGGAGGAAATTGAGAATGAACTACAGAATTTTATTTCTTCAGGTGGAAAAGAAGAAGACTTCAAACATGTTGAAGATCCACTGGAGTTAAGGTATAATGCCGCTATTAGTGTTTACAGACATAATAAGGCTAGATACTCTATTGATCTAGAAAAGCAAAAACAGGTTAACCTTCAGTTAAAACATGATCTTCTTGAAGAGTTAAAGGAGTTAGTAAACTCCGAAGAAACCCTGAAAAAAACTTATGACGAGTTTAAAAGACTTCAGGACAGATGGAAAGAAATTGGAATGGTACCTGCATCCGAATTACGTAATTTATGGCAGAGTTATCATTTTCTTGTTGAGAAATTCTTTGATAAGGTCAGGATAAACAGGGAGTTACGTGATCTGGACCTTAAAAAAAATCTCGAAAGCAAGGTTGTTCTCTGTGAAAAGGCAGAAGAGTTGTTATTGGAGAAATCCATTCTTAAATCTTTCAAATTATTGCAACATTATCATGATAAATGGCGCGAGATCGGACCTGTTCCTTCGGATGTAAAAGAGGATATATGGGAAAGGTTTAAAGGTATCACCGATAAGATCAATCAGAGACGCAAAGAATATTATAAAGAATTACAGGACCAACAGCAGGCCAACTATGAGGCAAAACAGGCCCTTTGTGATAAAGCAAAAGAAATAGTTTCCGAACCTGTTGATACTCTCAAAGGCTGGCAGGCAACTACTGATAAAATGAATGAGTTGCTGAAACTCTGGAAAACAATAGGTCGTGCTCCTAAAAGTAAGAATGATGAGGTTTGGGCTGTATTCAAAGGTTATCTCGACACTTTTTTCAATGCGAAAAGAGAATATTTAAATGAATTAAAAGAACAACAGGTTAATAATTATAATCTGAAACTGGAACTATGTACCAAAGCAGAAGCTATAAAGGATAGTACCGACTGGAATAATACCACTCGTGAGCTGATAAGATTGCAAAAAGAGTGGAAAAAGATCGGGCCTGTACCAAGGAAATATTCAGATAAGATATGGAAACGTTTCAGGGCACTTTGTGATGAGTTTTTCAACAGGAAATCTGAGCACTTTAAAAGTATGCATGCTGTTGAGGATGATAACTTAAACAAGAAGAAAGAACTTATTAAGGAAATTACAGGATTCGATATTAAGGGTGATAAAACAACTAATCTTGATGCACTAAAAGATTTCCAGAAAAGATGGATTGAAATAGGTTATGTCCCGTTTAAGGAAAAAGATAAAGTACAATCAGAATATCGCACAGCCATAGATGAACTTATAAGCAAAATGGATGTGAATAAATCTGAATTAACAGCATCTGATTTTAAAGATAAGCTCGACATTCTAAAATCCGGACCGGATGCCGGTAAAAGAATATCGAAGGAGAGAGCGTTTATCAGCGGAAAAATAAGAAAGATTAAAGAGGATCTGGCAGTCTGGGAAAACAATATTGGTTTCTTTTCAAACTCAAAACAATCTAACAAGCTTAAAGAGGAGTTTGAACAGAAAATTGAGAAGGCAAAAAGTGAAATTGAAGGTCTTAAAGCCAAATTGAAATTACTGGACTAGAAAACAGGATATATTATTATTATAAAGGTTGTTCATTAAATTATGAGCAACCTTTTTTCGTTTCAGATTTATTTACCAGGAATCAGATTAGCAGAAACAAGGCTTTGAGATGTAACCTGTCCATTATTATTGACAACAGATTTTATAAGACTGTAATTTTTTGCAATCCAGAAATCATAAACTATGTCAGTATTTACAGATACAACAATGTTGGTATGATAAACCTGGTTATATGTATTTCCATTTAGCTGAAATTCATCAATAATCTCAACGTTGGTATAATTACCAATTTCATCACCCAGATTAATTGTTTGACCAATAGCATATTCAGGTGAGAATACAAGTTGGTACGAGCCGTCATCATAATAAATTCGCAATAAGGAGTTCATTTCCCCGGGTTCAACTTCAAAGTTGCCGGCTGTAATCTCGTGTTTTAATACTTTAAAATCATTTGATTTTGTAAACATCTCAACTGCCTGGTAATTATAGTCAACAGCTTCAGGATTAAATCGCTTTGTTTCATTAACATCTTCAATTACTATTGAATCACTTGCCATTGTGCTATCGTTTTGATAAATCCAGTAACTACCTGTATTAAACCAGCAGTATTCAGCGAATTCATCAGATATTGTGTAATAAGGTATACTACTACTATTATTAAAACAGCTAGTGAGAATAATTGCTGTTAAACCAATTATGGTTGCGATAAAAGATTTGTAAATAGTGGTGTTCATAAGACGAATTAAATAATTATTTAATTTTGACAAATTTAAGAAATAATAAATTATTTCAATATTATGGGAGGGAATATTAACGGTCGGATTTTAACGCTTACAACATTTGGTGAGTCTCACGGAAGTGCTGTTGGTGGCATACTGGACGGACTTCCTTCGGGGTTGAAGATTGACCTGAAATTGGTTCAGGATGAGCTTGATAGAAGAAGACCCGGGCAGTCACAAGTTGTTAGTAGCAGAAATGAGTCCGACAAGGTTGAGTTTCTTTCCGGGATATTGGATAATTATTCACTTGGCACTCCCATTGCTTTTCTTGTAAGAAATAAAGACTCAAAGTCAATTGATTATTCACATCTGGAAAATACCTACAGGCCATCTCATGCTGACTTTACTTACGAAAAAAAATACGGAATCAGAGATGTGCGTGGTGGAGGAAGGTCTTCTGCAAGGGAAACACTTGCAAGAGTTGTTGCAGGAGCAATTGCCAGGCAATTCCTTTCAACATTTGGAATTGAGGTTTACGCTTACGTTTGTAGTATTGGGAAAATACGATTAAGCAAGAGTTATAATCAAGTGATCCCTGATAATATTGAATCATCACCGGTAAGGTGCCCTGATAAAAACGTATCGGATAAAATGATAGAGCTGATTAATAAAACAGCTGGTGAAGGTGATACATTAGGAGGAGAGATCTACTGTGTCATCAAAAATGTCCCTGTTGGTTTGGGAGAACCGGTTTTTAATAAGCTTAATGCTGATCTGGGACATGCTATATTGGGAATTAATGCAGTAAAAGGTTTTGAGATAGGTTCGGGATTTAATGCAGTAGAAATGAAAGGTTCAGAACATAACGATTCTTTCATTGTTAAAGATGGAAAAGTAAGTACAGAAACAAACTTATCAGGAGGCATTCAGGGAGGGATCTCCAACGGTCAGGATATTTATTTTAAAACAGCATTCAAACCTGTTGCTACAATTAGGAAGGAACAAAAATCCGTTGATAACATTGAAAATACCATAATTATAGAAGGAAAAGGACGTCATGATGTTTGTGTAGTACCTCGTGCCGTACCAATTGTTGAAGCCATGTCAGCACTGGTAATTGCAGACCATATACTGATGAATCAACTTTCAAACATGGATAACCTGAGAAAGTAACTTGTAAATCTACTGCTTCTCCGGGGCTTTTTCCCTGTTTATTTTATAACTCCAGATTAATTCACCGTCACTATCGTAATAGTTTACATTAATCACTCTGTTATCAACGGGACCTGTAAGACTTAATTCTGCGAAGTTTCGCTCCATAATAACTGATTCAGGTATGCGAAGTTTATTATCCTTTTCATCAGCATAGATGTTCACACCCGAGTTTAACGGTGAACTTGTTATGTCCCAGATCACCGGTTCGCCTTCAGTTCGCAATACAGATATTTCCGAAAAATGAACATCGCCGGTCAGAAAGACTACGTTTTGAATATTTTCTTCATATATGAAATCAATTATTCTTTGCCGCTCTTTATCAAATCCGTAGTTTGAGTATGATTCATATGTTGGAGAGGTAGAGAGAAACTGACCTCCCAATACGACAAATTTAAAAGTACCATAACTGGATGTCAGATTGTCAAAAAGCCACTGTATCTGATCTTCACCCAGCTGAGTTCTTTCTCCTGTTTTTCTTCGGTTTGGTGATCTGAAACTACGATTGTCAAGAAGGAAAAAATCTGCATCTGCCCATTGGAATGAGGTTATGGCACCCTTGATATCACCAACACCATATGACGGGTTTGCCCAGAATAATTCGAAGGCATCCATGGTTTGATTTCTATTCCAGAATCCTCTGTCGCTGTCATTTGGTCCAAAATCATGATCGTCAAGTATTGCATAATTATGCGTTGATGCCAGAAATGCCTGCATCTCAGGTAATGATCTGGTGTGAGTATAACGATGAAATATACCTGTTTTACTATTCCAGTCAGGTTCCCGCAAATAAATGTTATCTCCAAGCCAGATCATAAAATCGGGTTTTAATTTTAACATGCTGTTAAATATCTGGTAACCATCACCATAACCCTTGCCCGGCCTGTCGTACTTTTTCTCATTAATATAGGTTCCGCTACCCATAACAAAGCTGAAATCAGGAGGTTCTGTTCTCCATTTCCAGATCTTTTGGGATTGAAAGGTTGTTTGATATGGAAGATCTATAACAGTATTGTTTACGAGTAATCTGTATTCATAATTAATTCCAGGTTCAATAGTATCTGCAACAAGAAGTGCTGTAAATGCAGATTTTTTATTTGTTTTTACCGTATTGGAATAGTGTTTTACTTCCGGGGTGTTTACCGGCCAGTATGAAATCTTTACATCAGCCTCATTGTTTAGCTGTACCCATATTGCTACTTCCAGCATTTCACTGTAACCCAGCATTGGCCCTGATTGCAATAGTTCCTTTTGGGCAAATACACCTTGAAGAACACAAAAACTGATTATTATTAATAAGAATCTTTTCATTACTATTCATTTTTGATTAACATATCCTCTACATTTTCCAGCTTTCCATCTGTTGTTGCCGGTTTCAGGTTCATTATTTCTGCAACTAAAGGGTACAGGTTTATGTTTTCAAAAGCAGGAAAGCTATAGTTTTTCTTGAAAGCCGGTCCTGCTGCAAAGAATATTCCATACATATCTTTATTGGTATTATCATAACCATGGGCACCTTTATTACTCCCTATTTGCCATGACCAGTAAATACTCCATTTGGGAATGGCAGCTACCGTTATGTCCAGTGTTCTTTCATTATTTCCATAATTAAGTCTTTCAGGGATGCTGTCGCTGTACCAAACCTGCAATTTATCGGATTGCACTAAACTATTATAAACCTTTTCTTTTTTACCATTTTTAGCTTTTATGTTCCAGACCGGGTTCCACCCATCATAAAAATCCAGGTCTGCTGTATCAATTAAATTATCAAGAATAACAACTTTATTTTCTGAAATTTCTCCCATGCCATGATCTGAGGTAACAATGAAATTGAGGTTATTGAAGTTAGGTAGTGTTCTCATTTTTTTAAAAAAATCACCCAAATATTTGTCCAGTTTTTCAATCTCACTAATAAGTTCCTTGCTTTCAGGACCTTTATAGTGACCGATACCATCGGGTTCATGGTAATACCAAAGTATAAGATGTGGACGTTTATCCACAGGTAAAGTAAGCCAGTTATAAACTGTATCTATTCTTGCTTCAAAAGGAAGGCTTTCATCATATTTTTTGCAATAAGTGGGACGTTTACCATTGATAGTAGCTTCGGAACCCACCCAAAACAACGAAGCTGTTGTAGTTCCCTGTAGTTCTGCTGTCGACCATATTGGTTCACCTGAATAAAAACTGCTGTCTGCCACAGTTGATTTATCATCTTTGTTATAGTCGCGTTGTAGATCAATAGCATAAAAACCATTTAACACAATTCCGTGATTGTCCGGATATAATCCGGTTGCCATTGTATAATGATTGGGAAAGGTTTTGCTTGGAAAAGCCGGAATGATTGCATCTGCAACAACACCGGTATTTCTTAGCGAGTCGAAGGTTGGAGTATATGCATTATTTGTATAGTCCCATCGGAAACCATCCAGAGAAAGCATTATTAAGTAAGGTTGATTATCATTTTCGGGCTGCTGATAATTACATGATGCAACAAAAATTGATATAGCAACTACAAGCAGGATCTTTTTAATATCAGGCATTATTTATTATCATTAATAATTGATAAAGGTAAAAAAAAAGCCCCCTTGCTGGAGGCTTCTTTTTAGTTAAGTATTTTTAGAAAAGAACTTTAAGTGAGAAATTGAATGTTCTGCCAAATGACCAGAAGTATCCGTATTTATCACCTTGTGTTTTTACAATTTCGTCAGTTACATTATAGATGCTCATACCTGCGAATGAAGTTAAACCTGCAATTTTAAACTGGTAGCTAGTGTTGAAATCAAGCATTCCATATGCTGGTAGTAATTCAGCTTCATATCCGGCTTCATCAAGTTCAATAACATCATAATCTCTGTACATTCTGTCATAGTATCTGTATGATAGTCCCATGGTTAACCTTTTAACCGGCTGAATTTTAGTTCCAACAACAATTTGTGTTTGTGGCTGTCCACCAACTTCAACATCTTTTGCATAAACATTAACTGTGTCAACAATAGCACCGTTATCTTCATAAATTACAGCGTTTACATCATTTTTCCATTTCCAGTCACCTAATCCAAGTACTGCAAAGAAATCTAACCAAGGTGTTGCTTTGAATTTAGCATCAACTTCAACACCCATGTGAGTTGCTCTTAATCCTGTAACAGGAGCTGTAAAATCATCACCTGCTGTGTTTTGGAAACGATCAGTATATGATTTGTCAGACCAGTCAGTGTAATACAGGTTAACATTTAATGCCATCCATTTCTCTCTCAATCCATAACCAATTTCAAATCCTAATATCTTTTCATTCATAATGTCATTTACAGGAATTAAAGCGTTTTCGGTACGATTAACGAAAACAAAATCCCAGTAAGGAGCTCTGGAGTAATAACCCATATTCATGAACACGTTATTTTTCTCATCAATGTTATAGTTTAGACCAGCTTTTGCATTGTATCCAAGTGCATTAACAATATCAGATTTTTGATCAGATTCATTTACATAGTTATACCTGTCGATTTTACCATACCATGTATTTGAAATTGTACCTGCAATAAATACTGAAAAATTGCCTTTTGTTATTTCGTATTGTGCAAAAGCACCACCGTATCTAACTAATCCGTCATTATCATAGGCTATTCTGTCACCAACATTTTTAAGTTGATCTCTGCCACCAACACCATCAACTGCTGTTCCATATCCTTCAAACCAGTAATCACCACCAAGAAGATTTCGTACCCTTCTATAGTGAGTACCTTTATATGTTCTACCATCAATACCTGCAACTAACGTTGCATTGTTTTTGAATGTGTGATTGAATGTAGAGATAATACCAAACCAGTTATGTTCATTAACTGATTCTCTGAGTATGTTTTTAGACAATTGAGCGTCATTCATAATAGTATCACCATTAGGAGCAAAAACCAACCCGCCAGCAGCGTAGTTTCCATTTGCAAAATGTGCCGTATCAGTGTGAGTTGCATTTTCTTCTGCTACACCGTCCCAGTCAATCTGACCATTGGTTGTTCTTCCGATACTGTACCTTGGAGGAATATCATATCTGTTGTCCAGTGTACCTGTACCATAACCTTCACCAAAGCTGGCATATGCAGATGTTGCTAAAAATGATTTATCATTGATAGTCCAGTACCAGTTCAAAGAAAGCTGTGGTTTATGATATTTGTTTTCACGTTCCATTACTACATTACCATTCCAGGTACCCCAGTGCTGGTTGTATTTATTACCATATTTTTCAAAATTATCTTCTGAAACTGTGTAGCTTCTCTGACCATGTTTTTGTGGTGCACCAATTGCTGTGAAAGTAAGCAAATGATCTTTCCATTCTTTGGATACAGAAAGGAAGTATGACCATGCATCAACCCATGTTTGATCTACATAACCAGGCCCTTTTGTTCTTGATCCGGCAAAAGTAATTGCCCAACCGTTGTTTGTTTTACCGGTTGATAGAGTTAAGGTTGTTTTTTTGTTGCCATAGTCAGTAACCTCGGTTTGAAGTGAACCACCGGCATTCATATCTGTAGTTTTGGTAATCATATTCATGGTACCACCAACAGAGTTAATTGCCAGTCTTGAAGCACCGAGACCTCTCTGAACCTGGATTGTGCGAAGTGCATCACCAAGACCTGCCCAGTTTGACCAGTAAACCCAACCGTTTTCCATGTCATTAACAGGAACACCGTTTACCATAATAGCAATATTTCTTTGATCAAATCCCCTGATATTGATACGAGAATCTCCAAAACCACCACCTTGTTTTACAGCGTAAACTGATGGAGTTTCATTAAGAACCTCAGGTAATTCTCTACTTCCCAGTTTTTCAGTAATTGCAGCAGCATCTAATGTTGAAACAGCAACAGGAGTTTTTCTGTCAATTGCAACGTCAGCAAATACATTTATCTCCTGGAGACCAACAGCGCTGGATTTCATTAAAATAGTACCAACATTGTAGGTTGAGCCATCTTTTACAGATATATCAACAATCTCAGTTTCATAACCAACAAACCTTACTGCCAGTTTGTGATCACCACTTGGAACGATAAGTAAAAAACTACCATCAAGGTTAGTGGTAACCCCAATTGTCGTCCCTTCAATAACTACTGTTGCACCTATCAGAGTTTCATCTGTGTTTACATCCTGTACAACACCTCTTACTACCCCTTGTGCAAATGTGGTAGCAGTAAATATTACCATTACCATAATTGTTAAGAGTAAATTCATTCTTTTCATAAGCATAAAAAGTTTTAGTTCGTCGTTAATAATTAAAATTCATTATTGAAGTAAAAATATAGATAAACAATAGCAGGAATGTTAACTTAACAATAATAATTATTAACAATTGTTAACATATTAACGGTTAATGAACCAGGGAGGCTCGTAACTTTAACTATTTCAGTATTTTATTTTTAGATGGATGTTTATAAGTTTTTTAAACTGTATGCAACCTCCTGGTTTTTTAATCAAGTTTTATTGAGGCTTTTATCCACAGAAGTTGCTGCAAATTTGATAGATACACCCCTGCTTTTTATGTAACTATTACTGTGTAAAAAATAAATTCCCTAAAAGTAAAATTCAATTGTTTACTTTTCAGTAAAAAAGCATTAATCTATGCAAAATGTTTATTGAGATTAGCCATTTCAATAGATGTAACAGCCGCATCAAAACCTTTGTTGCCTGATTTCAGACCTGCCCTGTTTAGAGCTTGTTCAACATCATTTGTTGTTATTATGCCATATGTAACCGGTATTTCTGAAGTAAAACTTAATTGAGCAATACCTTTTGCTGATTCAGCTGCCACAAAATCAAAGTGAGGTGTATCTCCTTTTATGATAGCACCAAGACAGATTATAGCATCATAACCTCCCTTTTGCGTCATCTTTTTTGCCAGCATTGGTATTTCAAAAGCTCCCGGAACCCAGGCTGTTTCGATATCGTCACTATCTGCACCATGACGAATAAGTGCATCAACTGCACCTGACAAAAGTTTACCACTGATCAATTCATTGAACCTGCTTACAACAATGCCAAATTTCAACCCTGTAGCATCTAAATTTCCTTCTATTCGTTTCATTTATCTGATTTATTTAATTTTTATATTTCTAATTATTGATGATGTGTCCCATTTTCAAAACCTTGGTTTCCAGATAATACTGGTTTTTTTCATTGTGAGACATAACTATTGGTATTCTTTCGATTACTTTAAGTCCGAAACCGTAAATTCCGGATATTTTTTTCGGATTATTCGTTAGAACTCTAAGTTCTTTAGCTCCAAGATGGGCTATTATTTCTGCACCGATACCGTAATCACGAAGATCGGCCGGAAAACCGAGTGCTTCATTCGCTTCCACAGTATCAAGACCGGAATCCTGTAAATCATAAGCTTTTAATTTGTTTAGTAATCCAATTCCCCGTCCTTCCTGACGCATATATAACAGTATCCCTTTTCCTTCCTCTGCTATCTTTTTCATTGCATAGTCCAGTTGCTCACCACAATCACATCTGCATGAGCCAAATACATCTCCTGTTAAACACTCTGAATGTACTCTTACCAAAACAGGTGATTTGTCATCAATTTCTCCCATTGTCAGAGCAATATGATGTTCTCCGTTAAGCTTATTTTGAAACCCGATGGCTTTAAAGTTTCCGTACTTCGTCGGCATATTAGCTTCAGATACCTTTTCAACAAGTTTTTCAGTATGTCTTCGGTATTCTATAATGTCAGCTATAGTTATCAGCTTTAGATTATGTTTCTTTTTATACTCAATAAGCTCAGGAACCCTTGCCATACTGCCATCTTCGTTCATAATTTCACAAATTACACCAGCTTCATATAATCCTGACAGTTTGGCAAGATCGACTGCAGCTTCTGTGTGTCCGGCTCTTACCAGTACACCTCCTTCACAATATTCCAGGGGGAAAATATGTCCGGGTTTAGTAAAACTTTCAGGAACACTGTCTTTGTCAAGTACTTTTTTTATGGTGGCAGCTCTCTCATACGCAGAAATTCCGGTAGTTGACTCGGCTGCATCAATCGAAACAGTAAATGCAGTTTTGTTTACATCAGTATTATTTTCAACCATACGTGTTATATCAAGCTCATGTAACCGCTGCTTCACCACGGGCATACATATCAATCCTCCACCATGTTTTGCCATGAAGTTAATATCACGGGCAGTGATCTTTTCTGCAGCCATTATCAAATCACCCTCATTTTCCCTTCTCTTATCGTCAACCACTATCACCATTTTCCCATTCCTGATGTCTTCAATTGCTTCTGGGACTGTATTAAAATCGCTCATAATTATTTTCTTAAAATCCTTTATTCATTAAAGCCTCAATACTAATTGAGGTATCATTATTCTTATTCCTGTTATGGTTTATCATGTTGTGAACATATTTAGCGATGGTATCAGTTTCAATATTAACCAGGTCACCAACTTTCCTGTCGGGCAGTGTTGTATTTTCTGCCGTATGAGGAATTATGGAGACCATAAATTGATCTTTATGTATATCGCTAATAGTCAGGCTTATTCCATCAATGGTTATGGATCCTTTTTTTATGATGAACTGCATCTGCGAACTATCAGGCTGCAAGGTATAAATGGTAGCTATTCCTTCCATTTTTATATTTGTAATTTTTGCCGTTCCGTCAACATGTCCGCTGACAATGTGTCCTCCCAGTCTGTCATTTAATTTCAATGCTCTTTCGAGGTTTACTTCATTACCCGGTATCAGTTTCTTTAATGTTGTTGAATTGATTGTTTCCAACATAACATCAACTGTAAAATCATTATTAGCGATTTCCACTACAGTAAGACAGGCACCATTGGTACATACACTGTCACCTAACTTCAGGTCAGAAACTATCTTCCTGGCAGTAATTGTAATCTTCGCAGATTTACTACTTTTTTGTATCATGGTAATTGTTCCTTTTTCCTCTATCAGACCTGTAAACATCCTGTTAACTTTATATTAAACTAATATCTAATCTCATTCCTATCAATTTAAATATCCTTCAATTACAACATCATCACCAATCATATGTGACCTGACACTTTTAAGGTGTATGGCTTCATCCATATGTTTAATACCACTCCCGGAAACCGGAGTAGGGGCATCTTTGCCACCAATTATTTTCGGAGCAATAAAACTGATCACCTTGTTAACAATACCACTATGAATTGCACTATAATTGAGGATGCCACCTCCTTCAAGTAATATACTGTCGATTGAAAACTCCGCAAGTTTTTTCATTAAATAGTTCAGGTCTACTCCATATTCTGTTTTTGGACATAATATTGTCACAGCTCCCTGATCTTTCAGATTCTTTATGTTTATTTTGGAAGCATCATCAGTAACGGCAATAAAAGTTTTAACATCATCAGCTTTATTCAGTACTTTTGATTGAAGTGGTGTCCTGGCTTTGGAGTCAACTATAATTCTATGAGGATGGCATACTGTTCCGTTCAGATGACGGATGTTCAATTCAGGATTATCTTTTAATATGGTATTAATCCCTGCCATTATACCGGAATACCTTTGACGTAACTCGTGAACATATGTTCTGGATTCCCCTGAGGAAACCCATCTTGAATGCCCTGTTGAAGTAGCAATTTTACCATCAAGTGTTGAAGCAGTTTTCATTACCACGAAAGGGGCATTATTTGTAATATAATGAATGAAAACCTCATTGATCAACTCAATCTCTTTTGACAATATTCCTGTTGTAACTTCAATATTTGCATCTTCCAGAAGCTTAATTCCATTTCCTGAAACCAAAGGGTTTGGATCTGCCATGCCAATTACCACACGTGAAATGTTGTTTTCAATGATTTTCAGGGCACATGGTGGTGTTTTTCCATAATGAGAACAGGGTTCAAGAGTTACATACATTGTTGCACCTGAACAATCCTGGCTGGAATTGTATATTGCGTTGACTTCAGCATGAGGACCACCATAAATAGCATGATATCCTTCACCAATAATCTTATTGTTCTTTACTAAAACCGCACCAACCAGTGGATTAGGATTAACAAACCCTGTTCCTTTTAGTGATAACTCTATGGCTCGCCGCATGTAGTACTGATCCTTCATTTCAAAACTTTATGGACAAAAAAAGTGCCCCGTATCAATAATCCGGGGCACTTCTTATATTTGGCAGGGTATTAACAAGTCTTTTGCTAATACCATAATGTTATCACTTCATCAGTAAGTACATCTTCTTCTACCATCCAGACTTTAACTGTCGATTCCGGAATTTCACCGGATCAATCTCATTAATCGAGATTCGCGGACTTTTACCGCCGGTCGGGAATTACGCCCTGCCCCGAAGAATTTGTTGTTGCAAATGTATCTGTTTTCTCTTTACAGAAACATCTTTTTATGTTAAATTTATATGATTTAACCTATTTTAGAAAGACTTTAAATTATATCAGGTTTTAATTGGACAGTCTTGGGTTGAACCTAGACAATTAGCTATTGTGTATTACTTTGAATGTGTTGATAAATATTCAATTGAATTCAAGGCAGCCACAGTTCCATCAGCCACAGCAGTTGTAATTTGTCTGTATTTTACAGCACGATTGTCACCGGCAGCAAAAACTCCGGGTACATTAGTTGACAGGTTTTCGTCAGTTATAACTTCTCCTTTTTCGTTGAGTTTAATATGTGTATTTTCAAGTTCTTTTGTATTAGCCATATAACCAATAAAAATAAAAACTCCGTCAACTTTCATTTCATTAGTATCACCATTATCAAGATTCTTGTATTTTATACCTGTTAGTTTACCATTGCCTTGAAATTCTGTAATATGGGATTTCAGTATAAAATCGATTTTTGGATTAGCTTTTGCCTTTTCAATGGCATGTTCCATAGCCTGAAACTCATCAAATTCATGAAGAACAGTAACCTTACTTGCATATTTGGTAAGGGAATCTGCTTCTTCAAGAGCAGAGTTTCCACCTCCTACAACCACAATCTCCTTATCCTGGAAAAAATCACCATCACAAGTCGCACAATAAGAAATACCTTTTCCTTTTAGCTCTGATTCACCAGGTACATTCAATGTTCGTGATTTACCACCTGTTGCAAGAATTAATGATCTTGATGAATATGTTGTTTCATTATTCACTGTAACAGATTTTATTTCACCTATTATATCCGTTTCGGTAATACCGACATTGGATATAATATCACAACCAAAAGACAGCGCCTGTTTCTGCATTGTGGAACTAAGTTCATATCCTGATACCATTTCAATACCGGGATAATTTGCAACTTCATATGTAAGGACAGTTTGCCCCCCGATAATACCACTATCAATGATTAATGTTTTTACTTTAGCCCTTCCGAGGTATATCCCTGCTGTTAAACCGGCGGGTCCGCCTCCAAGGATAATAACATCATAATCTTTTTCGTTCATGACAATAACTAATTAGGATATTACTGTTGAAGTTTTTCATCCAGAATTCCGGTGATCTGTTCTCTGTTTTGAATACTGGAAGTGGCAGCAACGAGTTCTCCGTTTTTATAATATACTACAAAAGGAAGCCCCATAAAACTGCTACAGGCCGGATGATTTCTAATAACAGCTGCTTCAGGACTGTCAAATGCCATATCACGAAATTCCACATGGGTATATTCATCCTGTAGTTTCTCCATGACATCATAAACAGGGATGCACATTGGTCCCATTCTTCCACAACAAATCATTACGTTTTCGTTGTTTTCAATTAATTCTGCGTGGTCTTTTGCCGTTGCTACATGTTTAAGGTTTGTTGGTAGTACCATCTTTATTTATATTTAAAATTATTATTAATTTTTACGATATATGCTTTATATCATAAATTATGCCAAATGGTGATAATTAAGCGATATGCCTGTAAAGTTTTAGGTTTTGTCTGAATGATAAGGTGATAAGGAAAATATTTTAATCTTGTCAGTATGACAGTTTAATGACATGTCAGGTTTACTGGAGGAATCTAAACTTGTTTTATCCTTTTGATAATCCTTAATTTATGAGTGTATTTCAGTTCTTTCTCATTATAAATACCATTATGGTCGATTTTGTCGATTCTGACTTCACCGGAGGCATGTATTATTTTAGTTTTGTTTAACAAAATGCCGACATGTACAATATTACCGTCCTGATTGTCAAAAAAAGCAAGATCACCAGGTATTACATCTTCCAGAAAATCGATTGTAATCCCTGATTCAACCTGGATCCCTGAATCCCTTTTCAGAAATATCCCGAACATACGGTATATTACCTGTACAAATCCGGAACAATCAATTCCATAAGGTGATCTCCCTCCCCATAAATATGGTGTTCCCATATATTTTAATGCTAATTCACAAACTGAAGAGCACTTTGTTAACTCAGAAGTAGTAGCGATTTCTCCACACGTTATATATTCTTTCTCAGCAATTTTACATTTATCGTTGTCATAAAGAGGTAATCGGCTTCCCATGGCAAGATTAATAATTTTTTCACCTTCTGTTTCCACTGTGGCATTATGACTGGTTATGTATGCAGAAGTCTCTTCATTTATTGATTCAAATTCTGATTTTGATATTTTCTTTATCTGTTTTACATCAACCCATCCTTCATACATGTCGTGTGATGAAATTATATTATACCACCAATCTTTAAAATCCTGAATTATAACAGTGTCACCAAACAATAATTGATTAACCATTTCACTCTGATCTGATGGTTGTTTTCGAACAGGGATCATTGATAGTTCACATATGCCATATCCGGTCATTGGAATAAAAATTAAATTTGTTGATCGATTTGATTAATTTTGTTTCGTCAAACAGACTCAAATGAATACACTTTTTTCAAAAATACAACATAATTACTACGAGATATTAAAGATACTTATTTTTATTGCTGCAATAGCTGTTGTGATATGGGTAAGCCCCAAGGATAGTATTTTTAAGTATGAATTTCAGGTTGGTAAACCATGGAGTCATGGTGATTTGATTGCTCCATTTGATTTTGCAATTCTAAAAACCACCCAGCAGATTGAAAATGAAAAGAAGGAAATAAGAGATGCTTTTGTTCCATATTTCAGATATGATGATGAGATAGCTGAGAATGGAGAAGAACAACTCATTAAAAATTTTAATTCTGCCTGGGCAACACGTCCCTATGATACTTTAAATGTTGATTCTTCGCGATACCAGAAGTTATTGATGCAGCTCTATAAACGTTTTGAAAGTCGTGGAATTATTCAGTATAATCCTGTTATTGAGGGTAAAGATAAATTTTTTCAATTACGTTTAATACAGGGTAATGTTGTTGCTGAAACTACTCTCGGGCAGCTTTACGACATAAGGTCAGCGATTGAGGATACACGTAAAAGTATTGATAAACTTAATGTAAAAGACAGCATACTTCTTAGAAATGTAATTTCACAGTCTCTTGTTCAAAATGTGATTTATGACGAAAGTAAGAATAAGGCTGAACTGGATGAATTAATAAAAAACATTTCCACAACCAGGGGACTTGTTCAAAAAGGTGAACTTATCATTTCAACGGGTGAACTTGTTACTAGCGACAAATATCAGACTTTGATCTCTCTGAAATATGATTATGAAAAAGAGCTTGACACATCTGATTCCAGATCATTTATCCTTGCCGGGATGATATCACTGGTTACATTATTGTTTTTGGTTCAGTATTTATTTATCAGGTTTTACAGAAAAAGATTTTATGATCAGCTTAAATACATCGTTTTACTGATTATAACACAAATTTTGTTCATTGCCATTACCGACATTGTATTTATTGCGTTTCCTGACTGGGCATACTTAATACCATTTGCATTATTGCCAATTGTAATTGCTGCATTTCTGGATGCCGGAATTGCTATTTTCGTTTACCTGGTAACATTAATGTTACTCGGATTTTATGCTCCCAATAGTTTTGAGTTTTTCTATACCCAGGCTATTGTTGGTTTAATAGCGGTTTATTCAATCCATAAGCTTAATAAAAGATCAGATTTGTTTAGGGCAACACTCATGGTATTTGTAACATACACAGTTGTTTATGTAAGTATGTTGTTGATACAGGAAGGATCGTTTGAGAGTTTCTCATGGAGGACAATGGGATATTTTACGGGAAGTTCGATGCTAATTCTACTGGCATTTCCAATGATATTTATATATGAGAAATTGTTTGGACTTATCACACAGTTAACATTACTTGAGCTATCAAACACAAATAACTCATTATTAAGGGAATTAAGTGTAAAAGCACCTGGTACTTTCCAGCACTCGCTTCAGGTTGCTAATTTGGCTTCAGAAGTATTGTATGAAATAGGAGGGGATGCTCTGCTTGCCAGAACCGGTGCATTGTACCATGATGTGGGTAAAATGAAAAATCCAATGTATTTTGTTGAAAATCAGGTTGCAGGATATAATCCACATGATGAAATTTCATATGAAGAAAGTGCCAAAATAATAATTGGTCATGTACTTGGTGGAATTGAAATGGCACGTAAGGCCGGATTGCCTGAACAAATTATCGACTTTATCAGAACTCACCATGGGACAAGGCGAGTGGAATACTTCTACAGACTTGAACGCAAATTAAATCCTGGTATGGAAGTCGATCAAAGCGAATTTACATACCATGGTCCTGCTCCTTTTTCCAAAGAAACTGCAGTTGTAATGATGGCAGATTCAGTAGAAGCAGCTTCCCGGAGCATAAATGATCCTGATGAACAAAAGATAAATGACCTTGTGGAGAATATTTTTTCATCTCTGATGGAAAACGGGCAGTTTCTAAATGCAAATATTACAATGAAAGAGATCAATATTGCCAAAAAAGTGCTTAAGAAGAAATTGTTGAATATCCATCATGTTAGAATTGCGTATCCTGATTAAGTTTAGGGTATAGACTGTTATTTCATATCAGTTTTCCAATCATTGTATAATTCAGTAATATACTGTTTTGTTTCAGGACCAAGATTGAACAGCAGATCAATAATACTCAAATTAGGTTCAAAGGGATATTTTGTTGAAAATACCTGGAAATACTCACCAAAATCGTTGAAAATTGAATCTTTCTTTGGTGAAATATTAAAACGGCAATCATAACTGTCAATTACTTTTTCAATCGGAATAAATGACTCTGTATATCTGATATCAGGCGTAAAACCAATCAGATGACATACATTTAATAATAGCTTGGTATTAAGTTCAACTAATGAATTGTATTTATTAAAAAAGAATTCTTCAAGATCATCTTTGTAATAAAGGTAAAATGGTGACCCGCTATAAGCTGAATTAATTGCTCTCCAGTGATTAATTTGCCAGTTATCTTCATTCATAATTTGAATGTTACCGGTTTTGGTATTGTTACCATTAATTTTATTTACTGGAATTGTTAAATTCAAAACCCCGTTTGCAGTCATTATTTTACACCTGTTACGATAAGTTTGTTTTGCATACGATTCATGTACCTCAACACAGATATTCTGATATTGCAACAGTAACGCAATGTATTCTATTGGGGGGAGATAGGCTGTGGAAACTAAAATTTGACTACTGTTAATCATATCGGATTATTGTAAGGCAAAAATAGCATAAAAAAACAGGCTCATGATAATAAGCCTGTTTTTGATCCTATTGTGTTTAAACTATTATTTTAAAAGTACATCATTGATTGCCTGAATGAGTGTTTCTTTCGGTAGTGCTCCCTGAGCCATTTGAGGCTGTCCGTCTTTGGGGCAAAATAAAATTGAGGGGATGCTGCGAATACCAAAAGCAGCGGCAAGTTCAGTTTCTTCTTCAGTATTCACCTTATAGATATTTACTTTTCCGGCATATTCTTTCGATAATTCATCAAGAATAGGAGCGACAATTTTACACGGTTGACACCAGTCGGCGTAAAAATCTATAATACATGGCAGTTCACCTTCAAATTTCCAATCTTTGTTCTGCTCGAAGTTGAATACTTTGTCTAAAAATGACTGTTTGGTTAAATGTTCCATTTCTTTTTTATGTAGTGTTATTGTTTCTTATTTATTAATTGCTCTTCAATAATTTTAATGTACTCAGCTTTTGGCAGAGCACCTTTTTGCATACTTGGTCTTCCTTCCATTGGTGAAAAAAGAACAGATGGTATGCTTCTTATCCCAAATACGCCGGCAAGTTTTTTTTCCTTGTCAGTATCTACCTTGTAAATTTTTACTCTGCCTTCATATTTAATTGCAAGATCATCCATGATAGGGGCAACCATTTTACATGGTTTACACCAGTCGGCATAAAAGTCAATAACACAAGGTACATCGCCTTCGTATACCCACTCCTGTGGATTCTTTTCAAAATCCCAGACTTTTTCCTTAAAAGTTTCATAAGTAAGGTATTCCGGGGTAACAACGTCAGGATTTGATGTTTCCTTATTATCAACTACAGGTTTATCATTTGTCTGATTCCCCTGAATATTATTACAGCTTATCAAACTTAATGATATTAATAAAACAGATATTAAACTTAATTTCTTCATGTATAGTGATTTATAATTTGATTACTAAATTTAATTTGCAAAGATACATTATTTTATATCACATAAGTATCACTTTTGTTATCTTTGTTGACAATTATTATTCCATTTTTATTATATATTGAAAAAACAATATTCCTGATGGAAAAATTAATGCTGAAAAATACAAAAAAATATCCCGGTCTGGAGAAATATCAAAAAGTTATCCCTGACGAAGATACTGCATTGAAACTTGTAGCCGATTTGAAATGGAAGAATGGTTTCATATGCTCAAAGTGCGGTAATACAAACTATTGTAAAGGAAAGGCGATTGAGTCAAGAAGGTGTACACGTTGCAAGAAAATTGAATCTGCCACAGCACATACTGTTTTTCATCGTTGCAAAATTCCAATAAACAGGGCTTTGGAGATTGCATATATGGTGTGTAATATTTCTGCCATTTCGTCATATGAACTAAGCCGACAGTTAGACATACGTCATATGACATGTTATGGATTTCAAAAAAAAGTAAAGGAGTGTCTGACCGGGGAAAATGATGATAAACTTCTAAAAGCCATACTGTCAGTTGTACACGAAAGGGTTAATTCATTATCCTGACAATCATTAGTATCATATTTATTGCAAAAAAAGCGGGAGACTTACCATAGCCTCCCGCTTTTCTGAATCTGTAATTCAATTATATATTATTTAAGAACAATCTTTCTGTCAATTTTTTCTTTGTCAGAAATAATGCTCAACAGATATACACCTTTAGCTTCATTACTAATATCAAAAGTAGTGTTGTAATGTCCTGCATTTGAAGTAACAAGCTCGTTAAATATTGTCTGACCATTAATACTTACGAGTTTTACCTGCATATCGCCTTGTTTTTCCGCATCAAATTTAACATTCAACAATCCTGTTGTTGGATTAGGATAGATGCTAAGGTTTTCAAATGTGGTTTCTTCCACACCAACTCCATCAACAGCGAAGTTAAGTGACCAACCTTCATCTCTTACTGTTGAATTGGTACTCCACATGATCAACATGGAATTTGTTTCAACTACTATTGGATCAGGAATGGTATGACCTGAGTATTCACCAATTAATGAAGCATTTGCACCATTATAAACTTTTACAAGATCCTTACCTTCTTCGGTTGCAATATCATTGAAATCAATCGTATATTTAACTGCCTCAGGATGGCTTAAATTGAATACACAACTTGTGCCATTATTGTAGTAGAAAGTACCAATACTACCATCAGTAATAGTTCCGGAAGGGTCATTAATTTGTGTTGATGTACACCATGCCGGCAATTGTGAAAAATATTCTGCTTTAAACCCTTTTGCGCTTCCAATGGAAGTAAATTTGATATAAAGCTGGTTTCCGCTTGAAGTTATATCTGCAGGAACATCACCACCGCTAAATTCACCAATTAATTCTGCTGTTTCGTCACCACCATCATAAATGCGTACTTTATCATTACTGTGTGTGTCAAATTCAATAAATTTAAGGGTGATACTGGTTACCGAATCCTGTTCATTTTGAGGATTGATTAACCATGCAGCATCCATTCCTGATGGATAGTTTTCAGCAGGACCACTGCCATCAGTAAATGACCCAACAATTGTAGTTAATTCTGTTAACCCGGAAGCAACGTATGGGTAATCAGGGTCTTCAGGATAAATGTTTCTAACCATACCTTGTTGCATATTAAAACTATAAACATCCTGTAAAGTATAGTAACCATTACCTGAACCACTCCATCCAAAATTAAAGTGGTAGTAGTTATCTCCCTGGTATCCATCGCATACAAATGCATGACCACCATCAGTTGATTGTCCTGAATAATAAATCGGACGAAGGGCATCCAGTTCACTTTGCAACATATTTTCCCATTGGCTGGGTGTATAACTGTTTTTAGTAATATACTGAACAGTATTTTGCATATTAAAATATGTTCTGAGAGCATGTGGTACATCAAAACTATACGCTCCTGAACCGTCAGGTCCAAACATCATTTCAACAGAAACAGCACCATGAAAACCAATCTCGGCAATTTCCCAGATGTACTTGTCATTTATAACATCTGTCATCCCGTTCCAGTTATACTCAGCAGCACCAAAGTTAGCGCTTATAGTTCCATAAGATGACCATGAATAGGTATGTGAACCACTTCCTGAAAGAGGATATCTCCAGTAATGCATAATAATTGACATAGCTGTTGATACACATCCAACATATACATTACCTCCCGGACCGGCAGGATCTTCCGGACACATAGCATTATATGGGTTATCCTGGTTCCATAAACTTGAAATTAAAGGATCGATATCCCTGCCTCTGCTCATACTTAGTGTAGCCGGATCATTGGTTGAGTATGTTTTCCATTGTTGTGCTACTTTGTTTTCAGCTTCAATCTCATTCTCACGAACATAGTCTATCTGATCAGCATATGACTGCATCCAACTGCTAAAACCGTAAAAACTGTTTTCCATATCAGGAAAACGATCGCTGAAATTGTACCCGATAACCGGTACCATTGCATCGTTGGCAGCAACAACTACCCAGCCGTCTTCGAAGTTAACAACATAATATGCATTATCAACTAAATATGATTCAGTGATATTCAAATCATAATAATCTACTACATTGCCGTATTGGTTCGATCTCTCAAAAAAGAAGTTTACAGCAACCTGTTCGGCTTTTGATAAGCTAATGTCCTTTGCAAAGATACTTGCTGAAACAGCAAATACCACTAAAATGCTAAGTAAAACTTTTGATTTCATAAGGTTTGATAATTGTGTTAAATTTAAATTGAGCGCAAATATACCTAATTTTAAATTTATTAGTAGTTTCTTTTCATTTCAAATGACATGATATAATATTGCAGGGTTGTATTTGCTTGTTGTTTATCTTTGCAGCGAAAACGGAAAATGATCTGAACCATATGATAATAAACAGTCATAGGGTATTGATCGTTTAACATCAAATGCTTAAGTAAATTCATTCTAAAATACATAATCTGTCGTATATGTCGATCTTAATTGAAAATATAAAGGAACTTATTCAGGTTGAGAAAAATCCTGAATTATATGTCTCAGGTAGAAAAATGGCTGAATTGAGTACCATCAAAGATGCATGGCTGTATATTGAAAACGGCTTGATTTCTGACTTTGGTAGTATGGAAGAACTTAACAGGTCAGATTATACCATAAAAAACGATATCGAAGTAATTGATGCAACCGGAAAGATGGTGTTTCCTTCATTTGCTGATTCGCATACCCATCTTGTTTATCCTGCATCAAGAGAGATTGAATACATGGACAAAATTGCAGGTTTATCATATGAAGAAATAGCGAAGAGAGGAGGAGGTATATTAAATTCTGCCAGACTCATGCAGGATGCTGATGAAGATGAACTTTTTGAAAGCTCCATGAAACGATTGGATGAGATAATAAGGTATGGAACAGGAGCCGTTGAAATAAAGAGTGGTTATGGACTGACAGTTGATTCTGAACTAAAGATGCTTAGAGTTATAAAAAGGCTAAAAGAAATATCCCCGTTAACAATAAAATCAACTTTCCTGGGTGCTCATTCAATACCTATGGAATATCGTGGCAACCAGTCCGGTTATGTTGATATTGTTATAAACGAAATGTTACCCGAAGTAGCAGAAGACAACCTTGCTGATTATATTGATGTATTTTGTGATAGGGGCTTTTTTACTGTTGAAGATACGGAGAGGATATTGGAAGCAGGGATGAAGTACAACATCAGGGGTAAGATCCATGCAAATGAGCTTGATTATTCGGGCGGAATCCAGGTTGGAGTGAAGTACAACGCACTTTCTGTCGATCATCTTGAATTTACCGGTAAGGAAGAAATTGAAGCTTTGTTAGATTCCAAAACTATGCCCACCGTATTACCTGGAGCAGCATTCTTTCTGGGAATGAAATATTCACCGGTAAGGGAAATGATGGATGCCGGACTACCTGTTGCGCTTGCAAGCGATTTTAATCCCGGCTCTTCACCATCAGGAAATATGCAGTTAATTGTGTCAATGGCCAGTATTCTATATAAAATGCTACCTGCAGAAGCAATTAATGCAACAACAATTAATTCTGCATACGCAATGGGTGTCAGCAATATTCTTGGAAGTATAACAGTTGGAAAGAAAGCAAACCTATTCATTACAAAAGAAATACCAACTTACGAATATATGCCATATTATTATGGTACCAACAAGGTTGAAACTGTTATATTAAATGGTGAAATTTACATGTAGGTTGCTCTCAGTTAATAATTGAAATAGATACATCCGGGAATAATTCCTGCTTCAAAAAAGGTAACAAGCTTCCCCGAAGAATTGTATCGGTAAATAAGACCGTTTTGATTATAATCCAGTGCGTCTGAAACGTACAACTCTCCGGAATTAGGATCTATATCCATTGTATAGAAAGTATTTTCACTGGCTGAAATAAAACTATTCTCAGGTATTTCAGTGTCGGTAATTGACATCCTGTAAATATTTGTGTTAATAAAAAAGAGTGAGTCTCCTGTGCTGTTAATACACAGGTTGATGGGATTATGTGTAATGTCACCAAACGTTAAGGTTTGAATTACGGACAAATTAACCGGGTTGATTTTCCACAAAGTGGGTAACTCTTCATTTAAGTAACCTCCGCTGCACAATACCCAAAGATGTCCGTTCTTATCAATTTTCATGCTGTTGGGTTCAAGTCCGACAATTATTGTATCTGATAACAGGTTGGTTTTTGTATCAATAACCCTGATTGTATTATTAATTCCCTGTCCGTTCAGTGCCGACCAGTTGGCAGCAAATACAAAATCACCATATGAGACAAGACAATCAGTACTTTTGCCGACATTTATACTTCCTGTTTTTTCGAAAGTTATGGGATTTATGATAGTGACGGAATTATTATACAAATCGGAAACATAAGCTTTCTCGTTGTCCAGTATCAGAATCTCGCGAGGTGAAGTAAGGTTGCTTATTTTTCCTTCAAACTCAAGACTGGTATTATCAATAATATATATTAATCCTGAATTATTGACTACAATATAAACCATATCATTGAATATGGTAATACTTTGGGCTATATCACCAAGTGGAACATTATTTTTTTTGTAGAATAAACTATTAAGTATAGTGTCTACATCAGGATAATAATAAGAAAGGGATGAGTTTGCAACTGAATAATTGCCCTCATTAAGAATAAAAATTCCTCCTTTATGAATATCACTATTGTCAGGTGCCGGATCATCCGATTTTGAACATGAAAATAATGAAAGAATTATGGCTATTGAAAGAATATATTTTGTCATAACTATAATTTAAACTTTAATTGTAATTCGTAATTTCTTCCGGGCATTGCTCTCCATAGTATTGCCTGGTAATCAATATTGAATAGATTGTAAATCTTAAATTTTAAATCCAGATCAAGTTTTTTCATTTTAAAACCGTAACTGGCTGACAAGTCATTCAGCATATAAGCAGGGAGTTGGTTTGAGTACTTTGTATCACTGTTCATTGATGTATTCCTGGCACCAGTGTAAGATAAACTCCATGTAGTCTGAATCCTGTGATATTTGAAATTGAGGTAACCAACTGCTGTATGTTTTGGAATGTAAATCAACTGAGTTTCCGATAATCCAGACTTTTTGTCTTCATCACTGTTGTAGGTACTTAGGGTGTAAGCATATTCACAAAAAATATTATATACGACTTTTCCAAAAGTACCGGACGTCTTTAGTGATAATTCAAGTCCTCTGGCATAAACTTTTGCTATATTTTCCGGACTCCAGTATCTGTAATCTCCAGGAAGCCAGATAATCCAGTTTCTAACCCATGATGAATAAGCACTCACTGAAAATGACAAGCTTTGTTGATTATTAATCATGAGTAAATAATCCGCACCTGCTTCAGTATCTATACTGATCTCAGGTTCAAGGTTTTCGTTACCACCCGGATACCAGTACAAATCGTTTAATGATGGAATATTTTGATTTCTTGAGATAACAAACCTAAAATGAAAATCCTGATTTTTAACAGGTTTAAAGTTTACTCCAAGCATTGGCATCATCTGAATTACTGTTACATCAGATATTTCTGATCTTACAACAGCTTCTACAGAAAGGTTATTCAGGATATCTTTTTTTATACCAACAGAAGCGTTTAAAAGCTTTCTGTCTTTTGTTTCAACATAGTTATTGCTGATTACCTTTTGATACACAGCCTTAACATCTCCTGTAATGAGCAGCCCTTTATCAGGTTCTGCAATTAACTTACCTGCAAGGGATACGTTTTCCATTTTATTCCTGGAATCAATAAGGGTAATTGTATCTTCCAGGCTATTTTGAGAATGTAAATAATATTCAAGATTCTCATGAAAATAAGCAGTTTTAATATCCCAGCTGGTAACAGGATTAATAATATTCCATTTCAGTACATTTCTTGAGTAAAAATCATTCTGGTGTTCATCCTGATTACCACCCTTATCTATGTTAGTCATAATGGCAGGAATGTTTCTCTCATTCCACTGGTTCCATGTAATAAAACTGATGGTTTGGTTATTCTTAAACTTATAGGCCAACTGCTGTGTAAAACCGATGTTCCTGAAATCTGCATTGGTTTGTTTCATTTCCTGGCTTTCAGGTAGAATGGCAGTGTTTAAATAGGGAAAATCATTGTCAGATGACTGTCTGAAAAACCGTGTGTCAGAAAACAGTTTATTGCTACCGGTTTTTACATTAATTGCTGTTTGAAAAGTATTAAAACTACCAACCGACTGATTAATATTTACACCAAAATCGCTTTTAAAGGGATACCCACTACTCAGATTAATACTGCCACCAAGAGCACCGCTGGTTTCCGTTAATGAGCTCCCTCCGTAATGGAGTTCGATTTCATCAAAAAAACTGCCCGGAAGAAGTGAAAAATCAGTTTGTCCCAGCATAGGAGAGTTAATATCAAATCCTTCCCATAATACTTTTGTATGTGAAGCCCCTGTACCTCTGAATGATACTGTTGACAATGATCCTTTTCCATACGACTTTACAAAAACAGGAGTGTATGCAGATAACAACTCACCAATGTTTGTTAAACCAAGTTCCTTCCTGGCAATGGTATCTATTGAAGTTTTTTTCGTGACCGAAAACAGATCGTGTTGATTAGCAATAATTTCAAGTTCCTTAAGCTGTAGTGTGTCGTAGCAAAACTGTCCATAAAGGTTGAAAGTCAGTATTGAAAAAACAGAAATAAGAAACAGATATTTATTGCTAAAGACCATATCGGGATTAATGAACAATCAATATATCAGTGATCACTTTATCTTTGGTCTGAACCATAACAATATAGAATCCTTTTTTTATGGAGTTAAGGTCGAAGACATCCGTTGAACTGTAATTATATTCTTTAACTAAAGTCCCGTTGAGGGTTGAAAGAGTAACTTTTTCCACATCCATATTAGCATTCAGTCTAAAGAATCCAGAAGCCGGATTTGGATAAATCATTCCTCGTTGATTTTTTACAATCTCAGTAATATTCGTATTATCTCTGTTGTAAATAACCCCAATTGCATCAAGGTCAAATCCTGAAGATTCGAAAGGTGTTGGCCATGGATCGTTAATAATCCTGCCTTCCGAGTCATAGGTAGCAAAATCTGCATCAATACTGCCCACAACATCAATTATCCTTATGGAAACGATGTTGTTGATATCAAGTCCGGTTGATCCTTCCAGTTGTGACAAGTCGAAAGGAGTACCATAGAAAGCCCTGTATTTTCCTGCCAGGTTATAAATATTTCTTGCATCCGTTGTGTCAAAAGTACCAACCTGTAATGTTTCATCTGTGAGTGATACAGACTCAAACCTGAAAAAATCAGTTCCGTTTGAGCTTACCTCAACAAAAGCCAATTCAAGAAAACTATCGGAAAAGGAATTTTCAAAAACTGCAAAGTCCCATCCGTCACCATTGGCAAGCGGTGTTTCAAAGGTTAAGGTAGCAATACCTCCGTCTCCAAGACTAATAACTCCATTGTCAGCCTTACCTGTTGCATTTTCAACGGAGCCATATGAAGCATCTCCCAATTGGGGATTGGATATATCAACAGGTCCTCTTTCAATAACACAATCACTTGCCCAGCCGATAAAAACATTGCTATCGGCATGAATAGCAGTAGTGCCGGGTTGACCTGCAGGAGGAGCATATTGAGCTGATAATGTGTTGATAACGCAGAGTGTCAGAATTATCATTGACGCTATATAAAATCTCACTGGCTTCATAAGACAAGTTTTTAACCAGACCGGATAATAACCCGGCCTGGTTGATTTTGCTATTTCTTAATGATGGTATGATTTGAACTTTTACTTTTTCCGTTCAGGGAAATAAAGTAAATACCTTTGTTAATACCCGAAATATCAATTGTATTTCCGGAATCAGTGAAAGAAATCTTTTCTGAATAAACAATTCTTCCACTTATATCAGTAATGGTAACATAATTGTAATTATTATCAGAACAGGCAATTGTTACGAAATCTGAAGCGGGATTAGGATAAACTGTAATCTGATCATTACTAATTTCTTTATTTCCGGAAGAAACCCTATAGTCAATTGCAATGGCCTCAGGTGAGATGCCTGCTTCGAAACTCCCAACTATTTCACCACCTGGATTATAGATATTTCCTTCACCCAGAGTAGAATAATCTGTGGTTGAAACATAAAACAGCTTATTAACAGTATCATATATTGAACTTGAGATAGTTAATTCTGGTGGTTCAACTATCATTTCATCAATAACAACATGATTCTCAAGATCAATTTGTCCAATTCCATCATTAATTTGTGCATATAAGATAGTTTTGTCCTGACCAGTATAACCTTGCATAGTTGCATTATATTTATATACCCCGGTAGGTTGTCCTGTAATATTAAATCCATAGGCATAAAATGTTGAATCACCCCATGGTGTTTTGGTAATAGCAAGATTATGTGGAATTCCTGTGTAGTAGGTAACGAAGAAACTAACTCCATTTCCATATTCATTCATTTCATGCTCAGTAATAAGCTCATGATTATCGATATCCAGCCACGCTAACTTGCCTGTAGTACTTCCCCAGCCTCCCGGAACAGCGACAACTGAATATGTATCTCCGGGAAATATATGTATACCATCGGCTTCATCCGAAACGCCGTCAAATGTAACTATATGGGATAAATCCGACAGAGAGTAAGATTTTACAAACCCGGTTGTTAAAGGATACCAAAAAGTAGCTACAAGAACATCTTTACGAACTGCCAGCTTGTGAACTCCTTGGGCTTCAACCGCTGCTAACCGTGTATAAGAATTTAAATTGTATTTGACAATAGAGTCCTGGGCAGCAACATAAGCAATCTCATTATCAACTATTACATCCTGAACCGACTGAGTGTAAATAGTGTCAAATGTTGTAGTAATTCCCGTTGTAGGGGAATATGTGGCTATTGTAACAAAATCGTCAGGATTTGATATACTACCTCCCGAACAAATGATAACCTGTTTGGTAATCATGTTTTGCGAAAAGACATGTAGTGAAGAAATAACAGTCATCACTACAGATAATAATAAAAATTTTTTCATAAAAAAAGCTTTAAGATTTAAAATAAAAATTATAATTAATTAAACCTCAAAACTTTACAGGATTAAACTTGATAGAATGACAGATAAATCACCTTGCTTTTATCCCGAAAGCTTTGATTACTAGCACCAGGGCAGGTCTTCTGACTAACTCACTTTTGAGGCCTTCCCAATCGCCTTAGCGATAAGTGACCAGGTTTCAAAAGCTGTAAATGAGTATCACAGCAGCGGGAACTGTACAGGAATCCAACCTGTTTCCCTATTAAGTCATCCATCAGGTCAGATGGAATTGACACCTTAGCTGGTGACAAAGGTAGGGAATAAATTTTTACGGTAGTAAATTTGAGTCATTTTTATAACCCAGGTAATGTTAGAAGCTGAAAAGCAAACAACTTTTAAAATTTAGAAAGAATCTAAATAGATTTATAAGGGGTTTAAAAACAGAATATTAAGATATAACATTGTTATTGTAAGCTACATGCTTGTATAAAAAATAACTACCAAAAGTTGTAGAATTGAAAACTTTTACAATAAATTCGCTTAAAATTTAACCTGATAATCATGACCCAACCTATCACAAGTTATTTCTATCAGGATAAATCCGAAAGTAAAATTGAACAATTGAAGATACTTATTAATTTAAAATAAATTAGAAATGAAAATTAACTCGAATTTCTTGACATTAAAAGTCATTATAATCACGGTAATTACAGTATTTGCTGGAACAATGCAAGCTGTTGCACAGACTAGAACTGTTGACGAATTGGATCCAAAGGAAACTCCCACCTTTGTAGCTGCAGAAGAGGAAAGAATCATAAAGAATGATTATATTACCAAATGGGTTGAGGTTGCTAAAGACCCTCCAACCATTGGAAATAGTGTAATGTATGAATATGATTATAATATTTATATTGGTGATCCTGCTGCACTTATGTCTCAAAACTCATTAAATGTTGCAGGAAGGATAGAATTAAGAGATAGGCTTACATTTAATAAACTTTATTCAGAAATCGAGTGGGGGAGTTCTACTGAATGGGGGAAACTGTTTTTTAATTCGAACAACCCTGAATTCGAACATCCAATGTTAATGACATTGGACGGATTAAATGGATATGTAGGGATTGGTACTACAGATCCGGCATCAAAGCTTCATGTCTATGGTACAAGTCGGCCCAGGATTAAACTTGGTGATGGGTCAGCTGAACTTGAAATTTCTATTGCAAAAAATGCAAATGATTTTGCACCTACTTCACAACCAGGTGATGCAGTTTTTAAAACACATACTTCTTATACACAGCACGGATTGATATTTTGCATGAACAATGATGGAAATGATGGATTAAGTTATATAAAGTTCAATGATTTTGCCAATCCCAATACCTTAATAATACGAAATAATGGAAATATTGGGGTTGGGACTCCTGAACCGGAATATAACTTGCACGTTAAAGGAAGTACCTATACCAATCATTTTACACTTTGGGATGATACTAACCAACCACTTGATGGTTATGTTTTGAAATCAGATGCACAGGGAAAAGCTACCTGGATCGATCCCGGTGAATTAAGTTTATGGCAGTTAAATTCAAATGGTACTGATATCTCTTATTTAAATGGAAATGTTGGTATTGGAACAACCGTATCAAATAACTATAAACTTTCTGTAGCTGGTAAGATTCTTGCTGAAGAGCTGGAGATAGTTTTAAGTGTTCCAACCTCAGATTATGTTTTTTATGATGATTACAACCTTAAACCTTTAAATGAAGTTGAAGCGTTTATAAAAGAACATAAGCATCTTCCTGAAGTTCCATCTGCTGAAGAATTTATTAAAAATGGATATGGTGTTGGTGAAATGGATGATTTGCTCTTACGGAAAGTTGAAGAACTAACCTTATATACAATTGAACAGCAGAAACAACTTGACAATAGTTATGAAGTTATAGATGCATTAATATTGAGAATTGATGAGTTGACGAAAAAGCTGGAGAAGATCGCAAACCAGGATTAATATCATGAAGGTATTTCATTATAAAAAACTTATCGATATGAGAAAAGAACATTTTATAATAACCCTGTTATTCTTTGTCATTTGTAAAACCTTTGCACAATCACCGTTATCAGTTAAATGGCTCAATAACTCAAAAGGAACAAGTTGGGACCTGGTTAGTGATATGGTTATAGATGATGATAACAACATTTATGTTGTTGGAAACTTTAAGGATTCTACAAGGGTTGATAAACGTATTTTTGGACATCAGGAAGATGTTTTTATTGCCAAATTTAATAGCGATGGTGACAGTGTCTGGGAACAAAAACTTAAGTCAGATAATTATTACCATATTAAAACAATTGTAATTGGTGAATCAGGTCAAAGCTACATCTGTGGATATCAGTATAATATAAATATTAAAGATGTAAAATCAGATGAGGGTGAGAATTTTACCATATTATTTATTGACAAGATTGATAAAAACGGTGATAGAAGCAGAATTACAGAACTTAAAGGATATTTCAATTCGAATCCTGTAATTTTAGCAGAAAGAAAAGACTTTGGTATTTTAGTAGGAGGTTCTTTTAATCAGATAATGTTCCAGGATTCGATTTATAAAAGTCAGTGTAAATCAGACATTTATCTATTACAATATAAACCAACTGGCAAACCTGAAAATCTTATTTTATTAAGTGGTTTAGGAAAAAAAGTTTTAAATGACATTAGATTTGATTTGCAAGGAAGTATTTACCTGACGGGATCATTTGAGAAAGAATTGATTGTTAATGAAAATAGTATTAAATCAATTGGACGAAGCGATGGTTACCTTATTAAATTTGATCAAAATTTTGTTACTCAACATATAAAACAAATTGGAGGAGACTATTCTGATTATTGTAAATCATTAGTAGTTGATAGTTTAAACAATATATTGGTTGCTGGTTCATTCAGTGGTAATATTATAACTGAAAACAATGACACTTTAGTGTCAAATGGAAAACTAGATGCTTTTATTGTTAAATATAATCCTTATGGTGAACCTATATGGACTAGAACATTTGGTGGGGCTGGAAATGAGTACCTCTCTAATTGTATTGTTAATAGTAGAGGTGAGATTTATATAAATGGAAGCTTTAGAGGAGTGATAGAAGAAGGTGACTATAAAGTAGTATCTCAAGAGTTTTCAAGTGACATTTTTGTTGTAAAATACAATGGTGATGGTCAGTTTAAGTTTATTGAAGCAATAGGGGATACAAACAGTGATTTTGCTGGAAGAATGCTTATAGACAGCCTTAATTATCTTTATCTCACAGGTAATTATAACGATAACATGAAAGTACTAACCGATACTACGCAACAAGGTACCAGAGAGGATTTTTATCTAACAAAATTGTATGATTGTGATTTTAGTGTTACGGTCAGATTACCAAACGATACAAGTTTATGTGGAACCCAATTTGTTATAGTGGCTGATTCAGGATTTTCGAAATACCTGTGGAATGATATTGAAGGTGGTTGTGAATTTATAGCAGACTCTACTGGAAAATATTACCTGGAAGTCAGAGACGAGCAGGGATGTATAACATCTGATACAATTTATATTCATATCAATCACCCATTACAGGTAGATTTAGGTGAGGATATTCAGGTTAAAAGGGGAGATATTGTGAAAATAACTACTAATAACAAGTTTGATGAGTATTTATGGAGTACATCTGAAACCAGTGATTACATTGAATTGAATACGGAAAACTTTGAAGAAGGTAGTTATCATATTAATGTTGTCACAAAAGACTCTAATGGTTGTAGTACAAATGATATGACTATTGTTCAGGTAGTAAGTGATGTGAAATTCACTGTATATCCTGTACCTGCAAAGCATTTGGTTAACTTACATATCCAAAATGTTGAACCTGAAAACAAAATAGAATATCAAATGATAACTGAGTCAGGAAATGTATTATTTACTGAATCCCGAATTACAAACGACATCAGTTTTAACAAAGAAATCAATACTAGTAAATTGGAACCGGGAGTATATTATATAAAAGTGCTTTATAAAGAATTAGCCAGTACACTCAAAGTAATTAAACTGTAAACACATAATATTATGAAGAATTATATATTTATTTTTTTTATTTGTTTCACACAGTTGTTCATTTATGCACAGGATGATGGCATGAATGAGAGAATTATTTCTACTTACGAAAATGATGTGGAGGTTGCAAGAGTTTCATTAACTTTTATTGCTGGTTTTAAAACAACAGGACATAATAATTTTCTTGCATATATTGACCCTAATTTGCCTTTGAACGGTGGGACTCCTGTTACTGATGGCGAGTTTAACCTCAATTATATTAGGGTGTTTGAGCCGATACGAAATAACTTTTCAGAATCTATTCCAGTTCACAATCAAGTTGATTATGAGAATGATTGGAAAGAAAGTATTACGTATTATGATGGTCTTGGACGAGAAATTCAACAGACAATGGTAAAGGCATCCGCTTATGGTAATGATGTAATTATTCCTGTTTTGTATGATGATGTTGGACGTAGGAAAAAAGAATACCTGCCTTACGCAATTGCTCAGGATGCAAACAGTGATGGACCTGGTGGTTATCGTACGTCGCCTGAAACAGAGGTGGTTACATTTCACAATTGTTATTATGAAGGAACAGATGGAAATTATCCTTTTTATGATAAGGTTTTTGATGACTCTCCATTAAACAGAATTGTCGGACAAAGTAGTCCTGGTTACGACTGGAGTTTTGATGAATCACATACGCGGGATAATGAATATAAAACAAATGAAACGAATAGCGAAGTTTATCAATTCAGGGTTTCTGAAAATAATCAACTGATGAAGGTTGGATGCTATCCTGCAAATTCCCTTTTTAAGTTAATAAATACCGACGAAGACGGGCATGTAAGTATTGAATATAAGGATTTGCAAAACCGGGTTGTAAAAAAGATTATAAAAACAGGAACTGAAGATTTAATAACACAATATGTATATGATGATTTTGGACATCTGAGATATGTACTCCCACCTGAAACATATTCACAACTACCTTCCGGTACAACTCCTCAAACCTTTGATTTAAGTATCGGTTGGGTGAAACAGCTCTGTTTCTATTACCAGTATGATAATAGAAATAGAATAATCATAAAAAAGTTACCTGGTATTGATGAGATTTACATGGTTTATAATAATAATGATCAGTTAGTACTGACTCAGGATGGTATTCTCCGACAATCAAATGAATGGTTGTTTAACAAATATGATATGTTTAATCGGGCTATTATCTCGGGTATATATCATCATAGTACTACTTTATCTCAGGATGAGATGCAAACAGAGGTAAATTCTTCATCATGTACACTATTTGAAACCTATATTATCGGGACTGGATATTCGAATACAGCTTTTCCAGTCCTGACCGGTTTCGATGAAATAATGACGATAGCATATTATGATGATTATCAGGCATTGGAGCTTGAGTTGGTTTCATCAGATTACGATTTTTTGTCTACTGATTTACCATTTTATTTTTTGGATAATAACACATACTCATCAGAAACAAAGGGACTGACGACCATCACTAGAACTAAAGTATTACTACATGATGGACTACTGGTATCAGATGATTGGTTAACAACCGTTATATATTATGATAAATACAAAAATGCTGTCCAAACCATAACCGATAATCATTTGGGAGGACAAACCGTTTTATCATCACAAATTAATTTCACTGGTGAAGTTGAAGAAACAAGAGAAACTATAGATGTTGGTTGGGAAACTAATACGATCTGTCAGAGATTCTTATATGACCAGGTAGGCAGAATATTGGAAACGGAACATAAAATCAATAATCAGGATTGGATAGTTTTAAGTAACCAGGAATATGCTGAAATAGGACAGCTTTCTCAGAAATACCTGAGTGGTAACCAAAGTTCATTTATGCAGGATATAAGATATAAGTACAATATAAGGGGCTGGTTAACCGACATGAATGATATTAGCAATCCTGGTGAAGATCTCTTTACGATGAAACTTGATTATAATAATATGTCAAGTGGAGCATTATACAATGGTAATATAGGAAGAATATCCTGGCAGTCAAATCATTTTGAAACATTAAAGCAATATGATTTTAGCTATGATGGATGCAATCGAATACTAAGTTGTACATTCAAGGATGCAGATAAATATACTACTCAATATTCATACAATAAAAATGGAAATATTAAAACTTTATCGCGTAATGGGGAAATTGGAGGGACTGATACTTATGATTTAATTGATAACCTTTCCTATGGATATAACGGAAACCAGTTAAAATATATAAACGATGCAACTGGTACTAATTGCCAGGAAAATGGTTTTTCTGACAATGGCTCATATCTGACAGCCGAAGAATATGTTTACGATCAGAACGGTAATATGACAAAAGATCTTAACAAGCAAATTGATAATATCGATTATAATATACTCAATCTTCCAAAGCATATAAGTATTAGTGCTGGTGCATTCAAAGCAATTGACTATATCTATTCAGCCAGCGGCGATAAATTACAAAAGTCAACTTCAGTAAATTCTGAAAGAGATGATCCAATAGATTATCTTGGAAGTATTGTTTATTTGAATAATATAGCAGATTACATATTAACACCTGAGGGTAGGGCTGTTTCAGATGGAAATGGTGGGTTTAGTTATGAATTTTTTATTAAAGATCATTTAGGTAATACGCGAGTTTCTTTTGATCAGAATGGTAAAGTTTTACAAGATAACAGCTATTACCCCTATGGTATGGATATGGGAGAATCACTTACCTACATTGGTAACTCATATTCTGAGAATAAATACAAATATAATGGTAAGGAATTACAAGATGATTTTGATTTGGATTGGTACGATTATGGAGAAAGGTTTAATGATCCAGCAATTGCCCGATTTATAACAATCGATCCTCTATCAGAAAAATATCCAGACATTTCCCCATACACCTATGTTGGTAATAATCCTGTAAATGCAATTGATCCTGATGGGAGATATATTTTATTCATTGGTGGATTAAGGTTCTGGCATGGTGCACGAGATCAAGCTAGACATGTCTATAATGGTTTGGGAGGGAAAACAGGTATCTATAAGAAGGATGTTTTTGAGTATTGGAGCAAGGGTGAGAATACCTTTGGAAGAAAAGATATTGATATTGCTGCATATTTTATTGATAAATACGATGATGAAAAAGTAGGATTCACTAGTGGTTCATCATTTTGGAATTCACAGGCATCCGATAGGAGGTTGGATGGCATGGCAAAAGCTGTTTTATTTCATGAAATGGTTCAAAATGAAGATATTGTTTTAGATGCAGGGGAAACTATAAAAGTGATATCACATAGCCAAGGTGGAGCTCATGCAGCTGGTTTTATTGAACAGTTGCAAAGTTACACAGATGCAGATGGAAATCCTCTTTATAATATAGAAGTTGCCGAATATATTACACCACATCAGCCCACAGATATTGATCATCCATCAGGAGTTTTAGGAATTCAATATAGTCATGAAAATGATATGATTTCTTCTAGAAACTATTTACCTAATGGTGGTACTAAATTTGGTAAAATTAATGGTATTGATGATAGCAACTTTTACTATGGGACAATAATGGGAGGGAAAGGTCAACCTAGAGCAAATATATTTACAAGAGGTGGTCATAATGTATATGATAATGATGAATTTATATTGAGAAGTGTTGATGATACATCTGATCCTTTTATACGATATAGAGAAAAAGGTGATTAACAATATTAATTTAAAGGTAGCTTTACAACTATTTAATTAGAAGAAATGAAAGGTTATGAAAAATAGAGTAATTTTTTTTATCTTGATTCTATCTGCAATGATTTTTTCTTGTAAAAGATATAAATTATCTGAAACAGATTTGGAATGGCAACCTTATAAAAAAGGTGACAGATTGATATTTGAATCGAATAAGGGAGAGATTGATACAATAATTATAGAGAGTGTTGAATCCTATTTTAACGCTGATGATCATTTATCATTGTTACCAAGTACGGTTCAAACATTATTTGTTATGGGTAATATTGAGTTGTTAAAACTATCCTCTGATAAATATGGTAGTAAGGTTGAGTTTAAATTACGTTTAGGTAAAAATGACTTAAAGTACCCGGGGATTATTCTTTATTTGAATGAAGAGAATCTTGAAGCATCAGAAGAAGTTGAATTTAACACGAAAAGGTGTTATAAGATAAAGGCAATAGAATCTCGTGGAAATATGAAAAACAGATCTTTTGATTTAAACTATATCTATTGGAGTATGAGATACGGCTATTTAGGGCTTGAGTTTAAAGATAATTATGTATGGAATCTTAAATCTTTTACAAGAAATGGGAAAGAAATATATTAATTAATAGGAAATCTGTTTATTGTTTTAATTTATTATACAATGATCTTTTAGAAAAATTCTAAGAAAGTGTGCATCCTCAATAAAAGATGATAGATTGAGCAAAATGAAAAAACTTAAAGGTAATAACTAGTACAACGCTTTTACTCAGTAATCCTTTTCAGCTAGTATTAGGTATGATATAAATAACTTAATGATATGATCTTGATTACCATTTGTAAATGTAACAATGATAAATGATAACTTAAAAATATTAATAACATGAAAAAACCTATTATTTGGGGGATTTTATTCTTACTGATTACAAAGTTAACAACTTACTCTCAAGAAAGGCATATTCCACCATCACCAACAGTTTATCAATTAGAGCAATATACGAATATACCTGTATCAAAAAGTACAGGAATTCCCAATATTGATATTCCGCTCTATACCATACAAGCTAGGAATTTAAAAATTCCTGTTAGCTTATCTTATCATTCAAAAGGTGTAAAAGTTACAGATTATTCCTCCTGGGTTGGAATGGGATGGAGCCTAAATGCTGGAGGCATGATAACACGAAGAATTATGAGTGCACCGGATGATGTCAAACGGTTACTAGATAAAGATTTCGATCCCAGACATGCTTTCGGCCTTGGATATCATTCGGATTGTTGGGATTTCGAGCTGTTTGATAATGCAGGTAATTTATACGATAACAACCGTATCGATTATTGGTGCAATAATTACGTAAAAAACTCATTTTCTGAAGATTTATTTCTGCCTTATTACCACTATAATATTAAAAATTCATATATAGATAGTTCTCCTGATATTTTTACGTTTAACTTTAATGGTTATACCGGAAAATTTATAATTGATCATGATGGAGAAGTTAGATGTATTCCAAAAAACAATTATAAAATCCAATACGAAAGAACAAACAATGAAGAAATTACCGGATTTGAGATAACGGTTGATGATGGTACTGTTTATATATTTGACAAGGTTGAAAGAACAACTTTACATATAAGTGAATCAGATGCATGGGATAATTTTCCAGAGCCTTCATACAGTGGTAATGTATTAGACTTTAATCCAAATGATATATGTGTTTATAGTTTAGTACAAGATGAAACATTAATTGAAGAGCTTTTTGATATTGCCTATAATTCTACATGGTATTTGTCTGCTATTAAGGATCATGCAGGCAATCCACTTGTCCAATTTAACTATGAGAACGAAACAATTGCGATGAAATCAAGTATGAGAGTCTCAGGAACTTTTGAATCTGATGCACCTTCAGGTTATAAAGTAAGTTGGGATGATCATATTATGTCATACAATATTGACTGGGTTGATGCATTAAGATTGTCTGAAATTATTTTTGATGATGGATATATTAAATTTAACGCTCATACTTCAGATAGAGAAGATATACTCCCTGAAGTATTTATAGATATGAATACCTCTAAAACAACCAATGCTAAAGCGTTAAACAATATTGAAATCTACAATAATGATAATCAATTGTATAAAAAATACACATTTGGACAATCTTATGTAAACGCGAAGGATTATTCTGAAAGTTTCTCAATAAACAAGAAATGTGAGTATAAACGATTGTTTTTAAACAGCTTAACTGAATCAGACGGAAACGGTAATGCTAAACCTCCATTTGAGTTCACTTATAATACATTGGAATTACCTTCAAGATTAGGATTTGAGCAGGATTATTGGGGATATTATAACCAAAACAATGCAACATCCTTTCTCCCTGCACTTTGGTATTATCCCAATGATCCTATTGAATATCCTGTTTTAAGTCATTTGAGCATTTACCCTCGTGATAATCATACAGGTGAGATTTATATCAACAGTACTCAAACAAATGAAGATGTAGCTGACAGAACACCTGATCCTATAGCCATGAAGGCAGGAATTCTTGAACAAATAGTATATCCAACAGGAGGTAATATTCAATTCGAGTATGAACCAAATATGTATTTTTGGGATAATCAGAACAATATTGGAGGAGGATTGAGAATAAAAAAAATATCCTTTAACCCTGGTTTCAATAGTATCCCGGTAATTAAAAACTACTATTACCAGTTATCAGATAATTCAAGTCACACATCAGGTCTGATAACGAATATTCCCTTGTTTGGAAAATACACTTATACACCCTCCGATGAATATAATGATGCAAGGTATAAATTTCATCTCTATTCACATGACCCATTTCAATTCCAATCCTCTGATGTTTATTATACTGAGGTAATAGAGGAAATACCAGGTAATGGGTATACTTTGTTTGAATTTGAGTTTCCTGTTATGCACGGTAGTGATTATAGAGTTGATTACAATCCGGAAAATGGAGATTATAATTATATCAATTCAATGGTGAATTATTCTTACCATTATAATACTGCATTTACTTATCCTTATCTTGTAACTGATACGCTTCCTTATCCTCCTAACCCGAATTATAGCTGGGCCGGAAATTTATTAAAAAAGGAAACATTATATAACAAATATGACGTAAAAGTAAAGGAAGTTGAGTTTCAATATGCATTTATGAATGTTGAGAAAATCAATGCTTTTTATATTCATACGGATGTAATGTCACCATATTACCTGATATCAGGTAGTAAAAAAGTTAATAAGAAAATAACTTACCATCATTACGATAATGGGTCAGTTGTGGAAATTGAAAATTTTGATTATAATACTATTGGACAACTGGCATTAACCACACGAGAACAAAGTAATCAGGATGTTTTGAAATTTTCATATAAATACCCATCTGATTATTCATTATCCAGTCAACCAACTAATATAAACTATGAGGCTATAGAACAAATGAAAGAAAAGAACATAATTCAGATACCTCTGGAAACTGTGAAGTCCTTGAATGATGATGTAATTGAAGCCAATGTAATGAAATATAAAAACGAAAGCAATTATTATGTTATTGATACAATTTTAAACCTTTCCATTAGTTCACCAGTTTCTAATTATGTAGCAATGGATCCTCAGCTATCTGGAGTCTCCAGAGATACAAGAATGGAATCTGAGATAATCCATAAAGAATATGATGCTTTTGGCAATGTTTTAAAGGTTGAAACCAGAGATGGAATATATGCTTATTATGTATGGGCTTATAACAATCAGTATCCGATAGCGAAAATTGTGAGTGGAAATAACATTTCTGTATCAATTACTCCTGATGATAACAGTTTAAGTAAATCGGATGTACTAACAGATATTCAGAATGATGTAAGCTATTTACAGACTTTGTTAAGCAGTTATATTAACAACAATGAATACCAGGTAACAATTTATACTTATATGCCATTAGTTGGAATGACTTCCCAAACGGATTCAAGTGGTCTTACAAACTATTATGAATATGATGATTCTGGCCGTTTACAGTTTGAAAAAGATCAGTATGGTAAAATATTGAAAAAGTATGAATATCATTATTTTGAAAATTAACCCATACTCAAGAGCATTTTCAATGCGTCGGTAATATTTCAGTTATATCCCTAACTATTGCATGTGTCCCAGATTATGGTGATTATTAAACACTAGAAAGGTACTTTAGACAATATGTAGAAATATAGTAAGATGTAGTGCTAGTTAGGTATATTTTTGGATTAACATAATCCTAAAAAGCACAAAAAATCATCGATGAAAAAGTGAGATAGTGGGTGGTAAGGCTTTTCTACATGCGAAACGAATGGTGATTTTAAGATATATTGTAAGTGAAAATTTAACTTAACGTGAGTTCGACCTAAGCGAAATTAGTAATTTGTTTATTATCAATAATATCAGTGTTTAATGAAGGCTTTTTGTCGAGAAAACAGTAAGCAGTAAGGCCAGAGATTAGATTAGCCAGGAAATTCTCAAAACTTCTATGACGAGTATGCTCAATCTGACAGATATTTTTAAGTTCATCGTTAACAGTTTCAATTAAAGCTCTTTTGCGAAGCAAGATTTTGTCATGAATGTGCATCAAACAGTTCTTCATATTCTTTCGAATCTTGGTTATCAAGTGTATTCCATCTATGAAAAGCTGCTCGAATAAGCTTTTACTTATGTATCCTTTATCCCCAACTAGCTTTCCAAATATATTGTCATGAAAGTTTTTGTTTTTCAGTGGTTCACGATCATCCACATTAGCTTGAGTCAATAGAAAGTCCGGTATTTCTCCTCTATCATTGATTACCAGGTGAAGTTTGAAGCCAAAAAACCAGCCCATTGAACATTGTCCTTTATTTGCCATATTTTTGAAAACCTTATGTTGCTTTTCTCTTTTGACATGACATACTTTTAATGGAGTTGAGTCAATAAAGGAAATCCCTGTACAATCTCCCAGACAACACATTTTCAAAAATATTACCATGGGAACTAAAGCTTTTTTCTGGAATTCCACAAAACGATTGTAACTCACAGTGTTAGGGAATTCATTTGTTAAATGCTTCTGGACATAAAACAAATAGTAGTGCTTAAGATTCCGAAACTGACCCAAGTGAAAAATGATCAAAATCGTTATTACCTCACTGTCTGAGAGTGCAAATCTCCGATTTCTTCGCTTTATAGTCGTATTCTCAGAAAGTATGTGATCCTTCTTAACTTCTTCAAATTCCTTGCTGAAATCGTCTATTAAACAGAAAATTTCAGTAATTTTATCGGTATTCATAAAAGGGGTTGTTGATTATTATATATTTGAATGTTAGAGCTTTAAATATAATCAAAATCCCTTTTTCTTTTACAAAAGAGCAGTGTTTTTTACATCGAACTCACGTTAATTAATTATTAATTTTGTTATAATGAAAAGGGTTATTATTATTTTTTCCATTCTGGTTCTATACACATTTCTTAGTTGCACTCAATCAGTATATTCTGAGAAAAAGATGTTGAATGTTTACAATCAGGCAGTTAGTGAATTTACTGACTATATATTGGATAAAAAAGATTTTGATTCAATATATATTTTAATCTCTGAGAAGAAATTTGATACTGTAAATAACAAATTTGAACTTGAAATGTTTGGAAGTCACTGCAGAAGAGTATTTGATTTAGTTGTTGATACAAATATGTATTATTACTTATTGGAAAATAACATTGTTATTTTTGATAACCAAAATATAAATATTAGAAAGTTTATAGATGATTTACAACCATTAACAGCTGATATTATAGTTAAATTTAGAAATAGCCTGGATAGTTGTGTTCAAACTGAAGATACATATAACATCAGATATGATGGAAAATTAATAACGGGATATAATTCTTCAGAAAATGCTGTGTTTTTACATTTTCCTCAGTAGAACTTTCTTTAGTTTGCAACAATTACCTGTTCATAAACTGATTGTAAAAATTAATCTGGAATAGTTTATATGGTTACCGCACGAGTATTCTTGTGTGGTATAACTAGCCTACAAATTATCACTCTATTTACAATATGAGCAGGAATTATAAGTTTCATAATCTGGGTGGAATGTATTTTGTAAGTTTTGCTGTTGTTGATGGATAGATGTCTTCACCTTAAATGAATATAAAAATTTTGTAATAGACAGTGTACATTATTGCCAAAGACATAAGGGAATGGAGATGTTTGCATGGGCATAATGACAAACTATGAACACCTGGTTTTTGGATATATATATGATTATAAATAGGAAAATACATTAGGGTATTTAAAAAGGTCTACAAGCAGGGAAATAGTTAAAGCTATTCAGAAAAGTTCAAAAGAAGAGAGAAAAGATTGGTTATTGGAACAGTTTAAAGTACGGGAAGAAAATCCTCTAATGTTGTTAATTATCAATTCTGGAGGCATGATAATAAGCCAATTGAGCTACGGAGAAATAAGGTAATTGGTCAGAAAATAAATTATATTCATAATAATCCTGTTGTAGGTGGATTAGTGAAGTATCCAGTATAGTAATGCAAGAGATTATACTGGTGGGAATGATTTGATAAATGATGTTATTGTTGTTTGATGATTAAGTAAACCATAGCCAAACGTAGGGCTTGTGGTGCGGCAACTATGGCAACTTAGCGAAGAAACAGTTTTAACGCAATTACCAGATAAATATTTAAATGAATTACACAAATGGGGAACTGTAAAATATTAATAATGGGAAATACAAAGTCTTTAATTTGGATAATAATATTTATATGTTCAATTTTATATACACAATTGCAAGCATGTAATTGCAAAACTGTTCATAGAGATGATGAATATAACTACTCCGACTATATCTTTATAGGTAAGGTGTTGGAGTTAAACTCTGTTGATGGATATTTTACGATTATTGTTGATGATATAATCAAAGGTAACGAAATTGATACATTATATGGTATTTTAGAACCTTGCTCAATATATCCTAATATTAATGATGAATGGTTATTTATAGGGAGAATATATAATAATGACACATTGTTCTTTAGTCAATGTGGATATTCAAGGAACTTTAACTCACCAAGAAACCTTAATATGTACAGTATTCCCGGTCCATTACCCGGTAGAACGATTCCTTATACGGATTCGGTGATTTTAAGTCGTATAAATAAGGTTTCCGGGTTGAATGAAGTTTATTTTGATGTACTTAGACTCCAATTAAAACGCAAAAAAGAGATATTAGCTAATCTTGAAAAAGATCAAAAAAGTTTTATTACTGTTTTTCAAAATAGAATTTCAATATTAATTTTATTAAACATTGTTACTATAATTGGATTTGTAATAATATGTACTCTTGTTCTATTAAAATGGAAAAGCACTGATTAATAATCGGTTATATTGTATTTGTAATGCATCAGTGAAATCGCTGTCAATACTTCAATTTCACAAGAACCCTATTGTATGGAACAAAAGGAAGTATTACTGTAGCAGATTAAATAGATGTAACTAACAGAAATGATTATAAGATAATATAATAAGCATATCAATGCTTATTAAAAAAAGAAATCGGTATAATAATTGTTATTGTGCAACTATTATTGTACTTGACTAGTAAAGCGATTTATAGTAAAGTATATTGATCTTTTATTTCCGAACCAACCAAACATCCTGCTGTGCCTTACCTGTGGTAGAAGGTATTTCAATATGATCAAGTACAGTCATTTTTGAAAAGAGTTTTTTCATGAATTTCTCAGGGTGGTAGGCAGTGAAAGTTCGGTGTCCCTCTTCAGTCATTCCTCTTACCACTAATTCTCCTTCTTTATAGGTTTCAACCTCTGCAGCAGTTAATTTACCCATAAAGGCATCGCCATGACTTGTAATGAACAGTACACCTCCTGGCTTTAAAATTCGTTGTAGCTCATCTGTCCATGAATAATGAAGGTCCTCACTAAGATGTGTGTAGATTGAAATTCCATAGATTGCATCAAAGAAATTATCTTCATATGGTAATTTTGCCTCAAGAGTATTTGAGTTAAAGCTAATACCAGGCAGGTTATTTTTACACCATTCTATTGATTTTTTATTATAATCTGTACCATAAACACTACTTGAATCATCAAGTATTCCGGGCATATGTCTTATTAATCTTCCTGGTCCGCAACCCCAGTCAAGTATTTTTATTCCTTCAATGGATATATATTTCTTTAGATGATCAAGAACCCAGATTGTCGAATTCCTACTTTTGGTGTAATACTCCGCATAATTAAGCTGGAATGATTCATAAATCATATAATCGGGAGGAAGTTTTGCGCCAGGATTGTTTTTAAGAAAAGCACTATTTTTTTTCCTGTTCTTTAATTTAAAAAACAGATACCTGCTATAATCAGCAAGCTTCATCAGCCGAAACTTACGGAGAATAGTTGATATGTCACCCTTTTTCATTTAATAAATGGTATTTTATATTATTGCAAAAATACATAATACTATGCTTACTTTTACGGTTTTAAATATTCTGAATAAATATGATTAATTTTGATTTGGCTAATTGATTGAGCATGTTCTAATAGTTATCCATATTCAGGTGCATTTGCATTACGTCTGTAACCCCATACCTTATCCTCAACTGTTACATTGGCGCCTGATTTTGCAGATCTTTTAAACGCAGGAAGTGTACTATAAACTTGATATGGAAGCATAGTGAGACTTTAACACTAATCATGTGTATTTTTGGTAACTATAAGCTTAAAAAGAACTTTTTTGACATCCTTTTTCCAATCAGTTTATATTACAATGATATTATCCAAAAAATCACTAGTTTTACTTTGGAAATTTAAATTGGTACAATGGGAGTATTTAGTTGGGATAACAGCTTAAGTGTTGGTATTGATATAATTGATGGTCAACACATGAAAATGGTTGATATGATCAATAATTTCTATGATGAAATTCATAGAATATACACTGGCGAGAGTAAGGCAACACTTAATGAACTCAGATCGGAGCTTATTCAGAATATGATTGATTATGCCAGGGTACATTTTAGAACTGAGGAAGAGTATTTTGAAGAATACAATTATCCGGATTATGAAGAACATAAAAAAGAACATGATGAATTTACGGCAAAGGTCGTTGACTTAAAAGAACGTTTTGATAAAGGCAGGCTGATACTGTCAACCGAAATAACAGACTTCCTGAAAGACTGGGTAATAAAGCATATTAAGGAAACCGATCAGAAATATTCGGAATTTTTAAGAGAACATGGTGTAAGATAGCCAAAGCTTGCATATTTTTACAGTAAAATAAATTGTTCTAAACTACAATATCTCAGTTTGTATTAATAGACCTGTTATGAAATATGTGTTTTCTGTTTTAGTACTCTTCGTCATTGTTACATCTTGTGAAGATCGTGAATCTGGTAATATTGATACATGGAAAGCCGAAATTCTGGAAACGGAAAGAAGCTTTGCAGCAATGGCTCAGAAGGAAGGTGTTCCGGCTGCGTTTATGGAATATGCAGATGATGATGCAGTATTACTTAGAAATAATCAACTGATCATTGGAAAACATGAGCTAGACAAGTATTACAAAAAGCAGGATCCGGGTCGGAATGTAAGTCTAACCTGGGAGCCGGAATTCATTGAGGTATCCATGTCAGGTGATATGGCATATACATATGGATATTACAGGTTCTCTTATGTTGATTCTACTGATAACAAAGTGGAAAATACAGGTGTATTTCATACAATCTGGAAGAAACAACCAGATGGAAGCTGGAAATTTGTATGGGATTAATTGTAGTTTGGATCAGAAAGCGGAGTAAAAGAATTTATGATGAAATGAGCATAAATTTTCAGCATCCTAATATACCAACCGAGGATGATTAAAATTTTTGCGAAAGCGGAGATTTATCGGAGTGGTACCATGGGTG